>DATNAG010000092.1:0-16843 GCA_035572835.1 Solirubrobacterales bacterium
GGGACCGCAAGGAGGCCTCGGTGGTGCGCGCCGCCGCCGACGTCGCCGAGGGGAACGCGCAGGCACTGGTCAGCCTCGGCTCGACCGGGGCGACGATGGCCGCTGCTACCTTCGGCCTGCGCCGCCTCAAAGGCGTGCAGCGGCCGGCGCTCGCGGTCCAGATTCCCTCGCCGGTCAAACCGGTGCTCTTCCTCGATGTCGGCGCCAACGTCGAGGTCCGCGCCCAGCACCTCGTCCAGTTCGCCTTCCTCGGCGCCGCCTTCAGCGCCGCGGTGCTCGACGTGCACGAGCCGACAGTCGGCCTGCTCACGGTCGGCGAGGAGGCGGGCAAGGGCCGGCCGGAGATCGTCGAGGCGCACCGGATCCTGGCCGAGGCGCCGGGTATCAACTTCGCCGGGAACATCGAGGGCGGCGACCTGCCGGCGGCGAGGGTCGACGTCGTCGTCACCGACGGCTTCACCGGCAACGTGGCGCTGAAGGTGATGGAGGGCGCGGCGAAGGAACTGGCCGGGGCGATCTCCGAGGTCGCCCACACGAACGTGCTCGCCGCCGCCGGCGGCCTGCTGCTGAAACCGGCGCTGGGCGGGCTGCGCAAGAAGTTCGACCCCGACACCACCGGCGGGGCGATCCTGCTCGGGCTGCGCTCGATCGCGATCGTCGGCCACGGCGCCTCCGGCCCGGAAGGCGTCGCCAACGCGGTCCGGCTCGCCGCCCGCACCGCCAAAGTCGATGCCGTGGGGCGCACGGCGGCGCTGCTGCGCGAGGGACATGCCGAGCGTTCGTCCCTGGCGGGCGAGGATGCCGCCGCCCCGGCCGACGCGGACACTGCGCGATAATCCCGGCGATGGAGCGCGACGAAGTCATCACCCTGGTCCGCGAGCACCTTGCCGAGGAGCTCGAAATCGATCCCGGTCGGATCGAGGAGGGGAGTCGTTTCCGCGAGGACCTCGAGGCCGACTCGCTCGACCTCTACGAGCTGGTGATGGAGCTGGAAGACCGCTACGGGATCAAGGTCACCGAGGAGGAGGCCACCCGGATCTCGACGGTCGGCGACGCGGTCGCCTTCGTCCTCGAGCGGGCGCCTGCCTGAGATGGAGGGCTCGCCGGCGGACGACCCCGCCGTCGGGCGCGAGGCGGTCGCCGCCCTGGCGACGCTGATCTCCGATCTGCCCGAGGACCTGCGCCGCCAGGCGCTCACCCACTCTTCCTGGACCGAGCGGCGGATCGACTCCTTCGAGCGGCTCGCCTTCCTCGGCGACAGCGTGCTCGGCCTCTCGGTCGCCGGGGCGCTCTACCGGCGCTTTCCCGAGGTCGCCGCGGGGGGTCTGACGAAGATCCACAACCAGGCCGTCTCCGGGGTGTCGTGCGCGGCGGTCGGGCGGCTGCTCGGGGTGCCGGAGATGCTGCGGGCGAACGAGCCCGAGGCCGTCACCGCGGCGATCCCGGCGGAGGTCCTGCTCGACGGCGAGCGGCCGCTGCCGGAGGCGACCGAGGCACTGATCGGCGCCTGCCACGTCGCCTTCGGCTTCGAGCGCACGGCGGCTGCGGTGGCGGCGGCGTTCGAGCCGCGGATCGAGCTCGCCTCGGAGACCCGGATCGACTTCAAGAGCGCTTTGCAGGAGCTTTTGGCGCGGCGCGGGGCGCGCGTAAGCTACGAGGTGACGGCCGCCACGGGCCCGCCGCACCGACGCACATTCGAGGTGGCGGCGATCGTCGACTCCGAACAGGTCGGGGCCGGTGAGGGGAGGAGCAAGAAGGCGGCGGAGCAGGTGGCCGCGGAGCAGGCCTTACGGGCTCTGGGCGGGTGAGCGGACAGGCCGCAAAGTGGGACCTTCCGAAGTCAGATTCTCGTCCGGGTGATGGAGGAAGCTGAAGGGACGTATGTATCTGCGATCGATATCGATGAAGGGCTTCAAGTCCTTCCCTGAGCGGGTGAGCCTCGAGTTCTCGCCCGGCGTCAGCGTGATCGTCGGGCCGAACGGCTCGGGCAAGAGCAACATCACCGACGCGGTGCTCTGGGCGCTCGGCGAGCAGAGCCCGGGGGCGATCCGCGGTGCCTCGATGCAGGACGTGATCTCGGCGGGCGGCAAGAACACCGCCCAGCGGCGCGAAGCGCAGGTCGAGGTGGTGATCGACAACTCCGACGGGCGGGCGGCGAGCGACTTCACCGAAATCGCGGTCGAGCGGCGGCTCGACCGCTCCGGCGACGGCGGTTATCGCCTCAACGGGGCGCGGGCGCGCCTCGCCGACATCACCGACGTCCTCTCCGACACCAACCTCGGCCGTGAGATGCACTCGGTGATCAGCCAGGGTCGGGTCGAGTCGATCATCCACTCGAAACCGCGCGAACGGCGACTCCTGATCGAGGAGGCGGCGGGCCTCGGCAAGCACCGCAAACGGCGCCGGCGGGCCGAACTGAAGCTGCGCGGGACGCGCGACAACCTCGACCGGGCGCTGGACGTCGAGCGCGAGGCGCGGGCGCGGCTCCGACCGCTGAAGCGCCAGGCCCAGGCGGCCGAGATCGGCGCGCGGATCGACCGCGAGGAAACCGAACTGAAGGCGCGGATCGTCTCCGAGGAGCTGCGCTTCGGCGCCGACCGGGCGGCGGCGGCGGCAAAGGCGGCGGCCGCGGCGCGCGGCAAGCGCGGCAAGCTCGAGGAGCAGCTGGCCGAGGTGAGCAAACGGCGCTCCGCCGCCGAGGAGCGCTTCGCCGAGCGCGACCGGGCGCGGACCCAGGCCTGGGGCGTGTTGACGAAGCTGCGGGCCGAGTCGGAGCGGGTCGCGGTGCGGGTGGCGGGCCTCTCCCGCTCGGAGTCCGAGGTCGAGGCGCGGCTGGAGGCGCTGCGGGCCGAGCTCGGGCCGCTGACCCTCGACGTCTCGAGCGGCGGCGCACCGGGCCAGCGGGCGCGCAAGCTGGAGGAGGAGCTGGGCGAGGTCGACGCCGGTCTGCGCTCGGCGCTGGACGGCCTGGCGGCGGCGCGCTCCGACGCTTCCTCGGAGACCGCCCGCGAGCACGCGCTGGGCGAGGTCCGGGCGGGATCGGAACGGGCGATCCGCCACGCGCGCCGCGCCGAGGGCCTGCTCGGCGAGCGCCACCGGGAGAAGATGCGCGCCCGGCTGGCGGGCGGCGAGGAGTTGCTCGACGACGTGCGGGCCGCGCTCGCGTCGGTCGAGGCGGCGGCCGGGGCGATCCGCGCCCGGGTCGAGCGGACCGAGTCGACCGTGGTCGGCAACGAGGGCGACGGCGACGAGATCGCCGACGAGCTGCGCGCCTGCTCGAAGCTCGAGTTCGAGCTGCAGGGCCAGATGCGCTCGGTGTCGGAGGAACTGACCCAGGCCGAGGTCGAGGCCGCCCACCTCGGCGACCGCCGCGCCGAGGCGGAGCGGGAGATGGCCGCGATCGTCGAGAAACTCGGCGAGGAGGTGCCGCCCGCCGAGGCGGCGATGACCGAGGAGGAGCGCGCCGACATCGACCGCAAGCTCGAACGGCTCGACCGCCGCCGCGCCCAGATCGGCCCGGTCAACCCGCTGGCCCAGCGTGAATACGAAGAGGCTTCGGATCACGTCGAGCAGCTGCAGGCCCAGCGCGAGGACACCGAGCGGGCGATGCGCGAGCTGGAGTCGCTGATCCGCGAGATCGACGACGAGATCGAGCGCGCCTTCGAGGAGACCTTCGAGGCGACGGCGACGAACTTCGAGGAGATGGTCGAGCACCTCTTCCCCGGCGGCCGCGGACGGCTGCGCCGGGTCAACCTGCGGGCGGTCCGCGAGGACGAGCAGGCCCCGGCCGCGGAAGGCGAGGAGGGCGAGGCCGCCGAGCCCGATCCCGACGAGGAGGAGCGGGAAGAGCGCGACGAGTTCGGGGTCGAGATCGAGGTCAACCCGGCGGGCAAGTCGACGCGCAAACTGTCGCTGATGTCGGGCGGCGAGAAGTCGCTGGTCGCGCTCGCCTTCGTCTTCGCCGTCTTTCTCGCCCGGCCGTGCCCCTTCTACATCCTGGACGAGGTCGAGGCGGCCCTCGACGACGCCAACATCGACCGCTTCCTGCAGCTGATCCGCCGCTTCTCCGACCGCGCCCAGTTCGTCATCGTCACCCACCAGAAACGGACGATGGACGCCGCCGACGTCCTCTACGGCGTGACGATGGGCGGCGACGGCGTGACCAAAGTCGTCAGCCGCAAGCTCCCCCGCGACCGCACCGAAGACGAAGGCGACGAAGCCGAGAGCGACGGCCCCGAGCCCCTCTCCGCCGTAGCCTGAACGACCCCCCCACGACCGCACCCCCTGCGCCTGCACCCCCTGCGGCACCCGCAGCGCCGAGCGACGAAGGAGGCAGTCCCGTCCCGCGCGTCCGCCCGCCAGCGCTCCACAGGCGGGGGATCTGACCCCCTCCGAACGGCTTGTAACGAGGGCCCATCCGCAATCTCGGACGGCCCGCAGCGATCCAGCCCGAGTTTGAGCGAGGAGGGGGTCAGATCCCCCGCCCCTCAGGGGTCAGATCCCCCGCCCTTAACAAGCCCTTCCTCAACGAATGCTTACCCCCGGCACTAATCTCCCTGCAAGGAGGGAGAGATGGCGCAACGCCATATGGACCGGCTGTCGTCGTTCGACACGTCGTTCCTCGCCAACGAGAAGGACAACGCGCACATGGCGATCGGGGCCATCCTGGTCTTCGACGGCCTGCCGCCGACCGAGGACCAGTTCCTCGCCCAGATCCGCTCGCGCCTGCACCAGCTGCCGCGCCTTCGACAGCGCCTGCTGACACCGCCGCTCGGGCTCGGTACCCCGTTCTGGGTCGACGACGAGACCTTCGACGTGCGCCGCCATGTCTCCAGCGCGGCCCTGCCGGCGCCGGGGACCGACGCCGAGCTGCGCGCCCTCGCCGGCCGCCTGCTCGCCCCGCCACTCGACCGCCGCAAGCCGCTCTGGGAGCTGACCCTGGTCAGCGGCTTCGCCGAGGAGCGCTTCGCCGTCGTCTACAAGACCCACCACGCGATGGCCGACGGGATCTCCGCCGTCGACATCGGGATGTTGCTCTTCGACGTCGAGCCGACCGCCGAGCCACCGGCGCCGGAGCAGCCTTGGCAGCCGCACCGCTCGCCCTCCGGCGGCGGCCTCGCGGTCCGCGCCGCGACCGGCGTCATCGCCACCTTCCGCCGCATGCTGCGCTGGCTCACCGGTGCGGCTCGCGATCCCGCCGACGCCTCGCGCCGCACCGGCGACGGCCTGGTCGGTCTCTGGGAGGTGACCTGGAACCTGCTCCGCGCGGCGCCGCGCGTCCCGATCAACCCGCCCGGGGTCGGGCCCCGCCGTGACTTCGCCTGGGAGCAGTTCGACCTGGCCGAGTTCAAACGGATCAAGAACGCGCTCGGCGGCACCGTCAACGACGTCTCGCTCGCGGTGGCCACCGGGGCCCTCCGCGCCTGGTTCAACGAAGACGATCCTTCCTTCTGCAACCCAGAGGGCGACAGAGGGAAAGCGGGGCTCGAGCTGAAGGCCCTGGTCCCGGTCTCGATCCGGACGATCGACGAGCACGGCGAGTTGGGCAACAAACTGACCGCGATGCGCGGCCCGCTGCCGGTCGGCCTCGCCGACCCGGTCGAGCGGCTCGCCGCGATCTCCACCGCGATGGACGGCCTCAAGGCCTCCAAGCAGCCGCTCGGCGCGGAAGCGATCTGGGGCCTCAACGACTGGTTCCGCGACTTCGCCCCCCCGATCCTGCTCGGCCCGACCGCGGCGATCAACTTCTCCACCCGCCTCTTCAACCTGCTGGTGACCAACTTCCCCGGCCCGCAGATCCCCTTCTACGCGCTCGGCCGCGAGCTGGTGGCGATCCACCCGGTCGGCTTCCTCGCCCGCCGGCACGGCCTGGCGATCGCGATCCTCTCCTACAACGGCCGCGTCAGCTTCGGCCTGCTGGCCGATCCCGACTCGGTCCCCGGGGTCGAGCGACTGGCCGGCCACCTCGATGCCGCGGTCGCCGAACTGAGCGCCGCCGCCTCCCGGGTGGCCCCGCCGCTAGCCTCCCCGGGCGATGGCGACCAGCTGGCAGGAGATGATCGACCTCGGTTCGCGCGAGCCCGCGAACGTCGCGCCGCCGGCTGAGGCCGAGCCGGAGCAGCGGCGCGGCGTCTTCCGCCGCCTGCGCGAGAGCCTCTCCAAATCCCGCCAGGCCCTGCAGGAGGAGATCAGCGCCTCGGTCTTCGAGAAGATCGACGACGAAACCTGGGAACTGCTGGAGGAGGCTTTGATCCTCGCCGACGTCGGCGCCCCGACCACCGCCGCGGTGGTCGAGAAACTCGAGCATGAGGTGGACTCGGGAGCCGTCCCCGCCGAGGGCGAGCCGATCCGCGACCGGCTGATCGAGATGCTCGCCGAGGTCGCCTCGACCGCCCGCGCCAAGATCGACCTCTCGGCCCGGCCCGCGGTGCTGATGATGGTCGGCGTGAACGGCACCGGCAAGACGACGACGATCGGCAAGATCGCCTGGCACCTCTCGAAAGAATTCGGCCTCTCGGTGGTGATGGGGGCGGGGGACACCTACCGCGCCGCCGCCGCCGAGCAGCTCGCCGAGTGGGCGAACCGGGCGGGAGCCGAGCTGGTCCGCGGCCAGGCCGGCGCCGACCCCGGTTCGGTCGCCTACGACGCGGTCTCGGCCGGGGTCGCCCGGGGCGCCGACGTGGTGATCGTCGACACCGCCGGCCGCCTCCACACCCAGGACAACCTGATGGAGGAGCTCGCCAAGGTGCGCCGGGTGATCGGCAAACTGATCCCCGAGGCGCCGCACGAGACGCTGATCTCGATCGACGCGACCACCGGCCAGAACGGGCTGCGCCAGGCGAAAGTCTTCTCCGAAGCGGTGCAGGTCGACGGCGTCGTGATCACCAAGCTCGACGGCACCGCGAAGGGCGGGATCGCGCTGGCGATCGCCTCCGAACTCGGCATCCCGGTGAAGCTGATCGGGGTGGGGGAGAAACTCGAGGACCTGCGTCCCTTCGACCCCGCCGAATACGCCACCGCACTCCTGTCGGAGTAGCCTGAGGAGATGTTCGACCAGCTTTCCGACCGGCTCCAGTCGACCCTCTCGGACGTCCGCTCGCGGGGCAAACTGAGCGAGTCCGACATCGACTCGGCGATGCGCGACATCCGCCTCGCGCTGCTGGAGGCCGACGTCAACTTCAAAGTCGTCAAAGCGTTCACCAAGACGCTGAAAGAGCGCTGCCTCGGCGCCGAGGTGATGGACAGCCTCGACCCCGGCCAGCAGGTGGTGAAAATCGTCAACGAGGAGCTGGCCGACCTGATGGGCGGCGAGGGTGTCGACCTCGCGGTCGCCGGCTCCGGCCCGACCGTGATCCTGATGGCGGGCCTGCAGGGCTCCGGTAAGACGACCGCCTGCGCGAAGCTCGCCCAGTACTTCAAGAAACAGCGCAAAGACGTGGCGTTGGCCGCCTGTGACGTCTACCGCCCCGCCGCCGTCGACCAGCTGATCACGATGGGCCACCGCGCCGGCGCCCACGTCTACGAGAAAGGCACCGACGCCGACCCGGTCGACATCGCCACCTGGGCGCTCGACCGCGCCCGCGAGGAGCGCCGCGACTTCCTCATCATCGACACCGCCGGTCGCCTCCACATCGATCAGGACCTGATGAAGGAGCTGTCGCGGATCCGCGACAAGACCAAGCCCGACGACGTGCTGCTGGTGGTCGACGCGATGACCGGTCAGGACGCGGTCGGGGTGGCCGAATCGTTCGCCGAGGCGGCCGAGTTCGACGGCGTGGTGATGACCAAGCTCGACGGCGACGCCCGCGGCGGTGCCGCGCTCTCGGTCAAGGCGGTCACCGGCAAGCCGATCATGTTCGCCTCGACCGGCGAGAAAATCGAGGACTTCGACAAGTTCCACCCCGACCGGATGGCGCAGCGGATCCTCGGCATGGGCGACGTGCTCAGCCTGATCGAGCGGGCCGAATCGCAGGTCGACGAGAAGTCCGCCGAAGAACTCGAGGAAAAACTCAAAAAGGACCAGTTCACGCTGGAGGACTTCCTCACGCAGATGAAACAGGTCCGCAAAATGGGCCCGCTGAGCGGGATCATCGGGATGCTGCCGGGGATGGGCGCGATGAAACAGCTGAAGAACGCGAACATCGACGAGCGCCAGCTCGATCGAACCGAGGCGATCATCCTCTCGATGACCCCGGCCGAGCGCCACGATCCGACCCTGATCAAAGGCAAGCGGCGCAAACGGATCGCCGACGGCTCGGGGACGCGGGTGCAGGAGGTGCGGGCGCTGGTCAAGCAGTTCGACCAGATGCGGGTGATGATGCGCTCGATGGCGAACGGCAAGATGCCGGACCCGCAGAAACTGATGCAGATGAGCGGCCAGGCTCCGCGGCCCAAGGTTCGTCGGCGCTGAAAGCGGCGTTCCGCTACAGTTCTCCGCCGCATGGCAGTCCGAATCAGACTTAGACGAGTGGGTTCCAAGAAGAACCCGATTTGGCGGATCGTCGTCGCCGACAAACGTTCCCCGCGCGACGGGCGGACGATCGAGACGATCGGCCAGTACAACCCGCAGACCGAGCCCTCGACGATCGTCCTCGACGAGGAGCGCGCGCGCCACTGGATCGAGCACGGCGCCCAGCCGTCGGAGACCGTGGCCCACCTGCTGCGCACCAAGGGCATCGCCGCCCACGGCAGTTAAGCGCTCCCGGCGATGACCGAGCTGCTCGAATTCCTCGTCAAGGCCCTCGTCGAGGATCCTGACGCGGTCGAGGTCGAGGAGCTCGAGGAGGACGGCGACCTCGTCTACGAGATCAGCGTCGCCGAGGGCGATCTCGGACGGGTGATCGGCAAAGGCGGCCGCGTCGCCAACGCGATCCGGACGATCGCCAAGGCCGCGGCGGTGCGGATCGACCGCCGCGTCATCGTCGACATCCTCGACTGAGACGACCTTCTAGGAGCACCGCGCCTTGCGGCTCGACATCTTCTCCCTCTTCCCGGAGGCTTTCGACTGGCTGCAGACGCAGCGTCCGGTGCAGAACGCGCTGCGCGAAGGCAACGAGCTGCGGCTGTTCAACTACCGCGACTCGACGCCGCTCTCGGGGCGGCAGGTCGACGACTCGCCTTACGGCGGTGGCGCCGGGATGGTGCTGCGGGTCGACGTGATCGACGCGGCGCTGCAGGCGGCGTACGGCGAGGGGGCGCGGCCGCGGATCGTGCTCTTGACCCCGACCGGGCGACTGCTCGACGACGAGCTCGCCGACGAACTGGTCGCCGAGCCGCACGTGGCGCTCCTCTGCGGGCGCTACGAGGGCTTCGACGAGCGGATCCACGAGCACCTCGCCGACGACGAGGTGTCGATCGGGCGCTACGTGCTGGCCGGGGGCGAGCTGCCGGCGATGGTCGTCGCCGACGTGATGATGCGGAAGCTGCCGGGGGCGCTCGGCAACGCATCCTCCGCGGCCGAGGACTCCTACAGCCAGGTGCTGGAGGGCATGCCGGAGTACCCGCACTACACGCGGCCACCGGTCCACCGGGGCTGGTCGGTGCCCGAGGTGCTGCTCTCCGGCGACCATGAGAAGGTGCGCCAGTGGCGCCTCGAGCGGTCACGAGAACGTGCCGAAGCGTTTGCGGCGCAAGAGCGTAAGGCCGCTCCCGGCACGGAATAGCTACCATTCTGCGACCGCGCGGATCCCACCAGGGGGCTGGGCGGTTTTTCTTCGCCACCAACCGACCCCCGCGAGAGACTTCAGATGAGCTCAGTGATCGACAGCATCGAGCGCGACCAGTTGAAGAAGGGCCTGCCGCCCTTCGAGCCTGGCGACCGCGTCAAAGTCCACTTCCAGGTGATCGAGGGGACGCGCAAACGCACCCAGGTCTTCGAGGGCGTGGTGCTGCGCCGGCAGGGCTCGGGCGCGCGTGAGACCTTCACCGTGCGCAAGCAGTCCTTCGGCGTCGGGGTCGAGCGGACGTTCCCGCTCCACTCGCCGAAGATCGAGAAACTCGAGGTCGCGGCGCGCGGTGACGTGCGGCGGGCGAAGCTCTACTACCTGCGCGGCCGGATCGGCAAGGCGGCCCGCGTCGCCGAGCGGCGTTGGGGCATCGACGAGGCGATGGTCTCGAGCGCCTCGCCGGCGGCCGAGGAGTTGACCGCGGTCGACGCCGAGGGCGTGAGCCAGGAGGAGGTCGTGCCGGAGGCCGCCCCGACCGAGGCCGTCGAGGCCGAGCCGGAGGCCCCGGAGGCGGAGACCGAGGACGCGCCCGAGGCCGCCGCCACTGAGGAGGCTCCCGCCGCGGAGGCGGAGGCCGCCGATGCACCCGAGGAGCCCACGGACGAGGAGCCGGACAAATCCGGTGACTCCGACGAGGACTCCGCGGGCTGAAACTCTCGCTGCCCAAGCCGAAGAGCAAAGCGGGCGGCCTGATCGAGTTGGTCGTCATCGTCGCGCTCGCCCTCGGGCTGGCGCTGGCGCTGCAGGCCTGGGTGGTGAAGCCCTACCAGATCCCTTCGGGCTCGATGGAACCGACGCTCGACGTCGGCCAGCGGGTCCTCGTCAACCGCTTCGTCTACCACCTGCACGAACCGCACGCGGGAGACATCGTCGTCTTCCACCCACCGACGGGCGCCGAGACCGCGGCGGAGTGCGGGGTCGCCGTGTCCAGCCGTGAGCCCTGCCCGCAGCCGACCCCGCGGGAGTCGAGTCAGAACTTCATCAAGCGGATCGTCGCCGTCGGCGGCGACACCCTCTCGATCAAGGAAGGGCATCCGGTCGTGAACGGGGTGGAGAAGACCGACGAGCCCTACATCAGGCCCTGCGGGTCGGCCTCGGTGTGCAATATGCCGAAGGCGATCACGATTCCGAAGGGTTATTTTTTCATGATGGGCGACAACCGCGGGGGCAGCGACGACAGCCGGTATTGGGGCCCGGTGCCGAGAGCATGGCTCGTCGGTGAGGCCTTCGCGACCTACTGGCCCCCGGACCGGATCGGCACCCTTTAGGCGTTCTTCGCCTTTTCCAGGGAGAATCGCGCGCGGTGAACTTCAGGATCCCGAAACCGAAGTCGAGAGCGGGCGGGCTGATCGAGCTCGTGGTGATCGTCGCCCTCGCCTTGGCGCTGGCCTTGGCGATCCAGGCCTGGCTGGTGAAGCCGTACCAGATCCCGTCCGGCTCGATGGAGCCGACGCTCGACGTCGGGCAGCGGGTCCTCGTCAACCGCTTCGTCTACCACCTGCACGAACCCCATCCCGGGGACATCGTCGTCTTCCACCCGCCGGCCGGGGCGGAGTCGAGCAGCGAATGCGGCGTGCTGGTGAAGAACATGCAGCCGCTCGAATCGGGGGAGGCGTGCCCGCGGCCGACCCCGCAGGAGTCGAGTCAGACCTTCATCAAGCGGATCGTCGCCGTCGGCGGCGACACCCTCTCGATCAAAGACGGGCACCCGGTGGTGAACGGGGTGGAGAAGACCGACGAGTCCTACATCAACCCATGTGGGGGCGGTTATGAGTGCAATTTGCCGAAGACGATCAAGATCCCGCCCGGCTACTTCTTCATGATGGGGGACAACCGTGGCGAAAGCGACGACAGCCGCTACTGGGGACCGATCCCCAAGTCGTGGATCATCGGCGAGGCCTTCGCGACCTACTGGCCTCCCGATCGAATCGGCATCCTCTAGCTCGCCGGGCGCGAGCGTCCGGTGACCGGCAAGCTGCACAAACGTCGCCTCCGGCGCAGCCAACGGCTCTTCGACTTCGACCGTGGGCTCGCCCATCGGTTCGTCGCGGGGGCGGACGAGGCGGGGCGGGGATGCCTCGCCGGGCCGCTGGTGGCCGCCGCCGTCCTCTTCGACTACGAGCGGCTCTCGGTCAGCGACCGCCGCATCCTCGGCGGTATCCACGACTCGAAGCAGATGACCGAGGAGGCGCGCCTCGAGATGTACCCGTGCGTGCTGCGGGCGGCGGCGCGGGTGAGCATCGTCGTGCGCTCGGCGCCGGGGATCGACCGGCGTGGCCTTCACGTCACCAACTGCGAGGCGCTCGGCGACGCCCTGGCGCGCCTGGAGCCCGGCCCCGAGGCGATCTGCCTGGTCGACGGCTTCCGCCTGCCGCGCTGCGAGGTCCCCCATCGGCGGGTGGTCGGCGGCGATCGCACCAGCGCCGCGATCGCCGCCGCCTCGGTCCTGGCCAAGGTCACCCGCGATCGCTACATGCGCGAAGCCGCCGAGCGTCACCCCGGCTGGGGCTTCGACGAGCACGTCGGCTACTCGACCCCCGAGCACCGCGCCGCGATCGAGGAGCTCGGCATCTCGCCGCTTCACCGCCGTTCCTTCGCCAGCGTCGCGTACACCCAGCTGGGCCTAGAAGGCGGCGACAATGTGCTCGACCTCGAGGACTACATCGCCGCGGTCGAGGAGGACCCCCACGGCGTCGAAGCGGATCTCGGCGTAGCGCAGGGTTGAGCCCGCCTCCCGCCGTTCGGCCAGCCAGGCCGCGGCGAGGCGGCGCACCTGCAGCTGCTTGCGCGGCGTGACCCAGAGGACCGGCCGCTCCGGGCCGACCTTGTTCCCGGCACGGGCCGCCTTCACCTCGACGAAGACGAGCGCGGGCCGATCGAGAGCGACCAGGTCGAGCTCGCCGTACCTGGTACGGGCGTTGCGGGCCAGGATCTCGTAGCCGAGCGAGCGGAGGTGTTCGGCGGCGCGGGCCTCGGCGAGGCGGCCGGTGCGGAGGCGGGTGGCGGTCATGGCCGCGACTGTGGCGGAGCTGGGCGGCGTTTCGACCGGACGTGACTGAATTGGCACAGAGCCGGCGCCGAAGAATTACTTCCTGCGCGCCACCTGCGCGGATCGGCCTCCTAGCGTCGTCGTCGTGCTCGCCACCGCCCACACCTTCACCCTCGACGGCATCTCCGCCCGGCCGGTGCGGGTCGAGGTCGACGTCCACCGGGGGCTGCCCGGCTTCGCGCTCGTCGGCCTGCCCGACCCGGCGGTGCGCGAGGCGAGGGAGCGCGTTCGCGCCGCCCTGGTCAACTGCGGCTTCGAGTTCCCACTGCAGCGGATCGTGGTCAACCTGGCGCCCGCGAGCCTGCGTAAGGCGGGGCCGGCGATGGACCTGGCGATCGCCGCGGCGCTGCTGAGCGCATCCGGGCAGCTCGATTGGGGGGAGATGGAGCGGGTCGCGCTGGTCGGCGAGCTGGCGCTCGACGGGCAGGTCCGGTCGATCAACGGCGCGCTGGCGATCGCCGAGGCGGCGCGCGAGACCGGAGCGAAGGCGGTCGTCGTCCCGGCCGAGAACGGGCCGGAGGCGGCGCTCGCGGGCGGTATCGAGGTGGCACCTCTGGAGAGCGTCGCCGGCCTGTCGGCCCTGGCGGCGGGCGAGAGGGTCCCGTCACCGGAGCCGTTGCGCCTGCAGCGCGTCCCGGCGGCGGGTGCGCCGGATCTGGCCGACCTGCGCGGTCAACCGCACCTGCGGCGTGCTCTCGAAGTCGCCGCCGCCGGGGGGCATTCGCTGCTCATGGTCGGACCGCCGGGAGCGGGGAAGTCGCTGGCGGCCGGTCGTCTGCCCTCGATCCTGCCGCCGCTCGGCGGCCAGGAGGCGTTGGAGGTGGCACGGATCGCCAGCGCCACCGGCCGACTGGCGGGCGGGCTCCCTGCCGGTCGCCCGTTCCGCGCGCCTCACCACACGATCAGCGCCGCGGGTCTGATCGGCGGTGGCACCCCGCCACGGCCCGGTGAGATCACCCTGGCGCATCGCGGATGCCTTTTCCTCGATGAGCTCTGCGAGTTCCGTCGCGACGTGCTCGAGGCGCTGCGGGCCCCGCTCGAGACCGGAGAGGTGGCGATCGCGAGGGTGGGAGGGAGGCGGCTGCTCCCCTGTCGCTTCATGTTGGTCGCCGCCTCGAATCCATGCCCGTGCGGCCGGGGGGAGGACGATCCTGCCTGCACCTGCCTCGGTTCCCAGGTCCAGCGCTACCAGGGCAAACTGAGCGGCGCGCTCGCCGACCGGATCGACCTGTTGGCGGCGGTGGCTCAGCCGTCGGCGGAGGAGATCGGTGGTGCCCCGGGGGAGCCGTCGGCGCCGGTTCGCGACCGGGTCTGCGCGGCGCGGGAGCGTCAGGAGGCGCGACTCGGGCCAGGACGCTGCAACGCCGAGATGACGCCGGCCGAGGTTCGCGGCTGTGACCTCGACCCGGCCGCCGCCGCCCTGCTCGCCGACCTCCACGCGCGTCGGCGCTTCAGCGGTCGCGCGCACGATCGCGCCTTGCGGCTCGCCCGGACCGTCGCCGACCTCGCCGGGACGGAGTCGATCGGCGAGGAGGAGATGGCCCAGGCTCTGCAGCTGCGAAGGAGGGACCGTGTCTGATCAGCTCGCCTGCGTCGGGTGCCTGCGCCGCTCGTGGCTCCTGGCGATGTTCGGCCCTTACATCGAGAAGACGGCGACCGGGTCGGTCGGCAAGCGCTCGCCGGAACTGTTGCGGCTCGGCAACGAGGACCTGGTCGAGGCCGTCGCGCCGGCCGCGGGACATCGGCTGCTCCGCGAGGTCGAGGCGCTCGGCGAGGCCGGCCTCGGGGATCGCCTCGACGCGGCCGGGTGCTGGTCGGTCTGCCGGCATCACAATCGCTACCCGCCGGGGCTGCGCGACGCCGCCGACGCGCCCTGGGCGTTGATCGGCCGCGGCGACCGCGAGCTGCTCTGCGACCTCGAGCCGCAGGCGGCGGTGACGATCGTCGGCTCGCGGCGGGCGACCTCCTACGGCCGCGAGGTCGCGCGAGAGCTGGCGCGGGAGGTGAGCACGGCGGGCCTGGTCGTGGTCAGCGGACTCGCCTTCGGCATCGATGCCTGTGCCCACCGAGGAGCGCTCGACGGGGGCGGCCGCACCCTGGCGGTCCTCGGCTGCGGGCCGGACCGTCCCTACCCGGCCGCCCATCGCTCCCTCTGGCGCCGCGTGGTCGAGACCGGCGCCGTGATCTCCGAGCTGCCCCCGGGCTCGACCCCGTGGAGGTGGAGCTTTCCGGCGAGGAACCGGGTGATGGCGGCGCTGGCCGGGATGACCGTGGTGGTCGAGGCGGCCGCCCGGTCAGGCTCGCTGATCACCGCCGACCTCGCCGCCGACCTCGGCCGTGACCTCGGCGCCGTTCCCGGGCCGGTCACCTCGCGGGCCTCCGCCGGGCCGAACGAGCTGTTGGCGGGCGGCTGCTGCGTCGTCCGCGACGGCCAGGACGTTCTCGACGCGCTCCTCGGCGCCGGGGCCACCCGTCTCCAGCGCGTCGGCCCGGCGCTCGACCCCGAGCTGACCGCGGTGCTCGCGGCGATCGAATCAGGGGCCACCGGCGCCGCTTCGCTCGACCTGCCCGCCGCCCGCGCCTCCGCGGCCCTCGCACGCCTGGAGCTGCTCGGCTACCTCGCGCCGACCCCGATCGGCACCTTCACCCGCACCCTGCTCGTTCCTCCGAAGCCCGGTGAGCGCTAGAGCCACCTGGACCGGTGGCTCATCTAGGCTCCAGCGATGGCGGATAGACCGGTACCAGCGGTGCTCTCGATCGCCGGCTCGGACTCGGGCGGCGGGGCGGGGATCCAGGCCGACCTGAAGGCGTTCGCCCGCTGCGGCGTCCACGGGATGACCGCGATCACGGCGCTCACCGCCCAGAACACGGTCGGCGTCGAGGCGGTGGAGATGATCCCGCCGGCGATGATCGTGGCGCAGGTGCGCGCGGTCGCCGAGGACATCGGCGTCGATGCAGTGAAGATCGGCATGCTCGGCAACGCGGCGACGGTCGAGGCGGTGGTCGAGGCGCTCGGCTACGTCGGCGACGCGCCGGTCGTCCTCGACCCGGTGATGGTCGCCGAGTCCGGAGCCCGGCTGCTCGACGACGACGCCTGCGACACGCTGGTCGAGAAGCTCCTGCCGCTGGTCGCCATCGCGACCCCGAACATCCCCGAGGCACGGGTCTTATCCGGGCTCGGCGACGACGCCTCCCAGGAAGACCTCGCCCGCGCCGTGCAGACGCTCGGGCCTGACGCGGTGGTCGTCACCGGCGGCCACTCGGCGGCGCTGGTCGACCTTTTCTTCGATGGCGAGGAGCCGGTCGAGATCCCCGGCGAGCGCCACCCCGGCGAGGCCGCCCACGGGTCCGGCTGCACCCACTCGTCCGCGATCGCCGCCTTCCTCGCTCGCGGTGCCGAGCCGCTCCAGGCGGCCGCCGCGGCACGCCAGCTCGCCTCGCTCGCGGTCGGCGCCGGGCTCGCGGGTCTCGGCAAGGGCGCCGGCCCGGTCGACGTGTTCGATCTCGCCGCCCGCGCGCGCGTCGACGCCGAACCCGCGGGGTCGAGCGGTTAGGACCCGCGCCGAGCGCCGGACCGGAGCCGCGCGCCGGGCCCGCCGCCCGCCGCCGCCGCGCACGCTCAGTAGGTTTCTCCCATGAGCCCCGACGCCAGCTCCACCGCGACCGGACTTCCGCGCCCCCGCTCGGCGACCGTCTTCGACGGCCCCGACCGCGCCCACGCGCGCGCCTACATGAAGGGGATCGGGTTCGACGACGACGCGCTCAGCCGGCCGACGATCGGGATCGCCAACACCTGGACCGAGGCGATGCCCTGCAACTTCCACCTGCGGGCGCTCGCCGAGCACATCAAAGACGGCGTCCGTGCCGCCGGCGGCACGCCGATGGAGTTCAACACCGTCGCCGTCTCCGACGGGGTGACGATGGGGACCCAGGGGATGAAGGCCTCGCTGATCAGCCGCGAGGTGATCGCCGACTCGATCGAGCTGATGGCCCGCGGCTACCAGTTCGACGCGATCGTCGCCCTCTGCGCCTGCGACAAGACGATCCCCGGCTGCGCGATGGCGCTGGC
>DATNAG010000093.1:0-19382 GCA_035572835.1 Solirubrobacterales bacterium
CGTTCGCCCTTCTTGACGACCCGCAGCTGAGTCGAGGGGTCCCACATCGGCGCCTCGTCCTGGTGGTCGATCAGCTCCTCCATCGGCGTCTGTGGCGAGTCCCCGGCGAGCCAGCCGGAGCGGTTGTCGGGCCGCGGGTTGGAGCCGTTGTCGGGCTGCCGGGCCACGTTCAGCCCGAGCTCCTCGAACATCGCCCGGTCCTCGGCCGGCTCGGCGCCGAGCGTGGTGAGGAAGTTGCCCATCATCACCCCGTTCAGGCCCGCCTTCACCGCCAGGCCGTGCAGGTCGCCGAGGTTCTCCACCCGGCCGCCGCAGAGGCGGAAGAGCGCCCCCGGGATGATCAGCCGGAAGATCGCGATCCACTTGACCACCTCGCGCGGCTCCATCACTTCGCGGTCGCCGAATTTGGTCCCCGCCTTCGGGATCAGCAGGTTGATCGGCACCGAGGTCGGGTCGATCTCGGAGAGCTCGAAGGCCATCTCGACCCGCTGCTCCTCGGTCTCGCCGAGGTTGAGGATGCCGCCGACGCAGGTCTCGAGGCCCGCTTCCTTGACCGCCCGGATCGTGCGCAGGCGCCCCTCGTAGCGGACCGTGGTCGAGACCTCGGGGTAGTAGGACTTCGCCGACTCGACGTTGTGGTGGACCCGCTGGATCCCCGCGTCCTTGAGCGCCTGCGCCCGCTCCGCCGACATGTGGCCGATCGACGCGCAGCGCTTCAGGTTGGTCTTCTCGGCGACCAGTTCGGCGCCTTCGAGGATCTTCTGGAAGTCGCGTTTGGAGAGTCCCTGGCCCTGGGTGACCATGCAGAAGCGGTGGGCGCCCGCGGCCTCGGCGGCTTTCGCGTGTTCGAGGATCTGCTCGGGCTCCATCATCGCGTGCATCACCGTGTCGGCGTCCGCGTAGCGGCTCTGGGCGCAGAAGCCGCAATCCTCCGCGCAGCCTCCCGACTTGGCGTTGACCAGCGAGCACATGTCGGTGGAGTCGCCGAAGTTCTCGGTGCGCAGCGCCCAGGCGCGCTCCACCAGGGCCTCGATCTCGGCGCGGTCGGTGAGGCGGCCGAGGGCGAGGGCTTCGTCGGGGGTGATCAGAGGGGGCATGGCGTTCCTTCCTGCGGGTCCGGACCGTGCCAAGGCTATGACGCCGCGCGGATACGTGCACTCCCGGGCTAGCATCGCGCTTATGGAGAGCGACAGGGTGCGGCGTCGGCGGCTCACCCTGAGCGTGTTGACGGCCCTCGCGGTGGCCGGTTTCGCCATCGGCGCGGTGGTCGGGAGCTTCGGCTCGGGCGGTCGACCTTCGGCCCGCCAGGCGGGCCAAGGGTCGACCGCGGGTGGGGGATCGGGAGGTTCGACGACGACGGGCGCCGACGAAGAAGCGCGGCCGACGCTCGCCGAGACCCTGCGCCCCGGCGAACTGGCGGGGGAGCGGATCGTCGTCTCGATCGACGGCACCGAGCTGACCTCGGCACTGCGCCGGGCGATCGCCGAGGGCAGGGTCGCGGGCGTCGTCCTCTTCGAAGCCGACTTCCCGACCCGCGCCGCGGGCCGGGCGCTGATCGAAGAAGTCCAGGCGGTGCCGCGCCCGCGCCGGCTCGCCCACCTGCCGCTGCTGGTAATGACCGACCAGGAGGGGGGCGAAGTGAAGCGGGTCGACGGGCCACCGCGGGCCTCGGCCGCGGCGATGGGGCGCGCGGGCGCCGCCTACGCGCGCGAGCAGGGTCGCCTCACCGCCGCCAACCTGCAGCGCCTCGGGGTCAGTGTCGACCTCGCCCCGGTCCTCGACGTCGGCCGGCCCGGCGGGGTGATCGCCGCCACCGGCAGGGCCTTCGCCGACACCGCCCCGGGGGTGGTCGATACCGCCGTGCCCTTCGCCGAAGGCCTCGAAGCGGGCGGCGTGGCGGCGACCGCGAAGCACTTCCCCGGCCTCGGCGCCGCGACCGAAAACACGGACTTCGAAGCGCAGCGCCTGAACCTGACCAAAGGCGAGCTCCGGGCCGTCGACACCGCTCCCTACGGCGCCTTCATCGCCGCCGGTGGCCGGCTGGTGATGCTGGCGACCGCGATCTACCCGGCGCTCTCGCCGCGTCCGGCCGCCTTCAGCCGCCGGATCGCGACCGGGGAGCTGCGCGGCCGGCTCGGCTTCCGCGGGGTGACGATCACCGACAGCCTCGGCTCGACCGCGGTGGCCGAATTCGCCGGCCAGCGCGAAGTGGCGGTCGACGGCGCCGCCGCCGGCGACGACCTGCTGCTCTTCGACGATCTCCCGAGCGCCCTCGCCGGGCACGAGGCGCTGGTCGCCCAGCTCCACCAGGGCGGCCTCAAGCGGCCCCCGTTCCTCGCCGCGGCCGGCCGGGTCCTGCGCCTGCGGCGCGAACTGGGCCGCGGCTAATTCAGATTCCCGCCGGTGTGGACCCGGAGGGCGTCCGCGTGGAAGACGCGGAAGCCGTCGCCGCCCGCGTCCTTGGCCGCGTACATCGCCGTGTCGGCCTCGGAGACCAGGGTCGCGTAGCTCATCAGCGGGTCACCGCCGAACAGCGCCACGCCGACGCTCACCGTGATCGTCCCGACATCGGGGTCGTCAGGCCGGTGGCCACGGATCGCCCCGACGATCGCCTCGGCGACGACGCCGGCCTCGTCGGGCCGGCAGCTCGGCAGCGCCACCGCGAACTCGTCGCCGCCCAGTCGTCCGAGCACGTCGCCCTCGCGGGTGCGCCGGCGCAGCACCGCGGCGACTTCCTTGATCAGGCGATCGCCCGCCGGGTGACCGTAGGAGTCGTTGACCGACTTGAAGTCGTCGAGGTCGAGCATCAGGAGCGCCCCGGTGGTCCCGTCGCGCCGTGCTCTGGCCATCGCCGAGCGCACCTCTTCCTCGAAGCGGCGTCGCGTCCGCAGCCCGCTGAGCGAGTCTTCGTCGGCCTCGCGCTGCAGCTTGCGCATCCGCTCCTCGCGACTCCAGACGTAGATCAGCGAGCCGAGCACGACGGCGAGGGCGAGCCCGGCGGCACCGAAGAGGACCGGCACGCTGACGTCGGGCCGGTCGGGGTCATGGACGACCAGCAGCCAGGTGCGGTCGGCGATCTCGATCCGAGCCCGCGCCGGGTCCTCGAGCGCCCCCTGCGGCCCGACCACGGTGTGGTCGGCGATCTGCAGCTGCGCCGTGGTGTCGTTGGGCAGCGTGCCGACGGCGGCCGCGGCGAGGTCCTTGAGCAGGAAACTGCCCGCGGCGAAGCCGATCAGCGCGCGGCGCCGCTCGGCCACGGTTTCGATCGGGGCACCATCGCGGTAGACCGCGCGGTAGACGTTGATCCCGGTGCCCCCGACCAGGAGCGGGATCACCCCGGTCGCGGTGGCACGGCCGTTGTCGGCGGCCCGCATCAGGTAGGGGGCCCGAGCCGGGTCGGCGCCGACGTCGAAGCCGCTCGCCTGGGTGGCGAGTTTGTCGTCGTGCGAGGCGGTGTAGGTGAGCGGGTAGTAGACGGCCCGCTGCTTCGCCCGCACCAGCTTGCCGCCGGCGCCGCGTTCGACGATCGGGAAGCCGTGTTCGCGTTCGTATCCGGCCCGTTCGGAGCGGTGCACGACGTCGACGAAGGCCGCGGCGTGGAGCACGTTTTCGCTGACCAGCGACTGGCTGATGATCGCGAACTCGTGTTTGGAGAGGTTGCCGTCGGCCTTGATGAAGGCCGCCGCCGCGGCCAGCTCGCCGACCGAGAGCGCCCCGACGGACTGCGCCTGGCGCGCCGCCCGCACCGCCTCTTCCTTCTGACGGGCGTGAAATTCATTTTCGTCGTGGTGGTAGGTGAGGATCGCGCCGACCACGGCACCTGCCCCGACCACGATCGCGGCGACGAGTCCGATCCAATAACGGAGGCGCATCTGTCTATCTTCGGCGATCCGGGCCCAACCATTCGCGCTGGGTGGCGAGTTGCCGATGTTCGGGCTACTGCGGGACCGCGTGGAGCGACTCCCAGAGGTAGAGGCCGGCGAGGCTGCGGTTGGGGCTCCAGCGCACCGCCCGCTCCTCGACCTCCTTGGGCGTCGGCATCCGCTCGAGGCCGTACTCGATCATGATCGCCTTGCGGATCCCCAGGTCGCCGCCTGAGATGACATCGGGCCGGCCGAGATGGAAGAGCAGGAACATCTCCGCCGTCCAGCGGCCGAGCCCGCGCACCGCCGAGATCTCCTCGATCGCCTCCTCGTCGCCCAGAGTCGCGATCCGGTCCAGCTCCAGCTCGCCGTCGAGGACCCGGGCGGAGAGGTCGTGGACGTACTCGACCTTGCGCCGTGAGAACCCGACCCCGCGCAGATCGGCTTCGCTCAGCTCCAGGGTCGCCGCCGGGGTGGGCGGGCCGTCGTAGAGGTCGAGCAGCCGCAGGTAGATCGCCCGCGCCGCTTTGGTCGAGAGCTGCTGGCCGACGATCGAGCGCAGGAGCGCGCCGAAAGCGTCGGCGGGGCGCTCCTCTTTGCGCCGACGCAGCCGGGTGGCGAAGTCGAGCGGGCCGATCCGCTCGATCAGATCGGCCATCACCGGGTCGCTGGCGGCGAGCTCCGCACGGCGGGCCTTGGCGCTCTGGCGTGGCACGGTCAGCGGCCGTCCCGTCGCGGGCGGCGCGCGGTCATTCCCCGGTCCAGACCGGGCGGCGCTTCTCGGCGAAGGCCCGGACGCCCTCGCGGAAGTCGGCCGAGCCGAAGCAGGCGCGGCGCAGCTCGACCAGCTCCTCCTCCTGGGCCGGGGAGAGGATCGGATTGGCGGCGAGCACGTCGATCACCCGCTTGTTGCCGCGGGTCGAGAGCGGCGCCGCGGCGGCGATCTCGCCGGCCAGCCTCACCCCGGCCGCCTCGATCTCCTCGTCGGAGGCCAGCTGGTTGACGAGCCCGATCCGCTCCGCCTGCTCGGCCGCCAGGTTGCGGCCGGTGAAGAACATCTCGCGGGTCCGGGGGACGCCGATCGTCTCGAGGAAGCGGCGCAGGCCGGTGTGGCCGTAGACGAGGCCGAGCTTGGCGGGCGGCATGCCGAGCTTCGCCCCGGCGGCGGCGATCCGCAGGTCGCAGCTGACCGCCAGCTCGAGCCCGCCCCCGAGGCAGAGCCCGTTGATCGCGGCGACGGTCGGCCAAGGGTGGGCGACGATCGCCTCCATCGCCGCCTGGAAGGGGTGGGCGACCAGCGCCTCGGCCTCGTCCTCGAAGGCCTCCTCGGTGAATTCGGCGATGTCGTAGCCGGCCGAGAAGAGCGGCGGTGTGCCGGTGATCAGGACGCAGCGGGTGGAGATCCCGTCGTCGAGCCGGGGCAGCGTCGCGGCGATCGCGGCGAGGATCTCGTGGTCGAGGGCGTTGCGGCGCTCGGGGTTGGCGATGCGCAGCCGCGCCACCGCCTCGGCCGGCCGGTCGAGCAGCAGCTTGCCACCCGCCAGACGCTCCGATGCGCCCCCTCCGGCCCCGCTCTCGGGCCCCCCGGCCGAGCGCTCCGGCATCGCCGCCCTACTCGAGCACGACGAGGACGTCGCCTTCGCTCACGGCTTGGCCCTCCTCGCAACGGATCTCGCTCACCTTGCCGTCATCCTCGGCCTCGACCGGGATCTCCATCTTCATCGACTCGAGGATGACGACGGTGTCGCCCTCGCTGACGGAGTCGCCGACCGCGACCTCGATTTTCCAGATGTTGCCGGTGATGTGTGCCTCGATGTTCGGCATCGGCGGGACAATAGCCGCCGCTGAGGCGAATATGGGGCGATGTCGACGACCCCCGAGACCGCGCCCCCGACCGATGGCGCCGCGCTCGCCATCGTGGTGGCCGCGCACGAAGAGGCGGAGCGGATCGGGGCGACGGTGGCGGCACTGCGCGCGACCTTCCCCGGGGCGGCGATCTGGGTCGGCGACGACGCCTCGCAGGATCGGACCGGCGAGCGGGCGATGGTCGCCGGGGCGCAGGTGGTGACCCGGCGCAAGCCGCACGGCAAGGGCGGCAACGTGACCGCGGCCTGCGAGGCGGCGCTGAGCGCCGAGCCCGCACCGCGCCTGGTGCTGCTCTGCGACGGCGACCTGGGGGAGAGCGCCTGCCGCCTCGGTCCCCTCGTCGACGCGGTGCGGGCGGGGGAGTGCGACCTCGCGGTGGCCGAGTTCGCGCGGCGGGTCGGCGGCGGCTTCGGCGTCGCCCTCGGCTTCGCCCGTTGGGCGGAGCGGCGCCTCTGCGGCTTCGAGGCGCGCGCGCCGATCTCCGGCCAGCGCGCCCTGCGCGCGGACGCCCTGCGCGCCGTCCTCCCGTTCGCCCGCGGCTTCGGGATGGAGATCGGGATGACCGTCGACGCGGTCCGCGCCGGCTACCGGGTGGGCGAGTACGAGATCGACCTCTCCCATCGCGCCACCCGCCGCGACCCGTCCGGCTTCCTCCACCGTGCGGTGCAGCTCCGCGACTTCGCCCTCGTCACCGCGTCCCGCGCCCTGCATCCCCGCCGTTCGTCGGGTCCGGCGTCGCGGCCGTAACCCGCCTCGATGCCGAGAGTAGGAAGGCTCACGGGGATCGTCCGTCCCTGCCCTTGCCCATGCCCGAGATGAAGCCACAGGTGTACCTCGACGACCGCCCGGCGGAGTACTTCGACCAGTTCCACGCCTCGGCGCGCAAGGGCGTGGGCTGGACCTACACCGCCGCCCGCCTCCTGGTCACGATCCCGACGCTCCTCCTCTATCGGGTCACCGCGAGCGGCCGCCGGAACGTCCCCCGCCAGGGCGCCGCCGTGCTCGCCCCCAACCACTTCAGCCAGGCCGACCATTTCTTCGTCGGCCTCTACCTCTGGCGCAAGGTCCGCTTCATGGCGAAGTCCCAACTCTTCGGGCCGCCGGTCCTCACCTACATCCTCAGGGTCGGCGGCGTCTTCCCGGTCCGCCGGGGCCACCGCGACGACAAAGCCTTCGAAACCGCCTACGAGCTGATCGACCAGGGCGAGCTGCTGCTCGTCTACGCCGAGGGTGGCCGCTCACGCTCGGGCGAGTTGGGCGGCGCCAAACCGGGGATCGGCCGGATCGCGCTGGAGACCGGCGTGGCGATCATCCCGACCGCGATCCACGGCTCGGCCGGGGTGCGGAGCTGGAAGCGGCTGCGCTTCCCCCGCGTCACCGTCCAGTACGGCGAGCCGATGACCTTCCCGGTCGAGTCGGACCCCTCGCGCGAGCGCCAGCAGGAGGTCGCCGACGAGATCTTCGCCCGCGTGCGCGAGATGTACGAGGGAATCTCTACTCGAAGCGGGGAGCGATCCGGGAGTAGAAGTCCGGATCGTGCCCGGGCGTGATCGTCGCCCCCGGGAACTGCGCGTGGAAGAGCCGCAGCTCCTGCATCGAGCGGCGCAGCATGTGGGCGTCGAAGGGGCGCGGGGGCAGCGGTTCGCTGCCGTCGAGCTGCCCCGCCATGTACATCGCGTCGCCGCCGATAACGAAGTCCTCGCCCGCCAGCCGGCAGATCACCGAGCAGTGGCCGGCCGAGTGGCCCGGGGTGAAGGCGAGCCGCACCGAGCCGTCGCCGAAGAGGTCGAAGGTGCGCCCGAAGGTGGCGTAGGAGCCGACCGACTCGCCGTCGAAGTCGACCGTCCGATAGTCGAAGGCGAGGTCGAAGTGGGCGCGGCGATAGCCGTTCAGCGACGGTTTGGAGCCGTGCGCGGCGTCCTGCCACTCGGCGGCGCTGACGACGAAGGTCGAGTCGCGGAACTCGGAGATCGCCGAGGAGTGGTCGAGGTGGAGGTGGGTCATCACCACGACCGGCACCTGGCGCGGCTCGATCCCCTTGGCGCGCAGCTGCGAGGGCACGTCTTCGCCGGGCTCCAGCGACGGCCGGCCGAAGCGGTTGGCGAGCCCGCCGAAGTTCTCCGAGCCGCCGGTCGCGATCGAGGGATGGAGCCCGGTGTCCACCAGGACCGGGCCGACGGTCGGGTGGTGGATCAGGAAGGCGGGGACGGGAACCGATTCGGCGGCCTTGGAGGAGGTGATCGCGCGGGCGAGGCGGAGCGTCTTGAAGCTGCCGCCCTGGTCGACCATCGCCGCCCGGGGGAAGTCGACGTGGCCCGCGATCAGCGGTTCGACGGCGACGGTGGCGCCGGCCTGCCCGCCCGGGAGGGGCGCGCTCAGCGGCTGCGGTTCGACGTGGACTGCCATGAACCCCCCAGAGTACGCATGCGGATCGCGACTGTAGGCTGGCCGGCGATGGCTGAAAGCTCGCGTTCGCAGGTGTTCAGGGACGGTCTGTTGGACGGCGCCGTGGTCGTCGTCTCCGGAGCGGGCAGCGGTTTCGGCCGCGAGACGGCGCTCGAGATGGCGCGGCTGGGGGCGACCGTGGTCGGCTGCGGGCGGCGCGAGGAGCCACTGACGGAGACGGCGGAGCTCGCCGCGGGCCTGCCGGGTGGCTTCGAGCACGAGACCCTCGACATCCGCGAGGAGGAGCCGGTCGACGCCTTCTTCGCCCGGCTGATGGAGCGCCACGGGCGGCTCGACGTGTTGGTCAA
Source organism: Solirubrobacterales bacterium (assembly GCA_035572835.1). Classification (GTDB taxonomy): domain Bacteria; phylum Actinomycetota; class Thermoleophilia; order Solirubrobacterales; family 70-9; genus VAYN01. The sequence continues at coordinate 8,483 of DATNAG010000093.1, forward strand.
CAACGCCGGTGGCCAGTTCCTCTCTCCCGCCGAGGCGATCTCGCCGAAGGGCTTCCGCACGGTGATCGAGCTGAACGTGACCGGCACCTGGTTGATGTCCCACGCGGCCGCGACCAAGGCCTTCATGCCGGGCGGCGGCGGCAAGATCCTCAGCGTCACCCTCTCGCCGCACAATGGGATGCCGGGGATGGTCCACTCCGGCGCCGCCCGGGCGGCGGTCGAGAACATGATGCGGACGCTGGCGATCGAGTGGTCGCGCTTCGGCATCACCACCTGCTCGATCGCCGCCGGCCAGTTCGCCACCGAGACGCTCTTGACCAAGTATCCGAAGGAGCTGGTGGAGAGCATCGCCGACACGATCCCCATCGGACGCACGGGGCGGCCGGAGGAGATCGCGTGGCTCCTCGCCTACCTCGCGTCCCCGGCGGGCGACTACTACTCGGGGACGACGATCACGCTCGACGGCGGGCGCGACGACTGGTTCGGGGCCTGGCCGCCGGAGCGGCTGCGGGCGCGCGGCGGCGAGCTGCCCGCCGAGGAGCGTCGCTAGGCGGGCTCGAGGACCACGAGCGGGATCTCACGGTCGGTGCGGCGGCGGTAGTCCTCGTAGCCGGGCCAGACGGCGACCGCGAGATCCCAGAGGCGGGGACGCTCCTCCGCGTTCGCCACCCGCGCTCGCACCCGGCGGCGCTCGCCGTCGACCTGCACGTAGGTCACCGGGTTGGCGCGCAGGTTGTGGAACCAGGCCGGGTGCTTGGGGAAGCCGCCCTTGGAGGCGACCATCACCAGGTTCTCCCCGTCCGGCACGTAGAGCAGGGGGGAGGTGCGCAGGGTGCCGCTCTTGGCGCCGACGTGGTCGAGCAGCAGCATCCGCCCGCGCCCGCCCGGCACCCGCGCGCCGAGGCGCCCGCCGGTCTTGCGGTAGAGGAAGGTGTGGACGCCGGCCAGGCGGTTGGTGAGCGGCCAGAGCTGATCGGCGTAGCGGAGGTAGAGCGGCTCCGGCTTCTCACCGGACCGCCCATCCGTGTGCCCCTCCGCCACGCCGGTCATCGGTCGCTCAGGTGTACATCCCGCCGAACATCCCGCCGGTGATGTTCAGCACCTGGCCGTGCACGTAGTTCGAGAGAGGTGAGCAGAGGAAAAGCACCGGGCCCGCGGCCTCGGTCGGCGTCGCTCCGCGGCCCAGCGGGATGATCGCCTGGGCCATCGCCCGCATCTGCTCGGGGATGCCGAGCTCGATCTTCTCGCCGGTCGGCGAGGTGATCTCCCCGCCCTCCTCTTTGGCGGCGGTGAGACGCGTTTCGACGAAGCCGAAGGCGACCGCGTTGACGTTGATCTTGAACTGGCCCCACTCCTTGGCCAGCGTCTTGGTGATGCCGACGACGCCCGCCTTGCCGGCCGCGTAGTTGACCTGGCCCGCGTTGCCGAACATCCCCGTGGTGGAGGAGGTGTTGATCAGCTTGCGGAACACCTCGACGCCTTCCTCACGCTCCTTCTTGGCGGCCTCGCGCCAGTGCGGGGCGAGGGCCCGGGCGACCCGGAAGGGGACGATCGTGTGGATGTCGAGCATCGCCTGGAACTGCTCGTCGGTGACCTTGTGGGCGACCCCGTCCCAGGTGTAGCCCGCGTTGTTGACGCAGATGTCGACGCTGCCGAAGGCATCGACCGCGGCGGCGACCATCTCGTCGCAGGCGCCCTCCTTGGTCAGGTCGCCGGCGAAGACCGCCGTCTCGGCGTCGATCTCCGACGCGGTCTGCTCGGCGACGTCGGCGTCGAGATCGTTGATCAGCACCTTCGCGCCCTCGGCCGCCATGAGTTCGGCGGTCGCCCGCCCGATCCCACGTGCCGAACCGGTCACGATCGCGGCCTTGCCGTCCAGAAGTCCCATGTGTTCCCCTCTCTATCTCGTGAAAGTCGGCGCGGAGGCTACACGGCCCGGGCGATCCTGGCTCGCCGGCCAGTTTTGGTTCTCACAGTTGTCCCGTCCGAGGGCGGCGGAGAGAATCGCCGCGTGGGCGACGTCTTCAGCATCTTCCTGCTGTCCCTGCTGGCGATGTTCAACCCGACCCTGCTGGCGGCGGTGACGATCATGATGCTGCTGCCCGCGCCGCGCCGGCTGATCACCGGCTACCTGCTCGGCGCCTACGTGGCCAGCATCGGGCTGGGGATGGCGATCGTCTTCAGCTTCCATCAGAGCTCCGGGGTGGAATCGGGCAAGAAGACCCTCAGCCCGCTCGAGGACCTGGTCTTCGGCGCGATCCTGGTGCTCGTCGGCTGGGCCCTCCTCTCGGGGCGGATGGCGCAGATGAAAGAGAGCCGCCGACGCCGCAAGGAGGCGAAGAACGGGCCCGCCGAGCAGAAGGAATCGCTGCCGGAAAGATTGCTCGGACGGGGGTCGATGCGGATCACCTTCGCCGTCGGCGCTCTCCTTTCGCTCCCCGGCGCCTCCTATTTCGTCGCCCTCGACAAGATCGCCAAGCTCGGCTGGCCGAACGTCACCACCGGGCTCGCGGTGATCATCTTCTGCCTGATCCAGCAACTCCTCCTGGAGCTGCCCCTGCTCGGCTTCTGGCTGGCGCCCGAGTGGACGCAGCGCGCCGTCGTCCGCTTCCGCGGGTGGATCGAGAAAAACGCGGCACGGGCGGCGGGCTACGTCGCCCTCGTCCTCGGCTGCCTCTTGATCATCAGGGGGGCGGCTTACCTGATCGCCGGCTGACCGCCGTATCGACTTTCACCTTGCCAGGGCAGGGTCAAAGTCGACCGCGCTCAGCCGGCTATCCGGCGCAGCTCCTTCGGCCGCCACAGAGCGACCAGGGTGGACCCGTCGACGACCGCGATCCCACCCTTCTTCAAGGCGATATTCGCCCCCGTGAGCCGCCCGACCTCGGCCGAGAAGTCCGGCTCATGCCCGACGAGAAGTACGGCGCCCCTGCCCGCGGTCAGCGCGAGAGCGTCAAACGGCCCACCCCGCAGGGGCTCGGTCTCCTCGACCTCGACCCCGAGCACCTCTGCGGCGATCCGCGCCGTCTCCCGCGCCCGGACCTTCGGCGAGGCGAGACAGGCGTCGATCTCGATCCTCAGCTCCCTGAGCGCCATCCCCGCCGCCAGCGCCTGCCGCTCACCCTTCTCCGTCAGCCGCCGCGCCGCGTCGTCCCCGTCCGGCTCCTCCGCCTCACCGTGTCGCAGCAGGTAGATCACAGGCCCATGGTTTTACCGATGATCTCCTTCATCACCTCGTCGGTGCCGCCGCCGATCGGGCCGAGGCGGGCGTCGCGGACGGCCCGCTCGATGCCGTACTCACGGGTGTAGCCGTAACCGCCGTGGATCTGGAGGGTCTGGTCGGCGATCTCGAGGACGGCGCGTTGGGTGAGGAGCTTCGCCATCGAGACCTCGCGGATGCAAGGTTGGCCGGTGTGGAAGAGGCGCAGGGCGTCGTAGGTGAGGGCGCGGGACACCTCGGCCTTGGTCGCCATCTCGGCGACCTGGTGGCGGATCGCCTGGAACTTGCCGATCGGGCGCCCGAAAGCTTCGCGTTCGAGCGCGTAGGCGACGGCGATCTCGATCAGGCGCTGCATCGCGCCGACGGCGCCGATCGCCATCAGTAGCCGCTCCCAGGCGAAGTTGGCCATGATCAATTTGAAGCCCTCGTTCTCCTCGCCGAGCAGGTTGGCGGCGGGGACCTCGACGTCGGTGAAGGAGAGCTCGCCGGTGTCGGAGGAGTGCCAACCGAGCTTCTCCAGCTTCGCCGCCACCTCGTAGCCCGGCATCTCGCGCTCGAGGACGAGGAAGGAGATGCCGCCGTGGCCGCCGGCCTCGGTCGTCTTGCAGGCGCAGACGAGGAAGTCGGCGCGGACGCCGTTGGTGATGAAGGTCTTCGAGCCGTTGACGACGTAGCCATCGGCGGTCTTGCGCGCCGTGGTGGCGATCCCGGCGACGTCGGACCCGGCACCTGGCTCGGTGATCCCGAGCGCGCCGATCTTCTCGCCGGCGATCCCCGGCACCACCCACCGCTGCCGCTGCTCCTCCGTGCCGAAGTTGAAGATCGGCGGCAGGGCGATCGAGGCATGAGCGTTCAGCCCCGCGGCGACGCCGCCCGAGCCGCCCGAGCGCGCCAGCTCCTCGACCCAGACCGCGTCATGCAGGTGGTCGCCGCCCTGGCCGCCGTACTGCTCCGGGAACTTCAGGCCGAGGAAGCCGAGCTCGGCGCACCTCCGGTACAGCTCGCGGGGGAATTCGCGCGCCTCCTCCCACTCGTCGACGTGCGGTGCGATCTCCGCCGCGACGAATCGCGCGACCGTCTGCCGCAGCTCCTCATGCTCGGCGCCGAACGGCGGCAGCACCGCCCTCGCACCGCTGTCCTTGACGACCGAATCGCTCACGGCGCGGCCAAGTGCAAATTCTCTGTAACGAACCGAGAAATCTGGGTGGGAGGGGAGTACGTTCGGGTCATGGCTGAGCGGACGAGGTGGACTGATGAGCGGATCGATGACGCCGTGGGCCGTATCGATGGCCGGTTCGACGCGGTCGACAACAGATTCGACCGCGTCGAAGGCGATCTTCGCGAGCTACGACAGCTCGTCTATTACCTCTGGGGTTCGATGCTGATCGGCTTCCTCGTCGTGATCGCCACCGTTCTCCTCGGCCACCACTGATCCGCCGCGCTACAGCCCGTAGCTCCGCCCGATCACGTCGAGCATCACCTCGTCGGTGCCGGCGCCGATCCGGTTGAGGCGGACGTCGCGGTAGGCCCGCTCGATCTCGTACTCCTTCATGTAGCCGTAGCCACCGAAGATCTGGATCGCGTCGTCGGCGACTTCGCAGGCGACCCGCGAGGAGTTGAGCTTCGCCATCGTGATCTCGCGCACCGGGTACTCGCCGTTGGCGAAGCGCCAGGCGGTCGCGTAGGTGAACTGCTTGGCGGCCTCGGTCTTGGTCGCCATCTCGGCGATCTTGTGACGAAGCGCCTGGAACTTGCCGATCGGACGACCGAAGGCTTCGCGCTCCTGCGCGTACTCGATCGCCTTCTCGATCATCCGCTCGGCCCCCGCGTGGCAGCCCGCGGCGGCGACGAGGCGCTCGCCCTGGAGCTCCCAGGCGATGTGGTAGAAGCCTTTGCCCTCCTCGCCGAGGATCGCGTCGGCCGGGACGCGGACGTCTTCGAAGGCCAGTTCACCGGTGTCGGAGGCGTGCATCCCCATCTTCTCCAGCTCGGCCGAGACGCTGTAGCCGGGCACCAGGTTCCCCTGCTCGTCCTTGAGGTCGAGGACGAAGAGGGTGATCCCGGCGTGACGCTCCTCCGGGTCGGTCTTGCAGACGAGGACGATGAAGTCGGCGCGCGGCCCGTTGGTGATGAACGTCTTCGAGCCGTTGATGACGAATTCGTCACCGTCGCGGATCGCGGTCGTGCGGATCCCGGCCACATCTGATCCGGCACCTGGCTCGGTGATCCCCAGCGCACCGACCTTTTCGCCCTTCAGCCCCGGTTCGAGGTAGCGCTTTTTCTGCTCCTCGGTGCCGAGCAGGTGGATCGGCGGCAGCACCATGTCGGACTGCACCGCGAAGGCCATGTTGGTCCCGCCGGAGCCGGAGTAGCTCATGCACTCGGCACGCACCAGCGAGTAGAAGTAGTCGCCGCCCTGGCCGCCGTACTCCTCCGGGAAGCAGAGGCCGAGAAAGCCGAGCTCGCCCGCCCGTTCCATCGCCGAGGTGGGCCAATAGGTGTCCTCCCACTCGTTGCGGTGGGGGTAGAGCTCGTTTTTCACCCAGGACTGCATCGACTCCCGCAGGTCCTCGTGCTCCTGGCTGAAGATGAAGTGCTTGCGCCCTGCCGCGTGGTCGGGCTTGATGACGCTGGAGGCAGTCGCCACGGTTCTCTCCTCTGGTGGGTTGACCGGGGCGCTCCCGTGCGCCCCGCGCTCGGCCGAGAGGGTAGCACCAAGTAGGAAGTGGCACTTCCTACTTTCAAGCGCTATGGTTCCCGCCGCATGGGTGCCGGGAGCTTCGACAAGGTCCGCTACGAGGTCGCCGACGGCGTCGCCACGGTGACGCTGAACGACCCCGACAAGCGCAACATGCTCTCCGGCGCGATGCTCACCGAGGTGGTCGCGGCGATGGAAATGGCACGCGACTCCGAAGAGGTCCGCGCGGTCGTCCTCACCGGGGCCGGGGACAAGGTCTTCTGCGCGGGTGCCGACCTCGGCGGGTTCGCCGCCGACGCATCCCTGATCCAGAAGCACTATGCCTCCGACCTCTTCCTCGAATTCTTCCGGCTGATGCCGCGGCTGGGCAAGCCCTCGCTCTGTGCCGCCAACGGCCACGTGCTGGCGGGCGGGCTCGGCCTCGCCCTCTCCTGCGACCTCGTGATCGCCAAGGAGGGCGCCACCTTCGGCACCCCGGAGATCAACGTCGGCGCCTTCCCCTACATGATCATGGCGCTCATCTACCGCAACGTCCCGCGCAAGAAGGTCAACGAGATGATGCTGCTCGGCGACCGGTTGAGCGCCGAGGAGGCGGTCACCTTCGGCCTCGCCAACAAGGTGGTCCCGGCGGACCAGTTCGAGGAGGCGGTCGGCGACTGGGCGACCCGCCTCGCCTCGAAGAGCCCGCTCCTGATGAAGCTCGGCCACGACGCGATGTACCGCCAGCAGGACATGGCGATCGACGACGGCCTCGAGTTCCTGCGCTCGCAGCTCTCGCTCACCTTCACCACCGAGGACCTGCGCGAGGGCGTTGCCGCCTTCTTCGAAAAGCGCGAGCCGAAGTGGGAGGGACGGTGAGAGCGGTGAGCTCAGCCGCGGGCGGTCGGCGCCGCCAGGTGAGTGGCGATGATCGCGTCGAGCGTGGCGAAGACCGCGCGCAGACGCGCCGGAACATCGACCTCTTCGAGCTCGAGATGGTGCCCTTCGTACCTGAGGTCGTAGACGTAGCAATCGGCGCAGCCGCCCGGACCGGCGGGCGGGATCGAGCCGAGATCGGCTCGGGACAGGCTGCGCTGCAGGGAGCGGACGCGACGGACGGTGAGGGGGAATTCCGAGCGCTTCCGGCCCGCCGAGGTGCCGCTGCCCGTCGCGGTGGCGAGCCGGCCGGGCCGGACCGCGAGCGTCTGCGTGCTCGCGGCGATGCCGCCGGTTCGCTTGTAGGCGAGCGTGAAGTCTTCGACCGGGGTCGAGTCCGCCACTGCCACGGCCGCGCCGCCGCCCAGCAGGGCCAGCGCAGAGAAGATGGACGCGAGTACGAGACGCATCGCGTCGAGCTTACGCGACGGGGCCGCATCCGATGAGCGATGCCACCGAGAAGCGCCATCTGCTGCCCGGCACCGCCCCACTCACCGAGCTGAACGACCAGCTCCACGAGCGCCGCGCCGCCGCCCGCCTCGCCGGTGGTGAGGAGAAGATCGCCAAGCAGCACGAGCGCGGCAAGCTCACCGCCCGCGAGCGCATCGACCTGCTGGTCGACGAGGGCAGCTTCGTCGAGCTCGGCCTCCACGGCCGCCCGCACTTCGCCCAGCGCGCGATGGACAACGTCGAGGCGCCCGCCGACGGCGTGGTCACCGGCTGGGGCGACATCGACGGTCGCGCCTGCTGCATCGCCGCCTACGACTTCACCGTGATGGCCGGCTCGATGGGGATGACCGGTGAGCTCAAGGTCGGCCGCCTGCGCGAGATCGCCCTGCAGAAGCGGATGCCCTTCGTCTGGCTGCTCGACTCCGCCGGCGCTCGTATCCAGGAGGCGACCGGATCCCTCTTCGCCGGCTCCGGCCAGCTCTTCCGCGAGGAGGTGGAAATGTCGGGTGTGGTCCCGATGGTCGCGGCGATGATGGGCCCCTGCGCGGCGGGCACCGCCTACATCCCGGCACTGTCGGACTTCGTCCCGATGGTCGCCGGCCAGGGCGCGATGGCGCTGGCGGGTCCCCACCTGGTCAAGGCGGTGACCGGCGAGGAGATCTCGATGGAGGAGCTCGGCGGGGCCCGCGTCCACACCCGGATCAGCGGCGTCGGCGACCTCGAAGTGAAGAGCGACGAGGAGTGCATCGCCGCGATCAAGAGCTACCTCTCTTACTTCCCCTCCAACTGGGAAGAGAAGCCGCCGGTCGCCCCGGTGGTCGACCCCGACGACCGGATGTCAGAGAAGCTGCTCGAAATCGTCCCGGACTCCTCGCGGAAGCCGTACGACATGTACGAGGTGATCGCCGAGATCGTTGACGACGGCGAGTACTTCGACCTCAAACCGAAGTTCGCGAAGAGCGTGATCACCTGCTTCGCCCGCTTCGGCGGCCAGCCGGTCGGGATCGTCGCCAACCAGCCGAAGCACCTGGCCGGGGTGCTCGACAACGACTCCGCCGACAAGGCCGCCCGCTTCATCAACCTCTGCGACGCCTTCAACATCCCGCTGGTCTTCCTCCAGGACGTCCCCGGCTTCATGGTCGGGTCGAAGGTCGAGCACGCCGGGATCATCCGCCACGGCGCCAAGATGCTCTACGCGGTCAGCCGCGCGACGGTTCCGAAGGTGACCGTGATCGTGCGCAAGGCCTACGGGGCGGGCTACTACGTGATGTGCGGGAAGGCCTACGAGCCGGACCTGATCGTCGCCTGGCCCGGCGCCGAGATCTCGGTGATGGGGGCGGAGGGCGCGGTGAACATCATCGGGCGCTCGGCGATCGAGGCCGCCGACGATCCGGAGGCGACCCGCGAGGCGATGCTCGACGCGGTGCGCCAGAACATCGACCCCTACATCGCGGCGGGCAACGCGATGATCGACGACGTGATCGATCCGCGCGAGACCCGCCCCACGATCGTCAAAGCCCTGCGGATGGCCCGCAACAAGCACGTCACCAAGCCGCCGAAAAGACATGGGGTGATGCCTGTATGAGCAGCTACGACGACCCGGTCATCATCAGCTGCTCGATCAGCGGGGTGATCGCCAACCGCGATCAGTGCCCGGCGATCCCGTACACGCCGGAGGAGTACGCCGCCGAGGCGCGCCGCGCGGTCGAGGAGGGCGCGGCCCAGATCCACATCCACGCGCGCAAGCCGGACGGCACCCCCTCTTATGAGGTCGAGGACTTCAAGGCGATCACCGAGGCGATCCGCGGCGCGGTCGACGACGTGATCGTCAACTACTCGACCGGAGCGATCGGGATCCCGATCGAGAAGCGGATCGAGTACCTGCGCGAGTGCCGGCCGGAAGTTGCGGCCCTCAACATGAGCTCGATGAACTACGCGAAGTATTCGCGCCGGCGCAAAGACTTCGTCTTCAACACGGTCTTCGAGAACAGCTTCGACACGATCACCGAGTTCCTCACCGCGATGCGGGAGATCGGGATCAAGCCCGAGCATGAGTGCTTCGACGCCGGCCACGTCGCCAACCTCGACCCGCTCCTCGACATGGGCCTGCTCGACCCGCCGCTGCAGATCTCGCTGGTGATGGGCGTCACCGGCGGCATCCGCCCGACCCCGCGCAACGTCACCGTGATGTCGGACCAGATCCCCGGCGGCCCGGAAGGGCCGAACCAGTGGCAGGTGATCGGCATCTCCCGCGACCAGTGGAAGCTGCTCGGCTCGGCGCTGGTGCTCGGCGGCAACGTCCGTGCCGGGGTCGAGGACAACCTCTACCTGCCGGACGGGACGATGTGCCGCTCGAATGGTGACCTGATCGGCAAGGCGCGCCAGATGGCAGAAGACGTCGGCCGCCGGCCGGCCACGCCCGCCGAGGCCCGCGAGCTGCTCGGGATCACCCCCCGCTCCGCCGCCCCGGCCGCCTAGGGCTCGCCGGATGGCGAACGCGAACGCGACCGAGCTGCTGCGGATGGGCGAGCTGGCCGAGGCCAGCGGCGTCCCGGCGCCGACGATCAAGCACTACCTGCGCGAGGGGCTCCTCCCCGAAGGGGTGAAGACGAGCCGCAACATGGCGTACTACCCGCCCGAGTACGTCGACCGGATCCGCTTGATCAAGCGCCTCCAGGAGGAGCGCTTCATGCCGCTGAAGGCGATCAAGGGGGTGCTCGACGAGGGCACCGGCCGGGCCGAGGCGCTGCTGGCGCTGGAGGACCAGATCCTCGACCGGGCGCTCGCCGGCGAGCGCACACGGACCAGCGCCGCCGACGTCCGCAAGCGCTACGGGGTGCCCAGGGAGGTGCTCGACCGGCTCGCCGAGATCGGCGTCCTCACCCCCAACAGCCGCGGCTATTCGCCCTCCGACGTGACGATCATCGAGGCGATCAGCCGCTTCCGCGCGGGTGGCTACGACGAGCAGATCGGCTTCACCGTCTACGACACCCTGCGCTACAAGACCGCGCTGGAGGCCCTGGTCCGCGAGGAGGTCGACATGGTGATGAACCGGCTCGCCGGCGAGGTCCCGCCGGAGCGCGTGGTCGAGATGCTGGAAGCCGGCGCCCAGCCGCTGAAGGACCTGATCGCCTCGCTCCACACCAAGCTGCTGGTCGCCGAGCTGGAAGACCGCCGCGGATGAGGGCGCTGGCCGGCGGGGTGGGGATCGTCCTCCTGGTCATCGTCGCCGGGTTCGTGGCGCAGCGGATCTTCGGCGGCTCCGGCGACTCGACCTCCGAAGCCCGCGATGCGGTCGAAGCCACGCCCGACCGGATCACGATGCGCGAACCCTACGAGCACGTCCTGGCCGGCACCGCGCGCGGGGAAGACGGCGCCGTCGTCCACTTCGCATTCGCCGCCGAGGAACCGAGCGAACCCGATGGCATCCCGCCGCGCCTGATCCACCTCGACAAGAACCCGATGGAAGACGGCGAATTCTGGGTCTGGGCCGACTCGGAACCGCGACTCCCGGGTGAATCCCTGGCCGAGTACATCGAACGGGCCGACATCACCACCGAAATCGAAGAGGCCCTCTGCCGCGAGGCGACCGGGGAAGCGTGCCGATGAAGACCGTC
>DATNAG010000094.1:0-16506 GCA_035572835.1 Solirubrobacterales bacterium
GGTCGTTTTGTAGAGGGCGCCAGGCCCGAGCTTCACGCCGGCCAGATCGCGAAGACCCAAGCGCCGCCGCAACCCGGGGCTACGCCCAGATCGTGGAGAAATCGAGAGCGCGCTCGATCCGAGCGATCGGCGTGCAGATCCCCCTGATGCCGGTGCCGCCGGCGTCGCCACCGACGAGGAGGCCGATCGCGGCGAGCTGTTCTCCCTCGAGCACGAGCGATCCCGAATCGCCGGGCTGGGCGAAGCTCAAGCCAGCACCCGAGGCGCCCGGGATTCCTTGCACCAGGAACTGCTTGTCCAGGCCGGAATCGGCGGGTTCCCATTTCCTCGTCGAGAAGTGGACGTCGACCACGAAGCCGCCGGTCTTGCGGCTGACGAAGCCCCGCTTGACAACGGGCTGGCCGGGATCCGGGCGGCGGTCTTCCGGCAGCCAGATTTCGGTCACGCCGCTGATCAGATCTTCCGTCGGTTCGACCCCGACGATCGCGGGGGAGAACCCGCGGCCCTGCAGTTCGGCCATGTCGAGTTCGAAGATCGCCGCGTCGATCGTCGTCCGGCTGCCGCTTTCGGCGAAGATCGACCTGACCACCCTGCCGAGAGAGTCTTGGCGACCGATCGCGCTCGGGTCCATCCCCACGAACACCGAGGGCGCTTCCGCCTGAAAGGGGATGCGCGGGAATTCGTCGGGTTCCCCCACCACGTGGCCGGCGGTGAGGCCATGGAGGACGGGGTTGCCTTCGATGTCGCGGCGCTGGACGATCGCCCCCATGGTCCCGGGGTTGCGGCCGGGAACCTCGATCCGGCAGCCTCCTTTCAGCGGTTCGTACCGGGTGCGGTCCTCGCCGTAGGGTTCCGGCACGAACTCGATCACGGAGACCGGCATCCCTTCCAGTTCTTCCGGGATCCCTTCCGGTTCTTCTTCCGCGTCTTCGATGTAGACGCGGATCGCCGCTTCTTCGCCGGACCGCTCGGCGTCTTCCCCTCGCATCCCGATCCCCACCCCGGTCACACCGGCGATTTCGAAGAGTTCGTCTTCGAACCCTTCCTTGACCGCAACCTGTTCGTCGGAGATTTCCACGACGAGCCACCTCAGAATCGGACGAGTTACCCGGACAGTACGATTACGCGAGCGTACCAGTACCAGTCAAGTATTCACTGTTTATAACAGCGCATACTCGCCGCGGATGCAGGTGTTATCTACCGTTGCGCTCGCGGTGCTTGCAGCCCGGCCAGCAACAGGGACGGCGCATGCCTTCCTCGAGCTCTTCGCGGGTGCGCCGGATGCGGCGCTCACGGGTGGCCTGCTGCTTGGCGTCCTCGACCCAGCAGATGAACTCGTTGCGGGCGAGCGGCGTGATGTCGAGCCAGGCGGCGAGCGCCTCGTCGCTGCCGGCGAGCCCCTCGCGCAGGTCGGCGGGCAGCTCGTGCACGACGCCGCCGGGCAGCTTTTGGGATTTGACCGTCTGGGCCATCTGACGAGGGTATCTTGGCCGACGATGCCGATCCGGGCCGTCACCTTCGACTTCTGGAACACGATCGCCGCCGAACCGGCGCAAGGCGCGATGCGCGAGGCGCGCCACGCCGCCGTGCTCGCCGCCTGCGAGTCGCTGGGGCTGGAGCACACGGCCGAGCGGATCGGGATCACCGTCGAGGAGGTGATCCGCGGCCGCGAAGCATCGTGGGCCGAAGGCATCCACCTCTCCCCCGCCGAAGGAGCCGAGCGGCTGGTCGATGCGCTCGAGCTCGACGCCGAGGCGCGGGCGACGGTGGCCGAGGCCTTCCTCGGTGCCGGGCGCGGGGTCGAGCTGACGCCGGCGCCGGAGATCGGCGCGACGCTCGAGCGCCTCGCCGGCGCCGGGCTCGCACTCGGGATCGTCTGCGACGCGGGCTTCACCGGCGGCGCGATCCTGCGCGCCTTCCTTGCCGACCAGGGCCTCCTCGCCTACTTCTCCGGTTGGGGCTTCTCCGACGAGGTCGGCACCTACAAGCCCGCGCCGGAGATCTTCGCCGCGGCGCTGGGGATGCTCGGCGCCGAGCCCGCCACCGCCGTCCACGTCGGCGACCTGCGCCGCACCGATATCGCCGGCGCCCGCGGCTTCGGCATGGGCAGCGTCCGCTATCGCGGCCTCGCCGACGATCCCGAGCCCGGCCCCGAGGCCGACTTCGTGATCGACGACCACCGCGAGCTGCCTGCCGTCGTCAGCAGATTTCGCTAGGTCGGGGACGGCGTCGCCGAGGCCCCCCGGTCGGTGAAGAAGCGCAGCAGGTAACCGTCTTCGTCGGCGATCACGAACTGTTCGCTGGTGATCTCCTCATCACCGATGCGGTAGCGACGGTGCTCGAGCCCAACCAGCGGCTCGACGCCCCGTTCGACCACCGAATCATGGAGAGCGCCGGCGTCCGAGACCTCGATCTGGAGGTTGACCCCGCGCCCGAACGGATGCGTCAGCGGCGCGGTGCGAAAGCGCCGGCCGGGGCCGGCCGCGTCCTCCAGCATCAACTCCGCCCCCTCCCGCTCGAGGTAGACGAAGGCGTCCTCGGGTCGCTCGTAGACGATGCGAAATCCGCACACCACGGTGTAGAACCGCAGCGCCCGCGGGAGATCGGCGACGTCCAGCTCCGGCACCACCTTCGGCTTCATCGGGCCATCATCGCAACGGTCGCAGCCGGCCGGCCCAGGCCGGTAGGCACAATTCAGGGATGAGTCTGCTCGCCGGCATCGGCCTGTTCGCCGCGGTGGTGGCGACCTGGATCGCGATCTCCGGGCCGGGCGAGGCGGCCTTGGTCAGCGCCGGCACCGTCGCCGCGCGGGGCGAGGAACAGATCGCCGCGATCCTCGTGATCGCCTTCCTCGGCACCTTCGCCGGCAGCCTCGCCGCCTACTGGCTCGGTCGCGCCTGCGGTCGCCGTCTCCTCCTCTTCCCCGGGCCGCTGCTCGCCTGGCGGACCCGGCTCCTGATCCGCAGTGAGGGCCTGGTCCGACGCCGCGCCTTCCTCGCCTCCCTCTTCGGTCCCGGCTGGCTTGCCGGCATCAACAAGCTGCCGCCCCGCCCCTTCGTCGCGGGCAGCGCCCTTTCCGGGTTGATGTGGACCTTGACGATCGGCCTGGGTGCCTTTTTCGTCGGCCCTTCCCTGATCGCCCTCTACGACGAGGTCGGCAGATGGGCCACGATCGCCGTCCTGACCGTGGCCACCGCGGCGGCGCTCTCCATCCTCGTGCGCAGGAGCTTTCGGCACGGATGACTCTGCACTGCTAGCCTCGGTGATGTTCGAGTCGGATTTCCCGACTGAGTGGTGCCCGCGCCCGTAGATCGTTTGCCTAACCGCATCCTCCGCGTTCGCAGCACGAAAACCAACGGAGGTACATAAATGGCAACCGGAACCGTGAAGTGGTTCAACGACGACAAGGGCTACGGCTTCGTCACTCCTGAAGATGGCGGCAAGGACCTGTTCGTCCATCACAGTGACATCGCCGGTGACGGCTTCAAGTCCCTCGAAGAAGGCGCGAAAGTCTCCTTCGACTCCGAGCCCGGCGACAAAGGCCCCAAAGCGGTCAACGTCACCCCGGTCTGAGCAGTAGGCGAAAGCCCCGCATCCGCGGGGCTTTCGTGCGGTAACCCGGCGCGGGGTTGGATTACCCGCGCCACTCGATCACTCGATCGACAGAGGGACCCCGGCGCCGATCCGGCTCGCCAGCCAGGCGATCGCGTGTGGGGCAAGTCGCACACAACCGTGTGAGGCGGCCGTGCCCAGGGAGCCACTCAGGTTCCTGGTGCCGTGAAGGGCGATCTGGCCCGGCCCACCCTCGAATTCCTGGAACACGTCAGAGCGGGCGCTGGTCGCCAACGCGAACGGACCTCCGGCTGCGCCCGGCGCGAGCCGCAGTGCCTCCTCGACGAAGAAGCTTGCCCGCGGAGTCGGGGTCGAGGGCTTGCCGACGATCGCCGCGAATTCGCGGACGACGCGGCCCGCGCGGAAGACGACGACATCCCGCCTCGACAGCGAGACGACGATCTCCCACGGGGTCGATGTCGACCTGGTGCGGTCGGCGGAGATCCAGCCGGTGTGCCCGTTGGGTCGACCCGGCAGGCGCACCCGCAGCCAGGCGTCATGCGGACCGCGGCTGCCGAGCACCGGCAACACGGTCCGGACCCTGGTCAGCGGCCGTCGCGCGGCGACTGCTTCGATCCCGCCGGCGCCCGCATTCGGCGACCGCCGCGCGACGTGGTCGCCGAGCAGGACGACCAATGGCTGCGCGGCCCACGGCCTGTGCGTGGGGGCGGGCGCGGCCTGGGCGACTCCGGCACCGCCGATCGCCAGCGCCGCCAGGCCGGCCACGACCCCGCCGCGGAGCGCGTAGGGTCGGGACCTGGGCCGGCGGATGATCATCCGGTGAACTGCGAGGGACCCTGGCGCGGATGCAGCACCGGGGTGGGGATCCGGAACGTGTAGCGGACCGTCTTCGGCTTCGTCGAGCCTTCGAAGACGACATGGGCGACCACGTGGTGGACTCCCGGCGTCGTCGGGACCCGCACGGTCCGTGGATGCCCGCCGACGCGCGCACCGTTGACGGTGATCGTCACTTTCTTGATCCGTTTACCGCGGACGCCGACGTTCACACCGCCGGCGCCGACCGGGCCGTGGACGATCGTGGCGGTGCCTCCGCCGGTCTTCGCCTTGACCGTCGTCGGCGTTCCCTTCTTCTTCTTTGCCGCCGGGACGGGGCTGGTCCCGGCGGGCGTGACGGTGGTGGTGGCGGTGCCGCTTCCGGCCTCGCCCCCTGACCCACTCCCGACGGAGCACTGGGGGGCGGTCAGCACGTCGTTGATCAGCGTCACTTCGCCGTTGCGGGCGAGGAGGCGGCCGAGGACGGTGACGCCGTTGTTCACCGAGATCGATTCCAGGGCGAGGACGTTGCCCTCGAACGCGGTCGTCGTCCCGAAGGTCGCCGAGCTGCCGACTTTCCAGTAGACGTTGCACGGCGAGGCGCCGTTGGTGAGGATGACCGAGCTCGCCGATTCGGTGACCAGCGTGGTGCCGATCACGAAGACGAATTCGGCATCGGGATCGCCCTGTGCGTCGAGGGTCAGCTGGCCGGTCAGTTCCGCCGAGCTGCTGAAGCCATAGGTCCCCGGGGTGAGCGTGAGCCCGCCGAGGTTCTGCCCGGTCAGTTCGTTGCCGGGCGAGACCGCCTGCCCGGAGGCGACGTTATAGGCCGTGGTCAGGTCGGCCTGCGCCTGGGCCGCGACGCCGTCGTTTTCATGGATGGCGCCGTTGACGGTCGCCGGTGCGCCGAAGCCGACCAGCGAGGTCCCCGGCGAGACGCCGAGGTCGCCGTTCAGCACGGACGGGCCGGTGTTTTCGACGCCGGCGCCGCTCAGAACGACAAAAGGCTTCGTGGTCGCCGGATTGACCGGTGCGGCCTGCGCGAACCCGATCGGGATCGCGGCGAACGCGAGGCAGGCCGCGATGCCGATCAGGGCAGCACGGCCTCGGGTGAAGTCGAGGTGGTTGGACACGGAGGGTCCTTCCCTATGTACGAGCAGTCCAGACAACGCTCTCTTCGGGCGGTCACGGCGAACTCCGGTGGAGTTCCGTGACCCTGCGGACCCGCCTCGCGACGAGGGTGCCTGAGTCGAAAAGTCTGCTCCGGTGTGAGCGGTGTATCGACGCGGTCCCCGCCCGACGTGAGCGAAACGGACGAAGGTTGTGAGCGGATCGGAGCCCCTCGGGCCGAGAAGTCCCCCTCCCTAGACTGATCGGTCTTCCGTTCCGTCGACCAGGAGGTTCGCAGTGCCGATCCGCATAGGTGCCCAGATCCAGCCGCAGCAAGCCGACTTCGCGCAGATGCAGGAGGCGTGGAAGGAGGTCGAGGAGCTTGGCGTCGACGCGATCTACACCTGGGATCACTTCTTCCCCCTCTACGGCGATCCCGACGGCAAGCACTTCGAGGGGGCGACCTCGCTCGCCGCGCTCGCCGCCGCCACCGAGCGGGTCACGATCGGGGCGCTGGTCTTCTGCAACTCCTACCGCAACCCGCAGCTGCTGGCCAACATCCACTCGACGATCGACCACCTGAGCGGCGGTCGCGTGATCCTCGGGATCGGCGCGGGTTGGTTCGAGCGCGATTACGACGAGTACGGCTACGAGTTCGGCACCGCCCCGGACCGGCTCAGGGCGCTGGGCCGCGACCTGCCGCTGATCAAGGAGCGACTGGCGAAGCTGAACCCGCCGCCGGTCGGCGAGATGCCGATCATGATCGGCGGCGCCGGCGAGAAGGTGACGCTGCGCCTGGTGGCCGAACACGCACAGCGCTGGCACACCTTCGCCGACCCCGAGACCTACCTGCACAAAGCCGAGGTCCTGGCCGAGCACTGCGCCCGTCTCGATCGCGACCCGGCGACGATCGAGCGGGTGATCGGCTCCCGCGAGCCGATCACCCAGTATGCGGACGCGCTCGCCGACGCCGGAGTCGACGAGTTGACGATCGGGATCGGCGGCGGGCCCGACGGATATGACCTGGGCGAGCTGCGCGAGCTGCTCCAGTGGCGCGACAGCCGTAGCTGACACCGCCGACCGAATAGCGCCGGGGGTTATCCCCCGCCCGAGACTCCTGCCTCCCGCATTGCCGCGCGCGCCGCGAGCGCGCAGAGTCGAGGCATGCAGTCCACGAGTCCGATCAGCCCGGCACTGCGCGCCGTCGTGGCGGTCGCGAGGGCCCTCGCGACCGCCGCCCTCTCCCTCGCCCTCGGCACGATCCTCTGCCTCGGCCTCCTGCTCGGCGGCACGGCCCTGGCCGCCGGCTGACCGGGCGCAAGCCGTGACGGTTCCGTAAGGGGGTCCCTGCCCTTTGTCGTCCGGTGGGCGACAAAAGACCGAAGGGTTAGTCGGACCCGTTCTGGCGACCGGTCGCGGCGAGTGACTGCAGCGCCTCGAGGTGTCGGGTGAAGGCGCGACGACCGGCGGCGGTGAGGCGGAACCAGGTTCGCGGCCGGCGCCCGATCGCGCCCTTGCGGACCTGCACGTAACCGGCTTCCTCGAGCACCCTCGACTGCTTGGAGAGCACCGAGTCGCTGATCCCGACCGCGTCTCGGACCGTGGCGAACTCGACCCAGTCGGCACCCGCGAGCAGGGCGCAGATCGCGAGCCGCGTCGGCGGGTGGACCGTATGGTCGAGGCGCGGCTTGCTCATCGCGTCCCCGTGCGACCGGCACGGATGTCCTCCCGGACGGCGGCGAGGATGCCCTGCCGGGCACGGGCGACGACGAAGGCGAGGATGACGCCGAGGATCAGGGCCGCGACCGCCGAGATCACGAGCGCCACCACCCAGGTGAGGAGGGCGGCGACCAGGGTGATCGTGCCGGCGCGCAAGGTCGCACGGCGCGAAGAGGCATAGGCGCGATGGCGGTCGCTGCCCAACTTGACCCCGACCGCCTGCGCGAAGCGGGCGTCGAGAAGGCTCAGCCCGACCACGGCGGCGACGATCGCGAGCACCACCACGGAGCGCGAGAGCTCCTGGCCGGGCCACTGCGAGACGCCGGGCGCGACGAACAGCACGAGCAGCGCCAGCGCCTGGCCGCCGGAGTACCAGAGGGGTGGCTCGAGGCGCGCGGCGAGCAGGTCACGCTGGCGGGCGACGCCGCGCAACGCGGCACTCGCGTCTCCTCGGTTCGGTTGCTCGGTCATAGCGAAACCTCCTGGCATGTACTTTCCATCCTGGAAAGTACATGATCGCGAGGTGCGCTGCGGGCTCAAGGGATGGGAAGGCTGGAAAGGGACGGACGGTAAGGGACGGGGAAGGGACGGCCGAGGGACGCGGCCGTCTCGGCCACGGCCCGGGCAGGCTGTGGCCGTGGCCGAGACGGCCGGGGGTGCGGGGAGCGCGCGGGGAGCGTCACAGGGATGGCGCGTTCGTCACCGGGACGGGCGGAACTCCACGTCTCTTCAGAGTCGGAAACGCGCTGTCGACTTTGACCCTGCCCTGGCATGGTCAAAGTCGACAGCGTGATTTTGGGCCCCTTTAGGGGCCCGAACCCTGGTCGCGTGTCTGTGACGGCCACGTCTCCGTGGACTTCCCGCCGGAAGCGTCGCGAACCTCCCCGCTTCCCGCCGGAAGGGTCACGTCCCGGGCGTCTCGTGGCGGCCACAGCCTGCCCGGGCCGCCACGAGACGCCCGGGACGGCCGGGCCCCAGCCGCCGGGGCCCGGACGCTTGCCGTCCCTCGCCCTCCCCGTCCCGGACCCTCGCCGACCCGGCCGCCGCCTCGGCGGCGGCCTTCTTGCCCGCGGCCTGGGCGGCGGGCTCCGCGGGACGGTGGGACTCCCTGCAGCCCTTTCGGGAGCGTGAAGCCCGCGTCGATGTCGGAGAATCGCTCCGAGATGCCCGAGCGAAATCGCATCACCCCTACCGGCGAGATCGTCGCCACCCCACTCCGAGGTGCCTGGACCGGCAATCGCGGCGTCCTCCACGAGGGCCGCGAGATCGTCCGCTTCCACGCCGGCAACCTCTGGATCACCTGCGCCCTCCGCTTCCGCGGCCGCCACCGCGAGCTCTGGATCCCCGACCGCTGGACTCCCCTCTTCTTCCACGACGAGGCGGTCGCCTTCGCCGCCGGCCATCGTCCCTGCGGCGAGTGCCGACACGCCGAATACCAGGCGTATAAAGCCGCCTGGGCCGAAGCGCTCGGCGGCGCGCCGCCCTCGGCCGGGGAGATGAACCGCCGCCTCCACGCCGAGCGGATCTTTCGTGGCACCCACCGGCGCCGCCTCCACCAGGTCTCCTGGGCCGAGCTCCCCGACGGCGCCTTCGTCCTCGAGGACGGCTCCCCATGCCTGGTCCGCGGCGACGAACTCATCGCCTGGGACCTCGACGGCTTCGGCGAGCCTCGGCGCCGACCCGGCCGCGGCGCCGCCACCGCGATCACCCCGCCGGCGACGCTGGCGGTGCTGCGGGCCGGCTACCCGGTCCAGATCGCGGCGCCGTAGCCCGTCTCCTCTTTGGCACAGACAGAAAACATCGCCCGACATCTGTGGCGCTCGGCCGGCACGGCCGCGCGAAGGTCGTTCACGATCACCTTCACCGCTCCCGGCGCCGCTCCGGTCAGCGTCAAGGGCTCCGTCTCGCGGGTCAGGCCGACGCCCGAGCGCCGCGCCTCGACCGACCTCAGACGAAGAGCGCCGAACCGACCCAGTCCTGACCACCGCGGGCGCCCGGCGGGAGGAAGAAGTAGCCGCCGCCGGTCGGGACGATGTAGTCGACCAGCGGCTCGCCTTCCAGCCGCTTCTGGACCGCTTCGAACTGGGTCTCCAGATTGCGCTGGAAGGAGACGAAGACGAGCCCCATGTCGAGCTGATCGGCCTCGTCGTAGCCGCGCGAGTAGTTGTAGGAACGGCGCAGGATCCGGCTCGCTTCGGTGTCGGGGGTGCGCGGCCGGGCCAGCCGGATGTGGGCGTCGAGCGGGATCCGCTTGCCCTCGGGGTCGGCGGGATAGTCAGGGTCGGCCAGCTCGCGGTCGGTGCCGAGCGGCGCCCCTTTCGCCTTGTCGCGACCGATCATCAGCTCCTGCTCGGAGAGCGAGACGCGGTCCCAGAACTCGACCCGGTTGCGGATGATGCGGACCGCGGCGTAGGTCCCGCCGCGCGCCCAGGGCGGCTCCTCGGAGCCGGTCCAGACGAGCTCCGCCATGGTCCTCTCGTTGCCGACGTCAGGGTTGGAGGTGCCGTCCTTGAAACCGAGCAGGTTGCGGCCGGCGCCGCTCTCCCGCTGCGGTGAGGGGAGGAAGCCCTCGATCTTCCAGCGCGGTCCGAGGACGCCCCGGGTCTCCCGCGAGATGTCCCGCAGCGCGTGCAGAAGCGTCTCCTCCGTGTTGGCGCAGAGCTGCAAGAGGACGTCGCCGTGGCATTCGCCCGCGACCAGGGCATCGTCGGGGAAGGTCGGCATCGGCTTCAGGCCGGTCGGCCGGCGCCCGGCGAGGCCGTAGCGCCGATCGAACAGCGACGCGCCGAGCCCGACCGTGACCGTCAGCCCGTCGGGATCGACCCGCGGTCCGACGATCCCGGAATCCGGCGTCGGGCCCTGGCCGGTCGGGCCGAACAGGGCGTCGAACCCCGCCGTCAGCGCCCGTGCGCGTTCGGAGATCGTCCGCAGACCGCCGGCGAGCTCGCCCCGCGAGGTGGCGATCGAGTCAAAGGAGGCGACGATCGTCCGATTGGGCCGCTGCTCGAGGATCCCCGCCTGATGGGTCCCGTCGAAGGGGATCGCCGCGGCCAGGGAGCCCGTGGGCGCGGTCCCCGTCTCGGCGGCTCCGGCACCGGCCCCACCCGGGATGCGCGAGGCGAGTGCGCCCGCGCCGAGCGCGGCCCCGCCGAGGAGGAGCTCGCGGCGTCGCACGCTCATTCCGCCTGCACCTCCGCGATCGCCGAGCGCTCCGGCACCAACGGGCGCGGGTCGACCACCTCCGGGACGTAGGCGAGCTCCTCGGCGGCGGCGGCCGTCTGGCCTGAGACCAGGGTCTTCTCGGCGGCCGGCAGATGGTCCCAGCGCGGCATCGCCCCGCCTGGGCCGGCCAGGCCGCGGAGGGTCTTCGCGAGGGCGTCGAGGCTGCGGTCGATGCGGCCGCTCAGCAGCGGTTCGCGCGGGTCGATCAGGGGCCGGAGGGTGCCGATCACGACCCGGGTGCCGCGCAGGTTCGAGGCGAGTGCCACCAACGCATCGCTGCTCCACGGGCCGGCCCGACCGCTCAGCTGCAGGTCGAGGGCGCCCTCGAAGACCTCGTGCGCGCGCAGCACGTATTCGAGCGCTTCGATCCGCAGGCCCGGGACCTTGCGGCGCAGCGCCCGGACGTCGGCGGCCAGGCGCGGCACGTAAGGCTCGGCGTCGGCGACCGAGCCGCGACCGAAGAGGGCCAGCTCGATCCGGTGCAGGCCGGTGAAGTCGGGCGAGGCCGCCCCGCCGGGCAGGCCCGCGGTTTCGCCGTCGATCCGCAGGTCGAGCTCACCGAAGGCACCGTAGGCGGCGCCGATCGACTCGTAGCTCGAGTCGGCATCGAGCCAGGCTTGGCGGGCTCCCTCGAGATCGCCCGCGTCGACCGCGCCCTGAAGCCGACGGACGTCGTCTTCCATCGTCCCCAGCTCGGCCGCTACGTGGCGCTTGTAGAGGGCGATCGGGCGGGCGAGATCGGCGGGCTTGACGGCGGGGTTGGTCCCCGAGGCGAGGACCCGGTCGGCCAGCTTGGGGGCGGGCGGCTGCGCCGTCGTGCCGGCGACGGCGCCGCAGCCGGCGAGCGCGACGCTCGCCGGCCCGACGAGGAGCGCGATCAGGACCGTGAGGCGGATCTTCACGAGCAGCCGTTCTCGGCGCCGACCAGGACGTTCAGTGGATGTTCGGAGTAACCCTCGACGGTCGGGTCGATGTGGGGCGGCAGGCTCGGCCGGGCGGCGGCGTCGAAGCAACCGTCGCCGTACATGCGGATCCGATATTTCGTCTGCCGCGGATCGCCGCCCTGCGTGCGCCAGCGCACCGAGCAGTGGGTGATCTCGGTGTTGGAGCCGCCGCTCCCGGCGCGCGGCGGCGAGCAGGAGACGCCATCGAGCAGGCCGGTCGGCAACGACTGGCCGAGGTCGGTGGCGCCGTCGGCCGGCTGCGACATCACCGCCAGCCGGTAGAGCCCGGCCGAGAAGGCGTTGCCGAGGTCGACCCGCAGCCGCAGCGGTGAGATGTACGTCGGATCGGCCATCGCAGCGACGCCGGTGGACGAATCGTCGGATCCCCCACCGCACCCTCCCAGCCCCGACGCGAACGCCAGGGCCAGGAGGGCCAGGGAGACGAGGCGGGCGGTCAGCCGCCGACCTCGTACTTGATCTTGCGCGTCGCCGCGGCGGTCTTGCTGCCGGCGGACGGCGTGAACTTCACCTCGAGCGTGGCCGCGACGGTGCCGGTGAGGCCGCGGGTCGCGCCCCGGTGCTCGTGGAGTGCGACCTTGGTCTCGCCGGCGGAGCGGGCACTGCCGCCGCCGCTGGCCAGGACCAAGGTCTTGCCGGCCTTCTGGATCGTGATCTGCGCCGAGATCACGCCCGCCGAGCTGGTCGAGGCCAGGACCCGGGGGCTGCCGCTCGCCTTGGCGAAGACGAACTTCACGGTGACCTGGGACCGCGAACCGTCCCGACCCTGGGGGCCGAGCGAGCCCTGCGGGCCGCTCGCTCCGGTCGCGCCGGTCTTGCCCTGCGGCCCGGCCTTGCCTTCCGGCCCGGGAACGCCCTGCGGGCCCTGGGTCGAGGGCGGCGCGGGCGGCACGGCCAGGTAGGTGCGGTTCGCCCCGTGCTGCTCGGTGAAGAAGATCCGGGTGGCCGAGGAGGCGGCCGGATCGGAGGCGCCGAGCAGATCGCCCGCGGAGGTCCCGCCTTCGGAGACCTGGATCCCGGTCGGCTCGTTGTCCTCGACACCGTTGCCAGAGGCTTCCGGATCACGACCGAGCGCCACCAGGCGTTGAGCGTCGCCCTCGATCTCGCCGTAGTTCTTGTCCAGGTCGTAGGACCAGATCGAGTCGAGGACGTTCTCCTGATCGTGCAGCGTGTCGCCGCGGTCCTCGGTGGTGAGCAGCGTGTGCTCGTCGAGGAAGGCGACGTTGTCGAACGAGTTGTGGGTCTCGTCGCCGAGCACCACGGTCTTCACGGTCCCGGTCGAGGCGCCCGCTTCGGGCATGGTCAGCTCGAGCAGGGCGCCCCAGGCGCCACGTTCCGCCGCGCCGGGGTACTGGCCCGCCGCTTTGTCGGTGTCACCGGTCTCGGCGAAGACGAACTTGGTGAAGTCGCTGCCGGGGACGAACTTGCCGTTCTCCGGCCGCTTCAGTGGGGTCGCCCCCGCCGTCTTCGCCAGCGCGTTGGCGTCGAACGAGGTGGTGCCGTCGGTGGCGGTGTCGTGGACGGCGACCCAGCGCGCCTGCAGCGCGGCGCCCGAGTGCAGGACCCGGATCGGCTCGCCGAGAGCGTCGTCGCGGGCACCGGCACCGGAGTGGAAGGTGATCGGTTCCCCGTCGACGACGATCTGCAGCGCTTCGAGCTTGCCCGCGGTGAGATCGTCGCGGTGGGTCGGGACGAAGCGATAGACGAACGAGTTCGGCTGCTTGACCTTGGTCACGGTGGCGCCGTCGGTCACGCCGCTGCCACCGGTGTCCTCGACCAGGTAGATGTTGCCGAGCGAGTCGGGGACCACACCCTCGTACCCCGCTTTGCCGATTGAGCCGTCGAGGCGTTCCATCGCCGGGGCGGTCGTGCCGACCCAGTCCAGCGGGCTCTGGATGACCCCGCCGCCGTTGCCGGCCTCGCTGGTGTAGAGCAGCTGTCCGTTGAACGGGTCGTAGGCCGAGCCGTCGATGCTGGTCAGGCCGACGCCGCTCGCTTCGCTGCCGAGGTAGGTGATCCGGTGGGCCGGATCGGTGACGTCGAGGTTGATCCGCGTCGCATACGCTTTGTTGGAGCCGTTCTCATGCCCCTGGATGAGGAAGTGGCGGCCATATTCGAAGCCTGCCGTCGGACCGCCGGGATCGGAGGTCGTGACGAGGTAGGTGTTCTGATCGGGCTCGGTGCGAGTCCCGTCGTTGAGGAATCCATATTTGGTCTGGGTCGCGGTGGGGTTCTCCAGGACATCGGATCCTTCGGCGACGATTTTGGTGGTGAACCCGGTCGCGAGCAGGTTCGCCGTCGAGCCTTCCGCCGGCTGGGCCGACGGAACACCGGAAACGATCTGAGCGACCGCGACTCCGGCCAGAACAAGACAAGCAAGCGCCACGCAGGCGCCGATCAACTTACGCATCGGTTCTCCTACTGGTTGAGACGAAGAGACGAGATAAGGACGAGAACGCTGCGCAACCTAAGCGGGCCTCATCCGCGGTTTGTGACGAGCCGGTGACCGGCCGGTGAAAAAGATGTGATCGCGAGTTAAGAAACCGCTTTCTCGTTTTCTTGCTTTGGTCTCCCTGGTGGACCAAATTCTTGGCGCGGAAACGGGCACGAAGGAGAACTGATGGGGGTCAAGAATCTGGGCGCTGCGCTCTTCGCGGCACTCGCTCTCGGGGCGATGACGGCCGGCAGCGTCTTTGCCGCCCCTGCCACAGTCAAGAGCTATTGGCTCGAAAATGGCGCCACACCGTCCGGGTCGACAGCGACCAAATGCAGCAAGGCGTCGGAAAGCCTCTCACTGAAAAGTACGGTCGCCGGCTCGCCGGTCTGGCTCACAGCCACCGCCGTCGAATGCGTGACCGGCTCGAAGATCGAACACACTCCGGTCGAAGGCGTCGAAATGGCGGTCGGGTCCGGGACCCTGAGATTCACCGGCCTCACGGTGATGGAACCGGCCGGCTGCACGGTCGCCGAATCGACGATCACCACCGAACCCCTGGTGAGCAACGTCGAACTGGAAGGCGAATCCGTCTATCAGAAGATCGCCCCGGCGCCGGGCAAAACGAAGCTAGCGACCGTCAAACTGCGCAACTGCGCGGCCGAAGGCAACTACAACGTGACCGGCTTCGTGCGCGGCCTCGAAGCAAACAAAACAGGCGTAGAAAGCACGAACCAGAAACTTAAGTTCAACTCGACCAGCAATGCGGTCAGCGAACTGAAACTCGGCGGCAACACGGCGACGCTGGAAGGCGAAGTCAACAACGAACTTGTTTCCGGCGGCAAATTCACCGCCGTCGAAATAGGTGGGGCGAATCCACAGAGCATCTCACTTGTCCCCGACCACAACCAAGCCGGCGGGGTATGTCGACCAACCGTTCCACCCGGCAAAGTGGAATTTCTCGCCGAACATGAGACTTGTGAATACCGTTTTGAAAACAACAATCCGGCCGTGAGCGGAGAACCGATCCAGGTGACGGAAATAATCTTCACAGATGACGAAGCAGAATGCCAAAGCTTCTTCTCTGGAAACTGCATCAGGCTCGTTTCCGTCGAAGCGGCCCATGAAGAAGAAGAATGTATGGCGCCGGGTCTTATAACAGGAGCGACCGTTCTGGCCCCTGGGGGAGGCAAGTGCTATCTGAAACTGGAATACAAGTGGGTCGTTGTCAGCAAACTGGCTAACACCAGCCTTGAAGTAAAGACGCGGTCGTTGACGATGGGCGTGAACGCAAGCGTTGTGAAAGGGCAGGTCGCCAACAAATGAAGGCAACCGCAAGCCTCGGCTTCGCTTCGACCTAGGCGCTGACCCGCTGCCCGTCGCCCGCCCGGCGGAGGATGTCGCGCAGGGCGCGCTGGTCGGCAGGTGACAGGCTCTCGATCCAGGCGGGCGGCTTGTACATCTCCTCGACCGCGCGGGCACGCAGCGTCCTCCCTGCCGCGGTGAGCTCGATCACCTTCACCCGCCGGTCCTCGGCGGATGGCTTGCGGGCGGCGAGGTCGCGCTCTTCGAGCGCGTCGACGATGCCGGTCACGTTGGAGGGATCGCAGCGCAGAAGCTCGGCCATCCTCCCCATCGTCTGCGGCTGCTCGAGAAAGCGGAGCGCGCCGAGGAGCGGTGGCGTCACTCCCAGCTTCTGAGCGATCTCGATGAAGCGAGGCGGGTAGACGAGGGGGATCAGCAGACCCCATGCCTCGGCAGCGAGCCCTGAGCGGGCGGCCGATCCGGGGTTGACGTTGCGGGCCATAGAGCTATAGTACCGCAATCTTTGATAGCCTCAACTTTCGAGGCAAGCAAGCAGCGGAAGGAACCGGTTGTGGAGAGTTCACTGAAGGGAGCGGCGGGGCAGGCCGGCATTGAAGCCGTCGGCCTCGTGCGCGAGTTCAAGAAGGGTCCGCGGGCGGTCGACGGGATCGACCTGCGGGTCGAGCCGGGCGAGATCTACGGCTTCCTCGGCCCAAACGGCGCCGGCAAGTCGACCACCGTCCTCATGTTGACCACCCTCCTCCCGCCCACCGCGGGCACCGCCCGCGTCGCCGGCTTCGACATCGTCCGCGAAGGGCCGCGGGTCCGCTCCGCGATCGGCGCCGCCCTGCAGGAGGCGGCGCTCGACCCGCTGCTCACCGGCAACGAGCACATGCGGCTGCAGACCTCGCTGCACGGCCTCGGCAAGGCCGAACGCGAGAAGCGCGGCGGCGAACTGATCGAGCGGGTCGGCCTGACCAAAGCCGCGGACCGCAAAGTCGGCGGCTACTCGGGCGGGATGAAACGGCGGCTCGACCTGGCGCTGGCGCTCGCACATCGGCCGTCGATCCTGTTCCTGGACGAGCCGACGACCGGCCTCGACCCGCAGAGCCGGAGCGCGCTCTGGAACGAGGTCGCGCGGCTCGCGCGCGACGACGGCGTAACTGTCTTTCTGACCACGCAGTACCTCGAGGAGGCCGACGCGCTCGCCGACCGCGTCGGGATCATCGACCACGGACACATCGTGGCCGAGGGCACGCC
Source organism: Solirubrobacterales bacterium (assembly GCA_035572835.1). Lineage (GTDB taxonomy): Bacteria > Actinomycetota > Thermoleophilia > Solirubrobacterales > 70-9 > VAYN01. The sequence continues at coordinate 16,399 of DATNAG010000094.1, forward strand.
CGCGCAGTTGAAGGCGCAGATCGGGCGGCCCACGGTCGAGGCGATTCCGGCCGACGGCGCGACGCCCGAGGCGATCGCGCGCATCCTCGAGCAGTTCGGCGAGCCGAC
>DATNAG010000095.1:0-11227 GCA_035572835.1 Solirubrobacterales bacterium
GCTGCCGCACATCCTCTGCGTGATCGACGAGCTCGCGGACCTGATGATGGTCGCCCCGGCCGAAGTCGAGGACTCGATCATCAGGCTCGCCCAGAAGTCGCGCGCCACCGGCATCCACCTGGTGCTGGCGACGCAGCGCCCCTCGACCGACATCATCACCGGCACGATCAAGGTGAACATCCCCTCGCGGATCGCCTTCGCGGTGTCCTCGCAGACCGACTCGCGGGTGATCCTCGACCAGGGCGGCGCCGAGTCGCTGCTCGGCCAGGGGGACATGCTCTTCCGCGGCGCCGGAACCTCGAAGCTCTCCCGTGTCCAGGGCGCCTTCATCACCGAGGACGAGATCTTCGCGATCACCGACCATTGGGCGAAGCAGGGCGAGCCCGAGTTCGAGGACGAGCTGCTGGAGACCCCCGAGGACGCGGGCGACGACGGCGGCCGCGGGGAGGACGACTTCGATCCCGATGCCGACGACCTGCTCGATGAGGCGATCCGTCTCGTCGTGCAGACCGAAACCGCCTCCGTGTCGATGATCCAGCGCCGCCTGCGGGTCGGCTATACGCGCGCCGGGCGACTGATCGACATGCTCGAGCGGCGGGGCGTCATCTCCGGCTACGAGGGCTCGAAACCGCGCCAGGTGCTGATCACCCAGGCCGATCTGGCGCGGGTCGTCGGCGGCCCGGGTTCCGGCGCCGGGCCGGCCGCTCCGTCCCCGGTCGGGGCCGACACCGACAGCGACGTTTCCTGACCGTCCCGGTCCGGTAGTTTCGGTCCCTCGATGGAGGGCTCGAAGGTAGTGAGGGCGGGGATCGTGGTCACCGGGACCGAGGTGATCACCGGCCGCATCTCCGACGCCAATGGGCCCTGGGTGAGCGAACAGCTGGCCGAGCTCGGGGTCGAGGTCGCCCACATCATCGTCGTCGCTGACCGCCCGGATGATCTCGAGGACGCGCTCAGGTTCCTGGCGGCCGAGGGGATGGACCTGATCGTCACCAGCGGCGGCCTCGGGCCGACCGCGGACGACCTGACGGCGGAGATCGTCGGGCGCTTCGCCGGACGGCCGCTGCGGCTCGACGTGGAGATGGAAGAGAAGATCGCCACGATCCTGCGCCGGTTCGCCAAACGGCGGAACTGGAAGATCGACGAGGCGGCGATGATGGACGCCAACCGCAAGCAGGCGATGGTGCCGGAGGGGGCGGAGGCGCTCGATCCGGTCGGGACCGCGCCGGGGCTGGTGGTGCCCGCCGGGGACCGGGTCGTGATCGTGCTGCCGGGCCCGCCGCGCGAGCTGCAGCCGATGTGGCCACGGGCGATCGCCACCGGGGCCGTGCAGGAGGTCCTGGCGCGGGCGACGCCCCTGCACGGCCTGACGATGCGGATGTTCGGCGTCCCCGAGTCGGAAATCGCCAAGAGCCTGCGCGAGATCGAGGACGACGACGGGGTCGATGTCGAGGCGGTCGAGGTGACGACCTGCTTGCGCAAGGGCGAGATCGAGATCGACGTGCGCTGGCGCGACGAGACCGAGGACATCGCCTTCGCGGTCCGCGACGGACTGCGGAGTCGCCACCCGCGGGAGACCTTCAGCCTCGACGGCGAGACGATCGACGAACAGGTGGCCAAGCTGTTGCGCGAGAAGGGGCTGAAGCTGGGCCTGGCCGAGTCCTGCAGCGGTGGCATGCTGGCGGCCCGACTCACCAACCCGCCAGGGGCGTCGGACTACTTCATGGGGAGCGTCGTCTCCTATTCCTACGCGGCGAAAGAAGAGCTGCTCGGGGTGCCGAAAGAGCTGCTGGAGGAGTTCGGCGCGGTGTCGCCGGAGGTGGCCGAGGCGATGGCGAAGGGGGCGCTGGAGCGCTTCGGCGCGGATGTGGCGGTCTCGATCACCGGGATCGCCGGGCCGACGGGCGGGACCGAGGAGAAGCCGGTCGGCTACGTCTGCTTCGACGCCCGGCTCGCCGACGGGACCTCGATCGCCCGCGATCCGGTGATCCCCGGCGACCGCCATGACATCCGCGAACGCTCGGCCCTGGTGGCGATGCACCTGCTGCGGAACCTGCTCGGCGCGGGCGAGGAGGCGGCCCCGGTCGACTCCGAGACCGATTCGCGCGCCTGAATTTCCAGATTTGCGACAAAGGGGCGTTGAGTCGCGCGCATCGGCCCCCTAGCTTGGCCTTATGGCGAAAGCGGGCGAGGGCCGGAAGAAACAGCGGGTGTTCGTCGCGCTCGACCTTCCCGAGCCGGTGCGCGAAGGGTTGGCGGCGTGGGCGGAGGCCGAGCTGGTCGATCCGGCGCTGCGCCCGACGCGGCCAGGGTCGTTGCACGTGACGCTGGTCTTCCTCGGCCACCGGGAGGCGGCGGAGGTCGAGGAGATCGCCGCCGTGGTCCGGCGGAGCGGCGCCCCGGCGCCGTTGATGAAGCTCGAGGACCCGATCTCGCTGCCGCGCCGCCGGCGCGCCTCGCTCTTCGCCCTTCCGGCTCCTTCTCCGGCCACCTCAGACCTTCAGAGGGGTCTGGTGGACCGGTTGGTCACCGCGGGCCTGCATGAGCCTGAGAAGCGCGCCTTCTGGCCTCATGTGACGGTGGCCAGGGTGAAAGCGGAGGGGCGTGGATCGCGCCGTCCGGAAGCGGTGACGCGGCGACCCGGCGACCTCCCCGACGGGCTCAAAGAGCCCTTTCTAGGCGTCCGATTGACGCTTTACCGTTCTGAACTCCAGCCAGGGGGCTCGCGATATGCCCCGTTGGCCCAAGTCGAGCTGTCTTGAAGCAGGCAGCAGTGAGGTGATGATCTGAGATGGCGGACAACAAAGTGAACTTGAAGGGCCTCACGGCGAAGGAGGCCAAAGCGAAAGATTCGGCCCTCGAGGCGGCCGTCACCCAGATCGAGCGCGACTTCGGCGTCGGCTCTCTGATGCGCCTCGGCGACAAAGGCACGGTCAAGGTCGACTCGATCCCGACCGGCTCGCTGGCGCTCGACCTGGCGCTGGGGATCGGCGGTGTGCCGCGCGGCCGGATCGTCGAGATCTTCGGCCCGGAGTCCTCGGGCAAGACGACGCTGGTCAACCACATCATCGCCGAGGCCCAGGCCCGCGGTGGCGTCTGCGCCTTCATCGACACCGAGCACGCGATCGACCCGGTCTACTCGCGGGCGATCGGCGTCGACACCGACGAGCTGCTGGTCTCCCAGCCGGACTACGGCGAGCAGGCGCTGCAGATCGCCGACCGGCTGATCGCCTCCGGGGCGGTGGACGTGGTCGCGATCGACTCGGTCGCGGCGCTGACCCCGAAAGCCGAGCTCGACGGCCAGATCGGCGACACCACCGTCGGCCTCCAGGCCCGCCTGATGTCGCAGGCGCTGCGCAAACTCGCCGGCAACCTGAACCGGACGAAAACCGTCTGCCTGTTCACCAACCAGATCCGCGAAAAGATCGGCGTCCAGTTCGGCTCGCCGGAGACGCAACCGGGCGGCCGGGCGTTGAAGTTCTACTCGTCCCAGCGACTCGACATCCGCCGCATCGAGACCCTCAAAGAAGGGACCGAGGCGGTCGGCAACCGGGTCCGCGTGAAAGTCGTCAAGAACAAGGTCGCGGCGCCGTTCCGTCAGGCCGAGTTCGACATCGAGTACGGGGTCGGGATCTCGCGCGAGGGCGGCCTGCTCGATTTCGGCATCGAGCAGGACCTGGTGCAGAAATCGGGTTCGTTCTTCTCCTACGGCGAGGTCCGCCTGGGGCAGGGGCGCAACAACGCCAAGCAGTTCCTGCAGGACAACCCGGAGCTTGCCCTGGAGATCGAAACGAAGGTCCGCACGGCGCTCGGAATCGGCACTACGCCGGGTGATGCGGCCCCCGCCGACGCGCCGCCGATCGCGGAGGCCCAGGCCGCATAGAGCGGCCTGGCCTCGGCCTGCAAGCACCCGCTGCCGCGCACCAATAGGATTCCGGCCGCCTGATGCACGAAACGTTCTTCTTCATCTGTGGCGGCATCCTCGCCGCCTCGGCCATCGTCGTCAGCCTCTTCGGGCTGAAAAACGACAATTTCCCGGGCAAATGGATGCCGCTGGTCGTTGTCTGGTTTGCGATCTTCGCCGTCGGCGCGGGCACCTTCGCCGTGCTCCACGGTAAGGACGAGTCGAAGGAGCACGACAAGGAGTACGGGAAAGCGAGCGAAGAGCTTTCGAAAGCCGACACCACCGGCCCGTTCGAAGAAGCCGAACTCGAAGCGTCGGAAGAAGCATCCGGCGAAAGCGAATCGGCGGAAGGGGCCGAAGGCGAAGGGCTCATCGAAGGCGAACAGGCCCAGGAAGAAGAAGAACTCGGTGAAGGCGGCGAGGGTGAACCCGGTGAAGGCGAAGCCCCTGGAGGCGGCGGTAACCCCGAACTCGGCGCCGCTGTCTTCTCCGAAAACTGCTCGACCTGCCACGGGGCAACCGGCAACGGCGGCAACGGCGGCCCCGATCTGACCACGATGCCCTTGGCGCAAACCGAAGAAGGCACGATCCAGCAGGTCACCAACGGTGGCGGCGGGATGCCTGCCTTCGGCGGGACGCTTTCCGAAGAAGAAATCGAAAACGTCGCCGCCTACGTCGTCCAGGAAATCACGCACGGCGAATAGCGCCGCGCGTCGCCTTTCTCCTCTGGCCGCCCGGCCTTCGCTCGGTACCCTGAGCGGGTGAAGCGCTTCCACGTCACCACCTTCGGGTGCCAGATGAACGTGCACGACTCCGAGCGGATGCGGGGCATGCTGACCTCGCTCGGCTACGAGGAGGCGGCGGACCGCTCGGAGGCCGACCTGATCCTCTTCAACACCTGCTCGATCCGCGAGTCGGCCGACAGCCGCTTCATCGCTCATCTGGGCGAGGCGAAGCGGTTGAAGAGCGAAGATCCGGACCGCACCGTGGGGGTCGGCGGCTGCTGGGCCCAGTCGGTGAAGGAGGAGGTGTTCGAGCGCTTTCCGTTCGTCGACGTCGCTTTCGGGCCCGGCCAGATCCACAAGCTGGCCGAGTTCCTGAACTCCGACTCGCTCACCGCCCAGGGGTACTTCGAGTTCGAGGACTTCGCTGGCCACCTGCCCACCCGGCGTGAGCGCGAGTTCCAGGGCTGGCTGCAGATCGCCCAGGGCTGCAACTGCCGCTGCTCCTACTGCATCGTGCCCTCGACCCGTGGCCGCGAGGTCAGCCGCGACCCGGCCGAGCTCCTGCTCGAGACCGAGGCGCTGGCCGCCGACGGGGTGCGCGAGGTGACGCTGCTGGGCCAGAACGTGAACAGCTACGGCCGCGACCTGCCGAAGGAGAGCCGGATCAGCTTCGCCGAGCTGCTCACCCGGGTCGACGCGGTTCCGGGCATCGACCGCATCCGTTACACCAGCCCGCACCCGAAGGACATGAAGGAGGACGTGATCCGGGCGCACGCCGAGCTGCCCGCGCTCTGCGAGCAGATCCACCTGCCGCTGCAGTCGGGCTCGAGCGTGGTGCTGAAACGGATGCGCCGCACCTACGACCGCGAGCGCTACATGGACCGCGTCGCGCTGATCCGCGAGCACGTCCCCGACTGCGCGATCACCACCGACATCATCGTCGGCTTCCCGGGGGAGACCGAGGCCGATTTCGCCCAGACCCTGGAGGTGGCGGAGGAGGTCGGCTACGACGGCGCCTTCACCTTCATCTTCAGCCCGCGGCGGGAAACCGAGGCGGCGACGATGGACGGCCAGCTGCCGCACCCGGTCAAGGTCGAGCGGATGGAACGCCTGGTCGAGGTGGTCCAGCGGCGGGCCTCGGAACGCGCCCAGAGGTTCGTCGGGCGGACCATGGAGGTCCTGGTCGAGGGGCCGAGCCGGACCGACCCGACCCGTCTGCGCGGCCGCACGCGGCACAACAAGGCGGTGAATTTCGAAGGCGTGGCGGCGGCGGGCGAGATGGTCGAGGTCGAGGTCGAGTCGGCGACCTCCCAGACCCTCACCGGTATCGCGGCCCGGCCGCTCTCGCCCCTCCTCTAGTTGACCGTCCTCGCGATCTTCGGTCCCACCGGTGTGGGGAAGACCGGGGTGGCGGTCGAGCTGGCGCGGCTCTTGCGCAAGCGGGGCGAGGAGCCGGTCGCGATCAACTGCGATGCGCTGCAGGTCTACGAAGGGCTCGACGTGCTCACCGGAGCCGCTTCCGCCGCCGAGCGGGAGGTGCTGCCGCACGAGCTGCTCGGGATCGTCCCGGTGACCGCCGACTTCTCGATCCACGAGTACATGCCGCTGGCGCACGAGGCGATCGACGACAGCTTGGAGGCGGGGAGGACGCCGATCGTGGTCGGGGGGACCGGGCTCTACCTGCGGGCGGCGCTCGCCGATCTCTCGCTGCGCAAAGTCCCCGCCTTCGACGAAGGGTCCGAGCTCTGGTCGGGCGTGACGCGGCACCCGACGCGGATCTTCGGCCTCGACATGGACCGGGAGCGGCTCTACCAGCGGATCGACGCGCGGGTGGACGCGATCGTTGCCGCGGGCGGGGAGGAGGAGGCGCGGCGCGCCGACGAGCTGGGCGCCGGCCGCACCGCCCGCAAGGCCCTCGGCCTGAACGAGCTCCTCGCCGGCGACCTCGAGACGATGAAGCGCCGCAGCCGCAACTACGCCCGCCGCCAGCTCACCTGGATGCGCAAAATCCCCGACCTGACCCTGATCGACCGCACCAACCTCACCGACGCCGAGACCGCGATGTTGATGGGCCGAAAACTTGCCATATAGGCAAGTTTTCGGCCCATCAACATCGTCGCTAGGGTGGGGCGCCGTGAGATTCGAGAAGTGGCAGGCGTTGGGGAACGATTATTTGATCCTCGAGAAGTCGGAGCTCCCTTGGGAGCTGACCGAGGCGCGGATCGAGTGGCTGTGCGATCCGCATTTCGGGATCGGGGCGGACGGGATCCTGCTGCTGGCGCGCAGCGGTGACCCGCAGTTCGTCGCCGACCTGCGGATCTTCAACCCCGATGGCTCCGAGGCCGAGCTGTCCGGGAACGGGGCACGCGAGGCGATCCTCTACCTGCGCCGCCACGGCTGGACCGACGCCGACGAGTTCGCGATCTCGACCGTCGCCGGGCCGATCCGGCCGACGATCACCGGCGAGCTCACCTGCTCGGTCGACATGGGCAAGGCCTCGACGACGTCCAAGGACTTCCCCTCCGGCGGTCCCGACGGGCGCGGCACCGTCCGCTCCGCGGGCCGCGAGTGGGAGTTCCAGCACGTCTCGATCGGCAACCCGCAGTGCGCGATCGTGGTCGACGCCGCCGAGCTGGCCGACCTCGACCTGGAGCTGATCGGTCCCGAGATCGAAGGCTCGACGCTCTTTCCGAACCGCACCAACGTGTCCTTCCTCGCCGTCGAGGGTTCGACCGTCCGCGCCCGGATCTTCGAGCGCGGGGTGGGGGAGACGCTCTCCTCCGGCACCGGCGCCTCCGGCGCCGCCGTCACCGCCTTCCTGCGTGGCGCCCCGAGCCCGCTCACGGTCGAGCTCGACGGCGGCGAGCTGACGGTCGAGATCGGTGAGGACCTGGCGGTGCGACTCGACGGCTGGGCCGAGCCGGTCTACGCGGGCGAGGCCTCGCCCGAGTTGCTCGCGGCGCTGTCCGAGCAGGACGACTAGATTTCCGCGCCCATGGCCATCGCCGAACCCTCCAAGCGCCTGCAGCAGATCCCGCCGTACATGTTCCAGGAACTGGAGCGCCGGATCGCGGAGAAGAAGGCCGCCGGCATCGACGTGATCAGCCTCGGGATCGGCGATCCCGACCAGCCGACCTACCCCTACATCGTCGAGGCGATGCAGAAGGCGGTCGCCGACCCGTCGACCCATCAGTACCCCTCGAACCGCGGCCGCGAGGAGTTCCGCCAGGCCTTCGCCGATTTCTACGACCGTCGCTTCGGGGTCGAGATCGACCCGGCGACCGAGGTGATCCCGGCGATCGGCGCCAAGGAGTGCATCTACAACCTCTGCAACGCCTTCCTCGATCCGGGCGATGTCGCGCTCGCCTCCGACCCCGGTTACCCGGTCTACACCGGCGGGCCGCTGCTCTGCGGCGCCACGGCCGAGTTGCTGCCGCTGCTGCCGCAGAGGGGCTTCGCGCCGGACCTCGCCGCGATCCCGACCGAGTCGCAGGCCAAGGCGCGGATGATGTTCATCAACTACCCGAACAACCCGACCGGGGCGATCGTGCCCGACGGGTTCTTCGAGGAAGTCGTCGCCTTCGCCCGCGAGCACGAGATCCTCGTCGTCCACGACAACGCCTACTCGGAGACGACCTACGACGGCTACGTCGCCCCCAGCTTCCTCGCCACGCCCGGCGCCAAGGAGGTCGGGGTGGAGGTCTTCTCGCTCTCCAAGGGCTACAACATGACCGGCTGGCGGGTCGCCGCGATCCTCGGCAACCCGGACGCGATCCAGGCCTACTGGCGGCTGAAGACCAACGTCGACTCGGGCCTCTACGAGGCGCTCCAGCTGACCGGCGTCGCCGCCCTGCAAGGGCCGCCCGAGCCCCTGGCCGAGCAGAACGCCACCTACACCCGCCGCCGCGACCTGGTCGTCTCGGCGCTCGCCGCGATCGGCGTCGACGTCACCGCCCCGAAGGGCACGATCTACATCTGGGCCCCGGTCCCCGCGGGCCACACCTCGACCTCCTTCGCCGAGACCGTCCTCGAAGAGGCCGCGGTCGTCGTCTCACCCGGCTCGATGTACGGGCCGAGCGGCGAGGGCTTCTTCCGCATCTCGCTCACCGCCCCCGACGAGCGGATCGAAGAGGCGGTCGAGCGGATGCGCGAGCACCTCGCCTGACGCTCCCTCCGCCGCCGCCCGGCCATGGACAGATAGGGAACCTGCACCTACGTTTCTTGCCCACCGCTGCGGCCTGATGGGACTCTCGCTCGAAGCCACATCGCTTCGAGCGAATCGGCGGTTCAGTCCAACTCATTCATCGGGAGATCATCATGGTCCGAAAAGGTCTACTGGCAGTCCTCGCCCTGTCCTGCTGTGCTGTCGCTCTCTCCATCGCCCTTATGCCGACCATCGCATCGGCGGCAACCGAGCATGAATGCACCATGCAGGCCCCGGGTGAACCCACAAACGTCTTCTACCTCTCCTCACCGTGCACCGGCGAACCAGACATGTCCGGCAACTGGCACAGGCTGAAGACCAAAGGTGTCGTGCACCCTCAGATCTTTGCCTCCAGCGCCCAGCAATTCACCGGCACGATCCTGGGCACTCCCGCGGCGTTCGAATGCTCCACGCTCGGCAGCAGCTCTGGGTCGGTCGAAAACTTCGAAGAAGGTGGAGCGTCGAAGATCAAAGGGAGCATGGTCTTCAAATACACCGGCTGCAGCATCAGCAAACCGAGCGGCTGCAAAATCAACGGCGAAGCAAACGGGAGCGCGAAACTCACGACTGAAACGTTGAACACACTCGCTACCACCACCGGCGGCGCGAGCTCGGTGAAATTCTCGCCATCGGGCGAAAAACTGTTCACCCTCAAACTCACCGGATGCGCCGCGGAAGGCAGCTTTAAAGCGACCGGCAGCGTGACCGGGGCCGTCCCGGGCACGGACGAATCCCTGGTCGAATTCACCTCGACCAGCGGCAGCGCGCTGACGCTCGCCGGGAACCCCGCGACCTATACCGGCAATACAAAGGTCGAGAAGGAAGGAACGACGCAAGTTCTCCTCATCGGTCCCTGACCGAGCACGACCGAACGCGAGGTGGCAGCTAGGCAGCCGCCTCGCGCTCGGCTTTCTTGCGCCAGTAGCGGTCGAGGCCGGACCATTGGTAGGCGGTGGGGACGGCCTGGAACATCTCCGCCGCCGTCTCCGGGTCGAGCTGGGCGGCGATCCGGCGCTGCAGATCGGCCTCGTAGGTCTCCTCGTCCATGCCGCGCGCCAGCTCGGCCTCTTCGCGCAGGCGCGCCTTGGCGAGGGCGAGGTGGGTGGCGGGGTCGTCGACCGGGCCGAAGTGGGTGAGGGCGAGGCTGGTCGGCGACCAGGCCGCGACGATGTCGATCGACTCTTCCCACCGCTCGACGTCGATGTCGGGTGGCGGGGTCGGGGGGATCACCAGGTCGGTGGGCGGGATGCGGCAGGCGGCGACGTCGCCGCAGAACGCGGTGCCGGTGTCCTCGTGCAGATAACAGACGTGGTGGGAGGCATGGCCGGGGGTGTAGGCGACCCGCATGCCACGCACCACCTCGCCGCCCGCCAGCGTCGTCACGTTGGCCTCCGGGACCGGCTGGATCTTTCCCCATAGGTACTCGAGCTTGTCGCCGTAGAGGCGCACCGCGCTGGCGAGGAGGCGCGAAGGGTCGATGATGTGCGGGGCGCCGCGCTCGTGGACGTAGACCGGCAGGTCGGGCCAGCGGGCGACCATCGCGCCGGTCGCGGCGGCGTGGTCGAGGTGGATGTGGGTGAGCAGGATCGCCTCGGGGCGCTCGTCGCCGAGCTTCTCGAGCAGCGTGTGCAGGGAGGACTCGGGGCCGGGGTCGACCAGCATCCCGTCGACCTCCCAGCAGCCGATCACATGGCGACGGCCGAGGTGCTCCACATCGATGACGCGCATGCGGGGGAGACTATGCAGCGGTGGTGCCGGCGGGGAGTTTGCCTTCCGCCTCGAGCGTCGCGCGGAGGCCCTCCTCGAGGCCGCGTGGCTGGTAGCCGAGCTCTCTGGTCGCCTTGTCGTGATTAGCCCAGAAGGTCACCCCGTCGGCGGAGGCGATCAGCTCGCGCAGGTTCGGCGGCTGGCCCATGATCTTGCCGACCAGCGGGCCGATCGGCGTCAACGCCTTCATGAACCCGGTCGGCAGGGCGTGCTTGGGCGCCTTCTTGCCGGTCTCCGCGGCGACGATGCCGATCGCCTCGCGCACCGTCGTCACCGGCCCGCTGATGATGTAGGTCTCGCCCGTGACACCTTTGTCGAGCGCCAGGATGATGCCGCCGGCGATGTCCTCGACGTGCGTCAGGCACATCCCCAGCTCGGGAAAGGGGATCAGCGGCATCTTGCCGCTCAGGAACTGCTCCAGCAGGGCGCCGACCGATGACGTGTCGCCGGGCCCGTAGACGCCGCCCGGCTGCACGATCACGGCGGGGAGCCCTTCGGCGATCAGTCGCTTGGCGACCTGGTGGGCTTCCCACTTCGTCTTCTCGTACTCGGAGAGGAACTCGCCCTGGTGTTCGTAGCTCTCGTCGACGATCTGGCCGTTGGTGTTGCCGAAGATGCCGACGGTGG
>DATNAG010000096.1:0-2385 GCA_035572835.1 Solirubrobacterales bacterium
CCAGCGTCCGCCGACCTCGGCCAGATCCTGGCTGAGCGGCCAACGGTCCGGCTGCTCCTCGCCCTCGAAGTCGAGGACCGCGCCCTTCAAAGCCATGCTGTTGGTGTTGTCGCCGATCGCCCGGATCGCGCCTATGTCCTCGGCAGAGAGGCGGATGTCGGCGGGGATGGCGGCGAGCTCGGCGCGCTCGGACTCGATCGTCCGCGGCTCCGGACCGACCTCCTGGATCAGGGTCGGGGCGACGCACTCGACCGCCGGGTGGGCGAGGTTCCACTGGCAGGCGAGGCCCATCGGGGTCAGCCCGGCGCGCTCGGCGAAGGGTCGCAGCCGGTCCAGCTTCTCGAGGCCCGCCTCGATCCAGCCGGCGGGGCGGAAGGTGCGGTGGTCGGTCCGCCCCAGCTCCATGCCGGGGCGCAGGTCGTCCCAGAAGAGGCCGCCGTAGTCGACCACCCGGGTGATCACCCTGACGTCATGGCGGGCGGCCGCGTCGAGCACCAGCTCACCCGGCCAGGGCTCGAGCGGGTTGAGGATGATCATCGCCCAGTCGAGCCGCTCGCCGAAGCGCTCGAGGCAGGCGATCAGGTCGAGGGTGAAGCCGTTGGCGGGGCCGGGCGCGACGCCGATCTGCGCCGTCAGGCCGGCGTCCTGGAGCGCCACCATCCCGTCCCAGACCGCCTCCGAGGAGTAGCCGATGCGGTCGGGATTGTGGAGCAGCAGCAGGTCGAGCCGGGACTCGCCGAGCCGCTCCAGCTGCGCCTCGGTCGCCATCCGCAGATAGGAGGCGAAGTCGTCGGGGCCGCGCAGGCCCGGGTCGGTGAAGCGCGGGAAGCCCTTCGGACCGTTGCGCTCGCCCTCGTAGAAATCATGGCCGACCGCCCCGACCAGCGAGTAGGCGTCGCGGTCGACGCCCTCGAGCGCCCGGCCGAGCACCTTGTCGGCCTCGCCGGTGCCGTAGGCATCGGCGGTGAGGACGGTGTCGATTCCCTCCCCCGGGCGCAGCAAGGCGGCGAGGCGATCCTCGTCGATGGCCTCGCCGAAATGAAGGAACCGGCCGCCGCTCCAGGTGCCGATCGCGCTGCGGCCGGGTTCCCTCATCTTTTGCTGCCTACGCCTTGGTCAGGACTCGGGGGTGTCGGCGTCCGGCACGGTCTCCGTACCGTGGACCCCGTCGCCCTCGCCTTTGGCCCCGACGCCGACCTTCGGCCGGTCGCCCTCCTCGAGCGGCGACTTGCTGCTCGGCGGGATGATCTCCAGCCGCAGCGGCTGGTCGTCCTCGTCGCCGGAGGCGTCGCGGGTGACCATCACGGTCGAACCGGGGGTCATCGGGCCGGCCCGCAGGACTTCGTCGGCGAGCGGATCCTCGATGTAGCGCTGGATCGCCCGACGCAGCGGGCGGGCGCCCATCGACGGGTCCCAGCCTTTGTCGACCAGCAGGTCCTTGGCCTCGTCGGTCAGCTCCAGCTGGAGTTCGTGCTCGGCGACCTGGACGCGGACCCGGTTGATCATCAGATCGATGATCTCCTTGACCTCCTCCTTCGCCAGCTTGTGGAACACGATGACCTCGTCGATCCGGTTGAGGAACTCAGGCCGGAACACTTTTTTGAGGTCGCCCATGATCCGGTGCTTCATGTCGTCGTAGGACATGCCGGTCTCGTCGGAGACGGTGAAGCCGATCGAGGTGTTCTTCGAGATCTCGGCGGCGCCGATGTTCGAGGTCATGATCACGATCGCGTTGCGGAAGTCGACCGTGCGGCCCTGGGCATCGGTGAGGCGCCCGTCCTCGAGGATCTGCAACAGGATGTTGAAGACGTCGGGGTGGGCCTTCTCGATCTCGTCCAGGAGCAACACCGAGTACGGCTTGCGGCGCACGGCCTCGGTCAGCTGGCCGCCCTCGTCGTAGCCGATGTAGCCCGGAGGCGAGCCGACCAGGCGGCTGACCGCGTGCTTCTCCATGTACTCGGACATGTCGATCCGGATCATCGCCTCCTCGTCGCCGAACAAGAAGTCGGCGAGCGTGCGGGCGAGCTCGGTCTTGCCGACCCCGGAGGGGCCGAGGAAGATGAACGAGCCGGCCGGACGCTTCGGGTCCTTGATCCCGGCGCGAGAGCGGCGGATCGCTTTCGAGACCGCGGTGATCGCGACCTCCTGGCCGATCACGCGCTTGTGGAGTTCCTCCTCCATGCGGATCAGCTTCTTGGTCTCGGCCTCGGTCAGTTTGAAGACCGGGATCCCGGTCCACATCGAGACGATGTCGGCGATCTCCTCCTCGCCGACGACCGGCCGTTCGCCGTTCTCACCCTCGGCCCACTCGTCTTCGAGCTGGCGCTTGCGGGTGGTCAGCTGACGCTCCTGATCGCGCAGGTTGGCGGCTTTTTCGAACTCCTG
>DATNAG010000097.1:0-8568 GCA_035572835.1 Solirubrobacterales bacterium
CCGCAAGGGCGAGCACATCCGCGTCTTCCCGATCTCCGACTGGACCGAGCTCGACGTCTGGCGCTACCTGTCGCGCGAACAGATCGAGCTGCCGCCGATCTACTTCGCCCACGAGCGCGAGGTGGTCGACAACGAAGGCCTGCTGATGGCAGTCAACGAGTACTTCCCGCTGCCCGAGGGGGCGAGCTCGCACGTGGAGATGGTCCGCTACCGGACCGTCGGCGACGCGACCCTGACCGGCGCGGTGTCCTCGCAGGCGACCGACTATGAGTCGGTGATCGAGGAGACCGCGGTCTCGCGGATCACCGAGCGTGGGGCGACCCGCGGCGACGACCGCTTCTCCGAAGCGGCGATGGAGGATCGCAAGCGGGAGGGCTACTTCTAGTGGCCGAGATGCTGCGGATCGCGACCGCGGGGTCGGTCGACGACGGCAAGTCGACCCTGATCGGCCGACTCCTCTACGAGACCAAATCGATCTTCGAAGACCAGCTCGAGTCGATCGAGCGGACCTCGGAGAAACGCGGCGACGAACAGACCGACCTGGCGCTGCTCACCGACGGCCTGCGGGCCGAGCGCGAGCAGGGGATCACGATCGACGTCGCCTACCGCTACTTCGCCACGCCGAAGCGCAAGTTCGTGATCGCCGACACGCCCGGCCACGTCCAGTACACGCGCAACATGGTCACCGGCGCCTCGACCGCGAACCTGGCCCTGCTGCTGGTCGACGCGCGCAAAGGCGTGCTCGAACAGACCCGGCGCCACGCGCTGCTCTCCTCGATGCTCGGCGTGCCCCACCTGGTCCTCTGCGTCAACAAAATGGACCTGGTCGAGTACGACCAGCGGATCTATGACGACATCCGCGAGGAGTTCACCCAGTTCGCCGCCAAGCTCGACATCTCCGACCTCAGCTTCGTGCCGGTCTCGGCCCTGGCCGGCGACAACGTGGTCGGCCAGTCGGCCAACATGCCCTGGTTCCACGGCCAGCCGCTGCTCGGCCACCTCGAGGACGTCCACATCGCCTCCGACCGCAACCTGGTCGACAACCGCTTCCCGGTCCAGTACGTGATCCGGCCGCAGTCGGCCGAGAACCGCGACTACCGCGGGTTCGCCGGCTCGGTCGCGGGCGGCATCTTCAAGCAGGGCGACGAAGTGATGGTGATGCCGTCGCGCAAAGCTTCGAAGATCGCCGCGATCGACACCCCGGACGGGCCGGTCGAGCAGGCCTTCCCGCCGATGGCGGTGACGCTGCGGCTGGAGGACGACGTCGACATCTCCCGCGGCGACATGATCTGCCGCCCGACCAACCAGCCGACCGTGAATCGCCGCTTCGACGCGCGGATCTGCTGGTTCGACGACACCTCGCACCTGCGCACCGACATCCCGTACCAGCTGAAGCACACGACCCGCTGGGTGGCGGCGGAGATCGAGAAGCTGCACTATCGGCTCGACGTCGACACGCTGCATCGCGATCTCGAGGCGGAGACGCTCGAGGTCAACGACATCGGCCGCATCTCGATCGAGACCGCCTCGCCGCTCTTCTTCGACACCTACCGACTGAACCGCACCACCGGCAGCTTCATCCTGGTCGACCCGGGGACCGACCTCACGGTCGCGGCGGGGATGATCATCGGCGCCGGCGGCGACTCCGCCGTCGAGGTGGTGACCGAGGCGTCCACGCCGGTCGCCGAGAACATCACCTTCCACCCGAGCAAGCTCTCCCGCGAGGCGCGGGCGAAAGCGCTGGGGACGACGGGGGCGACGATCTGGATGACCGGGCTCTCGGGCTCGGGCAAGTCGACGATCGCGACCGCGATCGAGCACACCCTGGTGTCGGCCGGGCGGCCCGCCTTCATGCTCGACGGCGACAACCTCCGCCACGGCCTCAACTCGAACCTCGGTTTCTCCGAAGAGGACCGCAACGAGAACGTCCGCCGGGTCGGCGAGGTGGCGAAGATCCTCGCCGAAGCCGGCACCGTGGCGATCGCCTCGCTGGTCAGCCCCTACCGGGCCGAGCGCGACCGGGTGCGGACGATCCACGAGGAGGCGGGCATCCCCTTCTTCGAGGTCTTCGTCGACACCTCGCTGGAGGAGTGCGAACGGCGCGATCCGAAGGGCCTCTACGCGAAGGCGCGGGCGGGGGAGATCACCGACCTCACCGGCGTCGGCTCACCCTACGAGGCGCCCACCAGCCCCGACCTGGTGACCGCGGCGGACCTCGAGGAGGCCGTCCGCCAGGTCCTCGCCTTACTTAGCTGAGGCGCTGGCGACCCGGCCGCAGAGGCACCTGAGGCTCGCCGAGTCCGTAGGTGTCGTAGGCGCCGAACCTGGCGAAGGTCTTGTGGGTCGGGCCGTGGTAGTCGGAGGAGCCGGTCGGGACCAGGCCGAGCTCGGCGCAGAGCTCGAGCAGGTGCTTCGTCTGCTCGGCGGAGTGGGTCGGGTAGAAGGTCTCGACCCCGTCGGCGCCGAGTGAGCGGATCAGGTCGTCCACCTCGCCCGGCGCGGAGATGTCCCAGTAGGGATGGGCGATGACGGCGACGCCACCGGCCTCGTGGATCAGCCCGATCGCCTGCTCGGCGTCGGGCCAGCGCCGCGGCACGAAGGCTTTGGCGCCGGGCACCAGGTACTCCTCGAAGAACGGCCCCAGGTCACCCGTGGCGCCGGCGGCCTTGGCGATGTGGGGGCGGCCGATCGAGTCGGCGCCACCGGCCTCGCGGATCGCGTCCTCGAGCGTCAGCTCGAAGCCGAAGCGGCGCAGGTTCTCGACGATCTCCCCGGCACGGTTGCGGCGTTCCTGCTGCGCCCGCTCGCAGGCCGGCTCGATCCTCTCCAGATCGACCCAGTAGCCGCAGATGTGCAGGTCTTCGGCGTACTCGTGGACACAGGACATCTCGACCGCCGGCACGATCTCGACCCCCAGCTCCCGCCCCGCCGCTTCCGCCTCCGGCACCCCGGCGACCGAGTCGTGGTCGGAGAGCGCCAGCGTCGTGACCCCGGCCTTCGCGGCTTCCGCGACAACGTCCGCGGGAGGAAGCTGGCCGTCGGAATGGGTGGAGTGGCTCTGCAGCTCGACCAAAGTCATCGGCCGCAGCCTAACTACGGCCGGTTGGAGGGGGCGGGCAGATCCTCACGGGACACTCAAGCGAGCGCAGCGAGCTGTCCCGAGAGGGTCTGCCCGCCCCCTCGTCGCAAACCTAAATAGACTGCGCCGCCGATGTTCGAGAAGGTTCTGATTGCCAACCGCGGGGAGATCGCGATCCGCGTCGCCCGCACCCTGCGAGAGATGGGGATCGGCTCGGTCGCCGTCTACTCGGAGATCGACCGCGACGCGCCGCACGTACGCGCGGCCGACGAGGCGTTCCTGCTCGGTCCGGCGGTCCCGGCCGAGAGCTACCTGAACATCGCCAAGATCATCGAGGTCGCCAAGGAGGCGGGCGCCGAAGGGATCCATCCCGGCTACGGCTTCCTCGCCGAGAACGCCGACATGGCGCGCGCCTGCGACGAGGCCGGGATCACCTGGATCGGGCCGCCGCCGGAGGCGATCGAAGCGATGGGCTCGAAGACCCGCGCCCGCGAGATCATGGAGGAAGCCGGGGTGCCGATCGTGCCCGGCTCGACCGAGGTCGCGCCCGACCTCGAGGCCGCCCGCAAGCAGGCCGACGAAGCCGGCTATCCGGTCGCCTGCAAGGCGGCGGGCGGCGGCGGCGGCAAGGGCTTCCGGGTCGCGATGACGCCCGACGATCTGCAGGAGGCCTTCGAAGGCTCGGCGCGCGAAGGCGAGAAGTTCTTCGGCGACTCGCGCGTCTACATCGAGCGCTATCTCGAGGACCCGCGCCACGTCGAGGTCCAGGTTCTGGCCGACTCGCACGGCAACGTGATCCACGTCGGCGAGCGCGACTGCTCGATCCAGCGCCGTCACCAGAAGGTGATCGAGGAGGCCCCCGGGCCGCACGTCGACGAGGAGATGCGGGCGCGGATCGGCAAGATCGCCACCGACGCCGCCGCCGCGGTCGGCTACCGCGGCGCGGGCACGATCGAGGGCATGCAGGTCGGCGACGAGTACTTCTTCCTCGAGATGAACACCCGCGTCCAGGTCGAGCACTGCGTGACCGAGATGATCAGCGGCCTCGACATCGTCCGCGAGCAGATCCTGGTCGCCGCGGGCGAGCCGCTCTCGATCTCCCAGGACGAGGTGGACCTGCGGGGCTGGTCGATCGAGTGCCGGATCAACGCCGAGAACGCGGCGAAGAAATTCGCCCCCGCCCCCGGGCCGATCGGGCCGTCCTATCGCGAGCCCTCGGGCCCCGGCGTGCGCGTCGATTCCGGTGTCGAGGGCGGTGGCGAGGTGACCCCGATGTACGACCCGATGGTCGCCAAGCTCGTGGTCTGGGACGTCGACCGGGAGAAGGCGACGCGGCGGATGCTGCGGGCG
The DNA here is from genome assembly GCA_035572835.1 of Solirubrobacterales bacterium. Taxonomy (GTDB): domain Bacteria; phylum Actinomycetota; class Thermoleophilia; order Solirubrobacterales; family 70-9; genus VAYN01. The sequence continues at coordinate 4,430 of DATNAG010000097.1, forward strand.
CTGGACGAATACGACTCCGGCGGTCTGCAGACCCTGATCCCCTTCCACAAGGCGATCCTGCGGACCCGCCAGTGGGCCGACGGTGAGACCTGCCGCGACCTGATGGAGGACTCCGACTGGCTGAAGTCGACGGCGCCGGAAGCGGCCGCCGCACCGGAGCCCTCGGAGGAGGGCGCCGAGATCGTCACCCGCGACTACAAGGTCGAGGTGTCGGGCAAGCTCTTCGACGTCAAGGTGATCGGCGAGGCAGTCGCGGGCGCCGCGGCTCCGGCCGCGGGCGGGCGCAAACCGCCGAAACGGGAGCGCTCAGGCGGCGGCGGTGCCGCGGCCTCGAGCGAGGCGCTGCCCTCGCCGCTGCAGGGCACGGTCCTCAAAGTCGCCGTCGCCGAGGGGGCCGAGGTCGCCGAGGGTGACCTGATCTGCGTGATCGAGGCGATGAAGATGGAGAACGAGATCACCGCCCACCGCTCGGGCAAAGTCACCGCCCTGAACGTCGCCGAGGGAGCCGCGATCGGTTCCGGCGACATCATCGCGACCATTCAGTAGCGCCGCGTCTGGCTAGGTCGGGGGCGCATCGCGGCGTCGTGGCGTCGGTCACCTGCAGAGCAGGCTCCCTCGCTACTCCTTGCGCTGCTGGCCCCGACCGGCGCCAGACGCGGCGCGCCGGCGCGGGAGGGCTCAGGGTTTGTGGCCTTTTTTGCGTTCTTCTTCGCGCTTTTCGCGTTCACGTTCGCGCTTTTCGCGTTCGTGTTCGCGTTCCCGCTGTTCTTTTTCTTTTTCGCGCTTGACCTTCAGCTGCTCCTGCCGGGTCAGCGGGGGCTTTTCTGAGACTTCCTGGCAGGTACGCCCGGAGCATTCCTCCAGCCGTTCCAGTTCTTTGTGCATGAAGTTGCGGATCGGGGAGAAGTTGCCGTCCCGGACGATGTTGTTGAGCTCGTACGGGTCTTTGTTGATGTCGTAGAGCTCTTTCTCGCCGTCGGGCCACTCGATGTACTTGTAGGCACCGAGGCGGATCCCGTAGTAGTTCTTCGGCGGGGCGACGACGGAGGCGTGGGCGGCCGGATTCGCGCGGCCGAGGAGCTTGCCCCGCGCGGGACCCGCGGCGGTGCGTTCCGGGGTCGCCGTTTCGGTCGGCGCCTGGCCGTTGGCTTCGACGTCGTCGGTCTGCACGAAGGACTCGAACAGCAGCGGCCGGCGCGAGCGCAGGGTCGGATCTTTCGCGTACGGGGCCAGCGAGACGCCGTCGATGCTTTTGTCCGGAGCCACTTCGGCGAGTTCGAGGATCGTCGGCGCGATGTCGATCGTCGAGGCCAGCTGGCCGCTCTGCGTGTTCGGTTTGATCCCCGGCCCGCGGATGATCAGCGGCAGGTGGGTGGCGGGCTCGTAGGCGAGGAACTTGCCGCCGACCAGGCGGTGCTGGCCGAAGAAGAAGCCGTTGTCGGAGGTGAAGATGACGTAGGTGTTGCGGAGCCGGCCGAGCCCGCCCAGCTCGTCGACGATCCCTTTGACCCCTTCGTCGACCGAGATCAAGGCGTTCAGGCAGTTCTGGTAGTAGACGCGGTAGGTGTGGATTTCGGTCGCGCTCAAGTAGGGCGCTTCGCGGATGAAACGGGGCTTGTCGTTGACGTTGCCCTCGTTGAAGCCTTCGGCGCGGTTGTCGGGCAGCGGCGCCCCGGCGAAGCGACCGATGTCCCGGGTGGCCGGCTGCGGCCCGGCCGGTTTGCGGAAGTCCCCGTGCGGCGAGGTGTAGTCGACCTGCATGTAGAACGGCTGTTCCGGCGGCGTGGCGGCCAGTTCTTCGATCGCCAGCTGGTTGAAGTGGTCGGTCTCGTAGTAGCAGGGGAGCCCGTTCAGCGGGGCATAGGGACAGCCGAAGTCGTCGATCGCGCCGTATTCGCGCGTTTCCCAACTGCCCGAGTCGCCGTACGGGCCTTCGACCACGCCGTTGTTGTTCAGCATGTAGCCGTAGGCGTAGTGGTTGGTGTCGGAGTTGAGGATCGTGTGCCAGGAGCTCCAGCCGGGCGGCTCTTCGGTCCCCGGGCTGTAGGGAGCGTCGCCATAGCCGTTGAGGATCTTGCCGATGTGGATCGTGCGGTAGCCGGCGCCCTGCAGCCAGGTCGCCAGGTTGTGGGTGTAGGCGAGGCGGGACTGGAAGCCGGTCCAACCGCCGTTCGGCGGGACGTTGCCGCGGACGTTGTCGTTGTGGGCGTAACGGCCGGTGAGGAGGCTGACCCGGGAGGGGGCGCAGAGGCTGTAAGGCGTGTAGTAGCGGCTGAAGGTCACGCCTTTTTCGCCCAGCAGCTGCAGCGTGTTCGGCATCGCGAATTCTTCCGCGCCGCTCAGCATCCGCACGCCGTCGTAGAGCTCTTCCATCGTCTCGTCGTCGGTCTGGACGACGACGAAGCTCGGTTTCTGCCCTTCCACTTCGGAGGCTTTGGCCCGCGCCGCGCTCGCTTCCTCGCTGGTCGCGATGACCAGGCCGAGGACGAGCGCCAGCACGGCGAGGGCGGCCACGAACTGGGCCACCGCGCCCCTGCGACGCGACTGGGTTTGAAGATCACGCGTATTCATCGGGCTTCATAGGCATTACGCCTACCGAGAGAAAAACCTTCCTCCGACGCCGGAGTTGCGCTGCGAAGGCTAGGAAAGGCTCAGGACGCGCCGAGCTTTTTGGCTGCTTCGCGGAAGTTTTTGACCGTCGCCGACGGTGCTTTGCGGCCTTCGAGTTTCTCGCCGTGGCGATTCACCCAGATCACGGGAACGCCCATTTTCAGCACCGGGGCGATGTCGGTGGTGTAGTCGCAGCCGATGTGCAGCCAGCCTTTTTTGCCGCCGATGCGCCGCGCGCACTCTTTGAAGTGGGTCGGGTCCGGCTTGTAGCTGCGGACCTGCTGGGCGGTGACGACGAGGTCGAGTTCGGTGCGCAGGTGGCGCCGCGAGATCCCGAGCAGTTTGTCGTCGATGTTGGAGATGATCCCGATCTCATACTTTTTGCCGAGTCGGTCCATCGCCGCGTTGGCCTCGCGGAAGGGGAGCCAGTAGGCGACGCTGTTGGGCAGGAACTGGGCCCGCGAGGGCTCGATTTCCCAGCCGAACTCGCCCGCGACTTTGACGATCGCGCGCCGCAGGACCTCGGCGTAGAGCTCGTAGGAGCCCGCCATGACTTCCGCCTGGACCTCGAAGAAACGGGCGAGAAACGGCCCTTCTTCGAAGGTGAAGCCGTCTTTTGCAGCCTCTTTCTTGACTGCTTCGACGATGCCTTTTTCCCAATCGATGAGGGTGCCGTAGCAGTCGGTAGTCACCCAGTTGATGTTTTTCAAAGAGGGAAGGGCCATCGCGGAGCGCGGGATTATGGCATTCGGATAGGGTCCGCGCCGCGCCCCTCCCCGGCCGCCACGATTCCACTCTCCATGGACCTCCTCGAATACCAGGGCAAGCAGCTCTTCGCCAAGCACGGGATCGCCGTCCCGAGCGGCGAGGTCGCCGACAACGTCGATGACGCCGTCGCCGCCGCCGAGCGCATCGGCTACCCCTGCGCGATCAAGGCCCAGGTGCTGATCGGTGGTCGCGGCAAGGCCGGCGGCGTGAAGATCGCCAAGGATGTCGACGAGGCGCGCCGGTACGCCGGCGACATCATCGGCATGGACATCACCGGCCCGCACGGCGAGGGGCCGTTCCGGGTCGACTCGGTCTGGGTCGAGGGCGGCTCCGATATCGCCGAGGAGTACTACGCCTCGGTGATCCTCGACCGCGGCGAGAAGAAGCTGCTGACGATGGTCTCGGCCAAGGGCGGGATGGACATCGAGGCGGTCGCCGCCGCCGACCCCGCCGACCTGACCAAAGTCCACATCGACCCGACCAAGCCCTTCGACGCCGCCGCGGCGCGCGCGATCGTCGAGTCCGCCGGCCTCGCCGAGGACGCCCTCGACCAGGCCGCCGACGTGCTGGCGAAGCTGGCCGAGGTGGCGCGCGAGGAGGACGCGACGCTGATCGAGGTCAACCCGCTGATCGTCACCGCCGACCGCGACGTGGTCGCCCTCGACGCCAAGGTGACGATCGACGGCAACTCGCTCTTCCGCCACGAGGACCTGGCCGAGATCGCCGACACGGTCGACGACCCGCAGGAGCAGATGGCGAAG
>DATNAG010000098.1:0-2692 GCA_035572835.1 Solirubrobacterales bacterium
CGCCGCGCCGACGCTGATCCCGGGCCGCAGCGTCTGGATCACCGCCCGGGCGACCCGTTGGGGCCCCGGCCGCAGCTTCGCGTAGCCGTCTTCGAGCCTGCCCGCGACGTCGAGCCGGGAGAGCACGCCGTAGAAGTCGACCTCGACGAAATTCATCCCCGCCTTCTCGGCCTCGACGCCGAGCCTCCGCAGCAGGCTGGTCTTGCCGTAGCGCCGCGGGGCGGAGAGCCGCACCGCGTGGCCGCCTTCGGCCAGTCTCAGCATCTGCTCCGTCTCCCGATCGCGGTCGATCAGGTCCTCGGCGGCCACGGGCCGATTGAAGACGAAGGGATTGAGCTGGTCCATGTACTGTATTACCGTACCAGACAGTACGGCATCACAATACCAAGAAGTACTGTACTACCGAACTAGTCGTCGAAGACGGCGCGCTCCACCTCGGCGAGATCGTTCTCGCAGCTGATCACCGGCGGCGCTTTGCCGATCGCCGTGTCGGGATCCTTGAGGCCATGACCGGTGAGGACGGCGACGACGGTCTCCGGCTTCGCGTCGCCCTCCACCGTCGGCAGGCCGTGGGCGAGCAGGCCGGCCACCGAGGCGGCCGAGGCGGGCTCGCAGAAGACGCCGACGCAGGAGGCGAGCCAGTGGTAGGCGTCGATGATCTGGTCGTCGGAGACGGCGGCGACGCGGCCGCGCGAGGAGGTGAAGGCGGCCATCGCCTCCTCCCAGCGGGCCGGGTTGCCGATCCGGATCGCCGAGGCGACCGTCTCCGGGTGCTCCACCGGTTTGCCGGTGACCAGCGGCGCCGCGCCCGCGGCCTGGAAGCCATAGAGGATCGGCGCCGTCTCCATCTCCTGAAACCCCCGCCAGTAGGCGGTCACGTTGCCGGCGTTGCCGACCGGGATCGCCAGTGCGTCGGGGGCCTTGCCGAGCTCCTCGATCACCTCGAACGCCCCCGTCTTCTGCCCTTCGATCCGGTAGGGGTTGACCGAGTTGACCAGCTCGATCGGGTGCTTCTGGGAGAGCTCGCGGACGATCCGCAACGCGTCGTCGAAGTTGCCTTTCAGCGCCACCACCCGCGCCCCGTGCACGAGCGCCTGGGCGAGCTTGCCGATCGCGATCTTCCCCTCCGGGACGATCACCGCGCCGCGCATCCCGGCGCGCGCGGCATAGGCGGCGCAGCTCGCCGCCGTGTTGCCGGTCGAGGCGCAGATCACCGCCTCCGCCCCGCGCCCCTTCGCCCGCGAGACCGCGACGGTCATGCCGCGGTCCTTGAAGGAGCCGGTCGGGTTGGCACCCTCGAACTTGAGGAACACCTCGGCGCCGACGCGTTCGGAGAGCCGCGGCGAGGGGATCAACGGGGTCGATCCCTCCTGCAGGGAGACGATCGGATCGCCGGGCTCCAGGTTCAGGCGATCGCGGTAGCGTTCGATCAGCCCCCGTTCCGGCACCTAGAACTGCTCCTCGATCACGTGGATCGAGCGGGCGGGACTGCGCAACTCGCCGAGCTCGTTCAGTGCTTCGACGGCGCGCACGAAGCGCGACTCGAGGCACTCGTGCAGCACCATCACGAGCCGTGCGTCGTCGCCGATCCCACGCTGGACGACGCTCTTCACCGAGACGTCGTGCTCGCCGAGCACGGTTGCGATCCGGGCCAGCACCCCGGGCCGATCGGCGACCTCGAGGTGCAGGTAGAAGCTCGAGGGGACGTCGGCGACGATCGGCAGCTCGGTGCGGGTCTCGTGCACCGGGGCGTCGCCGGCGAGGATCGAGACGACGTCGCCGAGCACCGCGCTCGCCGTCTGCAGGCCGCCGGCGCCGGGCCCGGAGAGGGTCACCTCGTTGATCGCGGGCGCCTGGATCATCACCGCGTTGAAGGCGCCCTCGATCGGTGCCAGCGGGTGGCCGGAGTAGAGGAAGCAGGGGAAGACGCGGACGCTGATCGCCTCGCCGCGTCGCTCCGCCACGCCGAGCAGCTTCAGCGAGAGGCCGAGCTCCTTGGCGAAGGCGAGGTCGTCGGGCTGGATCGCCTCGATCCCCTCGTAGGCGACCTCCGACAGCGTCACCGGGGTATGGAAGGCAAGCCGCGCGAGGATCGCCATCTTCGCCGCCGCGTCGGCGCCGGAGACGTCGTCGGTCGGGTCCGCCTCGGCGTAGCCCAGCTCCTGGGCGCGGGCGAGGACGTCGTCGTAGCCGGCCCCGGTCGAGGCCATCTCGCTGAGGATGAAGTTCGTGGTGCCGTTGACGATCCCGTAGACCTTCTCGATCTCGGTCGCGGCGAAGCCCTCCTGGATCGTGCGGACGATCGGGATCACCGCCGCGACCGCCGCCTCGAAGCGCAGCTCCACGCCGCTCTCGCGGGCGACCTGGAAGAGCTCGTCGCCATGCTGGGCCAGCAGCTGCTTATTGGCGGTGATGAAAGGTCTTCCGGCGCGCATCGCCGCGATCGCGTACTCGCGCGCCGGTTCGGTCCCGCCCATCCGCTCGACCACCAGGTCGGAGCGCTCGAGGATCTCGGCGAAATCGCCCTCGCCGCGGGTCAGCACCCCGGCCAGCTCCGGCCGCCGGCCGGTCGCCGCCTCGACCGCGTCGGCGCGCTCGGCGAGCAGATCGGCGAAGGCGGCGCCGACGGTGCCGCGACCGAGCAGGCCGATGCGCACCGGTTTCGGGTCCTCGCCCGCCTCGACCACGGTCT
>DATNAG010000099.1:0-22313 GCA_035572835.1 Solirubrobacterales bacterium
GACCTCGAGGGAACCGTGCCAGGCGGCGAGCATCGAGAGGTCGTGCTCGTCGAGCTCGGAGATCGCCTTCGCGTAATGCACCTCGAGCTCCGAGTCCGGAATCTCGTCGACCCAGGCGCGGACCGCCTCGCCGAGCAGCTGGCGACGGGCCTCACGGCCGATCGAGTCGGCTATGGCGCGGATCGCATCGGCTGGGTCGACAAAGCAGAGGGACATGAGCTGATGCGAATTTAGAGGGGTCGGAAGACGGTAAAACGGTGGCGGGAGTGCCCAGTTTGCGGTGCCGGGGGCGGAGCGGCGGGACGAGGGCCGGCCGGGGCGCCCCGGGGGAGCGCGCCGCTGCCCTACATAGTCTGGGTGGGTGCCGCTGAAGCTGATCCTCGGACCCCCGAACTCGGGCAGGGCAGGAGTCGTCCGCCGTCGCTACCTGGACGCGCTGGAGCGCGACCCGGTGCTGGTCGTGCCGACCGTCGACGACGTCTTCGCCTTCGAGCGCGAGCTCTGCGGCGAGGGTGCCGCGCTGGGCGGCACGGTGCTCACCTTCGGCGCCCTCTTCGGCCAGATCGCGACCGCCGCGGGCAGTCCCCCCGGTGCCGTCCTCTCTCCCGCCCAGCGTCGCCGCTGCGTCGAGGTGGCGGTGGAGGAGCTGACGGCGCGGCTCGGGCCATTGCGCCGCTCGGCCGGCCGCCCCGGGTTCGCCGCCGCCTTCGTGCGGCTGCTCGACGAGCTGCAGGCGGCCGGGGTCGGGCCGCGCGAGGTCGAGGCGAGCGCCGGGACGCTGGAGGGATCCGCCTACCTCGCCGACGTCGCCACCCTCTTCGCGGGCTACGAGGCGGCCCGCGAGCGCAGCGGCCGGTTCGACGCCGCCGGGATCGCCCGCGAGGCGATCGGCCTGCTGCGCGCCGATCCTGGGCCCTGGACGGGGCGGCCGGTCTTCCTATATGGGCTCGACGACCTCACCCCAGCGCAGTTCGATCTGGTCGAGGCGCTCGCCGCGGGGACCGAGGTCACGGTCGCGGTGCCCTTCGAGCCGGGGAACGAGGCGCTCGTCGCCCGCAACCGGTTGCTGGGCCGGCTGCGCGAGCGCCTCGGTCCGGTCGCCGAGGAGACGCTCCTCGATGCCGACCCGGACAACACCGCGAGCGCCCAGCTCTACGCGCTCGCGCGCGGCTTCGGCTTCCCCGGACTGCCACCGGAGCCGCTCCCCGAGCCTTCCGACCTGACCTTCCTGCGCTCGGCGGGAACCCGCGCCGAGGCCGAGGCGATCGCCGCCGAGATCTCCCGCCTCGTCCACGACGGCGTGCCCCCGGACGAGATCGCGGTCGCCCTCCGCGACCCCGGCCGGCGCGGCCCCGAGGTCGAAGCGGCCCTGGAGGCGAACGGGATCGCCGCCGCGCTCGAGGCCGAGGTGCCGGTGGCGATGACCTCGGTCGGCGGCGCCGTCACCGCCCTGCTCGAGACCGCCTTCGGCAGCGGCCGTGCCGGCGACCTCCTGCGTTACCTGCGCGGCCCCTCCGGCTTCCGGCCCGACTCGGTCGACTGGTTGGAGAAACGGATCCGCGGCGAACGCATTGCCGACGCCGCCACGGCGATCGCGCGCTGGACCACCACCGACGGCGAGGAGCCCTGGGACATGCGGCGCCTGCGCGAGGCGGCCGCCGAATCGTCGGCGGCGCTGTGCGCCGCGGTGGCCGGGCTCGCGGGGACGATGGCCTCGCGTCCGTTCAAGACCGGCGAGGACGGTCCGCGGCTCGGCCCTGGCGACGGGATCGAGTTGCGCGCCGCCGGGTCGATCGCCGCGGCGCTGTCCGACCTTGCCGAGCTCGGCCGGCTCGCCCCCGCGCCGGAGCGCCTCGCGGAGACCGTCCGCGCCCTCGACTTCCGCGTCTGGAGCGGCCCGGTCGAGGGCCGGGTGCGGATCGCCAGCCCCTACCGGCTGCGCGCCGCCCGCTTCGACCACGTGCTGGTCGGCTCCCTGCAGGACGGCGAGTTCCCGCGCCGCGACCGCGGCGGCGATCCGTTCCTCTCCGAGGCCCAGCGCGAGCAGCTCGGCCTCGACCCGCGCCGCGACACCGAACTCGAGGAGCGCTACCTCTTCGCCGTCTGCCTGGCGCTGCCCCGCCGCCGCCTCTTCCTCTCCTTCCGCGACAGCGACGAGAACGGGGCCGCCGAATCGCGCTCGCCGCTGGTCGAGGAGGTGCGGGCGACGATCGCCCCACCACCGCCCGCCGACGGGACCGCCGACCCGGTCGAGGCGGCGATCACCCGTGAGCGGGGGCTCGCCGACGCGGTCGCTCCGCTCGCCGAGGCGCCTTCCGCGGACGAGCTCGCCCGGGCGCTGGCGGCCCACGGCCCGAGCGCCGAGGTCGGTCCCCTGCTGGCCGCGGTCGGCGTCGAGGGCGACCTGGTCGCCTCGCTCGAGGACCGCCTGCGCCGCGCCCGCCGCGCCGAGCATGCCGCCCGGGCTCCCGGCCCGCTCACCAACCCGGCGGTGCTCGCGGCGCTGGCCGCGGTCGAGGCGTACGGCGGAACCACCCTGGAGGGATTCGACGAATGCTCGTATCGCTGGTTCGCGGGCCACGAGCTCGACCCGCAGCCGCTCGACCCGGTCCCTGACCCGCTGGTCCAGGGCGGCCTGATCCACGCCGTGCTGGAGCGCCTGTACCGCGAGCGCCCCGGCGGCGACCCCCTCCCCCGCCCGGCCTCGCTCGAGGCCTGGATCGACCGCGGCCGCACCCTCCTCACCGAGCAGCTCGCCGAGGCCGAAGTCGGCGGCCATCCGGCCGAGCGGGCGATGGCCCGTCGCGTCGAGCGGCTGCTGGAGCGCTACCTCGGCGAAGAGGCCGGGCGCGAGACCGGCGGCTTCGAGCCGTGGCTCCTCGAGGCGCGCTTCGGGATCGGCGAGGAAGCCGAGCGGCCGAGCCTCGACCTCGGTGGCTGGGGCCTGCACGGGGCGATCGACCGGATTGACCGGGCCCCCGATGGCCGCGCCCTGGTCCACGACTACAAGCTCGCCTCGAGCGTCACCGCGCGCGACAAGTTCGAGGAGCGGGCGAAGCTGCAGCTGCCCCTCTACCTGCTCGCCGCCCAGCGTCATTGGGGCGCCGAGCCGGTCGGCGGCATCTACCACCCGCTCCGCGGGACCTCGAACCGGCGCCCGCGCGGCGTCGTCGCGGCCGGCTCGGCGGGTGACCTCTCCGGCTACGACCTCTACCGCGGCGACGTGGTCGAGGAGGAGGAGCTGGCGGAGCTGCTGGAGGAGACGCGGGAGCGCGCCGGGGCGATCGTCGGCCGGATCCGGGCCGGGGAGATCCGCCGCGACCCGGGCCCGCGCGAGGGCCTGCGCGGCCACGACGTCTGCCCGACCTGGTGCAGCTTCGCCCCGATCTGCCGCCGCGACCGCGCGCCCTCCTACGTCGAGCAGGAAGAGAACGAAGCGGGGTGGGAACGGTGAGCGAGGCGACCCCCGCGCCCACGACGACCGAGCCCGCGATCGAGCGCACCCCGACGCCCGAGCAGTGTGCCGCGATCGAGGCGCGCGGGCGCGACGTCCTGCTCGAGGCGGGCGCCGGCTCCGGCAAGACCGGGGTGATGGTCGAGCGCTACGTCCGCCTGGTCGTCGACGAGGGCATCTCCCCGGACGCCGTCCTCGCCTTCACCTTCACCGACAAGGCCGCCGCCGAGCTGCGCGCCCGGGTGCGCGCCGAGCTCTCCCGCCGCGCCGCCGGGACCGGCGCCAGGGCGGTCCGCGCCGCCGCCCTCCTGACCACGATCGGCGGCGCCTGGATCACCACCATCCATGGCTTCTGCAACCGCGTCCTCGCCGCCCATCCGGTCGCCGCCGGGGTCGACCCCGGCTTCCGCGTCCTCGACCAACCGGAGGCCGAACGCGCCGCCCGCGAGGCCTTCGACACCGCCCTGGCCGAGTTTCTCGCCGCCGGCGAGCCCGCCGGAGAGGAGACGGTCGCCGCCTACGACCTGGAGGGCCTGCGCGCGGTGATCGTCGCCGGCCACGACGAGCTGCGCAGCCGCGGCGCCGCCTCACCGTCCCTGCCCGATCCACCGCGCTCCGACCCGGCCGAGGCGCTGGCGCGGACGATCGAGGCGGCGGGCGAATGCCTCGAGGAGCTGAAGGAGGGCGACGGCAAACGGCTGCCGCTGGAGGAGGCGCTGGCGCGCCTGACGATGCCCGGCCCCGACCCCACCCTGGCCGAACTGGAAGCGCTCCGCCCGGGCGGCAAGGCCAAACCGCTGACCCCCTTCCGCGAGGCGCTGGAGGCGGCGATCGCCCGCACCGCCGAGGCAGGCGAGGGCGGCGTCGCGTACCGCCACCTGGCCGACCTCCTGCGCCTCTACACCGCCGCCTTCGAGCTGGCGAAGGAGCGCCGCGCCGGGATCGACTTCGAGGACCTGCTGATCCTCGCCGCCCGCCTGCTCGAGCGGGCCGAGATCGGCCAGGCCTACCGCGGCCGCTTCTCCCACCTGCTGGTCGACGAGTTCCAGGACACCAACCGCCTGCAGCTACGCCTGATCGAGGCGCTGCAGGGCCCGAAGTCCCAGCTCGTCGTCGTCGGCGACGAGCTGCAGTCGATCTACTCCTTCCGCCACGCCGACCTCGAGGTCTTCCGTCGCCGCCGCGAGCAGATCGACGCCGACCCCGGCGCCGAGCTGATGCAGCTCAGCGGCAACTTCCGTTCCCGTCCCGAGGTGATCGGCGCCGTCAACCTCTTCGGCGCCGCCCTGCTCGGTCCCGCCTACCGGCCGCTCCGCGTCGGCGCCCCGCCCGCCGAACCCGCCCCGCGGGGTCGCGGCCCGGCGGTCGAGCTTCACCTCACCGCCCGCGATGGCTGGGACGAGGACGGAATCGAGCTCGATCCGGCGATCGACGCCCGCACCCCGCTCAACTGCCTCGCCGAGACGCGCGCCCTCGCCGGCCGCCTGCGCGAGCTGCACGAGGCGGGGGTCGAGCGCGGCGCGATGGTCGTCCTGCTGCGTGCCTTCACCCACCTCGACGCCCACGAGGACTCGCTCGCCCGCGCCGGCCTGCGCCCCTACGTGGTCGGTGGCCGCGGCTACTGGTCCCAGCAGCAGGTCGCCGACGTCACCGCGCTGTTGCTGACGATCGCCAACCCGCTCGACGACGAAGCGCTCTTCGGCTCCCTCGCCTCGCCCGCCTGCGCGGTCGCCCCGGACACTCTCTGGCTGCTGCGCGCCGCCGCCGGGCGCCGCCGCCGCGTCTGGCCGGCGCTGGAGGCACTGGCCCTCGGCGGCGAGGCGGAGCTCGCCGCGCCGGAGCGCCTGGACGACATCCCGGCGGGAGAGCGCGCAATGCTCACCGAGTTCGCAACCCGTCTGGTGGGACTGCGGGCGCGCGCCCCGCGCCTCTCGCTGTCCGGGCTGATCGAGGCCGCGGTGACCGAGACCGGCTACGACCTGGCGACGCTGCTGCGGCCCGCGGGCGAGGCGCGCCTGGCGAACGTGCGCAAGCTCTCCCGCCTCGCGGCGGCCTATGAGGCGCGCGAGGGACGCGACCTGCGCGGGATGCTCGACTTCCTCGCCGCTCGCGCCGAGATCGACACCGAGGCGCAGGCCGCGACCGCCGCCGAGGGCCACGACGGCGTGCGGATCATGACCGTCCACAACGCCAAGGGGCTGGAGTTCGAGGTGGTCGCCGTGCCCGACCTCTCGCGCGGCCTGTTGGCCGGCGGGCGCCGCCCGGTGCTGGCGCTGGGACGCGAGCAGCCGCCGCGGGTCGGGCTCCAGTGGCGGCGCCTCGGACGCGCCTCGGTGAACCTCTACGACTACGGCGAGCTGATCGAGGCCGGCGAGGCGCGCGACGCCGAAGAGGGCCTGCGGCTCTTCCACGTGGCCGCGACCCGGGCGCGGGAGCGCCTGATCCTCAGCGGCGTGGTGCGACCGGAACCGCCGCGGGAGATGAAGCCGGGGACGGCGGTGATCGAGCGGCTGGTCGAGGCATTGGGGGTACCGCGGGACGAGGACACCGAGGTGACGGTGCCGCCGGCGGAGGCACGGCCGGGGCTCGAGGAGACGTTCCCGCCGAGCGAGATCGCGGTGCACGTGAACCTGCCCTCGCCCGAGCGGGCCGCTGAACTGCGCGACCTGCACCTCGATGCGGCGGCGGATCGACCGCTCGGGAGCGGGACGCCGCCGCTGGTCGAGCGCAAGCCGCCGATCGTGCCCAGCCGGCCGCTCTCCTACACCGCGATCTCGGCCTTCGAGGAATGCGGATACCGGTTCTACATGGAGCGCGTGCTCGGGTTGCCTGCTGCCGCCCAGGCGCCCACCCGTAATACCCCCTCCATTGGGCAATTAGGAGGGGGTATTACGGGTGGGCTTGCCGGCGCCGGGGATGAGGGACCTTCGGCGCGGGAAGAAAGGAGCGCGCGGGGGGCGGCGGTGCACGCGTTGCTGGAGTGGAGTCAGGCAAACGGGTGGACGGAGCCGAGTGCCGAGCTGGCGCGGCGCCACGCGCTTGCCGCCGGACTGGATCTGGGGACGGCAGAGGCCGAAGAGCTGCTCGGGCCGGTGGGGGATTGGCTCGGGTCGTCGCTACGGGCGGAGATCGCGGATGCCGTCCGGGCGCGGGCGGAGGTGCGGATCCTGCTGCGCGCGCGGGGGACCGTGCTGCGCGGATCGATCGACCTTTTGGTGGAGCGCGAGGGAGCGCCGCCGCTGGTCGTCGATTACAAGACGGACCGGCTCCGCGGCGAGGACCCGGCCGAGCGCGCGGCCCACTACGAGATCCAGCGCTCGATCTACGCGTTGGCCGCAGCGGAGAGTCTGGGCGCCGACGAGGTCGAGGTCGCCTACGTCTTCCTGGAGCGCGCCGACTCTCCGTCCCGAACGATCCTCACCCGCGCCGACATGGATGCCGGCCAGGCCCGCATCGACGCGGCCGTCGAGGCGATCAGCCGTGGCGACTTCGAGCCCGCCCCCGAACCCGAGCGCACCTGGGACCTCTGCCGAGGCTGCCCGGCCCTCGGGCGACTATGCAGCGGCCCGCCCGACGCACCTGCCTGAACGCGGTCGACTTTGACCCTGCCAGGGCAAGGTGAAAGTCGAGTGGGCGTCAGGAACTCGGACCGGCAGAGGAATCGAGGCGCGCCGCCAGATCGTCCAAGTTCAGTTCCTTCAGGCCCTCGCCGACGGCGTCGAGCTCGCCGGCGCAGTAGTCGACCAGCTGCTTGCCCTCGGTGCAGAGGTCCAAGGTCTCGCGCAGCCCGGCCTGGCCGGAGTCGAGGCGGTCGATGATCTCCTCGAGGCGCTCGACGGCGGCCTCGTAGCTCGCGGGAGCTCCGTCAGTCACCTTGATCTCCTCCGGAGCCGGGTCGGGGATCAGCAGCGGTTCGGGCGTCGATTCGTCCATCGCTGAAGCGCAGGCTAAAGCGCCCCGCGGCGGTCGCGGCGCCGGCGCTGGTCAGCGCCTCGCCATCGACGGTCTCGGCGAGGGCGTAGCCGCGCTCGAGGGTCCGCTCGGGGTCATGGGCGCGCAATGCGACCGCCGCTTTGCGCAGGGCCTCGCGGCGCTGGGCCAGCGCGCGCTCCGAAGCCGTATCGAGAGCGGCACCGTGGCGCCGGCCCTTCTCCACCGCCCGCGCGGCGCGGTCGAGTGCCCGTCGCCGGGCGCGTCCCAGCACGACGCTCGCGATCCGACGCTGGAAGGCGCCCCGCTCGGCGAGCCCGCGTTCGGAGGCGGCGCGGATCTCGCGCGTTTTCTGGTTCAGGATCGTGCGCTGACGCTGCAGAGCCCGCGCCGGGCCGCGCGCCAGCGCCCCCAGGTGCCGTGCCCGGGCCCGGGTCGCCCCGTCCGCCCCGCGCCGCAGGCAGAGCGCCTGACGCCCCAGCTCGTGCCGGGCCAAGCGGCAGTCGAGCGGCACCGCCGCCTCGGCGGCGTGGGTCGGGGTCGAGCAGGCGACGGCGGCGACGTCATCGATCAGGGTCGAGTCGCGCTCGTGCCCGACCGCGCTCACCACCGGCACCCGCAGCATCGCCACGGTCCGGCACAAGGTCTCGTCGCAGAAGGCCCAGAGGTCGGCGAGGCTGCCCCCGCCTCGCGTCACCACGATCGATTCGATCTCCGGCCGCGCGGCAAGATCCTGCAGGGCCCGCGCGATCGCCGGCGCCGCGTGGCGGTCCTGCACCGGCGCGAACGCCCACACCACCGTCCCGCCCCAGCCGCGCCGCTCCAGCCCGGCGAGCAGGTCACGCCGCGCCGCGCCGCCTTCGGCGGTGACGACGCCGATCGTCTTCGGCAGCACCGGCCGGGCCAACTGCCCCTGCAGCTCGGTCAGACCCTCGGCACGCAGCTGGGCGCGGAGCGCCTCGAGGCGCGCCAGCAGGTCCCCTTCGCCGGCCAGCCGCACGTGGGTCGCGCGGAAGCAGAAGTTCGGCGATGCCGCCCCGCCGCCGGGGTAGTAGTCGAGCCCCCCGGCGATCACGACTTCCGCCCCGTCGCGGAGCGCTCCCTCCGGCAGGCCGGCCTTCTCGAGGTCGCTGAGCCAGATCGCGCAAGGCACCGCGCCCTCGCCGTCACGAAGCTCGAAGTAGGCCTGCACCTTGCTCCGACCCACACCGGTGACCTCGCCGATCAGCAGGACGCGCGGCCGTTCGCGCATCCAATCTTTGAGTTTCCTGGCGTAACGACCGACCGCGAACGGTCCGGGCAGGTCCGGTCCGGGCCGCGCGGGCGCGCCGAGCGAGATCTGAGGCTGATCCATCAGATCAGCCTAGAGCCGCCTCAGGCGGTCGCCTTCCAACGCTTGGCCCAGGCCTTCAGCTCGCGGATCGCCGGCTCGAGGTCCTCCCCGGTGGCGGTCAGCGAGTAGGTCACCCGCGTCGGCGTCCCGGCTTCGACCTCGCGTTCGACCAGGCCCTCGTCCTCGAGCTCGCGCAAGCGCTGCGAGAGCAGCCGATCGGAGAGCCCCGGCACGGCCTTGCCGAGCTCGCCGAAGCGCATCGGCCGCTCGGTCAGCGCACAGACGATCGCCCCGGTCCAGCGCTTGCCGATCAGCTCGATCGCCTCGTGGAACTGGGGGCAGACCTCGGTGCACGGCGCCGGACCCGCGGCGGTCGGGGCGGTCTGGGTGTGTGGCATGGCTTCCACCTCAATCGACCTTACTGAACGTAAGTCGTCGGCCGGCGATCTGGATCCCGGACGGGTTCAGCGCGTGCAGGGGCCGGTGTCGACTTCGGCGGTGGAGGCGTGCCGGATCGCCTGGCGCACCTGCTCGGCCGGGACGGCGAAGCCGCCGGTCGGGCCGCCGGTCGTCGCCGCGAAGACGACCCCGACCACCTCGCCCTCGCCGTCGAGCAGTGGCCCGCCCGAGTTGCCGCTGCGCACGTTGCCGCCGAGTGCGGTGATCGTCCGCTCGATCGGCCCGCGCCCGTAGGAGTCCTCGCTGATCACGTCGCGGGTTTCGCCGATCCGCGCCGGGGTCACGGCGTACGGCCCGTTCTCCGGATAGCCGAGCACCGCCGCGCCGGCGCCGACCGTTCGTTCGGCGTTGATCGGCAGCGTCGGCAGCTTCGAATCGATCCGCAGCAGCGCCAGGTCGTCGTCGGGGTGGTAGTAGACGGCGGTCGCGTCGAGCTCCACCCCGCTCTGCGTGGTCACCGTGGTGTCCTCGGCCCCCGCGATCACGTGCGCGTTGGTGACGATCAGATCCGGCCTCACCGCCCAGCCCGAACCCTCGATGCCGAGCCCGCAGGCGGTGCTCAGAACCCTGACCACGGAGCCGCTCGCGTCGATCACGCGCGGGTTTTCGGCGATCGCCGGATCGGGGGCCTTGATCGGCGTCGCCGGACCGGTGATCGAGGGGGCCGGATCGACCCGGTCGAGAACGTTCAGCACCCCGCCGGTCGGCGGCAACACGTCGTCGAGCCCGCGCAGGATCACCGAGTTCTGAACATCGGCGCGCAGCTGCGTCGTCCCCGGCGCATGCAGGGCGACGGCGCCGAAGATCCAGGCCAGCCCTAGCGCCACCGCGCCGATCAGCGCCGCGCCACCCGCCCCGTCGGCCCAATGCAGAACCGGATTGCGGACCACCCGCCGCCGCAGCGCCAGCGCCAACCCCTCCAACGCGACCGCCGCCAGGGCACCCACCAGGAGCGCCCCGATCGCCCCGCAGAGCGGCGCGTAGGGCGAGTTGCTGCCCTGCGAGAGGACCAGCGGCCCCAGCCGCGAGCCGAGGAAGGCTCCCACCGCGAAGCCACCGAGCGTGAGCGCGCCGACGATCAGCCCCTGGCGATACCCCCAGAGGGCAAGGGCGAGCGTGAAGGCGATGATCGCCCAATCCAAGACGGTCACGGGCCGAATACAAGCATGCAGCGGACCGCTCGATTACCTTTCCTGCGGTGAGCAGGCAGTCTCCCGATGACGAGCGTCGTAGACGACTGCTTACCCGAGCGCTCCCGCTGGGCGCCATCGCGCTGATCGCCTTCATCGTCGGCGCCGCCATGGGCGCCCCCGGTTCGCCCGAGAAGGATGCCGCCAACCGCTTCGCCGAAGCCTGGCAGGCCAGGGATTTCCCGGCCATGTACGCGGAGCTGAACGATGCCTCGCGGGAAGCGATCGGGATCAAGAAGTTCGCCTCCGAGTACCGCGAGGCGCGCGACGTCGCGACGATGCGCTCCCTGCAGGCGGACTCGCCCCAGGACTCCCGCTCCGAGGCCGGCGAGACCGTGGTTCCGGTGCCGCTGACGATCAAGACCGTCGCCTTCGGCGTCGTCCACGAAGACCTCGACCTGCCCTGGTCGGAAGGGGGCATCGACTGGGGGCCCTACCTCGTCTTCCCCGGCCTGCGCAAAGGCGAAAAGCTGGAAGCCGAAACCGAACTGGCGCCACGCGCCCCGATCCTCGCCGCCGACGGTACGCCGCTCGCCGAGGGCCCGGCCGACGAACGCGAACACCCGCTGGGGTCCTCGGCGATCGACGTCACCGGCGAAATCGGCGAAGCGACCGAAGAAGACGAGCCGCAGCTGGCGATGCGCGGCTTCCCGCCCGAAACCCCGGTCGGGATCAGCGGTCTCGAGCGGGCCTTCAACCGTCGCCTGGCGGGCAAGCCGGGCGGCAAGCTGCTGGCGGTCGGAGGGGGCGGCGACTCGCGCGTCCTCGCCGAAGGCAAGCCCACCCCCGGCGCCCCGGTGAAGACGACGATCGATCCCTACCTGCAGGAAACCGCGGTCGCCGCGCTGGCGGGCCGAGTAGGCGGCGTCGCCGTCCTCGACGCCAAGACCGGCGACGTGCGGGCGATGGCGGGCCAGGCCTTCTCCGCCCCCCAACCTCCCGGCTCGACCTTCAAGATCGTCACCACGGTCGCCGCGTTGGAAAAAAAGCTGGTCTCGCTCGACGACGAATTCGAAATCACCGACGGGATCAACGTCGGCGGCCGCTTCATCGAAAACGCCAACGGCGAGTTCTGCGGCGGCACCTTCCGCCAGGCCTTCGCCGAGTCGTGCAACGCGGACTTCCTGCCGCTCGGCCCGCAGATCGGCAACACGACGATGGTCGAAACGGCGGAAAAGTTCGGCTTCAACGCGCCGCCGACGCTCTACGCGCCCTCGATCGCGAAGGAAGTCGAACCGGCCGAATCGACGATCCCGGCCGAGATCGGCGAAGAAGTCGACCTCGCGGTCTCGGCGATCGGCCAGGGCGAAGTGCTGGCGACGCCGCTGCAGATGGCCAGCGTCGCCCAGACGATCGCCAACGACGGGGTGCGGATGCCGACCTCGGTGGTGCGGACGAAGAAACTGCGGCCGACGATGAAGCCGGTCCGCGTGATGTCCAAGAAGACCGCGGCGGAGCTCACCGAACTGATGACCGGCGTGGTCACCGAAGGGACCGGGACCGCCGGGGCGATCGCCGCGGGGCAGGTCGCCGGCAAGACCGGCACCGCCGAACTCGGCCAGGTGGTGGAAAGCGAAGAAGGCGAAGAAGAACTCCCGGAAGGCGAAGAAGCGACCCCGCAGCACCGCAAGGACGCCTGGTTCTCCGCTTTCGCCACGGTCGAGAAGCCGAAGCTGGCAATCGGCGTGCTGCTGATCGAAGCCGAAGCGGCGGGCGGCGAAGTCGCCGCCCCGATCGCCTCCCAGGTCCTCAGCGCCGGCTACGAATAGCGGCCTTGCGGCGGCGCTAGAGGTCTAGTCTCACGGTCCCCGATTCCTTCGGCGGACCGGGGATGTGGAGGAGAAGCGGCCGGTTGGCCGAGACTTCTTCGGGCACTTCGAAGATCACCACGGAGCCCTGGATCGGCCCGCTCGAGGCGGTCGTGTCGAGTTCCGGGATCCATTCGTTTTCCGTCACCTGACCGCCGAACGGGAAAGCGAATTCGCTTTCGTTTTCGATCGCTTCGAACTTCTGGCCGTCGGCGTCGGTGATCGTAAGTTCGTTGACCAGGCCCAGCGTTTCGTGCGTGGGGTTCTTCACCTGGAGGAAGACGCCGAAGTAGTTGTTTTCGTCCTGCGCCGGTTCGAGGCCCTTCAGGTAGGCCGCGTCCTCGTTGTCGTTCGGGTTCAGGTAGCGGGAGAAGATCACCGAGTACTTGAGCCCGCCGACCTTGACCACTTCGCCCTCTTCGACTTCGCGCGGGTCGCCCGAACCGCAGGCGGTGACGCCCAGGGCCAACACCGCCAGCATCAGAGCGGCGAGCAGGGGCATGGCGAGTTTGCGGCGGTCGGTGAACATCGGCGGCGGGGACTCTATTACGGGATGCCGGTCGCGTAGCGGTTCCCCCCGGCGACGGCGATCCGCTCGCCCCCGGGTCCTTCCGCCTCGAGGATGTCGCGCAGGCGCTCCAGCGCACGCTTCCAGCCTTTGCGCTGGAAATGAGCGCCCCAACTGAGGCTCTCGACGAGTTTGTCGATGTGTTCCTTGGGCGCCGTCCAGTGGGTCAGGCGCACCAGCGTCATCCCCGCCCGACCCGGCTCGATCTCCCACACGGTGGTGGTCGGGATGCGGTTGGAACGGCCGCCGGCGCCCCGCTCCTCGATCTTGAACGGCTCCTCCAGTGCGACGATCGTGGTGTCCTCCCAGGGCGAGCGCAACGGCGCCTCGACCCGGAACCGCGCCCCGGCGCCTTCCCCGCGCGCCTCGATCCGCGTCAGATGGAAGTCGGTGAGGAAATGGTCGGTGAAGGTGGGACGGCGGGCGAGGTCGGAGATGAGCTCAAACGCTGCCTCGCGCGAGGCGTCGACTTCGATCTCGGCGCTGATCGGACCCATCGGCGGGCCATCTTATTGATTGTGGCCCCGGCTTTGCCGCCCCGGCCCGCCGTAGGATCATCTCGGGTGAACGCCGTGCCGAATCCGATCGAACCACCGCCCGGGGGCGACCAGCCACCGATCTCGCTCGCCGCCGAGCGCGCCCGCGCCCAACTCCACGAGGAGATCGAGCGGGTCCGCGCCGGGGTCGAAGAGATGCTCACCGAGCAGAGCGCCGCCGGGGCCGAGGACGAGGCGCTGCGCCGCGAGCTCGACGCCCTGCGCGAGGACACCCGCCTCTACGTGAAGAAGCGGACCAAGCGCACCGAGCGCAAGCTCGACCGTCGCATCGGCGGGGTCGAGGCGCGGACCGAAGAGCTGGCGCGGCGGATCGACCAGGTCGAGGCCGAGCGCGCCGCGGCCGAGGTCCGCATCCACACCGCCACCGAGCAGATGCTCGACGGGCTGTTGCGCGAGCTGCGCACGATCGCCGAGCTGTTCGCCGATCGGCCCGGCCGGTCCCGCGACAGCCGGTCCTGAGGGCTCCCCTCCCCACCACCGTCCTCGACCCCTACTCGGTGGAGACCGACGGGTCGGCCTGCACCTTGTGCGGCACGACCATGAGGAAGTTGCTCGTCGCGTCCTCGGCCAGCCCCAGCATCCGCTCGGCCTCCTCGTCCTGGCCGGTGGCGCGTAATTCGTCGGCGTAGCCGGAGAGCAGCTCGTCGATGTCGACCCAGGCCTCCGCATCGAGGTCCTTCAGCTCCACTTTGGCGCCCTCGCCGAGCCGCCGTTCGATCGCCGCCGGGTCGATCCCGAAGGCGTTGAAGCGGACGTAGATCCGGCCGCCGGTCATCCCGGCGCAGGCCCAGGGGCCGAGGTCGCCGAGCACGATCGCCCGCCCCGAGGTCATGTACTCGAAGGCGAACCCCTTGGCGTTGGCGCGGTCGACGATGCAGCCGCGCGCGTCGTCCAGGTCGTGCGCGGGCTCGCCGCCCAGCACCACGTCGGCGCCGGAGAGACGGATGCAGAAGCGCGAGTCGGCCGAGCCCTGGACGTAGAGCCTGCCCCGCTGGGCGCCGTAGGCGAAGGACTTGCCGACCGAGCCGTTCAGCCGCCTGCCGTCGCGCCCCTTGCCCTTGAGGATCGCGATCGTGCCTCCCAGCATCGCCTTGCCGACGCCGTCCTGGGCGCCGCCCTCGACCCGCAGCGCCACCCCGTAGGAGTTGAACGCGCCGAGACCCTGGCCGGCGACCGAGCCGCCGTTGAACTCGAGGCCGGCAAGGACCTCGTCGCTCGGCGCCGGGCCGTCTTCGAAGATCCGCGAGCGGGCGATCGCGCCGGAGAGCTCGGTGCCGAGCACCCGGTCGTTGGCGTCGGTCGGGCGCGGGAACTCGCTGCGCAGGGGAACGGTGTCACCGCCCAGGATGGCCGGCGCCAGGCTGGCGATCTCCGCCGAGGCCGCCTTCGCCTCCATCCGGATCGGTCGGGCGACCACGAGGCCCGCCTCGGCGCGGGTGTCGAGCGCCTCCTCGGCGACCGGCAGGTCGAGCGGCTGGAGGTCGAGATACTCCTCCAGCGGCGAGATCAGCGGCGTCAGGTCGATCTTGTCCTCCATCGCCACCTGCTCGAGCAGGTCGTAACGCCCGACCAGGTCCTGGGCACGGGTGTAACCGAGCGAGGCGACCACCTCTTTGACCTCCTCCCCCATCGCGGTGAAGAAGCGGGCGCAGCTCGCGGCCGCGCGGTCGATCTCCTGGGGGGTGAACTTCTTCAGGCCGTGCTCCTGGGCCTGCTCGATCGTCTCGATCTGGGTGGCGATGCCGACGTGGCAGGTGTCGAGCTGACAGCCGCGGCAGATCGTGCAGCCGAGGCTGACCATCGCCAGCGTGCCGAACCCGACCCGGTTGGCGCCGAGGCAGTGCAGCTTGACGATGTCGTGGCCGGTCCGATAGCCGCCGTCGGCCCAGATCTCGACCCGGTTGCGGAGCCCCGCCTCCATCAGCGCCTGATGTACCGCGCGGGTGCCGATGTCCGAGGGCAGGCCGACGTGCCGGAGCGCATGCTGGCGCGCCGCGCCGGTGCCTCCCTCGAAGCCCGACAGGGTGATGATGTCCGCCCCCGCCTTGGCGATGCCGAGGCCGATCGTGCCGATGTTCGGCACCACCGGCACCTTGACCGACACCCGCACGTCCGGGTTGACCGTCTTCAGCTCGTCGATCAGCTCGGCCAGGTCCTCGATCGAGTAGAGGTCGTGGTTGTTGGAGGGCGAGATCAGGTCGGTCCCCGGTGCCGCGTTGCGGGCCGCGGCGACCTTCTCGGAGACCTTCTTGCCGGGCAGGTGGCCGCCCTCGCCGGGCTTCGCCCCCTGGCCGATCTTGATCTCGGCGACGTAGGAGCTGTTGACCATCTCGGCGGAGACGCCGAAGCGCCCGGAGGCGATCTGCTGGCCGCGCCAGTTGCGGTAGCGGCCGTACATGTCGCGGATCTCCCCACCCTCGCCGTTGATGCAGAGGATGTTGGTCGCCTTGGCCGCGTCGGCGTAGGCGCGGAACGCCGGTTCCGACTGCGAGCCGAAGCTCATCGAGGAGATCACGATCGGGTAGTCGTGGTGGCCGACGCCGGCGTCGACGGTGCTCGGGTCGACCGGGTCGCGATCTCCCTTCAGCGCCATGATGTGGCGCATCGAGATCGGGCTCTGCCGCTCCAGGTCACGGACCTTCTGCGAGTAGTCGGCATAGCTGCCGGACCCGTTCGCGGTCGCGATCGCGAACTTGTAGACCTTCGGGTAGAAGCGGAACGTCTTCGCCGGTTTGGCCGCCTCGTCGGCGCCGCAGAGTGCCCGAGAGCGCTCGTCGGTATCGGCGTCGAGCTCGGCGAAACCGGTGCCGCCGCCCGCGTCGGTCGCCGCGAAGGCCTTGGTCTGGAAGATCTCGGCCAGCTCCGGCTTCACCCCGATCGAGGAGAACTGCCGCGCGTAGCCGCGCACCTCGTGGATGCCGATCGTCGAGATCACTTTCTCGATCCCCTTGGTCAGCGCCGCGCAGAGGTTGTTGACGTCGGACTCGTAGTCCTCGACGCAGATCACTTCGACCATCACGTACGGGCAGACGCCGTTGGCGCCCAGCCCCAGGGCCAGCATCGTGTCGTGGACGTTGCGGATCGCCGCCGAGCGCAGGACGATCCCACAACGGCGGCGCAGGTTCGTTTCGCCCCGCGCGACCTTGAACTGCTTCAGCGCCTGGTCGACCGCCGAGGTCGCCAGATGGGGATCTAGATAACGGCGCTCGCCATCGTAGACGGTGCGGTCGGTCAGCACCAGCAGCTCGGCCCCGTTGCGGACCTTCTTCACCGCCTCGTGCCCGATCCGCCGGATCGCCCCCGCCGTCGCCTCCGACTCCAGTAGCGAGATGTCGACCGCGGCCGCCCGTCCGCGGAACTCCTCCCACAGATCCTCCAGCAGGTAGGTCTGGTTGTCGCGGGCGATCTTCCGATAGGTCGAGTCGGCGAGCGGCGCCAGCCCGTGGTGCCCGCCGAGGATCACCGGGAAGGCGGTTTCGACGGTCGCCGTGTCTTCGGCGGCGGAGTCGATCGAGGGCCGTCGGCCGAACAGCGTGCGGGTGGAGAAGTGCTCGAGCTCGCGCTCACGGTCGAGGGCCGGGTTGGTGACCACGGCGACGGTCTCCTTGAAGTAGTCGGCGAGGTTCTGTCGCTCCGGCGAGAGTGCCGCCAACGGCCCGTCATAGCCCAGCGAGCCGATCGGCTCGGCTCCGTTGGAGGCCATCTGCTGGACCAGTTTGATGTCGTCGCGCTGCCAGCCGAAGCCCGCCAGGATGCGGTCCTCGACCTTCACGGGCTCGGCCGGGCCGGCTTCCGAGTAGCCGGGGACCTCGCCTCCCTCGAGCGGCCCACCGGTCTGCAGCGCGCGCTCGTACGGACCGACCGCGTCGACGCCGTTGCGAGCCAGCCAGCGGTCGCGGACGATCCGCAACATCTCCGCGTGCGGGTGGAGCGACGAGCTGCGGGCGACGCGGTCGATCGTCACCATCGCCTTCTCGCCAGGTGCCATCGGCTGCGGCTCGGAGACCATCTCGTGGACCGAGATCACCCCGGGCTCGGAGCTGAAGACGTGGTCGGTCTCGGTCTCCACCTTCCACAGCGGGCGGAGCCCCATGGCGTCGGCGGAGAAGACGCATTCGTCGCCGTGGCGGGCGATCAGCGCCACCGGCCCCTGGGCGAACGGGCCCATCGCCTGGTGCAGGTAGAGGTAGAAGCTCTGCAGCTCCTCCGGCAGGCCGCGGATCTCGGCGACGATCGGCGGCAGGATCATCTCCATCGCCTCGGCCAGCGAGAGGCCCTCGCGGCTGACCATCGTGTCGATGGTCAGGTTCAGGTCCTGCGAGTCCGAGGCGCCCGGCTCGATCTGGACCGCCAGCATCTTCGCCTCCTGGCGCAGCTGTTCGATCGTGTTGATCTCACCGTTGTGCCCGAGCAGCGAGAACGGCTGCACCCGCTTGAACGAAGGCCAGGTGTTGGTCGAATAGCGGTTGTGGCCGAAGGCGGCGACGGTCTCGAAGCGCCGGTCGGCGAGATCGGGGTAGTAGGCGGCGAGCACCGTGGGCGCGCCCATCACCTTGTAGACGCAGGTGGTGCCGGAGAAGGAGGGGACGTGGACGCCGAGCTTGCGCTCCAGTTCGAGCAGCAGCTCGAAGACGACCGCGTCGCGGCGCGCCGCCTCGGTGACCAGGCCGGCGAGCTGCCAGAACACCGGCTCCTCCTCGCGCGCGGTCGGGCCGAGCGCGGTCGAGTCGGTCTGGTCGACCCGCTCGGCAAGGATCCGGAAGCCCCCCGCGGCGAGCAGCTCGCGGGCGTCGTGCTTGACCTTCTCCACGTCCTGGGAGCGCTCGATGAAGACGTGGGCGACGGCGAAGGCGTCATCGAGGGCCAGCGCCGGGTCGTGCCTGCCGGCGCGCACCTCCTCGGCCCAGATCTGCCGCGGAAGGTCGAGCATCAGGCCGCAGCCGTCCCCCTCGCCGTCGACGTTGCCTGCCCGGTGGAGCATCTTCTGCAGCGCCGGGATCGCCCGCTCGATCGGCTCGTGACCGGGGGTCGCGTCCTTGCGCACGGACGCGTAGATCGCGCAGGCATCGTTCTCTTCGACGCTCGGCGGGGACACCAGCGGCTTGTAGGGACGGTCCCACGCGTAGCGCTCGGGACCGGTCTCACGACTGGGCATACCTGACCTCCCGGAATCCGCGCCTTCTTCGAGCGGGCGCGCGACGGGTTTACGGGTACCCAGAACTATAGAGGCGGGCCAAAGCCCGCCTCGTCATCTCTCAGCTGCTCCAGGAGGGTTCGTAGGCGTCCGCCACCAGCACCTTCTGCTTGCCGCCGCCGAAGGGCACGGTGACGACCTTCGGGTGCGGATCGCCGCCGAAGCCGAGCCCGGCGGTGCCGAGCACGGTCCTCCCGTCAGGCGAGATCGCCGCCCCGACGATCCCGGTCTCCGGGTTGTCGGTCAGCGCCTTTTCCGCGCCGGTCACCATGTTCACGGCGACCGCGTAGCTCTGGTCCTGGCCGCCGAACTCGGTCAGCAGCCGGTTGCCGTCTTCGGAGAAGCCGAGCGGACTCAGGCCCTGGGCGAACGGGTTGACGTCGGTGTGGGTGACCTGGCTGATCCGCTGCTCTTCTTCGTTCATCACGAAGAGCTGGTTTGCGGGCCCATATTTGCGCGACTTGGCGCCGAGCTGGCGAGCGAAGACGATCTGCCCGGTCGGGCCCCAGAGCGGGTAGACCGAGTTCCGGTCGTGGCTCAGCTTCACAGTCTTGCCGGATTCGATCGAGTACTTGAAGATGTCGCTCTTCGGCGGATAGTCGGGCGAGTTCGAGACGCCGTAGACGATTTCGTCGCTTGCCGGCGAGAAGCTCACGCCGTTGAAGTAGCCGCTGCCGACCTTGATCCGCCTGCCGTTGGCGACGTTGATGATCATCAGCGTCGCCTTGCCGTCGAGCGGGCCCTTGAGTGCCGCGATCATGGTCGAGTCCGGCGACCAGGCGAAGACGAAGCTTTCCCGCCAGGGGTTCATCAGCCGCTGGCCCTTGCCCAGGGAGACCGAGTAGAGCCGCATTTCGGCACCGCTCCCGGTTTCCTTTTCGTAGATCACCGTTTCACCGTCAGGCGAGATGTGGGCGTTGCGGCCGAGGCCGATCTGGTGGGCGCCCTTGCCGTTGTCTTCGGCGTAGTAGACGTGCGGCTTCTGGAAGCCCTTGCTGTAGGTCAGCGTGGCGCCGGCGGTGCCGGGCAGCACCAGCAGGGCGACCAGGGCGAGCAGGGTGGCAGGCAGCTTCAGCTGCGAAAAGGTAGGCATGGAGGCGACTTTAATGCGGCCGGCGGGCATCCGGCTCAGCCGCCCCAGGAGGGCGAGAAGCCGCCGCGGACGAGGATCTTCGGCTTGCCACCCTTGTAGGGCACCGAGGCGATCTTCAGCTGCGAACCGGGCCCTTCATAGCCGCCCAGGTAGCCGAGCACGGTCTTGCCGTCCGCGGTCAGGTCGACGCCGACGAAGCCGGTCTCGGTGTTGCCGGGGCTGAGCGATTTTTCCGCACCCGTCTTCGGGTTCACGGCGACCGCGTAGCTGGTGTCCTGGCCGCCGAACTCGGCCAGCAGCTGCTTCCCCGACGCCGACCAGGCGGTCGGGAAGAGCCCCTGGGTGAGCGGGTCGACCTTGGTGTGGGTGAGCCGCTTCACGCCTTTGCCGTTGGCGTTCATCAGGAAGAGGTCGTTTTTCGGCCCGTACCGGCGCTGCTTGGCGCCGAGCTGCTTGACGAAGACGATCTGGCCGGTCGGCCCCCAGAGCGGCCAGCCGGAGACGTGGTCGTGGGTCAGCGGCGAGGTCGAGCCGCCGGCGGCTGGGACCCGGACCAGATCGGTCTTCGGCGGGTAGGAGAGTTCGTCCACCTGCAACCCGAAAACCACTTCGCTGCCGTCGGGGGAGAAGCTGATCCCGTTGAAGTAGCCGCTCGCGATCCGGGTCTGCCTCCCGGTTTCGAGGTCGACCACGGCGAGGGTGCGCTTGCCGAGCTCCCCGCCCCGCAGTGCCGCCACCTTGGTCGAATCCGGGGACCAGGCGAAGGAATAGCTTTCCCGCCAGGGCGAGAAGATCGTCTTCGTCTTGCCGGTGGCGACGTCGTAGAGCTTCATTTCCGGGCCCTTGCCCTTGCCGCCTTCCCGTTCGAAGACGACCAGGTCGCCGTCCGGCGAGACTTTCGGGTTGGAGCCCGCGCCGATCGCCTTCGCGCCCTTGCCGGTGTCGTTCTTGGCGACCCAGATGTGCGGGTGGAAGACGTTGGTGCTGTAGGCGAGGGTCGCGCCGGCGGCGGCCGGCGCGACCAGCAGGGCCGCGACGACGAGGAGAAGGACGGGGGTCAGCTTGGACTTCGACGGGTTCGGCATCCGCCGACCCTAAAGCTCCGGAACGTCGGCGCCTAGGGGTTCGAACGGCAGCCGTTTCACCTCGGCCCAGCCCTCGGCGCGGGCCTTCAGCGCCGCGGCGACGGCTCCCGCTTCCTCCCAGGTGGTCCAGACCAGGACGGTGGGCCCGGCGCCGGAGATCGTCGCCCCCAGCGCCCCCAGCTCGGCGGCCGCGTCGACTATCTCCATCGACCGCGGGTAGAGGTCGCGCCGGCGCGGCTGGTGGATGCGGTCGTGGAGGCCGCGGCCGACCAGATCGAGGTCCGCGCTCCGCAGCCCCAGCACCAGCAGCGCCGCGGCGGAGACGTTGGCGACCGCGTCGACGAGTGGCAGCTCGGCCGGGATCGCCTCGCGCGCCTTCCGGGTCGACACCTCCTCCGCCGGGATCACCACGACCCCCTCCAGCCCCTCCGGTGGATCGAACCGCGCCGCGAACGGAGCGCCTTCGGCCGCGCACACCACGAAACCCCCGTAGATCGCGGCGGCGACGTTGTCGGGATGGCCCTCGATCTCGGTCGCCCGGGCCAACAGCTCCTCCCGGGTCAGCGCCAGCTCGAAGAGATGGTCGGCGGCGACGAGGCCGGCGACGATCGCCGCCGCGCTCGAGCCGAGCCCACGCGCCAGCGGGATCTCGCTGCGCAGCCGGAAGGTGATCCCGTCCGCCGGGTGCAGCGTCTCGAACGCGCGCACGAGCAGGTTCTCGCGTCCGGTCGGCACGTCCAGGCCACCCGGCTCGAACCCGTACTCGCCCGTCTCCTCGACCTCCAGCTCCAGATGCAGCGCCACCGCGGCCGCCATCGCGTCGTACCCCGGCCCGAGGTTGGCCGAGGAGGCGGGGACGCGGACAAGTCGACGGCGGGCGGTCATCAGAGGAGGATCTCGCCCCCATTGTGTTGGAAATCGACGACCCAGCGCGCCAACAGCGGATCGACCGGCAGCCACAGGTCGTCCAGGCGGCGGATGTGCCCGGCGTGGGCGAGCGCCTCGCGGGCGTGCTGAGCGCCGCCTTTCGAGAGGTTGAACCGCTCCAGCGTGCGCGCCCCGAAGACCGGCTCGCCGATCGCCAGGGCGGTGAACACCGCCCGCTCCTTCACCTCGAGCGCGTCCCAGGTCGCTCGCAGGGCGTCGTCCTGTTCGAAGAAGGTGTCGCGCAGCGCCGCCTGCCAGCTCTCGGCGTCGGCCACCCCGCGATCGGGCGTGTTCTCCCAGAGGTGATGGGCGAGCAGCATCGTCCGCTGCGGGTGGCCCGCGGCGAGGTCGAGCAGGGGTTCGATCGCCGGCCCGACCTCGCGGCCGGTGGCGGCGAAGCGCTCGCCGACGTGTTCGACGATGTCGCCGTCCCGCAACGGATCGAGTGGCAATGAGCGCGCCTGCCCGAAGAACGGCCGCTCGTGGGCGCCGAACAGCTGCGCCATCAGGCCCGGGTGCGACCCGGCGAACAGGTAGCTCGCCGCGTCCCCGTGGCGCTGGATCTTGCTGCGGAAGAGCCCGTCGATGCCCGGGTCCACGGCGAGCAGCGCCTGGAACTCGTCGAAGGCGACGAGCGTCCGCTTCCCGGTCCGCTCGTACAGGCGCACGGGCAGGTCGAGAAGGCCCGTCAACCGGCGCCCGACCCCTTCCTCCA
>DATNAG010000100.1:0-11322 GCA_035572835.1 Solirubrobacterales bacterium
AGCTCGCTCGCGGCGCCCTGGTTCGACAACTACACGACGCCGCTGGCGATCGTGCTCGTGCTCTTCACCGGGATCGGCCCGCTCCTCGCCTGGCGTCGCGTCACCTGGGCTTCAGCGAGGAAGGTCTTCCGCATCCCGATCGCGTTCGGCGTGCTGACGCTGATCGTCCTCTGGCTCTTCACCGACGCCGCCCACAAGCCTTGGGCGCTGGCGCTCTTCACCTTCGCCGCCTTCGCGATCGCGGGCATCGTGCAGGAGTTCTACAACGGCGCCCACGCGCGGCAGAAGACCTCCGGCGGCAACTTCGGCGGCGCCCTGTTCGCGGTCACCGCCCGCAACCGGCGGCGCTACGGCGGCTACATCGTCCATATCGGCATCGCCGTCCTGCTGATCGGCATCGCCGCCTCCTCGAGTTTCCAGACCAACGAAAACGTCTCGATGAAACCGGGCGAAACGCGGGTCGTCGACGGGCGCGAATTCACCTACAAGCGCCCTTACGTGAAGGTCGATTCGGAGAAATACACGATCGGGGCGATCATCGAAGTGAGGCAGGACGGCAAGTATCTGACCACGCTCGAAACCAGCCGGCGCTTCTTCCGCCCGACCGGCGCCGCCGCGAACGGCCTCATCTCCGGCTACTTCGAAGGCGAGGCGACCAGCGAGGTCGGGCTCCAGACCGGCCTGCTGCGTGACATCTGGGTGACGGTGGCGCCGAACGTGCAGTCGCTCCAGCACCAGCTCGCGCTTGCCGACCAAGGCTTCAAAAAATGCGTCGCGGCGGGGCCGGGGACGCCACCGCAGTGCAAAGACCTGAACGCGCTGATGCGCGCCGCCCAGGCGGAACCGAAGCTGCGCGCGCAGGCGCTCGGCCAGATCGAAAACCTGCAGCTGCTGGCGGCCGAACGGATCGCCCGCCAGTACGTCCACAGCGAAACGGCGGCGACCTTCAAGGTGATCATCAACCCGCTGGTGCTGTGGATGTGGATCGGCGGGATCATCGGCCTGATCGGCGCCCTGGTCGCCGTCTGGCCCAGTCGCAGTCGTCGCAAGGGGGCGATGGTGCGGACCGAGGCCGACGAGCTGAAGGAAGCGAAATACAGCGAGATCCGCGACGCCGAACTGGACCATGCCTCGGGCAAGCTCTCCGACGAGGACTACGCGATCCTCGATGCCGAGCTGCGCAAGGAAGCGGTGGAGATCCTCGATGCGGTGGGAGTGGGGGCCGGCACCGCGTCCCCGCGCCCCGGCCGCGCCGGGCTGCCCAGCGACTGGGACGCCGAGAACGGCAACGGGACGAACGGCAACGGGACCACCGCCGAGCCGCCGGCCAACGGCAACGGCCACCACACGAACGGCGACGGCAATGGCAACGGGGCCGCGGGCGGGTCCTCCGAGCGCGATTAAGGCGCCGGACCCTTTACACTCAGACCCGTGTTCACCGTTCTCAGCGTCATCCAGATCTTCTTCGCCGTCGTCTTGATCTTCTTCATCCTGCTGCACTCGGGGAAAGACGCGGGCCTCTCCGGCGCCTTCGGCGTGGGCGGTGGCGGTGGTGGCGTCGGCGGCGGCTCGATGGTCGAGCGCAACCTCGACCGCGCGACCGTCCTTGTCGCGGTCCTCTTCGCGATCAACACGATCGTCCTGCTGAAGATCTAGCCGCAGGCTAGATCTCACGCTCCCTCCGACGCACTTCTTCAACGCGCCCCCGCCGAGCGTGCACCTGGCCACACCCTGATGTGGCTAAGTGCACCGGCGCTCGCTCGTCCGTCAAATTGCCGACCAATGTAACTTCGGTTTACAAATCTGATAACTTTGTCAAGCACGCAGACTTTGAACTCGCGTTTGACAAGGAGGCAAAAGTGGAGGCGCATGTAGAGGAACACGCGCATCACCATCACCACGATCACCACCACGACGACGTCGAGCTGAACCCGGCTGCCTGGAGCGACGGCAAGCGCTATGCCTGGCTGCTCGGCATCCTCGTCCCGCTGGCCCCGTTCATCGCCTGGTTCTGGGTCGAACTCACCGGTTTCGGCGGTTTCTGGTTCCTCGGGCCGGTCCTCGTCTTCGGCGTCTTCCCACTGCTCGACCTGGCGATCGGGATGGACGCCTCGAACCCGCCCGACTCGATCCTCAAGTGGCTCGAGCAGGACCACTACTACCGCTGGTGCACCTACCTCTTCATCCCGGTCCAGTACGCCGGGTTGATCTTCGCCGCCTGGAAGTGGGGGGACGGCGGGCTCAGCGTGGTCGAAAGCATCGGCCTCGCGGTGACGATGGGCGTCGTCGGCGGGATCGGCATCAACACCGCCCACGAGCTCGGCCACAAGCGCGAGAGCTCGGAGAAGTGGCTGAGCCGCATCGCCCTCGCGCAGACCGGCTACGGGCACTTCTTCATCGAGCACAACCGCGGCCATCACGTCCGCGTCGCCACCCCCGAGGACCCGGCCAGCTCGCGCCTCGGTGAGAGCTTCTGGGAATTCCTGCCGCGCACCGTCTACGGCAGCGTGACCTCGGCCTGGCACCTCGAGGCCGCCCGGCTCGATCGGCTCGGCAAGTCGCACTGGACCCTGCGCAACGACATCCTCGGCGCCTGGGCGATGACCGTCGTCCTCTTCGCCGCCCTCGCCGTCGCCTTCGGGCCGATCGTCCTCCCGTACCTGGTCCTGCAGGCGATCATCGGCTTCTCGCTGCTGGAGGTCGTCAACTACCTCGAGCATTACGGGCTGCTGCGCGAGCGCAAAGAGGACGGCCGCTATCAACGCTGCCTCCCGCGCCACAGCTGGAACAGCAACAACGTCGCCTCGAACGTGCTGCTCTACCACCTGCAGCGCCACTCCGACCACCACGCCAACCCGACCCGCCGCTACCAGGCGCTACGCCACGTCGACGAGGCGCCGCAGCTGCCGACCGGGTACGCCGGGATGATCGTCCTCGCCTGGTTCCCGCCGGTCTGGCGGCGGGTGATGGACCAACGGCTGCTCGACCACTTCGACGGCGACGTGACGCGGGCGAACATCAACCCGCGCAAGCGGGAGAAGATCCTCGCCCGTCACGGAGCGGCGGCATGAGCGCCTGGCGCTGTCCCGCCTGCGGCTACGTCTACGACGAGGCGGCGGGGCACCCGCGCGAGGGGTTTCCGGCCGGGACGCCGTGGAGCGAGGTGCCCGACGGCTGGGCCTGCCCCGACTGCGGCGTCCGCGACAAGGTCGACTTCGAGCCGGTGGAGGACGGCGACTGA
Source organism: Solirubrobacterales bacterium (assembly GCA_035572835.1). Classification (GTDB taxonomy): domain Bacteria; phylum Actinomycetota; class Thermoleophilia; order Solirubrobacterales; family 70-9; genus VAYN01. The sequence goes on from DATNAG010000100.1 coordinate 3,242, forward strand.
CCGCCCACGCTGCGACGATAGGGGGGATGGCCAGTCGAACCCCCTACCCCGAGGCGGCTCGCGAGCTGCTGCGTCAGACCCTGTTCGACGCCGCCCGCCACCACCTCGAAACCCGACCCTGGTCGGAGGTGACGATGGGTGACATCGCCGCCACCGCCGGGGTCAGTCGCCAGACCCTCTACAAGGAGTTCGGCAACAAAAGCGAGTTCGCGGTCAACCTGACGATCCACGAGGGGGAGCGCTTCCTCGGTGCGGTCGAGGACGCGGTGCGCGCCCACACCGACAACCCGCGCGCCGCGATCCGCGCCGCGCTCGAGCTCTTCCTCCGTACCGCCGGCGAAGACCCGCTGATCCGCGTGGTCGTCACCGACGACGGCTCCGGCGGCATGCTCCCGTTCGTCACCACGCAGGGGATGCCGGTCGTCGTCTGGGCCACGGCGCGGCTCTCGGCGGTGATCGAGGAGGGCTGGCCGCAGGCGCCCAAGCACGAGGTGAAGCTGCTCGCCGAGGCACTGGTCCGGCTGGCGATCTCCTACATCACCAACCCCTCCGAAACGCCCGACTCGACCGCCGCCTCGGTGGCCGAGCTGCTCGGCCCCTTCATCGATCGCGCCCTCGGCACGGCTTGATCGCCGTCCTCGCCGACACCCATATGCCGAAGGGGGAGAGGCGGCTGCCGGAGCGGGCGGTCGAGCTGCTGTGCGGGGCGGAGGCGGTGCTCCACGCGGGCGACTTCTTCGCCTCAGCGGTCCTGCGGGAGATCGAGGCGCTCTGCCCGGGCCCCGTCCATGCGGTGCACGGCAACGTCGACGAAGAGGAGCTGCGCGGGCTCCTGCCGGAGACGGCCGAGGTGGAGGTCGACGGCGCGCGGATCGCGATGGTCCACGACGCCGGCCCGGCGAAGGGGAGGCTGCGCCGGATGCGCGCCCGCTTCCCCGCCGCCGACGCGGTCGTCTTCGGCCACAGCCACCTGCCGCTGCACGAAGAGGAAGCCGGCTTCCAGATCTTCAACCCCGGTAGCCCGACCGAGCGCCGCCGCTCCCCGCGCCACTCGATGGGCCTGTTGAAGATCGAAGCCGGCCGTCCCGTCTTCGAGCACGTCTGGCTGTAGGGGTCGTAGACCTTTGTAACCCTCTGGGTGACAAAGGTCTACGGGTTCAGTCGTCGGCCGGCGCGACCAGCTGGTGCTGGTAGGCGTAGGCGACCGCCTGGGCTCGGTCGCGGGCGCCGATCTTGGCGAAGAGGTGGTTGACGTGGCTCTTCACCGTCGCCCCGCTGACCACCAGCCGGTCGGCGATCTCGCCGTTCGAGAGCCCCGCGGCGATCAGCTCCAGCACCTCGGCCTCGCGTGGGGTCAGCCCGTCGGGGAGCTCGTCGCGGTCCGGCTCGGCCGGCGTCTCGCCGCGCTGCAGGGCGGCGATCAGCTGCCGCTGCACGGCCGGGTCGATCGCCGCCTCGCCCGCCGCCACCCGCTCGACCGCGCTGCGGATCTGCTCGGCGCCGGCGTCCTTGGTCAGGTAGCCGCGGGCGCCCGCCTGCAGGGCGGCGACGACGGTCTCGTCGTCGGCGTAGGTGGTGAGCGCGACGACCGCGACCTTCGGGTGCGTCTCGGCCAACCGCCGGGTCGCCTCGATCCCGTCGAGGCGCGGCATCCGCAGGTCCATCAGCACCACGTCGGGCAGCTCCGCCGCGACCATCGCCAGAGCCTCCTCGCCGTCGGCCGCCGCCCCGACCGGCTCGATCCCCTCGATCAGTTCCAGCATCAGGGTGAGGCCCTCGCGGACGACGCGCTGGTCGTCGACGACGATCACCCGCAGCATCGCGCTCTTGTCCGTCGTCGCCTCGCCGGCGCTCACGCCGGCACCCAGAGCTCGACCCGGAAGCCGTCCTCGGTCGGCCCGGCAAGCAGCCGGCCGCCGATCAGCTCGGCTCGCTCGCGCATCCCGCTGACCCCGTAGCCGGAGCCGGCCGAGGCGAGCGCCGCCGGCTGCGGCACCCGCGGCTCGACCCCGTCGCCGGCCGAGTCGGTGACGATCAGCTGCACCCCGTCGGGGTCGTAGTCGAGCCGGATGTCGACCCGCTCGGCCTCCTCGGCGTGCTTGCGCACGTTGGTGAGCGCCTCCTGGGCCGTCCGGTAGACCGCCAGCGCCGCTTCCGAGGGCAGTCGCCGCGGCTCGCCGCTGACCTCGAGCGTGCACTCGATGCCGTGGGCGCGAATTTCCTCGATCAGGTCTTCGATCCTGTCCGGGCCGGGGACCGAGTCGCCGCGCAGTGCCTTGATCGCGGCGCGCGCCTCGTCGAGCCCCGCCGCCGCGTGCCGGTGGGCACGGCCGATCGCGGCGATCACCTCGGAGTCGACATCGCGGTCGAGCGCCAGCAACCGGGCTCCCTCGAGCTCGACCGAGAGCGCCGAGAGGGAGTGGGCGAGGACGTCGTGCAGCTCGCGGGCGATCCGGCTGCGCTCGTCGAGTGCGGCCGCCTCGTTGCGCGCCATGCGCGTGCGCTCCTCCTCCGCGAGCAGTTCACGCGCCTGGATCTGGCGCTCCTCGCTCAGCCGCAGGAGGTGGCCGATCACGAACATGAAGGCGTAGGCGATGCTGGTCCAGGCGAGGACGAGCAGCCGTTCTTCCCCGCCGACCACGATCAGCACGTCGACGAGCGCGATGATCGGGACGATCGCCGCGATCGCGAGGCGCCGCGGCAGCCGGATCACCGCCGAGGCGACCGCCGCGTAGGTCCCGAGCACCGCGGTCCCGGCCGGCTGCACGGTCATCAGCGCGATCGAGGCGAGGCCGAGGAGAAGCACGTAGGCGAAGACGGACCGGTCGTCCTGGGGATCGATCAGGACCTCGACCGCGATCAGCGCCGCGATCGTGCCGCCGCCCAGCAGCGTCACCAGGCCCTCGCCGTGGAGGGCGGGGCTGGGGGTGCCGATCAGCCCCGAGATCAAGATCAGCGTCAACGAGACGAGCGGCCAGAGGCGCGCCCGCATCGGTGGCCGGCAATCCTCGTCGCGGCCGGCGGCCCGTTCGCGCAGCATCATGATCCCGTGCGGACGGTCCGGTTGGTCGTCGGGCCGGAAGATCTGCATGCACACAGGTTAGGAGTCGGCCCGCGCCTTGTCATGGGCGCCGGGGTTGAGCGCGCCGCCGCGGTCTCCACCCACGGGTGGAGGGCCGATTTCGGCGCCCGAGCCGATGCGGGGCGTCGTCCCCGGTCGTAGCTTCCCCGGCCATGGACATGGCGATACGAATCAACGGGCTGCGGCGGTCATTCGGCGAGGTCGAAGCCGTCGCCGGGGTCGACCTGGAGGTCGGCCACGGAGAGATATTCGCCTTCCTCGGACCCAATGGGGCTGGGAAGACGACGACGATCGAGATCCTCGAGGGATTCGGGGAGCGGGACGCGGGCGAGGTCGAAGTCCTCGGCGTCGACCCCGCCCGCGCGACGACCGACTGGCGCCAGCGGGTCGGGATCGTGATGCAGGAGTCGCCCGGCGAGCAGGAGCTGACCGTGCGCGAGGTGATGGAACTTTACGCCGGTCTCTATCGGGAGCCGCGCGGGGTCGAGGAGACGCTGGCGCTGGTCGGGCTCGACACCGAGGCGGCGGCGAAGATCGCCGCGACCCTCTCCGGCGGGCAGCGGCGTCGGCTCGATGTCGCCCTGGCGCTGATCGGCGACCCGGAGCTGATCTTCCTCGACGAGCCGACCACCGGCTTCGACCCGGCGGCGCGGCGCGACGCCTGGCAGATGCTGGACGGACTGCGCGAGCTGGGCAAGACGATCTTCCTCACCACCCATTACATGGAGGAGGCGGAGCGGCTCGCCGACCGGATCGCGGTGATCGCGGGCGGGCGGATCATCGACGAGGGGACGCCGGCGACGATCGGCCATCGCAACCTTGCCGCCTCGGAGATCGTCTTCGCCTTGCCGTTCGGCCTGGGGGAGGGCGATCTGCCCGACGATCTGCGGGCTCTCGCCCAGCCTGCGCGTCGCGACGGGCGGATCGAACTGCACAGCGCCGCGCCGCTGCCCGACCTGGGCCGCCTCGGGTCCTGGGCCGACGGTCGCGGCATCGAGGTCGGCGAGCTCGAGGTCCACCGGCCGACCCTGGAGGACGTCTACCTGCGCCTCACCGCGGAAGCGGCCGGCGTCGCCGATGCCAACGGGCGTCCGATCGGTGAGGAGGTCGCCTGATGGACCTGGTCCTGCACGTGACGCGCTTCAACCTGCGCGCCTACCTGCGCAACCGCAAAGCGCGGATGTTCACCCTGGTGATCCCGCTGATCCTGCTGGCACTGCTCGCCGGGGTCTTCCACGGCGGCGAAACGACGGTCAACGGGGTGAAGATCGACTACCGCCAGTTCTTCGTGCCGAGCGTGATCGTCTTCTCGCTGACCTTGACGACGTTGGCGATGCTGGTCGCGACGGTGGTCTCGCAGCGCGAGCTGGGGATCACCAAGCGACGGCGGGCGACGCCGCTGCCCGCCTGGGCGCTGATCGTCAGCCAGTCGCTGACCGTGGTGGTGATGGCGATCGCCACCGTGACCCTGCTGCTGGCGGTCGGGGCGATCGCCTTCGGCGTCCACTTCCAGTTGTCAGGCCTGCCGACGCTGGTGCTCGGGGTGCTCGGCGGGGCGGCCTCGTTCTGCGGTCTCGGCTACGCCCTCAGCACCTTCGCCGATTCCGCCGATTCGGCGCAGCCGATGATCCAGCTGGTCACCTTCCCGCTCTTCTTCATCTCCGGGATCTGGATTCCGCTCTCCGAACTGCCGGAGGGGCTGCAGGTGGTCGCGAAGATCTTTCCGGTCGAGCACGTCGCCGATCTGATCCACCGCGCCTACGTCGGGGTCGTCCCGGTCGGGCCGGTGCTGGTCGACTTCGCGATCCTGATCGCCTGGGCGGCGTTCGGGGCGGCGGTGGCGGCGAAGCGGTTCGTCTGGCTGCCGCCGCGGAAGGGCTGACGGCGTGCCGCGCTAAGAGTGTTTCGTCTGGACGTGGCAGGCGGCCCGATCGCCGCTGTGGAAGTAGCAGTGGTCATTGACCCAGTGGACGGTGAAGTGGAAGCCCACCAGGACCACGTTGTGGCGGATCGCGTAGAAGACGGTGGTGGTGCCGAAGTAATCGTCGGCGCCCTGGTACCAGGTGACTCCGCACTTGAGCCGTGCCTTCGACTTGCGGTCGCAGTGGATCCGCGGTTCCCGCGCATGGAGGAACTTCGGCCCGAATGCTTCTTCGAGACCGATCGCGCTGATTTCCTCGGCCCGTTCGCGGGTCAGGGTCGGGAGGTGGGCCTTGGGGACGACGACCTGCGGCGCCGGCGCCCCCAGTTCGACCGCGTCGATCCAGCTTTGCACCCAGGTGGAGATCTGGTCGACCCGGGTGAAGACACCGGGGCTCGACGGATTGCAGCTGCCGTCGCCGAGGCTGGTGACGCCGATCTCCACCGGCGTGCCGTCGGCACGGATGGCGATCGCCGGGCCGCCGGAGTCGCCGTGGCAGGCGGTCACCTTGAGGCCGGGCGTGTCGAGCGTGCAGACCTGGCGGCTGGGGTCGAAGAAGGGGTAGAAGCGGCTCGTCCCGCGCTTGCAGCGGGCGGCGTCCTCGACCGGCACGGTCGCCGCCTGCAGTTGGTTGGGGGCGTGGCCGGTCCTGCGGTCGTCGATGCCCCAGCCGGCGATCGTCAGCTCGTCCCCCGCTGCGTAGAGGGCGGCGTCGGCGCCGGTCGCAAGGGCGATCGGCGGCGCCGCGACCGGCGCGGCGAGGATCAACAGGCCCGCGTCCCCCTGCAGCTTGGTCGGGTCGAAATTGGGATAGGCGAGTACCTGGACCACTTGCGAGATGTTGGCGCGAGGGATCTTGGCGAGGTTGGAGACCCCGGTGGCGACCGCGATCTCGCTCGGTTCGACGATCGAGCTCGATTCGACGTCCTCGACGCAGTGCCCGGCGGTGAGGATCACCCGGGGGGCGACGACGGTGCCGGTGCAGGCGTAGCCCGCGGTGGCCTGGACGCCTTCGATGTAGGCGAGCGCGGGGTACTGCGCGATCGTCGCGTTGTGGCCGCCGATCACCGAGGCCGAGGCCTCGGGGTTGGCGGCCGGGGAGGGGAGGGCGACGGCGCTGTCGAGCGGGCCGCCGCCGCGAGGCTGCGGCGCCGCGGTCGCCGCCGCGACCGTCACGAGCGAGACGAGCAGCACCAGCGCTGCGACGAGCACCGGCGCCCCACGCCGGGGGCGCGGGGCGGGGCTCTCCGTCTTGGCCTCGTTCGGTCGGATCATTTCGTTCCCTGTCGTCGAGGCCGGTCGGTCCTCTATGCGGCTGAATGGAGTCGAACCATCACGGGTGTTTCCACCCACAAGGCCCTCAACCTTGCGCGTCTACCAGTTCCGCCACAGCCGCTGGTGGGATCGGGGATTCTAGGGATTCGTCGCGCGCGAGCTTGTTTCCGCTGCAAGCGTCCGCTGGAAGGGGTACTCTGCGAACAGGTGTTCGTCTGTATGCAGATCCGGCAATTGGAGGAAAACGGAGCCCACGATGGTTGACCTTGACCTGACCAAGCGGCAGAAGGAGATCTTCGACTTCATCCGCAAGTACGCGGCGAAGACCGGCTACCCACCTACGGTGCGGGAGATCGGCAAGGCCGTCGGTCTGCACTCGTCCTCCACCGTCCACGCCCATCTGGCGAACCTGGAGAAGCTCGGGCTGCTGAAGCGCGACCCGTCGAAACCGCGGGCGATCGAGTTGCTCTGGGAGAAGGCGGGCCAGGCGGTCAGCGCGGTCACGCCCAACAGCGGGATCCCGCTGGTCGGCTCGGTCGCCGCGGGCGCGCCGATCCTGGCGGAAGAGAACATCGAGGAGTACCTCGAAGTCCCCGACGTCATCGGTGGGGAGGATGGCGACTACATCCTCCAGATCCGCGGCGAATCGATGAAGAACGCCGGCATCCTCGAATCCGACTACGTGGTCGTGCGCCCCGCCGACGACGCCATCGACGGCGAGATCGTCGTCGCCCTGATCGGCGAGGAGGCGACGGTGAAGCGGATCTACCGCGAACCCGACCACATCCGTCTCCAGCCCGAGAACGAGGAGATGGAGCCGATCATCACCACCGAGGCCCGTGTCCTCGGCAAGGTTGTCGGCGTCTTCCGCAAGGTCTGATCCGCGCGGATCGGTGCCGCGGTCCGGGGGGGTCGGCCGGGACGGCGAGGGCGCGGCGGCGCGGGCGCAGGACGGCGAGGGCTCCGGCCCGGCCGGGTGTGGACGGCAAGGGTCCGGGCCCCGGCGGCGGGGGCTCGGCCGACCAGGGCGTCTCGTGGCGGCCCGGGCAGGCTGTGGCCGCCACGAGACGCCCGGGACGTGACCCTTCCGGCGGGAAGCGGGGAGGTTCGTGACGCTTCCGGCGGGAACTCCACGGAGACGTGGCCGTCCCGGACACGCGACCGGGGTTTTGGTCCCCTACAGGGGCCCAAAATCACGCTGTCGACTTTCACCCTGCTATGGCAGGGTCAAAGTCGACAGCGCGTTTCCGACTCTGAAGAGACGTGGAGTTTCCGCCCGTCCCGGTGACGAACGCGCCATCCCTGTGACGCTCCCCGCGCGCTCCCCGCACCCCCGGCCGTCTCGGCCACGGCCACAGCCTGCCCGGGCCGTGGCCGAGACGGCCGCGTCCCTCGGCCGTCCCACTCCCGTCCCTTTCCCGTCCCTCCCTCGGCCGCCGGCGGGACCTGGCAGCGTCCCTTCAGCTGCCGAATCTCCTGCCGAAGAGCGCACGGATCGTTGCGCTGGTTGCAGCAGGCGGATCGCCCTCTAACATCGCTGATGCGAGCCGAGCGGACGCGGGGCGGAGAGAAATCCGCCTCGAGGAAAGTCCGGACACCAAAGGGCAGGGCGGTGGGTAACGCCCACCCGGCGAAAGCCGCGGGAAAGTGCCACAGAAACACACGGCCGATGGCGCGGCCACACGTGAGCCGCGTACAGGCAAAGGTGAAAAGGTGCGGTAAGAGCGCACCGGCGTCGTGGTGACACGGCGGCCAGGCAAACCCCGCCCGGTGCAAGGCCAAGCAGGACCGTCGACCCGGCTC
>DATNAG010000101.1:0-15222 GCA_035572835.1 Solirubrobacterales bacterium
CCAGGGGATGAAGGCCTCGCTGATCAGCCGCGAGGTGATCGCCGACTCGATCGAGCTGATGGCCCGCGGCTACCAGTTCGACGCGATCGTCGCCCTCTGCGCCTGCGACAAGACGATCCCCGGCTGCGCGATGGCGCTGGCCCGCCTCGACGTGCCCTCGGTGCTGCTCTACGGCGGCTCGATCGCCCCCGGCCACTGGCACGGCCGTGACGTCACGATCCTCGACATCTTCGAGGCGATCGGCGCCCACAACGCGGGCGAGATGACCGACGAGGAACTGCATGAGCTGGAGGGCGTCGCCAGCCCCGGCGCCGGGGCCTGCGGCGGCCAGTTCACCGCCAACACGATGGCCTGCGCCTTCGAGGCGTTGGGGATCAGCGCCGGCGGCTCGGCGATGGTCCCGGCCGAAGACGACGACAAGCAGACCGTGGCCGAGAAAGTCGGCGAGCTGGTGATCCGCGTCCTCGCCGACGAGATCACGCCGAGCAAGGTGATCACCAAGGACTCGCTCGAAAACGCGATCGCCTGCGTCTGCGCCTCGGGCGGCTCGACCAACGCCGTCCTCCACCTGATCGCGCTCGCCCACGAGCTCGGCATCGAGCTGCAGATGGATGACTTCGAGCGCATCTCCCGGGCGACGCCGCTCTGGGCCAGCCTCAAACCGGGCGGTCGCTTCGTCGCCACCGACCTCTACGCGGCGGGCGGCGTGCCGGTGCTGCTGAAGCGGCTCGACGACGCCGGCCTCCTTCACCGCGACCAGCTGACCGTCACCGGCCAGACGATCGGCGAGGTCGCCGCGGGCGCCACCGAGGCGCCCGGTCAGGAAGTCGTGCTCCCGCTCGACGAGCCGCTGAAGCCCGAAGGCGGGCTGGCGATCCTGCGCGGCAACCTCGCCCCGGACGGCTCCGTGGTCAAGGTCGCCGGCACCGAGCGCCGTCGCCAGAGCGGCCCCGCCCGCGTCTTCGAGTCCGAAGAGGAATGCTTCCGCGCGGTCAAGGATCAGCGGATCAATCCCGGCGACATCGTCGTGATCCGCAACGAGGGGCCGGTCGGCGGCCCCGGCATGCGCGAGATGCTCCAGGTCACCGCCGCGATCGTCGGCGAGGGCCTGGGGGAGAGCGTCGCGATGGTCACCGACGGCCGTTTCTCCGGCGCCACCCGCGGCCTGATGATCGGCCACGTCGCCCCCGAGGCGGCGAGGGGCGGCCCGATCGCGGCGGTCCGGGAGGGCGACCAGATCACCGTCGACATCGACGCCCGCGCCCTGACACTCGACCTCCCCGATGACCTCATCGCCGAGCGGGTCGCCGCCTACGAACCACCGCCGCCCCCGCCCGAGTTCCGCCGCGGCGTGATGGCCAAGTACGCCGCCACCGTCTCCAGCGCCGCCCACGGCGCCGTCACCAGCTAGCCGAACTCGTCAGATGATCGTGCCGATGTCGTCGATCCGGCGAGTTCGACCAGGGCTTTATGCCGCGTCGGCCCGGAGGCCGCCTCGAGGTCGTTGAACTCCTCGGCCCCCGGCGACCACCGGGGTGGTGGAACGCCGCACTGCCGGCCGTCCGATCCGACCCGCCCGACCCAGAGGTCGGCGCGCTACTGGTAGGCGCGCTCGCGCAGCACTTCTTCGAGCCGGGACGGGACGATCTCCGCGAAGACGCGGGGATCGTCACTCTTCCTACCGACCTCTTCAGGCGTTACGAACACGTGACCCGGGTTTGACCCCCCTATGAGGTGGTCAAAGTCGACAGCGCGTTTCAGAGGCCCGATCTCGGCCCTCAGAGGGCCGAGAAGTGTGACGCTCTCGGCATCTTCGCGGAACACCTGTCGTCTTCCGCGCCCCTCCCTTGAAGACCCCTTACGGAAGAGTGGAGTTCGTCACGACCTGTGCCGTCTTCCCGCGAACAGCTCTCGCGTCCCGGGCATTTCGTGGCGGCCACAGCCTGCCCGGGCCGCCACGAAATGCCCGGGACCCATCTCGGACGGCCGCGACGGCCCGAACCCCGGCCGCCCGCCTCCGCTTTGGAATCGACCAACTACGCGTAGCCCATCCGTTCGAGCACCGGCACTTCGCGGATCTGCGGTGGCTGCAGGTGATCCCAGAGGATGCCACGGGGGCGGTCGTACTGGCGCTCGATCTCGATCACCGCACGCGGGGTGGCGATCACGTCGCAGGGGAGGTCGTGATCGGTCACCAGCAGGTGCTGCCGCAGGATCTGGATCGGGTGGACGGTGGTGGCGACGGTGATGTGGGTGTCGATCTTGCCCGCGTCGACGAGGATCCCGTACTCGAGGTCGTGGTAGCCGCCGCCTTTGCCGATCCGGGCGCCGCTGAGGTTGACGGCGACCGAGCCGCAGAGGACGAAGTCGATCTCGGGCAGGTCGTCGAGGGCGACGACGCGGCCGTGCTTGAGCGCGCCCTTGATCGTCGCCGCCTCCTTGATCGCGCTCTTCGGCAGCTTTTTCGGATCGAGGACGCGGAAAGGATGGGGGTCGCGCAGGCGCGGCACCGCCATGATCACCGTCTTGCCTTCCTCCAGGGCCAGCCGCCGCGCGTGCGTCTGCGGGGAGTCGGGGTTGGCCTTTACCACCATCGCCCGTTTCCATAGTCGATGGGCGGCGAGCTTCTCCGCCGCCAGCTTCGCCCCGGCGAAGTTGGGGATGCGACCCTCGGCGCCGGGGAAGCGGGAGACACCCTGGTCTTCCATCGCCTTCCAGACCTCGGCGCGGACCTCGTCCTTGGAGCGCATGAGCCGAAACATATCCCCCATCCGGCCGGCCAGAGCGGGTCCCGTCGCGCGTCCCACCTACACTTCACCGGTCCCGTCAACGACCTCTGGCTGTGGGGACAGCAATGGGCCGTAAGTCGAAGTTCGCAGCGATCGCAGCCGTACTCGTCGTCGCCCTCGCGGCGGCCGGCGCCTACCTGTACGACCGCTCGCAGGAGGGGAAGATCGCCGACGGCGTGACGATCGAGGGGGTCGACGTCGGCAGCATGGACGCGGCGGCCGCCGAAGCGAAGCTGCGCCGCGAGCTGCTGCGTCCGCTGGACCAGCCGCTGCGCGCCAGGTTCGGCGACCGGAGCTGGAAGCTCTCGCCGGCCGCGCTGAAGGTGCGCGCCGACATCCACGGCGCGGTCGAGGAAGCCGTCGCCGCGAGTCGCGAAGGCGACCTGCCGACGCGGCTCGGGCGCTACCTCGCCGGCGACGACCTCGAACTGGAGATCTCCGCCGACGTCGCCTTCTCACGCAGCGCGATCAACAAGTTCGTCCGCCGCGTCGCCGGCGACCTCGACCAGGAACCGCGCGATGCCTCGGTCGACCCCGGTGCCGACGAACTCGAAGTCGTCGCCTCCCAGCCCGGCCGCAAGGTGCGCGACAACCGGCTCGAGCGTCAACTGCGCGACGCGGTCGCCGGCGGTGGATCGCGCACCGTCACCGTCCACGTCCACGAGACCAAGCCGGAGGTGACCACCGCCGAGGTCGCCCAGCGCTACCCGTCCTACCTGACCCTCGACCGCGGCTCCTTCACCCTGCGCCTCTGGCGGGACCTGAAGCTGACCGAGACCTACACCGTCGCGGTCGGCCAGGAAGGCCTCGAAACCCCCGAAGGGCTCTACGAAATCCAGGCGAAGGAAGAAAACCCGGTCTGGCACGTGCCGGAATCCGACTGGGCGGGGGATCTCGCCGGGCAGACCATCCCGCCGGGCCCCTCGAACCCGATCAAGGCGCGCTGGATGGCGATCTACGAAGGCGCCGGGATCCACGGCACCGAAGAGACCGCCTCGCTCGGCAGCGCCGCGTCCCACGGCTGTGTGCGGATGGCGATCCCCGACGTCGAAGAGCTCTACGAGCAGGTCGAAGTAGGCACCCCGATCTTCATTGGTTAGGGCGGAAAGTCGCGGGGGATTCCTGGGCTCCGCTGCAAGTCGTCTGCACGGGGTAAAGGGGACGGGTGTTCTACGCAGAATGAGAGACCCGTGAACTGGGATACGGCATTGGCGGGTTACGACCGGGACCTGCGGACCCGCGGCTCCGCCGAGCGGACGCGACGCGCCTACGCGGTCGACCTCGCCGCGTTCACCGGCTGGGCGAAGGCCCAGCGCCTCGAGCCCGGCGACCTCCGCCATCGAGAGGTACGTCGCTACGCCGCCACGCTCTCCTCTGACGGCAAGGCCTCGACCACGGTCGCCCGTCACCTCGCCGCGATCCGTGGCCTCTACGACTTCCTGGTCCGCACCGAGCAGGTCGGCAGCAACCCCGCCGAACTCGTCTCCAGCCCGAAGCGCCCGCAGAAGCTGCCGAACGTGATGACCGGGGAGCAGATGCGCGCGCTGCTGGAGGGGATCCCGGCGCGGACGCCGCTTGAGCTGCGCGACCGGGCCATGTTCGAGCTTGCCTACTCGTGCGGCCTGCGCTGCGAGGAGATCGTCAACCTCGACACCGACTCGTTCGACTTCGAAGAGGATCAGCTGCGGGTGCTCGGCAAGGGCTCGAAGGAGCGCCTGCTGCCGGTCGGCGAGCCCGCCCGGCGGGCGCTGGAACGCTATCTGCACCGCGGCAGGCGGCCGTTGGCCGGCGATCCGCGCGAGAGGGCCCTGTTCCTCTCCAAGAGCGGCAGGCGGCTCTCCAACTCGGATGTGACGAGACGGCTACGCATCTGGGTTTCGAACGTGTCCAGCATCGGCGGTGTGTCGCCGCATTCGCTCAGGCATTCCTTTGCAACGCACCTGCTTGAGGGTGGCGCGGATCTGCGTACCATCCAGGAGTTGCTCGGCCATTCTTCGATCTCGACGACGCAGGTCTACACCCGGGTCGATGCCGCACGCCTGCGCGACACCTACTCCAACAGCCACCCGCGCGCATGAACCAGCGTCCCTCCGACAAACGTAGAATGCCCTGATCCATGGCGATGGAGACGGGAGTCAAGGAGGTCGAGCTGCGCGAGCTCTGGCGCCGCTACAAAGACCAGGGCGACGCCACCGCGCGCGAGCGTCTCGTGGTCGCCTACTCGCCGATGGTCAAGTTCGTCGCCGGTCGCCTCGGCGCCGGACTGCCGTCCCACGTCGAGGACGCCGACCTGATCTCCTACGGGCTGGTCGGGTTGATCGGGGCGATCGAGCGCTTCGAGCCGGAGCGCGGGATAAAATTCGAGACCTTCGCGATGACCCGGATCCGCGGGTCGATCATCGACGAACTGCGCTCGCTCGACTGGGTGCCGCGCTCGGTCCGCTCGCGAGCTCGCGAAATCGAACAAGCCCAGGCCAAACTCGAGCACGAGCTGCAGCGGGCGCCGACCGAGCAGGAGCTGGCCGCCAAACTCGGGATGACCGAGAGCGAGCTGCAGAGCGCGCTGCTGGAGATCGCCAACTCCTCGGTCTACGCGCTCGACGAGCTGTGGACCGTCTCCGACTCCTCCGGCGACCAGGTCAGCCTGCTCGACACGATCGCCGATGACGGCGCCGCCGACCCACAGGAGGCGCTCGCCTCGAACGAGGTCAGGGACCGGCTCACCGAGGCGATCGGCTCGCTGCCCGAGCGCGAGCAGCTCGTCGTCGCCCTCTACTACTACGAGAACCTGACCTTGCGCGAGATCGGCGAGGTCCTCGGCGTGACCGAGTCGCGCGTGTCGCAGCTGCACACCAAGGCGGTCATGCGGCTGAAGTCGCACCTGCAGCAGGCCTGAACGGCAAGCCGGCATTCAGACCGGCATTTGCGATCCCGCATTTTGCGGAAAGCGCCTGCCCGCTGCTAACTTGGGGCGGGTGAGCCTCCAAGGTGCCTGCGCGGTGTGCGGTCGGACGTTTCTCGTCGGTGAGGAGGTGCACTCTTTCGTCTCGGTCGAGGGGCGCCACGAGGTCTGTGAGCTATGCGCCGGGACCACCGCCGAGCTCGGTTGGTTGCCCGCCGACCAGGAGGGGGCGGAGGAGGCGGTGCGGGCCGAGGCCGAGCGTAAGCCCAGTTTCCTCGCCCGACTCTTCAGCCGCGCCGACCGGGTCGAGGACGTCCCGGAGCAACGGGAGGACGACCCCGCCGCGACCGCTCCCCCGGCCGTCCACGAACTTGACACCGAGCGCTACGACGTCGAGGCGGAGTGGGAGGACGATCCGGCGCCCGCGCCGGAGCTCGCTCCTCCGCCGCCGGCCGCGGAGCCCAAGGTGCTGCCCGATCCCGCCGGCCGCGGCATGCGCCCGCGGCGCCTTCAGCCCGACCTCTCGCCGGCGACGCGCTTCGAGCGGGCGATCAGTCGCTTCAACGCGAGCGAAGCCGGGCGCACCGTCGCCGGTCTCACCCGCACGCTCGGCGCCCCGTCGGTCTCGGTCGGTGACCTGGCCGGCACCGCCGACGAGGTCCGCGTCACCGTCGCCTGGGAGCTGACCTGGTACCAGTGGGGCGTCGACCTCGGCGACGAGCTGCGCCCGGTCTATGAGCTCAGTAGGGGCTTCGAGGTCGACGAGATCGATGCCCCCGCGCGGCAGTGGAACGCCTCGGCCCATGACGGCCGCATCGTGATGGTCGCCCCGCGTCGCCGCGAGGCGGTCGACGGCCGGCCGGTCCACCGCTAGATGGGAAAGCTGACGGTGAACGTCGACGGCGGGGCGCGCGGCAACCCGGGGCCGGCGGCGATCGGCGTGGTCGTCCGCAACGACGACGGCGCCGTGGTCGAGCAGCTGGGGGAGACGATCGGCCAGGCGACCAACAACGTCGCCGAGTACCGGGCGTTGCTGCGCGGGCTCGAGTTGGCCGCCGCCCACGGTGCCGACGAAGTCGAGCTGATCGGCGATTCCGAGCTGGTGGTGCGCCAGATCGAAGGCCGCTACAAAGTCAAACACGCCGACATGAAGGAGCTTCACGCCCAGGCCAAGACCATGCTCGCCGGCTTCGACGGCTGGTCGATCCGCCACGTCAAGCGGGCCCAGAACGCCGATGCCGACCAGCTCGTCAACGAGGCGCTCGACAATGCCTGACGGCGACCGCGTCGACCCGCGGCCGATCGACCCCGGCGTCGACATCGGCCACGTCCACTCAAGGTCGCCGACATCGAGCGTTCGCTCGACTTCTACTGCGGCGTGCTCGGCTTCGAGCTGATGCAGCGCTTCGGCGCCGAAGCGGCATTTATCTCGGCAGGCGGGTACCACCACCACATCGGCCTCAACACCTGGCAATCGCGCGGCGGCTCGCCGCCTCCGCCCGGGAGCACCGGGCTCTTCCACGCGGCGATCCGCTATCCGACCCGGGCGGCGCTCGCCGACGCGCTGCGTCGCCTGGTCGAGGCTCGGGTGCCACTCGAAGGCGCCTCCGACCACGGCGTCAGCGAGGCCCTCTACCTCACCGACCCGGACGGCAACGGGCTCGAGCTCTACTGGGACCGGCCGCGCGAGCAGTGGCCGCAGCCGGCCGAGGGCGAGAAGGTGGCGATGTACACGCGGCCGCTCGACCTCGAGGCACTGCTGGCCGAGGCGGTGGAGGCGTGAGAACCGTGGCGATCGCCGGCGGTCACGGCAAGATCGCGCTGTTGCTCGGTCAGATGTTGGCCGAGCGCGGTGACGCCGTGCGCGGCTTGATCCGTAACCCCGACCAGGAGGGCGACCTGCGCGCGGTCGGGATCGAGCCGGTGATCTGCGACCTCGAGAACGAGGGCGACGTCGCGAGCGCCGTCCGCGGCACCGACGCGGTCGTCTTCGCCGCCGGGGCCGGACCGGGCTCGGGCGACGCCCGGAAGA
This sequence comes from Solirubrobacterales bacterium, assembly GCA_035572835.1. Classification (GTDB taxonomy): domain Bacteria; phylum Actinomycetota; class Thermoleophilia; order Solirubrobacterales; family 70-9; genus VAYN01. The sequence continues at coordinate 7,724 of DATNAG010000101.1, forward strand.
AGACCGTCGACCTCGGTGGCGCGGTGAAGCTGATCGAAGCGGCCAAGTCGGAGGGCGTCTCGCGGTACCTGATCGTCAGCTCGATGGGCGCCGACAAAGCTCCCGAGGACGGCAGCGAGGGCTTCGGCGCATACCTGCAGGCGAAGTTCGAAGCCGACGAGGCGGTCCGCGCCTCCGGCCTCGATTACACGATCGTCCGTCCCGGTGGCCTCACCGACGACCCGGGCACCGGCCTGGTCACGGTCGCCGAGCACCTCGACCGCGGGCAGGTCCCGCGCGCCGACGTCGCCGCCGTCCTCCTCGCCTGTCTCGACGAGCCCGCGACGATCGGCCGCAGCTTCGACCTGATCAGCGGCGACACCCCGATCCCCACCGCACTCCACGGTTGATGGGCCGAAAACTTGCCATATAGGCAAGTTTTCGGCCCATCAACATCCTTGGCTAGGAGCCGAGGATCGCTTCCACCAGGTTCGCCTTGAACTTGACCGTCCCCTTGACGAGCTGCAGGTTCGGGAAGGGGCCGTGGGCGCGCTCGTAGGCGAGCTCCTTGGCCAGGTCACCGACCCCGTTGGAGCCGGGCAGCGGCGCCAGGTCGAGGGTGCTCAGGACGCCGAAGGCGTTCCCCGAGGCGTCGAGGAAGCCGCTCCCCGAGTCGCCCGGGATCCCCGGGGTGAGGGTGGTGACGAGGTGGGTCCAGCCTTCTCCTTCGGTGGCGAGCAGGAAGCCCTGCTTCGGGCTCAGCTTGGTGATCCCGCCGCGCAGTTCGGAGTTGCCGTAGGAGTAGATCGTCGCCCCGGGTTCGCCGGGTCCTCCGACCCCTTCCGGTCCCCCGAAGCCCGGAACCGAGGGGTTGACCGAGCCGACGTCGGCAGGGTTCAGCTGCACCAGCGCGAGGTCGTTGAAGGCACAGGTGTCTTCGTCGGACTCGCCGCCCGCCTGCATCGCCAGCCAGGAGTTGTAGGCGAGCTTGCCTGGCTCGGTGGCGCCGGTCACTTCGACCGCGGTGCCGAGCGGCAGCGAGGCGCTGGTGCAGCCGTTGGTTTCGGTCGAGCCGCCGGTGCCGGAGCAGTGGGCGGCCTGGCCGATGAAGACGGTCGAGCCTTCGCTGAAGATGAAGTTGGCGGTGCATTGGGCACCTTCGGTATGAGTCTGGACCCCGGGGTGGATCGGTGCCGTGCCGGCGGGCGCCCAGGCGGACGCGGCGGCAGGTGCGATTCCGAACAGCGCCAGCGCCATCACGGCGCAGACAAACGTGCAGCGATGCATGTCTTCGTGGCCTCCTCGCGTAGTGGTCGCCCCTGCGGCGGCCGCGCGCCTTTCCTACCCAGAACTAAGTAGAGGAAACCCGGCGTCCTAGGTTGATGGGCCGAAAACTTGCCATATAGGCAAGTTTTCGGCCCATCAACCGGGGACGTTGGACAGCGCCGGGCCCGAATCGACCGGATTGCCGGCGGCGCGCCAGGCGCCGACGCCCTTGCCGACGTGGATCACCTCGGCGAAGCCTTCGCGCTGCAGGATCGAGGCGGCGAGGCCGGAGCGTTTGCCGCCCCGGCAGATCGCCGCGATGACGCGGTCGCGCGGCAGCTCGTCGACCCGCGCCGCGATGTCGCCGTAGGGGATGTGAAGGCTGTCGGGGATGTGCTCGCCGGCGTACTCGGAGTCGTTGCGCACGTCAAGGATCACCGGCGCCTCCGGCCCGGCCATCCGCCGCGCCAGCTCCTCCGGGTCGATCAGCTCGATCCGCTCGACCGGCCGGCCGTCGATGCGCCAGGCGGTCATCCCGCCTTCGAGGAAGCCGCGCACCCGCAGGCCGACGGCGGCGAGCAGCTCGGCCGCTTCGCACTCGTCGACGTCGCTGGCGGCGACGACGATGATCTCGACCCCGGGCGGGGCCACCCGCGAGACCTTGGTGGCGAAGCCGGTGTCGTAGGCGGAGGTGCTGAGCGCGCCGGCGATGTGGGCCTCGTCGAACTGCTCGTTGGTGCGGCCGTCGATCACCACCGCGCCGGCGGCGACCGCCTCCTCGACCTCGTGCGGGGTCATCGGCAGCGGCGCGCCGAAGCCCTGCACCAGCGGCCCGCGGTTCAGGGCGACGATCTGCTCGACGTTGGGCGGCCGGTCGGGCAGGGAGGAAGTAGTGCTCGCGACGAAGTCGGCCTCGGCGGCGATCGCCAGCGCCGGGTTGTGGGCGCGCTCGAAGCCGATCGTCGAGGAGCTCTTCAGGTCGATCCCGGCGCCGCCGCAGAGCGAGCCGCCGAGGTGGCCGGGCCAGACCTCGACCTCGTCGTCCAGCGCCAGCAGGCGGTCGTGCAGCGAGTGGAACATCTGCGACGCGCCCGCCCGCGGCTCGATCGCCAAATCGGGTCGGGCGACGTCGCCGATGAACAGCGAGTCGCCGGAGAGGAGCGCCCAGGGGCTGCCGCCACGGCTCGCGTCGCTGAGCAGGAAGCAGGTGTGCTCGGGCCGGTGGCCGGGGGTGTGGATCGCCTCGACCGTGAGGTCGCCCAGGGTCAGCTTCCAGCCGTCGCCGAAGGGCTCGTGCGCGTACTCCGCCGCGGCCAGCTCGTGCACGTGGACGGTGGCGCCGGTCTGCCGCACCAGGCGGCCGTGGCCGGAGACGTGGTCGGCGTGGTTGTGGGTCTCGAGCACGTGACCGATCCGCACCCCGTGCAGGCGGGCGAGGCGGCGGTAGGGCTCGACGTCCCACTGTGGGTCGACGACCACCGCGACACCGCTTTCGCGGTCGGCGACCAGGTAGCTGGCACAGCCGAGGTCCTCGTGGATGATCTGGCGAAAGAGCATGGTCAAATACCTCCGATCCGCTCTCAGGCTACTCCTCCGCCGGAGCGCCAGGGCCTCGATCGCGAAGTCCGATCACCAACTTTCTCAGCCCTTTAACTCCTCGCCCCAGGGCGCCCGCGAGGATCTTCCCGAGTCGGCTCGGCGTGCCTCCAACCGCCGTCCGGCGACATCCCGCACCGGTGTGGCAAGGCGCCGGTGCCGCTGGACGACGACCCCGAATCTGCCGCTTCGGGGTCGTCGCGCATCCGGGACGGGGGAATCGACCACCGCTCCAGGCAGCTTGGCTGTTTATGGACCTGCAGGACTAATTCACCTGGAACGCTTCGCCACCGATCAGTTCATTGTTGACTTTGCCGGTGATGGTGGCCGGGTTGCCGGCCAGGGTGAGACTGGCCGCTTCATTGGTCGTTTCGTTGAAGAAGACCACGGAGTTGGCGGCGCCGACGCCTGTGCTGCTCGCTCCTTCGCCGAGTCCGGTCCCGGTGACTTTGTATTTGCCTTCGGCCGCGCAACCGGTGAGGTTGATCGTGGCGAATTTTTCACCGGCCGATTTGAAGACCACGACAGGGATTGATGTTTCGACTTCGCCCACGTCATGCATCTGGATATCGATGGTCGCTGATTCGGTCGTGAGTTTGGCGCTGCCGTTCGCTTCGCCGTTGAGTTTGCAGCCCGCCGGTTTGTTGACCGTGATGCCGGTGAAGCTCGCGGTGCCTTTGCCGACTGCCATCGTGCTTTCTCCGGAGCCTTCGTTCCAGAGCTTGCCGCTGCAGGAGACGCCCGTCGCAGTCAGTTCGGCCGTCGAGGCGAGGATCGTGCCTTTCAGCACGATACTGGTTGCGGCCGAGCATTTCGGCGTCTTGCCGGTGGCTTCGGTGCTGCCGAAGGGCGTCCCGCTGTTGCTCCAGACAGCTTTTTTTGTCGTGAGTTTTGTCGCGCCGAAGGAGTTTCCGGCGAAGACCGCGAACGGCGCAGTCACGATCAGGGCCACGAGGCCGATTCTCTTCAGGCTCATCTGGTGAGCTCCTCTCCAGTGGATTGGTCCGAAGGCAGGGCCATCCCGCCCCTCCCCCCACCCGGATCGGACGTCTGCCGTGTCGCCTCGAGTGGGTGCCTCTTCAGAAAAGCGAAGAGAGACTTAATAATCAATCTTTATTGGGCCTTGTTTTCCAAATCTGGCGGCAGCCGGAGCGGGCCGCCCCACTGCGTCCTGCTTCGGCCCGGTCTAGTTCACCTGGAACGCTTCCCCGCCGGCAAGTTCATTATTGGCTTTGCCGGTGATCGTTGCGGGGTTGCCGGCAAGGGTGAGCGTGCTTGCTTCATTCGTCGTCATGTTGAAGACCGTCGGATGATTGTGAGCGCTCACCCCTGTGCTGTTCCCCCCTTCGCCGACCACGCCTCCTCTCACGGGATAGGTGCCTTCCGCGGCACAGCCCGTCAGTTTCACTTTGGCAATGGTTTCGCCCATCGACGAGATTGTCACGACCGGGATCGGTGTTTCGACGGATGGTTCGGCGTTCGTCCCGTGCATGTCGACAGCGAGCTGCAGCGTTTCGGTCGTGAGTTTGGCACTGCCGTTAGCTTCGCCGTTGAGTTTGCAGCCCGTCGGTTTGTTGATCGTGATGCCGGTGAAGCTCAGCGGCCCTTTTCCGACGGCCATCTCGGATTCGCCAAAGCCTTCATTCCAGAGCTTGCCGGTGCACGAAAGCCCGGTGGCGGTCAGTTCGGCTTCCGAGGCGAGGATCGTCCCCTTGAAGACGATGCTGGTCGCGGCCGAACATACCGGCGTCTTGCCGGTGGCTTCGGAGCTGCCGAAGGGCACCCCGCTGTTGCTCCAGACAGCTTTTTTTGTTGTGAGTTTTGTCGCGCCGAGGGCGCTACCGGCGAAGACCGCGAACAGCGCGGTCACGATCAGGGCCGCGAGACCGACTCTCCTCGTGCTCATCGGGGCGAGCTCCTCTTCAGTGGATTGGTCCGACGGCAGGGCCATCCGCCCTGCGCGCCGCCCGGATCGGACGTTGATGTCCGCCGCGATTGGGCATCCCCCAGAAAAGCGGAGAAGACCCTAATAGTCACTCTTTACAGAGCCATGTTTTCTAAACTCGTCCTCGGTCTAGCTTGCTGGTCTTGCAGGGGATCGAGTAAGCGGGGCAACCGGCAACCCCGCTTCCCTTGCTCTGGGGTCCCGTCGCCTAGTTCACCTGGAAAGCTTCGCCGCCGACCAGTTCGTTGTTGGCTTTACCGGTTACGGTGGCCGGATGTCCGGCCAGGGTGAGGCTGCCGGCTTCGTTGGTCGCCGTGCTGAAGATGACGGGATGGTTGACGGCACTCCCACCTGTGCCAGTCGTTCCTTCACCGACCGTCCCGCCGATCACTTTGTAGCTGCCTTCTACCGCGCAATTGGTGACGTGGATGGTGGCGATCTTTTCGCCTACCGGCGAGATGATCACGACCGGGATCGGTGTTTCGACGGATGGTTCGGCGTTCGTCCCGTGCATGTCGACGACTACCTGAAGCGTTTCGGTCGTGAGTTTGGCGCTGCCGTTCGCTTCGCCGTTGAGTTTGCAGCCCGCCGGTTTGTTGATCGTGATCCCGGTGAAGGTCAGCGGCCCTTTTCCGACGGCCATCTCGGATTCGCCGGAGCCTTCATTCCAGAGCTTGCCAGTGCAGGAAAGCCCGGTGGCGGTCATTTCGTATTCCGAGGCGAGGATCGTCCCCTTGAAGACGATGCTGGTCGCGGCCGAACATACCGGTGTCTTGCCGGTGGCTTCGGAGCTGCCGAAGGGCACCCCGCTGTTGCTCCAGACAGCTTTTTTTGTTGTGAGTTTTGTCGCGCCGAGGGCGTTACCGGCGAAGACCGCGAACAGCGCGGTCACGATCAGGGCCGCGAGACCGACTCTTTTCATGCTCATCGGGGCGAGCTCCTCTTCAGTGGATTGGTCCGACGGCAGGGGCCTTGCGCCCTGCCTGCACCCGGATCGCCCATCTGAGTGTCGACGTGCGAGGGTGTTTCTCCATGAAAACGACGGGAGACCTAACAGTCAATTTATACTGATCGACGTTTTCCATCGGCGCTGCCAGGGAGGCGCCGGCATTGCGATGGCATGGACGCGGCTACCTGAGCGGCATCGCCCCACTGCGGCCGAACGCGATCGCATGAATCCGCAATTCACCACGTCAGGCTGTGCATGAATCTGGTCCCCCTGCCTTGCGACCCCGGCAAGATTCTCCTGCCTGTTCACCCAAAAGGGGATTGGGTCGTCGTCGCGGCGGAATTGAAGGAACGAAGCGGGGGGATCCGATCGATGGCAAAGCCTCGACTCGCTCGATCTCACCCGCCGGCGCTCCAACATCGTGACCGGCCGCCAACAGGTGCCATTTCGCGGCCCGAAGCTGTCCGCCAAGGCCTAGGCCGATCCGACGAGCCCGGACAGTCCCGCCCACCCGCGAAGCTGACCGACCCCAACCCGCGCGGGGCGGTATCTTGTTCCGTCCACGCGGCTGTAGCTCAGCTGGCTAGAGCGTCTGCTTGCCATGCAGAAGGTCGAGGGTTCGAATCCCTTCAGCCGCTTGCCGAATCCCCGCCTCTGAGCGGGGATTCGTCGTTTCCGGGCCGATGGCCGGGCGTCACTCTGACAAGCCAGATGACTTGGATCGTGACGGCTCGCGGGTGGGCGATCGCGCAAGCGGAGCGCCGGAGTTGGAGGGTGGGATCGGGTCACCCACAACAAGGAGGAATGATGTCCGAGAGCGTCTACCGGGTCACCGAGGTCATCGGCGTCAGCGGCGATTCATGGGAGCAGGCTGCCAGAAACGCCGTCGAGACGGTTGGCGGTTCGGTTCGAGAACTGCGGATCGCCGAGGTCATCCGCCAGGACGTGACGATCGACGAGGGCAAGGTCGCCGAGTTCCGTGTCCGCCTCGGGGTCTCGTTCAAATGCGACAAGGAGTAGGGCGGGTTCGCTCGGCCGTGTGATTTATTCACCCCCCGTGACTGATTCGACGCCGGCGGCGGATTCCGATTCGCTGCGGGCGGCTGCCAGCTCCCGTTCGACCACGTCGGTCTGGTTCGGGATCTCGAGCCGGCGTTCGAGCACCGGGATAGCGGCTTCCGGACGGCCGCTGCGACGCAGCGCGTCGCCGAGGTTGAAGAGCGCGTAGGCGTATTCGATTTCCTCGGTGCCGGCCGGGAAGGCCCGCACCGCTTCTTCGAGGATCGGGACCGCCTCTTCGTAGCTGCCGGCCTGGATCAGGGCGAAGCCTTCCTGGTTCAGGGCGCTGCCCCGTGCCGGGTCGTTCCCGGTCGGTTCCGGGACCGCGGGCACCGGGGCTTCCGTCGCCTGCCGGGGCGGGGGTCCGGTTTCGGTCGACCCGCCGCTCTCGCCTTGGGCGCCGGATCCGGCTTCGGCTTCGGTCGCGGCGCTGGCACCGCCCGAGGCGCCCGCTTCCTGGTCGGCGGCGCCCTGGCCGGGGCCGCCCGTGGCGGCGGTCCGGGAGGAGCGGTTGGCGGTCGGCGACGAGCCACCCGATCCCGATCCCGCCGCGAGGACGACGACGAGCGCCAGCGCCGCGGCGACCACGAGGAGCGCGGTCCCCGCCGCCCAGCGTTTGTGGTTCGAGGCCGAGCGCGAGTAGACGCGCGTCGACGGCTCCTCGTGGTCGACGGGCTCTGAGTCGGGCGGGCGCGCGAAAACCGG
>DATNAG010000102.1:0-15348 GCA_035572835.1 Solirubrobacterales bacterium
TGGCGAGGCGCACCACACCACGGGCGGCCATCCGGTCACCCCGTGGGGCAAGCCCACGCTCGGCTACCGGACCCGCAAGAAGGGCAAGCAGTCCGACCGTTACATCGTCCGCGGCCGTCGTCGCGGCAAGAAGAAGGGCGGGAGATAGCCCATGGGGCGTTCGACGAAAAAGGGCCCGTGGGCCGAAGAGCGGCTGCTCGCCAAGATCGATGCGATGAACGAGGCCGGCAAAAAACAGATGTTCAAAACCTGGTCGCGCGCCTCGACGATCTACCCCGAGATGGTGGGTCACACGATCGCCGTCCACGACGGCAAAAAACACGTGCCGGTCTTCATCTCCGAGTCGATGGTCGGGCACAAGCTGGGCGAGTTCGCCCCGACCCGCACCTTCCGCTCGCACGGTGGTCGCGACTAAGAAGCTGGACTGACTGATGGCAGACGAGAAAGACAAAAAAGAGAAAAAAGACTCCAAAGAGTCGAAAGCAGCGGAGCCCAAAGCCGACAAAAAACCGGCGAAAAAAACCGCTGCCAAAAAAGAGTCGAAACCGGCTGCCAAAAAAGACTCGCCGAAAAAAGAGTCCGCGAAAAAAGACGCGAAAGACTCGGGCGACAAACCGGCCAAAAAACAGAAATCAGCGCCCAAAGCCGACAAAAAAGAGGCCAAAGGCAAAGACGACAAAGGCGAGAAAGCCGCCAAAAAACCGCGCCGTCGCGGCAAAAAAGCCGACGCCAAAGCCGCGGAGAAAAAACCGGCCCCGTCGCGTCGTCGTCGCTCGCACGATTCCGACCAGCTGCCGGTCGTGCGCGCCACCGCGAAATACGTTCGCGTCGCCCCGCGCAAGGCGCGCCTGGTCGCCGACCAGGTCCGCGGCCTGCACATCGAGCAGGCTCGCGCGCTCCTCTCTTTCTCACCCCGCGGTGCCGCTCGCGACATCCAGAAGCTGATCGACTCGGCGGCGGCGAACGCCGAGAACAACCACGACCTGATCGGTGACGAGATGAAGATCACCTCGATCACGGTCGACGAAGGACCGACCCTGCGGCGCTTCCGCCCGCGGGCGCTCGGTCGCGCCACCCCGATCAACAAGCGGACCAGCCACATCGCCGTGGCGCTGACCCCCGTCGAAGACGACTAGGAACGAGTAGAGCTACTTATGGGACAGAAGATCCACCCCGAGGGTTTCCGCGTCGGCTACATCCACGACTGGAAGTCGAACTGGTTCGAGGAGAAAAACTTCGCCGACGTTCTCCAGGAAGACCTGCAGATCCGGGACCACATCGAGAACAAGCTTTCGCACGCCGGCCTCTCGAGCATCACGATCGAGCGCCGCGGCGAGGTCGCGGTCGATATCCACACCGCCCGGCCGGGCATCGTGATCGGCAAATCGGGCTCGGAAGTCGACGCCCTGCGCAAAGAGCTGCACAAGCTGACCGGCAGCCCGGTGAAAGTGAACATCCGCGAGGTCAAACGCCCCGAGCTCGACGCCAAACTGGTCGCCCAGTCGATCGCCGAGCAGCTGCAGAACCGGGTCGCCTTCCGCCGCGCGATGAAACGCGCACTGACCTCGGCGATGCGCTCCGGCGCCAAGGGCGTGAAGGTCCAGGTCTCCGGCCGCCTCGGCGGTGCCGAGATGGCGCGGACCGAAAGCTACTCGGACGGTCGCGTGCCGCTGCACACCCTGCGCGCCGACATCGACTACGGCTTCTTCGAGGCCCGCACGACGACCGGCCGGATCGGCGTCAAATGCTGGATCAACAAGGGCGAAGTCATGCCCGAGGGCTTCCGCTCGGACATCATCAACCCCGACGAGGCTCCGCCCAGCCGTGGCGGCGGTCGCGATCGCGACCGCAACGATCGTGGCGGCCGGGGAGACCGCGGTGGACGCGGCCCCGGTGGCGGCGGTCGCGGTCCCGGCGGCGGTCGTGGTGGCCCCGGCGGCGGACGCGGCCCGGGTGGCGGCGGTCGTGGGCCCGGTGGGCCCGGTGGCGGTCGCGGTCCCGGCGGCGGTGGCGGCGGTGGACGCGGTCCCGGCGGCGGTGGACGCGGCCCGGGCGGCGGCGGTCGTGGCGGCAGTGGCGGCGGTCCGCGCGGTGGAGGTGGTCGCTGATGTTGATGCCGAAACGGGTCAAGCACCGCAAACAGTTCCGTGGCCGCATGCGCGGCGACACCAAGGGCGGCAGCACCGTCGCCTTCGGCGAGTACGGGATCAAGGCGGTCGAGCGCGGTTGGATCACCAACCGTCAGATCGAGGCCGCTCGTGTGGCGATGACCCGCAAGATCAAACGTGGCGGGAAGGTCTGGATCAACGTCTTCCCCGACAAGCCCTACACCAAGAAGCCCGCCGAGACGCGGATGGGCTCCGGCTAGGGCAACCCCGAGGGGTGGGTCGCCGTGGTCAAGCCGGGCAAGGTCATGTTCGAGCTGGCCGGCGTCCCCGAGGACCTGGCGCGCGAAGCGCTGCGCCTCGCCGGGCACAAGCTTCCGGTGAAGACGAAATTCGTCAAGCGCGAGGGGGCGGAGCAGTGAAGGCCGCGGAGGTGCACAATCTGAAAGACGACGAGCTGGTGGAGAAACTGATCAACGCCAAAGAGGAGGCTTTCAACCTCCGCTTCCGGCACGCCACCGGCGAGCTCGAGAACACCGCCCGACTGGGTCAGGCCAAACGCGATGTAGCGCGACTGGTCACCGTGGCCCGCCAGCGCGGAATCGATGTGGAGAAAGAGACGCGACGAGTATGAGCGACGAGACGAACGAGAAAACCGAGACGACGCAGGACGAGGCCGTAGAGACCGCGGGTCCTGTCGCCGACGAGGCGCCCTCGTCCTCGCAGGCTGCGGGCGAGGACACCTCATCCGCGTCACCCGCGGACGCTGCGCCGGAGGCCGACGCCCCGGCTCCTGCGCCCGCTGCGGAAGAGGCACCGGCCGAGCCGGACCCGCTCGACGACCTTCCCTGGAAGGAGCGTCGTCGCATCCTTCGTTCGCGCGAGCCGCACAAAGCCGGCCCGCAGCAGACGATCGAGGAGCGGGCCGCGGCCCGTGAGGCCCGTCGCAAGCTGAAGGCCGAGTCACGGCGCAAAGAACGCGCCGCGATGAAGGCCGAGCACAAAGCTTCCACCGGCACCCCGCCCGCCGAGCGCGAGTCGGTCGCCGCCAAGGTCCGCCAGGGCGTCGTCGTCTCCAACAAAGGCGACAAGTCGATCACCGTCCGCATCGACTTCGCCCGTCGTCATCCGACCTACGAGAAGATCGTCCGCCGCTCGCGCACGCTGCATGCTCACGACGAGCGCAACGAGGCCGGCGAGGGCGACGTGGTCCGGATCGTCGAGACCCGCCCCCTTTCGAAGACCAAGCGTTGGCGTCTGATCGACGTCGTCGAGAAGGCGAGGTAAGCGCTCGATGATCCAGCAAGAGTCCCGCCTCAAGGTCGCCGACAACTCGGGTGCCCGCGAACTGCTCTGCATCCGCGTCAAAGGCGGCTCGCACCGGCGCTACGCCTCGGTCGGCGACGTGATCACCGCGACCGTGAAATCGGCCAGCCCGCAGGGCGGCGTCCGCAAGGGCGAGGTCGTGCAGGCCGTGGTCGTACGGACCAAGAAGCCGCTCGGCCGACCCGACGGCACCTACATCTCCTTCGACGAGAACGCCGCCGTGCTGATCGACCCGGCGAACAACAACCCGCGCGGGACCCGCATCTTCGGCCCCGTCGCGCGCGAACTTCGCGACCGCAACTTCATGAAAATCATCTCGCTCGCCCCCGAGGTCCTCTGATGCCGAAGACGATGCGCATCAAGACCGACGACCAGGTGGTCGTGATCAGCGGCAAGGACCGCGGCAAGACCGGCAAAGTGCTCCGCACCGACCCGAAAAAGCGCCGCGTCTTCGTCGAGGGGCTGAACATCATCAAGCGGCACGAACGCGCCCGTTCGACCGGCGACATGGCCACCGCCAGTCCCGGTGGGATCGTCGAGAAGGAGGGGCCGATCCACGTGTCCAACGTGATGCTGCTCGATCCGAAAGGCAACAAAGGCACCCGCCTCGGCGTCCGTCGCACCGACGACGGCAAGCGCGTGCGCGTCGCCAAGCGCTCGGGAGCGGAGGTCGACTGATGGAGTCCGCAACCGTGACCCCGACCAGCCAGGTGGCCCCGCCGCCGCGGCTGCGCGAGAAATACGAGAACGAGGTCCTGCCCGCGCTGACCAAAAAATTCGGCTACACGACGCCGATGGAGGCGCCGCATCTGCTGAAGATCACCCTGAACATGGGGCTCGGCAAGGAGAAACAGGACAACCGCTCCTTCGAACTCGCGCACGAACAGCTGGCGATCATCGCCGGCCAGCATCCGAACGTGCGCCGCGCCCGTAAGTCGATCGCGTCCTTCAAAGTTCGCGAGGGCATGCCGGTCGGCGTCTCGGTGACGCTGCGCCGCGCCCGCATGTGGGAGTTCCTCGATCGCCTAACCTCGATCGCGGTGCCGCGCATCCGTGACTTCCGCGGGCTCAACCCGCGCAGCTTCGACGGCCGCGGCAACTACTCGATGGGCGTCAAAGAGCAGCTGATCTTCCCTGAAATCGACTACGACTCGGTCGACATCGTCCGCGGACTCGACGTGACGATGACGACCTCGGCGAAAACCGACCTGGAGGCGTTCGAACTGCTGCTGCGGCTCGGCATGCCGTTCGCGCAGGAGGGTCGTCCCGGCCAGGCCGAGCGCGAAGAAGAAGAAAAAGCCGCCGAGGAAGAGAAGGAAAAAGAGGAGGCGCGGCTGAAGGCCGAAACCGAGCAGGCCGCCCTCGAAGCATTGAAAGAGGAGAACCCCGAGGCGTACGCCAAGCCCGAGACCGAGGACGAGGGTTCCGAGGGTGCCGACAACGAGGCCGGCGAGAGCGCCGCCGAGGAGAGTTAGAGACCAGCATGGCCAAGACTTCCCAGAAGGTCCGACAGGGCCGCAAAGCCAAGTACAAGAGCCGGTCGTACAACCGCTGCCGTCGCTGCGGTCGCCCGCGCGCCTACTACCGCAAATTCGGCCTCTGCCGGATCTGCCTGCGCGAGGCCGCCCACGAGGGCTACATCCCCGGCATGACCAAGTCGAGCTGGTAGAGCGATGCATACCGACCCGATCGCCGATTACCTGACCCGGATCCGCAACGCGATCCGCGCCGGCCACGATGACGTGGAGATTCCGGCCTCGACCCAGAAGATGGAGCTCTCCCGCATCCTCAAGGAGCAGGGCTACATCACCGACTTCCACAAGAAGGCCGCGGCCGTCGGCGAGACGATCGAGGTGACGCTGAAGTACACCGAGGATCGTCGGCCTGTCATCCTGGGGATCGAACGGGTGTCCCGGCCCGGGCGCCGCCGGTACGTGAACCACAAAAGCGTGCCGCGAGTCCAGGGTGGTACCGGGACCGCGATCGTCAGCACCTCGGCCGGCGTGATGACCGGCCACGAAGCGCGCCAGAAGGGCGTCGGCGGCGAGGTCGTCGCCTACGTCTGGTGACGCCCGCCCAAGGAACGAATTTCAGATGAGCCGAATCGGAAGAAAACCTGTAGATGTCCCCGACGCCGTCACGGTGTCGATCGCCCCTGGCAACATCGCCGTCAAGGGGCCGAAAGGGGAGCTCACCCAGACCTTCTCCCAGGACATGACCGTGTCCCAGGAGGACGGCACGATCCTCGTCGCCCGGCCGACCGACCGGGGCGAGCACCGCGCCCTCCACGGGCTCACCCGCAGCCTGATCGCGAACATGGTCGAGGGCGTCACCGACGGCTTCGAGAAGCGCCTCGAGATCCAGGGCGTCGGTTACCGCGCCGCGCTGAAAGGCAGAAACCTCGAGTTGGCGCTCGGCTTCTCCCACCCGGTCTCGATCGAGGCCCCGGAGGGGATCGAGTTCGAGGTACCGCAGCCGACCGAGATCATCATCCGCGGCATCGACAAGCAGCTCGTCGGCCAGGTCGCCGCCGACATCCGCAAGCGGCGTCCGCCGGAGCCCTACAAGGGCAAGGGCATCCGCTACCGCGACGAGCAGGTACTCCGGAAGGTTGGTAAGCGCGCATGACCGTCCAAACTTCGCAGCAGCGTCGTCTGCGTCGTCGTCGCCGCGTCCGCGCGCGCGTCAGCGGCACGGCCGAGCGCCCGCGTCTCTCCGTGTTCCGCTCGAACAAGGGCATTTTCGCCCAGCTGATCGACGACCGTGCCGGCCACACCCTGGCCGCGGTCAACTGGATCGAGCCGGAGCTGAAAACCCTCACCGCCTCCGACCAGGCCAAGAAGGCCGGCGAACTGCTGGCCGAGCGGGCCAAGGCGGCCGGGGTCGAGACCTGTGTCTTCGACCGCGGCGGCTACCAGTACCACGGCCGCGTCAAGGCGCTCGCCGAAGGTGCCCGCGAGGGGGGGTTGCAGTTCTGATGACCCGCATCCCGTCGACTTCCGCTACGGTGGCCCGCTGATGAAGGGCATGGACATGACCAACGTCGAGACGATCAGCCCGCGTGGCCTCGATCTCCAGGAGCGCGTGATCGAGATCAATCGCGTCGCCAAGGTGGTCAAGGGCGGTCGTCGCTTCTCCTTCACCGCGCTGGTCGCCGTCGGCGACGAAGAAGGCGTCGTCGGGATCGGCTACGGCAAGGCGCGTGAGGTGCCGCTGGCGATCCAGAAGGGTGTCGAGGACGCCCGCAAGAACTTGATCCGCGTGCCCAAATACGGCCAGACGATCACCCACCGGATCATCGGCCGCTACGGCGCCGGTCACGTCGTCCTGCGCCCGGCCAGCCCCGGTACCGGCGTCATCGCCGGTGGCGGCGTCCGCGCCGTGCTCGAGCTCGGCGGGGTCCGCGACGTGCTCACCAAGAGCATCGGTACGCAGAATCCGATCAACCTCGTGAAGGCGACGATGGACGGGCTGATCCGCCTGCGCCGCCCCGAGGAGGTCGCCGAGCTGCGCGGTCTGACGATCAGCCAGGTGCTGGGCCTGACCAGCGAGAAAGGCACCGGCGACGGCGAGCATCTGTCGGCCGAGGGCGACGCGGCCCCGGAGCCGCAGGGCGACGTGCCGGTCGCGGTCGCCACCGAGGAGGCCCCGCCCGAGGCGCCCGCCGCCGAGGAGAACGCTTCCTGATGGCCGTCAAGATCTCTCAGACCAGGTCGCCGAACGGCACCAACCCGAAGCAGAAAGCGACGCTGAAGGCACTCGGCCTCGGTCGCATCGGCAAAACGGTCGAGCGCAAAGACTCGCCGCAGCTGCAGGGTCAGCTGCGGGTCGTCTCGCATCTGGTCGAGGTCGACGATGGCTGACAAAGCCAAGAAGGACGACTCGCGCGCGGAGGAGATCGGCCTCCACAACCTGAAGCCGAAGCCGGGCTCGACCCACCGTCGCAAGCGCGTCGGCCGGGGTGAGGGCAGCGGCATGGGCAAGACCTCCGGCCGTGGCCACAAGGGCGCCGGCTCGCGCTCGGGCGCCAAGGAAAAGGCCGGCTACGAGGGCGGCCAGAACCCGATCCATATGCGGATGCGAAAGCTGCGCGGCCCGCACATGAAGAAGTCGATGCCCTTCGAGAACTTCCGCACCAAGACTCAGCCGGTCAACCTCTCCGACCTCGAGCAGCGCTTCGAGGCGGGCGACGAGGTGACCCCTGAGACGCTGAAGGCCAAGGGCCTTGCCACCCGCACCGACCCGGTGAAGATCCTCGCCCGGGGTGAGATCTCGACCAAATTGACGGTCAGTGCGCACGCCTTCAGCAAAGCGGCCCAGGAGAAGATCGAGGCCGCCGGCGGTACCTGTCACACTCTGGAGCCGTAATGCTCAGGACTATTCTCAACGCGTTCAGCGTTGCGGACATCAGGAAGAAACTCGCCTTCACCGCGGCGATGCTCGCCCTGTACCGCCTCGGCGCCTACATCCCGGCGCCGGGAGTGAATGTCGACGCGGTCAAGGAAATCTCCAACAACTTCGGCGGCTCCAACGTCCTCGGCTTCTTGAACCTCTTCTCCGGTGGCAGCCTTTCGCGCCTGTCGCTGTTCGCGCTGGGGATCATGCCCTACATCACGGCGTCGATCATCCTGCAGCTGCTCACGGTCGTCGTCCCGTCGCTCGAGCGGCTCTCCAAAGAGGGTGAGGTAGGGCAGCAGAAAATCACCCAGTACACGCGCTACCTGACGGTGATCCTGGCCTTCTTCGAGAGCCTCGGCTACGTCTTCCTCTTCCGCTCGCTGGGCAACGAATCGGGCGCCAACGTGCTCGGCACGCTCACCTTCCCGAAGGTGATGCTGATCGTGATCTGCCTGACCGCGGGCTGCACGCTCCTGATGTGGCTCGGCGAGCTCATCACCCAGCGCGGGATCGGCAACGGCATCTCGCTGATGATCTTCGCCTCGATCGCCTCGGGCCTGCCGAACGGGATCACCAAATGGTGGAACAACCCGGACCAGGTCTTCGTCGTGATGATGCCGTTCATCGCGCTCGCCGTGATCGTCGCGATCGTCTTCGTCCAGGAGGGCCAGCGCCGCATCCCGGTCCAGTACGCGAAACGCATGGTCGGGCGCAAAATGACCTCCGGCGGCTCGACCTATCTACCGCTGCGGGTCAACATGGCGGGCGTCATCCCGGTCATCTTCGCCGCCTCGATCATGGCCTTCCCGCCGACGATCGGCCAGCTGCTGAACACCCCGGCGGCGCTCGACTTCGCCGAATTCTTCAGCCCGAACAGCGTGCCCTACGTGATCGGCGAGATCTTCTTCATCATCGTCTTCACCTACTTCTACACCGCGGTCACCTTCAACCCGGTCGACCAGGCGGACAACCTCAAACGCTACGGCGGCTTCATCCCCGGTGTGCGCCCGGGACGTCCGACGGCCGAGTATCTGGACCGGATCCTGTCCCGGCTGACCTTCCCCGGCGCCCTCTACCTGGGCGCGGTGGCGGCCTTGCCGACGATCCTGATCAGCCAGACCTCGGCCAACTTCTATTTCGGCGGTACCTCCATCCTGATCGTCATCGGCGTGGCTCTGGATACGGTCAAGCAGTTGGAGGCTCAACTGATGATGCGCAACTACGAGGGCTTCCTCAAATAGAGGGCCCTGCAAACCGGCGCATTTCGGGGTCTTCAGTCGTTCGGTTCGGGTCACGCACTGGAGTGCGCTCCCCTCGCCTCTCTCCCTGCATCCCCCGAACTGCTTGGTTTTCGGACCCTCCGGTCTGCGATTGACGAATCTTTGACGCGCCGGTCCCTCTCGGCTTAGGAGCTTCCCCAAGCGCGGCCCGCCGGTTCACGGGCAGTTCACATAGGCTTCCCCGATGTCAGAGCTGAACCTTGTCCTGCTCGGCCCTCCTGGCTCCGGTAAGGGGACCCAGGGTGAGCGCCTCAACGATGACCTGCGCCTGCCGTACTACGCGACCGGCGACATCCTCCGCGGCGCGGTCCGCGACGAAACCGAGTTGGGGAAGAGCGCCAAGGCCTACATGGACGCCGGTGACCTCGTCCCCGACGAGGTGATCGTCGGGGTGATCGCCGAGCGGATCGATTCCGAGGAGGCGCGCGACGGGTTCATCCTCGACGGTTTCCCCCGCACCACTCCGCAGGCGGAGGCGCTCGACGCGAAGCTCGCCGAGCTGGGGCGGGCGGTGACCACGGTGCTGCTGATCGACGTCTCCGACGACGAGGTCGTGCGTCGGCTCGGCGGCCGCCGCACCTGCGAGGCCGAGGGCCACGTCTACCACGTCGAATTCAATCCGCCTAAGGTCGAGGGAGTCTGCGACATCGACGGCTCGCCGCTGATCGTCCGTGACGACGACAGGCCCGACGTGATCCGTAAGCGGCTGGCGACCTATCACGAGAAGACCGAGCCGCTGGTCTCCTATTACGAGGGCCAGGGCGTCCTGCGCCGGGTGGACGGCGCGCGCGAGCCCGCCGAGGTCACCGACGAGCTACGCGGCATCCTCGACGCGGCGCGCTCGTAGACCTGCCTCTCTAACGTACGACGAGATGATCATCCGCAAGACCCCCGAGCAGGTCGACCAGATGGCCGCCGCCGGCGACATCCTCGTCCGCACGATCAAGGTCCTGAAATCGAAGGCGCGACCCGGGATCACGACGCTCGAACTCGACGAGGCAGCGGAGAAGTTCATCCGCTCGCAGGGCGCCGTCCCCTCGTTCAAAGGCTATCGGGGCTTCCCCGGATCGATCTGCGCCTCGCCCAACTCGATGGTCGTCCACGGGATCCCCGACGCCTACGAGTGCAAGCGCGGCGACGTGCTCTCGATCGACGTCGGCGTGACCAAGGACGGCTGGGTCGCCGACGCCGCGGTGACGGTGCCGATCGGGCCGATCTCGACCGAGGCCAAACGGCTGCTCGAGGTGACCAAGAACTCCCTCTTCGAGGGGGTCGAGCAGATGGTCGTCGGCAACCACCTGGGTGACGTCTCCGCCGCGATCCAGCGCTCGGTCGAGTCGAACGGCCTCTCGGTGATCCGCACCCTGGTCGGCCACGGGATCGGTCGCGAGATGCACGAGGAGCCCCAGGTGCCGAACTTCGGCGAGCCCGGTCGCGGGCCGCTACTGGAGGAGGGTACGGTGCTGGCGATCGAGCCGATGGTCAACGCCGGCGGCCCGCTGGTGCGGATGGGGGACGACGGCTGGTCGGTCTTCTCCGAGGACGGCAGTCTCGCCGCCCACTTCGAGTTCACCGTCGCGGTGACGCCGGACGGACCGCGCATCTTGACTCCTTGGCACGAGGCTGAATAAGGACGGGGTTGTGGGGGAGGGGGTCCGATGGACCCTTCACTCACAACAGCGGGGAGGTTCGTTCAGGGTCCATCGGACCCCCTCTCACAAGCGCCGATGGGGTTCGCCCGAGATCTCAAGCTGCTGGTCGCTTGTGTGAGTGAGCTCCCGCCCCCGCCCCGCGGTCGTCCTTTGGCCCGCCCCGCCTGGAGCGGTCGTCCTTTGGCCCGGTAAACGGACCTCAGGTCGACCGCCTTCCAGGCCGCGGCCGCCGAGCCGCTCTGGGCCTCAGGCGTCCCGCCGAAGATCTCCCGCCAGCCGGAAACGTTTGCTCAGATCCGCTCGCGGGCATATATTCCACGGGCGGCTCGGGAGGCTGCCAGGGAACTCTTGGAGGAGGATGTCTTGGGTCGTTCGCTGCGCGCTTTCCTGTCCGTATCCGTCTGCCTGATGTTGGGCGCCGTGATCTTTGCCGCCGGCGCCTCGGGCAACGCGGTCCAGCCCTACGGCTGGAATGACGCGGGTGGCTTCCGCAACGTCCTGCCGCCAGGGGAGAACGGGCTCGACAACCTGCCTCAGGTGCTCGCCTTCAAAGCGTCGAAAACGATCCCGCCGCACTACGACGACCAGCAGCCGCTTTACGAAAATCTGCTCTACGGCGCGCCGACGCTGACCGACGAACAGATCCCGAACTACTTCAAGGACGCGACCTTCGGCGTCGCCCCGAGCGAAGTCGAATCGACGATCGAACCCAGGCCGGGGGTGACGATCGTCCGCGACAAGGCCTTCGGGGTGCCGCACATCTACGGTGAAACGCGCGCCGACACGATGTTCGGTGCGGGCTACGCCGGGGCCGCCGACCGGCTCTTCCTGATGGACGTGCTGCGCCACACCGGCCGCGCCGAACTGGCCTCCTTCCTCGGTGGCTCGAACGCCTCCGCCGACGCCGGCCAGTGGGGCTTCGCTCCTTACACCGAAGCCGACCTGGAAAAACAGGTCCAGATGATGGCGACCGAACACGGCAACGCAGGCAAACAGGCGGTCGAAGACGTGAACTCCTACGTCGAAGGCATCAACGCCTATATCGCCGCCGCGAACCTCGACACGAAACTGAAACCGGCCGAGTACTCCTTCATCAACAAGCCGATGGAAGCCTGGAAACCGACCGACATCATCGCGATCGCCTCGCTGGTCGGTGGCATCTTCGGCAAGGGCGGTGGCAACGAGCTGCACTCGGCGCTGACGATGGAGGCGATCGTCGAAAAGATGGGGACCAAGGCCGGGCGCAGGGCCTGGGAAGGCTTCCGCTCGAAGAACGACCCGGAAGCTCCGACCACGATCTCCAAGCCCTTCCCGTATGAGACGCGGAGCGCCTTCGCCAAGAAGGGGCTGGCGCTACCGGAACCCAAGAGCGTCTTCGAAACGCCGATCGCCTACGGCGCCTCGGCGACCACCGGCGCCGCCGGCCTGAACACGATCGGTGGCCGGCTGACCCGCGGGCTGGAAGAAGCGGGCCACGCCTCGAACTGGGAGCTGGTCTCGAAGAAGAACTCCGCCGACGGGCACCCGATCGCGGTGATGGGTCCGCAGGTCGGCTATTACGTGCCGCAGATCCTGATGGAGGAGGACCTGCACGGACCGGGGATCGACGCCCGCGGCGCCGCCTTCCCCGGGGTCAACCTCTACGTCGAGCTCGGCCACGGCCGCGACTACGCCTGGAGCGCCACCACGGCGACCTCCGACAACGTCGACACCTTCGCCGAGGTCCTCTGCAAGGACAAGTTCCACTACCTCTACGACGGCAAGTGTCTGGCGATGGAAAAGCTCTCGAAGACCGAGAGCTGGACGCCGAACACGATCGACCCGACCGCGGCCGGGTCGCAGACCCTGACCGCCTACCGGACCGTGCACGGGATCGTCTTCGCCCGCGGCAAGGCCGACGGCAAGAAAGTCGCCTTCGTCCACGCGCGGAGCACCTATTTCCACGAGGCCGAATCGGTGATCGGGTTCGGGCAGCTGAACGAACCGGGAGTGGTGACCGGGGTGAAGGGCTTCAAGAAAGCCATCTCCAACATCAACTTCCTCTTCAACTGGTCCTACGTCGACGCCGACCACATCGCCTACGCGCTGTCGGGGGCGATGCCGCAGCGGGCGCGGGGAACCTCGCCCGACTTCCCGATCCTGGGGACGGGCCGGTACGACTGGCAGGGGTACGACCCGAAGACGCACGAGGCCGAATGGCTGCCCTTCGAAAAACACCCGCAGGCGGTCGACCCGGACTTCCTGGTCAGCTGGAACAACAAGCAGGCGCCGGAATGGGCGGCGGCCGACGACAAGTACGACTACGGGTCGATCTTCCGCTCACAGATGATCGCCGACCACATCCGCAACGACATCAAGGGCAACAAGAAGATGACGATCGCCCAACTGGTCCAGGCGATGGAGGAACCGGCGACCGAGGACCTGCGCGCCGACAAGGTGCTGCCGTTGCTGGTGAAGGCGATCGGGACGCCGAAGTCGGCGCGGCTGAAGGGCGCCCTGGCCGAGCTGAAGACCTGGCGCTCGCACGGCTCCCACCGCCGCGATCTCGACCGCAACGGGGAAGACGAAGAAACCCCGGCGATCGAGCTGATGGACGCCTGGTGGCCGAAGCTACTGGAGGCGGAGTTCAAGCCGGCGCTCGGGGCGAAGGCCTACGAAGCGCTCGAAGGGATGCTCGAAACGGGCAGCTACACCGGCGGCTCGCCGCAGGAACCGAACTTCGACGACGGCTGGTGGAGCTATGTCTCGAAGGACCTGCGCGACATCTACGGGCCGACCCCGAAGGCGCCCTGGAGCCGTAAGTACTGCGGCGGCGGCTCGAAGACCAAGTGCAAGCAGGTGCTGGAAACGAGCCTGAAGGAAGCGCTGAAGGTGACGCCGGCGGAGCTGTACGGCGGCGGCGACGGCGCCTGCGCCGCCAACCCGCAGCCCTCCTGCTTCGACGCCAACCGCCCGCAGGAAACCAGCGGCATCGAATTGGGGGCGTTCCCGTTCCAGAACCGCCCGACCTTCCAGCAGGTCGTGACCTTGACCCGGAAGCTGGGGCGGTAGGGGGACGGGGAAGGGACGCGGCCATCTCGGAGGCGGCCCGGGCAGGCTGAGGCCGCCTCCGAGACGGCCGGGTTTGTTGGGAGGCGAGGGTGCGGGTTCCGTGCGGGTCTCGTCGAGGAGTGCGCGGGAGACGTGCGCGAGACGCCACGGATGGAACCGGATCCGGGGCATCGTCTGCATTTACCCCACATATACGGGGGTAAATGCAGACGGTCCCCAGGGCAGGGGGCTTGCGCCCGAAATCCGTCCCCTGCTATCTTTCTTCGTCGGCCCTGTGGGCCACGTATCACCCTGCCGTCCGACTCATGGGGCATGCGGGAATCCTGTATTCGAGAGAGAAACCGGAGCGATGAAGGTTCGAGCTTCCGTCAAGCCGATGTGCGAGAAGTGCAAGGTCATCCGCCGCAATGGCGCGGTCCTTGTCATCTGTCAAAACCCCCGCCATAAGCAGCGGCAGGGCTAGGCATGGCACGTATCGCCGGGGTCAACATCCCCGACAACAAGCGGATCGAAATCGGGCTCACCTACATCTTCGGCATCGGTCAGTCGACCGCGCTGAAAATCCTCCAGGAAACCGGGATCGACCCCGGCATTCAGGGCAAAGACCTGACCGAGGACGAGACGATCAAACTGCGCGACGCGGTCGACAACCAAGAGGTCGAGGGTGACCTCCGTCGCGACCGCTCCCAGAACGTCAAACGCCTGATGGAGATCGGCTCCTACCGCGGCCTGCGTCACCGCCGTGGCCTGCCGGTCCGTGGTCAGCGCACCAAGACCAACGCGCGCGGCCGCAAGGGCCCACGGCGGTTGAGCATCGCCGGCAAGAAGAAACCCAGGTAGGAGAGAAGAGTGGCGGAGAAAAGACCCGGGAAAGGGCGCGCTCGCAAACGCGTCAAAAAGAATGTCGCCTACGGTCAGGCGCACATCAAGACTTCCTTCAACAACACGATCGTCACCCTCACCGACACCGACGGCAATGTGATCGCCTGGGAGTCGGCCGGGTCCGCCGGGTTCAAAGGCTCGCGTAAGTCGACGCCTTTCGCGGCGCAGGTGACCGCCGACGCCGCCGCCAAGAAAGGCATGGAACACGGCCTCGAAAGGGTCGAAGTGTTCGCCAAGGGCGCCGGCTCCGGTCGGGAGACCGCGATCCGCTCGCTGCAGGCGGCCGGCCTCGACGTCACCACCGTCAAGGACGTCTCCCCGCAGGCCCACAACGGCTGCCGACCGAAGAAGCGGAGGCGCGTCTAGATGGCCCGCGACACCTCCCCTCAGTGCAAGCAGTGTCGACGCGAGGGCCAGAAGCTCTTCCTCAAGGGTGAGCGCTGCTTCACCGACAAGTGCGGTGTCGAGCGTCGCTCCTACCCGCCGGGCGATCACGGCCGCGGCCGTCTGCGCCAGAGCGAGTACCGCCTGCAGCTGCGCGAGAAGCAGAAGACCCGCCGCTACTACCAGGTGCTGGAGAAACAGTTCCGCGCCTACTACGAACACGCCTCGCGCCAGGACGGCGTCACCGGCGAGAACCTGCTGCGGCTGCTC
>DATNAG010000103.1:0-24980 GCA_035572835.1 Solirubrobacterales bacterium
GTACCGCCTGCAGCTGCGCGAGAAGCAGAAGACCCGCCGCTACTACCAGGTGCTGGAGAAACAGTTCCGCGCCTACTACGAACACGCCTCGCGCCAGGACGGCGTCACCGGCGAGAACCTGCTGCGGCTGCTCGAGTCCCGCTTCGACAACGTGCTGGTGCGACTCGGCTTCGCCGCCTCGCGCCGCCAGGCCCGCCAGCTGATCAACCACGGCCACTGGCTGATCAACGGCCGCCGTGTCGACATCCCTTCCTACCAGGTGCGTCCCGAGGACATCATCTCGATCAAAGCCGATTCCGGCGCGACGGACACCGTCCGCCGCGCGACGGAACTGGTCTCGACCGTGCCGGCCTGGCTACAGGCCGACCACGACGCCCTGACCGCCAAGGTCCTGCGCTACCCCGAGCGCAGCGAGATCTCGGCGCCGGTCCAGGAGCAGCTGATCGTCGAGCTGTACTCCAAGTAGTCCGGGCCAGTAGCAATTCAGAAAATAAGCAACGCAAGGAACTCATGACCACTGATTTCCAGGTCCCCCGCATCACCGCCGAGAAAGTCGACGACCGTCGCGGCACCTTCATCATCGAGCCGCTCGACAAGGGCTTCGGCTACACCTTCGGCAACAGCCTCCGTCGCGTCCTGCTCTCCTCGCTGGGCGGCGCCGCGATCACCAGCGTCCGCATCGAGGGGGTCGCCCACGAGTTCTCGACCGTCCCCGGCGTCAAAGAGGACGTCACCGACATCGTCCTCAACCTGAAGGATCTCGTCGTCCGCATGCACACCGACGCCGATGAGGTCGAGGCGCCGCTGGTGGCGACGGGCCCCGGCGAGGTGAAGGCGAAGGACATCGACCTGCCCTCCGGCGTCGAGATCCTCAACCCCGAAGCGCCGATCGCGACGCTGGAGAAAAAAACCAAACTCGAGGTCTACCTGACGATCGGCCGCGGCCGCGGCTACTCGCCCGCCGAAGAGAACAAGTCGGACGAGCAGCCGATCGGTGTGATCCCGATCGACTCGATCTTCTCGCCGATCCGCCGCGCGTCCTACGCCGTCTCTGCCGCCCGCGTCGGGCAGCGGACCGACTTCGACAAACTCGAGCTCGACCTCGAGACCGACGGCTCGATCGAGCCCGGTGCCGCGCTCCGCGAGGCCTCCGAGATCCTGATCAAGAGCCTGGCGATCTTCACCGACGCCGACCGGGTCGAGGAACTGACCGCGCGCGAGCCGGTCGCGGCGCTGCCCACCGACGGGCTCGCCTCGAACGGCGCCGGCGAAGGCGGCGGGGCCAACAACGGCCTCGACGAGATCCTGATCGAGGAGCTCGAACTCGGCGTCCGCTCGTACAACTGCCTGAAGCGGGCAGGGGTGCAGACGGTCGGCGACCTGGTGCGCAAGTCGCGCGCCGAACTGAACGCGATCCCGAACTTCGGCCAGAAGTCGATCGAGGAAGTGATCGAGACGCTGCACGCCCGCGGCCTCGATCTCCAGCAGGACTAAAAGAGTTCTAACCTAGGACCCGGTACGAGAGCGGCGGAGGAGAAACGGTGCGGCACAACAAGAAGCGCAACAAGCTGAGTCGTGACTCCTCGGAACGGAAAGCGCTGCTCTCGAACCTGTCCAAGCAGCTGATCGAGCACGAGCGGATCGAAACCAGCCAGGCCAAGGCCAAGGCGGTCAAACCCGACGTCGAGAAGCTGATCACGCTGGCCAAACGGGGCGACCTGCACGCCCGCCGCCAGGCCCTCGCCGCCCTGCACAACGACAAGTTCATCGTGCACAAGCTGTTCGACGAGGTCGGCCCGCGCTACTCCGAGCGCCCCGGCGGCTACACCCGCATCGTCAAGCTCGGTCCGCGTCGCAGCGACTCGACCGAGATGGTCTACCTCGAGCTCGTCTAGCGAGCTCGAGGACGCCTCAGTCGTAACCGACCGACTCCAGGTACAAGGCGTGGGGCGGGGCCGTGTCGCCCGCCTCGGAGCGGCTGGCGCCTTCCAGGAGGGTGCTGAAGTTCTCGACCGTGCGGCGGCCCGAGGCGACCTCCAGCATCGTGCCGACCAGGGCACGAACCATGTTGCGCATGAAGGCGTCGGCAGTGATCCGGAAGGCGAGGATGTCCGGCTCGCCGGATGAGCTGGGCCCTTCCCGCCAGGAGGCGGCGAAGACGTCGCGCTCGAAGCGCACGTGGTCGTTCCGGGTCGGGGTGAAGGCGGTGAAGTCGTGGGTGCCGACGAGCGCCCTGGCGCAGGCGTCGAGCGCCTCGCGGTCGACCCGATGCGGCCACCAGAGCGCCCGCCCCCGCTCGAACGGACTTCCCGCCCGGCGCGCCTCCACCCGGTAGAGATAGGAGCGCGAGCGGGCGTCGCGGCGGGCGTCGAAGCCGTCGGCGACCGCCTCGGCACGACGGACGGTGACGTCGGTCGGGGTCACCCCGTTCAGGTTGCGGGCCAGATCGGCCGGTAGCGGCACCTCGGTGTCGAAGCTCGCCACCTGGCCCAGCGCGTGGACACCGGTGTCGGTGCGGCCCGCCACGGTCAGCTGGACCTCCTCGCGGAGGACCTGGGCGAGGGCGGCCTCGAGCACGCCCTGGACGGTCCGCAGGCTCGGCTGGCGCGCCCAGCCGCGGAACCCCGCACCGTCGTATTCGATGTCCAGGCGGACGGTGGTCACGGCGGCAGTATCCCGGACACCCGGCCCCTAATATCGAGGTGTGCGCGTACTGCTGACCAACGACGACGGGATCGCCGCCCCCGGCCTGCAGGCCCTGCGACGCCGGCTGGTCGCTCTCGGCGGCCTCGACGTGGTGACGATCGCCCCGGATTCGAACCGCAGCGCCACCGCCCGCAGCATCACCACCCGCGCGCCGCTGGCGGTCGAGGAGATCACCTTCGACGACGGCAACGTCGGCTACGCAGTCGACGGCACCCCGGTCGACTGCGTCCGCTTCGCCGAGCTCGGCCTCGGCGGCGGCCGGCCCGACCTGATCGTCTCCGGGATCAACCACGGCGCCAACCTCGGCGACGACATCACCTACTCCGGCACGGTCGCCGCGGCGCTCGAGGGGATCGTCCTCGGGATCCCCGCGATCGCGCTCTCCCAGCAGTCCTCGGGCGGCGGCATGGGCTACGTCACCGGCAGCTTCGACTTCGCCGTCGCGGCCGAGTTCTCCGCCCGCATGGTCGACCGGCTGCGCAGCAAGGCGATGCCGGAGGCGACGCTGATCAACGTCAACTTCCCCGGCATCGCGGTCACCGGTGTGGAGGTGACGAAGCTCGGCAAACGGATCTACGACGACGAGCTGCGGCTGCTCGACAAGACCGACTCCCGCGGCCGCCGGATCTATGAGATCTACGGTTGGACCCCGGGCTACGAAGAGCTCGAGGGGACCGACCTGAGCGCGGTCGCCGCCGGCCGGATCGCGGTCACGCCGATCCACTTCGACCTCACCGACCACGGTGGGCTCGAGACCTTGCGGGGCTGGGAGTTGGAGAGCATGCTCGGCACCCGGGCCCCGGCGGCATGAGCGACGCTGAGGTCGCCGCCCGCGCCGCCGAGCTGCGCGCCGAGCTCGACCGCCACAACCGCCTCTACTACGTCCTCGACGAACCGGAGGTCGGCGACGACGTCTACGACGAGCTGCTGGACGAGCTGCGCGACCTGGAGCGCGGGTTCCCGGCCCTGCGCACGCCCGACTCTCCCACCCAGCGGGTGGGCGCGCCGCCGCTCGAGCGCTTCGAGCCGGTCACCCACCACGAGCCGATGCTCTCGCTCGGCAACGCCCGCAACGAGGAGGAGCTGCGGGCCTGGGAGACGCGGCTCGCCAACTACCTGAAACGGCTCGACATCACCGCCTCCCAGTTCAGCTACACGACCGAGCCGAAGATCGACGGCCTGGCGATCACGCTCACCTACGAGGACGGGGTGCTGGTGCGAGGAGCGACCCGCGGCGACGGGCGGGTCGGCGAGGACGTGACCCAGAACCTGCGCACGATCGGCTCGGTGCCGCTGCGGCTGAGCGGCGCCTCGCCGCCGGCGTTGATCGAAGTGCGCGGTGAGGCCTACCTGCCGATCGCCGCCTTCAAAGCGCTGAACGAGCGGCGCGCCGAAAACGAGGAACCGACCTTCGCCAACCCACGCAACTCGGCGGCGGGCTCGATCCGCCAGCTCGACCCGAAGCTGGCCGCCGAACGGCCGCTCTCGACCTGGATCTACGGGATCGGCGCGGTGAGAGGGCTCGAGCTGCCGACCCACATGGACGAGATCGGCTGGCTGCAGGAGCAAGGCTTCAAGGTCAACCCGGACACCGCTCATCACCAGGGCGTCGAGGAAGTGGTCAAGCGCTGCCACTGGTGGGAGGACCGGCGCGAGACCCTCGACTACGAGATCGACGGCGTCGTCGTCAAGGTCGACGAGAAGGCGCTCTGGCGCGAGCTCGGGGTGGTCGGGCGCGAGCCGCGCTGGGCGATCGCCTGGAAGTTCCCGCCGACCACCGCGACGACGACGATGAAGGAAGTGGTCTGGAACGTGGGGAGGACCGGGCACCTGGTCCCGTTCGCGATGCTGGAGCCGGTCCACGTCGGCGGCGTCACGGTGTCGACCGCGACCCTCCACAACGAGGAGGACCTCGCCCGCAAGGACGTCCGCAACGGCGACGAGGTGGTGGTGATGCGGGCGGGCGACGTGATCCCGCAGGTCGTCTCGCCGAAACTGCCGCGCAAGAACAGAAGCGCGCGGAAACCGAAACCGCCGAAGAGATGCCCCAGTTGTGGCACGCCGACGGTGAAGAGCGAGGACTCGGTCTTCACGATCTGCCCGAACCGCACCGGCTGCCCGGGGCAGGCCTGGCAGCACGTCAAACACTTCGTCTCCAAGGGCGCGATGGACATCGAGGGGCTGGGCGAAAAGCAGGCCGCGGTGTTCCTCGATCGGGGCCTGATCACCGACGTCGCCGACATCTACGACCTGACCGAGGAGCGGCTGGTCGAGATCGACCGCTTCGGCGAGACCTCCGCCCGCAACCTCGTCGCCTCGATCGACGCGTCCCGCGCGCGGCCGTTCAAACGGGTGCTCTACGCGCTCGGCCTGCCGGGCGTCGGCTTCGTCACCGCCGAGGCGCTGGCCGACTACTTCGGCTCGATCGACGCGCTGCACGAGGCCGACCCCAAGAAGATCGTCGAGGTCGACGGGGTCGGGCCGATCATGGCCGAGCAGATCGCCGAGAGCCTCGGTGACGACGCCACCTGGGCGCTGGTCGAGAAGCTGCGCGAAAAGGGGCTGCGGCTGGAGGCCGACGAGTCGGAACGGCGGGTCGAAGGCGGGCCGCTGGAAGGGAGGACGGTCGTCCTCACCGGCACCTTGCCGGAGCTGACCCGCGAGGAGGCCGCCTCGCTGGTGAAGAACGCCGGCGGCAAGGTCGTCAACTCGGTGTCGAAAAAAACCGACTTCGTGGTGGCGGGGGAGAACCCGGGATCGAAGCTCGCGAAAGCCGAGAAATACGAGACCCCGATCCTCGACGAAGACGGGTTGAAGGACCTCTTGGCGAACGGGCCGGCCCCCGAGGCGCCTGCCGAGGACTAATAGCCGGCGACGGCGCCGGCGATCTTGTCCTGGTACACGTGTGCGGTTGCGGTGCTGCCCACCGACCCCATCAGGGTCGAGAAGAGCATCACCCTGCCGCTCTTGTTGAAGCAGTAGCCGGAGAGGTTTGAGACCCCGGTCAAGGTGCCGGTCTTCAGCCGACAGCGGCCGTAGGCGGGAGTGCCCTTCATCCGCCCGGCGGTCGTCCCTTCGTGGCCCGCCAGGGCGAGGTCTTCGATGAAGTCTTCGCCGGCCGAGTTGGTCCGCATGCCGCGCAGCAGGTCGACCACCTCCTGGGGCGAGGCTTCGTTGGAGCGGGTGAGGCCGGAGCCGTCCACCTGGTGGATCTCCGAGCCCAGTTCGGCGGCGAAGTCCTCCACCACGGTGGTCCCCGAGGCGGTGGTCCCGGCGTCGCCGATCCGCGCCCCGAGCAGCTTCTCCAGCATCTCGGCGAAGAAGTTGTCGGAGTAGACGTCGGTGGTGTTGACGATCTCGGTCAGCGGTCGTGAGCGGACCACGGCAACCGACTTGGCGGCGGCCGGCGTCTTGCCGAGGGCGATCGTCGGGCCGATCTTGATGCCCGAGTGGCGCATGCTGTTGTCGAGGGTCTGGGTCGCCAGCTTCGCCGGATCGGAGGAGAAGTGGCTGGAGCTGGTGTTGCCGGCGAAGCCCGAGTTGAAGTCGAGGCCGGAGAGCGGGCCGATGTACTGGCTGGTCGCGTAGCCCGAGTCGAGCACACCCCGTCTGCGGTCGAAGATCGTGTCGTCGCCGTAGAGCCGGCCGGTCACCTGCTTGATCCCGGCCCGCTTGAGTTGCGGCACGAGGGCGAAGATGTTGGTGCCGAGGCCGGCCAGGTAGCTGTCGTAGAAGGCGGGCGTGCCGAGGGTCGGGTCGCCGCCGCCCTGCAGGTAGAGGCTGCCATGGAGGACGCCGGCGGCGTCGACCGTGCCGTCGGTCATGACCTTGGTCGGGATCCGCGTTTCCGGGCCGATCAGCGACAGGGCCGCGGCGGTGGTGAAGAGCTTCGTGTTGGAGGCGAGCGGGCGCGGCGTTTCGGCGGCCTGGGCGCAGACGACTTCGCCGGTTTCCGCGTCCATCACCATCAGGCCGCTGGAGGCGCCGCCACCCGCCGTCAGCCAGGCCTTCATCTGGGCGCAGGAATTGGCCGCCGAGGCGGGCCCGGCCAGGGCCAGGAGCAGGGCAAAAGCGACCGCGAGCGCGGCGAGCAGGGGCTTTCTCATCGTCTGTAGGAACACTCTCGGAGCGCAAGGTAGCGGGGTCGTCGGGCCGATCGGGGATAATGGACGCGCGTTATGGGTCAAGTAGTCGACATCGAGTCCAAACCGCGGCGTAAATCGCGTCGGCGGAAAAAGCCGTCGAAGACGGCCTTGGTCCTCGGTGGCGGCGGCTTCACCGGCGGCGTCTACGAGATCGGGGCGCTGCGGGCGCTCGACCTGCTCGCGGTCAACAGCACCGTCAACAACTTCGATGTCTACGTCGGCACCAGCGCCGGCTCCTTCGTCGCCGCGATGCTGGCCAACGGGGTCACCCCCGACGAGATGATGCAGGTGATCAACACCCGTGTCCCCTCCGAGCTCGAGGATCTGGCGCTGAGCAAGATGTTGAGCCCGAACTACATGGGCTTCCTGAAGAGTGCCGCCAAGTTGCCGTTCCGCAGCCTCGAGGCCGCGCGGGCATTGCTCCGGATCCGCGACTTCTCGGCGATCGACCTCGGCGTCGCGCTGGCCGAGAACCTGCCGACCGGCCTCTACAACGGCAGCGGGATCGGCGACTACGTGGCCGAAGCGCTGACCGAAGGCGGGCGCTCCAACGACTTCCGGGTGATCGACCCCGAGCTCTACCTGACCGCGACCGACCTCGACACCTGCGAGCGGATCGTCTTCGGCGAGGAGGGCTGGCAGGACGTGCCGATCTCGAAAGCGGTCGAGTGCTCGACCGCGCTGCCGATCGTCTACAAGCCGGTCGAGCTGAAGGGGCGCCAACTCGTCGATGGCGGGATCCGCTCGACCACCAACGTCGACATCGCGGTCGAAGCGGGGGCGAAATTCATCGTCGTCGTCAATCCGCTCGTCCCCTACGTAAACGACTTCGAGAAGACAATCCCGACGATGTTCGGCACCCGCGTGCGGCGGGTCGCCGACATGGGCCTGCCGGCGATCGGCAACCAGACCTTCCGCCTGATCGCCCACGCCCGCCTGCACCAGGCGGTCGAACAGTGGCAGGAGCGCTACCCGGGCGTCGACATCCTGCTGCTCGAGCCGGAGGAGACCGACGAGCTGATGTTCGGCACGCCGATCATGGACTACGGCCACCGGCTCGACATCGCCCGTCACGGCTTCGAATCGGTGACCGCGACGCTCGCCCAGGACTACGAGAAATACGCCGAGATCAGCGCCAAACACGGCCTCGAGATCTCCGAGCGCCGCCTCCGCCGGGTGGTCGAACAGGCCGAGGAGACCGAGCCCGAGCAGACCTCCGCCTGGCGCCGCGTCCTCGAGCAGACGACGTCAGTCCTTCTCCGCCAGTCCGGCCAGGCTTCCTAGCCCGGCCCGGCGCCGCGCGGCTCAGGCCGCGTAGAGCTCCTCGATCTCCTTCTCGTGCTTCTGGGTCACCACGGCCCGTTTGACCTTCAGGGTCGGCGTCAGCTCGCCGTCCTCCTGGCTCAGATCACGGGAGAGGATGGCGACCTTCTTGACCTGCTCGACGCGGGCGAATTTCTTGTTGATCTCCGCCACGTGGTCTTCGACCACCTTGCGGATCTCGGGGCTGGTCGCCAGCGCCTCGGGGTCCTCGGGGAGGCCATGGTCTTTGGCGTAGGCGACCGCTTCTTCGGGATCGAGGGTGACCAGGGCGACCAGGTAGGGCCGACGGTCGCCGACCACGACGCACTGGGAGACCAGCTGGTGCTGGCGGATCTCCGCCTCGAGGTTGGCCGGGGTGATGTTCTTGCCGCCCGCGGTGATGATGATGTCCTTTTTGCGGCCGGTGATCTTGATGAAGCCCTCGGAGTCGATCTCGCCGATGTCGCCGGTGTGGAGCCAGCCGTCGACGATCGTCTCGGCGGTCGCCTCCGGGTTCTTGTGGTACCCCTGGAAGACGTTCGGTCCGTGGACCAGGATCTCGCCATCGTCGGCGATCTTCACCTCGCAACCGGGGAAGGGCTTGCCGATCGTGCCGAACTTGAAGCTCTCTTCGCTGGCGATCGTCGCCGCGGTCGAGGTCTCGGTCATCCCCCAGCCCTCGACCACGAGGACTCCGGCGGCGTCGAAGAAGCGCAGGATGTCGGGATTGATCGGGGCCGCGCCGGAGACCGCCAGGCGCAGGTTGCCGCCGAACAGGCCGCGGATTTTGGAGAGCACTTTCTTGTCGGCGAAGTCGTACTGCCGCTGCAGCAGCCAGCCCGGCTTGCGTCCTTCGCGTTCGACCTCGCGCATCTTCTTGCCGGTCTTGATCGACCAGTCGAAGATCGCTTTTTTGAGCCCGCCCTCTTTCTCCATACCGCTGTTGGCGGCGGTGTAGATCTTCTCGAAGATCCGGGGCACCGAGGGGAAGTAGGTCGGTTTCAGTTCGCCGAGGTTGGGGACGATCTTGTTCGGGTCGCCCTCCCAATAGGCGATCGTGGCACCGAGGTCGAAGCTGCCGAGCTGGATCAACAGGGCGAAGGAGTGGGCGAGGGGGAGGTAGAGGTAGGTGAGGTCCCCCTCCTCGATCACGCTCGTCTCGTTGACCATGTCGAGCATCGAGCGGTAGTTGCCGTGACTGATGATGCAGCCCTTCGGCGGCCCGGTCGTGCCGGAGGTGTAGATGAAGGTGCAGATGTCGGTGCTGGTGACGGCGTCGATCCGCTGCTGGAAGACCGCGTCGTCGACGGTCGCCCCTTTGGCCGCCAGCCCCGCCATCGAGATCACGTCCTCGGCCTCGCCGACCATCATCACCACGTGCTGGAGCTGGGGGAGGGAGTCGCGGACCTCACGCACCTTGGCGAGCTGTTCCTCGTCCTCGACGACGACCACCTTGGCGTCGGAGTTCTCGAGGACGTAGGCGCACTCCTCCGGTGAGTTGGACTGGTAGATCGGCACCACGGTGGCGCCGATCGAGAGCGCCGCGTAGTCGAAGTAGGTCCACTCGGGGCGGGTGTTGCCGAGGATCGAGACGCGGTCGCCTTTCTCGATCCCGAGCGCGACGAGGCCGAGCGACAGCGGTTTGACGATGTCCAGCACCTGCTGGAAGCTACGATCGACCCAGGCGCCGCCTTCTTTGAAGCGCACCGCGGGGTGCGAGCCATAGAGCTCGGCCGAGCGGACCAACAGGTCCGCCAACGTCTTCGATTCGGTCCCCCTCCCCTCCATCGAGCGGGAGTCTATTCAGTGATGCAGGTCCGTTGCCAGCTTCCCCTCCTGCACGGCCGCGAGGTTGCGCAGGGAAAGCTCGAACAGGGTCCTGTCGATGCGGCCGTGGTAGATCGGTATGCCCATCTCGACGCACCTGCCGATCACCTCCTCCTGATCCATTCGCAGGTGGTCGGCGAGCTCGCGCGGCGTCAGATGGTTGGCCATCAAGACCCTCCCGATGTCGAAGAAAACTGGGTAGTTCTTCTACCCCCGGCGACGGCCGCTGTCAACGGCGATTTGCGGAGGTTGGGGGAAGCCGACGATCTCCACTCGCGATAATGGCCGGATGAGCGACGTCGCTTCCCCGCCCGAGCCCCCCGAGGTCGCCCAGCGCCCGCTGCCGCGCCGCGGTCGCGTCTGGGTAGTCCTGCTCCTGCTGCTCGGGCTGGTCGCGCTCGGCTATGCGCTGGTCAACATCGCCACCCAGAAGCCGAACAAGAACACCGTCCACATCGAAGGCGTCGGCACGGCGCAGGAACTCTTCGGCGGCGTGCCGCAGGAAGGCGCGCGCCTCGGCTCCGAAGACGCGCCGGTGACGGTCCAGGTCTTCGACGACGTGCAGAGCTCCCAATGCCGCGAAGGCTTCCTCGCGACGATCCCCGAGCTGACCGAAAAATACGCTCGGCCAGGGACGGTCAAGTTCCTCTACCGCCACTACTCGAACAGCGAAAACGAAATCGAGGAAGGCTCCTACGGGGTCGAAGCGGCGGCCGAGCAGGGCTACGGCTGGCAATACGCCTATCTCTTCTTCGTCAACCAGAAGGAAGCCGACCGCTTCGGGGTCAGCGAAGCGGAGAACAACCGCGCCGGGCTGCAGAAGAACTTCCTCCTCTCACTCGCCGGCGGGGTGGAGGAACTGAACGGCCCGGAATGGGAAGAAGCGCTGGAAACCGGGAAAGAATCCGGCAGCGCGATGGAACAAAGTCTCAAAGCCCAAGAGGAGCTGGGCTCGAAGCTGGGGATCCGCTTCGGCCAGGCGATGGTGATCGAGGGCCCGCACGGCAACGAAACGCTGCAGGAAAACGCGAGCCTTGCCGAAATCGAAGCGGCCATCGCCCGGGTCGAATAGGCCCCGGGCGGAAGCCTGCCGCTGTTTCACCAAGAGAGCAACAGGATTTATGAATGTCACCATCGCCGCATCACAGGCCGACCCACGGATGCGGGACAGACGGCGATGCGCGAGCGATCCACCCCGCGCAGGCTTATTGCGGGCCTGCGCGGGGTGGCGCTGACCCGCTGATCCAATCGGGGCGCCCGGATTTGAACCGGGGACCTCACCGACCCGAACGGTGCGCGCTACCAGGCTGCGCCACGCCCCGAGAGGAGCGGATTGTGGCAGAGGGTGGGTGTCCGGGGCGGTGAGGCCGGTGGCCGACCGTGCGAAGCCGCCGACGGCGCCCGCTACTTTGCCGGGCGGGGGGTTTCCAGGCAAGATGACGCGAAGGCTAGGGCTGTTGCTGGTGGTGGCGGTGCTGTGCGCGCTGCCGGCCTCGGCATCCGCCTACCTGCCGCCTGGCTTCGTCGGCATCTCTCCGCAGAACCCGCTCGCCCACAAGGACTTCGAACTGATCCGCGAAGCCGGCGTCGACAACGTGCGGTTGCCGATGTACTGGTCGGAGATCGAGGGGACCAGCCCGCTGGTGGTGCGGCCGAACTGGTCCGGCTTCGACAAGGCGGTCGAACTGGCGGCCGAAGCCGACATCCGGATCACCCCCTTTGTCTGGGGCTCGCCCGAATGGGTCGCGGCGGAAGCCGGGGTCCTCCCGGTCAAGACCACCTGGCAGCGCTGGGCATGGCAGAAATTCCTCCGCGAAGCGGCGCGCCGCTACGGCGCCGAAGGGGAATTCTGGGCAGACCACTCGAAGCTCGACTACCTGCCGATCACCCACTGGGAGATCTGGAACGAGGAGAACATCGTCAGTCAGGTCGCCGAAGCCAACCCGGCCGAGTACGCGAAGTTGATCCGCATCTCCGGCGCCGCCCTGCACGGGACCGACCCGGGAGCGAAGGTGCTGGTCGGCGGCCTTTTCGGCAAACCGCTGCAGATCCCGCCGAACATCGCCTCCGGCGCCTTCCTCGAACGTCTTTACCGGGCCGGCGACGTGAAGCCCTACTTCGATGGTGTCGCCCTCCATCCCTACGTCGCCGAAGCGCGGGGGCTGGGCGTCCTGCTCGACAACCTGCGGCGGATCATGCGGCGCAACGGCGACGCCAAGGTGCCGATCTACATCACCGAGCTCGGCTGGGGCTCCGAGGACGGCCCGACCCGTTGGCAGCGCGGCCCGGAAGGGCAGGCGAACCAGCTCTCGGAATCGCTCGAGATGCTCTCCGCCAACCGCACCCGCTGGAAGGTCAACGGGGTCTGGTGGTTCACCTGGACCGACGAAGGGGGGGCCTGCCAGTTCTGCGACTCGGCGGGCCTGCTGACCACGCAGTACGAAGCCAAGCCCTCCTGGTACCGGTTCGTCGAATGGACCGGCGGGGAACCGGACGCCGTCCCGGAAGCCGCCGATCCCGGATAGCGCCCCCCGCGCGTTTCGCGAAGGCGCCCGCTGGATAGGCTCCAAGGACACGATTTCCGAGTGAGAGGAGAACCAGGATGGCTTTCGAGGTACCCGATCTTCCCTACGCCTACGACGCTCTCGAGCCCCACATCGACGAGGCGACGATGCGCGTGCATCACGACAAACACCACCAGGCCTACGTCGACAAAGCGAATGCGGCGCTCGAGGGCACCGAGTGGGCCGACCGGTCGGTAGAGGACGTCCTCACCAACCTCTCCAGCCTGCCCGGTGACAAGCAGGGCCCGGTCCGCAACAACGCCGGGGGCCACTACAACCACTCGCTCTTCTGGAAGATGATGAGCCCCGACGGCGGCGGTGAGCCCACCGGCGCGATCGGCGAGGCGATCAGCAGCACCTTCGGCTCCTTCGACGCCTTCAAGGAGGAGTTCAAAAACGCCGGCATCGCCCGCTTCGGCTCCGGCTGGGCCTGGCTGGTCAAAGACAGCTCCGGCCTCGCGGTCGTCTCGACCCCGAACCAGGACACGCCGCTCTCCGACGGCTCCGCGCCGCTGCTCGGCGTCGACGTCTGGGAGCACGCCTACTACCTGAAGTACCAGAACAAACGTCCCGAATACCTCGACGCCTTCTGGAACGTCGTCGACTGGGACTACGTCAACGAGCTGTACGCCGCTGCCTGAGCGTCGCTCTCGCCCCGGGCGGGCACGTGAGACATCGCGTGCTCGGCCAGGGCGGTGATCGTCAGCGACGGGTTGACCCCGACGTTGGCGGGCACCGCCGAGCCGTCGCAGACCAGCAGGTTCTCGTAGCCGAAGACCCGCTGGCGGGAATCGACGACGCCGTCCTCGGGTGAGTGGCCGATCGTCGCGCCGCCGAGGATGTGGGCGGTGTTCGGCACGTTGAAGAGCGCCTCGGAGACGCTCGACTGGGCGATGCCGCCGGTCCGCTCGGCGAGCCATTCGGCCGCCACGTTGGCGACCGGGATGAAGGTCGGGTTGGGACGCTCGGGGTCCTGTTCGGTGGTCAGCCGCACGTTCCCGCCGGGCATCATCTTCGGCCGCAGCGCGATCGCGTTGTCGAGCGTCTGCATCACGAGGATGATGATCGTCCGGCTCGACCATCCCTTCGGCCACATCACCTTGGCGAACTTCCCCGGGTGGCGGACGATCTGGCCGAGCAGCTTGAACGGGCGCGTCATTTTGGTCCCGTCGCCGACCAGCAGCGTGTAGAGCGTGTTCATCGAGTCGCCGGCGTGCCCGTAGGTGACGGTCTCGATGTGGGTGTGGGCGTCGGGGTAGATCGAGGAGGTGATCGCGACCCGGCGGGTGAGGTCCTCCGGATAGTCCTCGGGGACGGTGACGGCGAGGATCATCTCGCTGTTGGTCCGCACCAGCTCGCCGAGGCGGTTGGAGATCTTCGGCAGCGCGCCGCCCAGTCGACAGCGCTGCATCAGCTTGTTGGTCCCCAGGGGGCCGGCGGCGAAGACGACGCCCCGGGCGCGGATCGTGCGCCTGCCGCGGCCGGGGAGGAGGCCGGAGCGCTCGCTGGTGATCGCGTAGCCCTCGGAGCCGTCGGCGGCGCCGAGGGGGCGCACCTCCGTCACCAGCCGTTCGGGCTCGATCTTCACGCCGCGCCGCTCGGCCAGCCAGAGGTAGTTCTTGACCAGCGTGTTCTTCGCCCCGTGCGGGCAGCCGACCATGCAGCGGCCGCACTGCAGGCAACCGGTCCGGTCCGGTCCCTCGCCGCCGAAGAAGGGGTCGGGGACGGTTTTGCCGGGGTTCTCCTGATAGACCCCCACGGGGGTCTTCTGGTAGGTCTCGCCGACGCCGAGGTGCTCACCCAGCTCGCGCAGGAGCTGGTCGGCCGGGTCGTCGTTCTCGACCTGGACGACGCCGAGCATCCGTTGCGCTTCGGCGTAGTGGGGGGCGAGGGTGTGCTCCCAGTCCTCGAGGTCGGACCACTGCGGGTCCTTGAAGAACTCGGTGGGCGGGACGTAGAGCGTGTTGGCGTAGCCGAGGCTGCCACCGCCGACGCCACAGCCGCTGACCACGGCGACATCGCGGAACTGGGTGAGGCGGAAGATCCCCTTCATCCCGATCCGCGGCGCCCAGAAGTAGCGGCGCAGGTCCCAGGTCGACTTCGGGAAGTCCTCGTCGCGGAAGCGTTTGCCGCACTCGAGCACCTTGACCGAGTAGCCCTTCTCAGCCAGGCGCAGCGCGGAGACCGACCCTCCGAAGCCGCTCCCTACGACCACCCAATCGACATCGAACTGGCTCACCAGCCAAACACTAGGACATCAGGGGGAAGAGGTGGAGATCGACGCCGGGGCGCGGCCTCCCCGGGCGGCTCAGGCCTCGCCCGGCTCGAGCGGGCGGAAGTCCGAGGTCCGCGCCCCGCAGACCGGGCAGAACCAGTCTTTGGGGATCTCCTCGAACGCCGTGCCGGGCGGGATGCCCCCGTCCGGGTCACCGATCGCCGGGTCGTAGATGAAGCCGCAGCTCTCGCAGATCCAGAGGGTGGCGTCTTTGGTCTCGGTGGTCATGCGCCTCGAATTCTATTTGTCGAAGCTGACCGCCACCGGGTCGCGCTCGGATTTGTCTTCGATTTCGAAGTACTGGCGCGCGGTGAAGCCGCCCTGGTTGGCGATGATCGACCCCGGGAACTGCTGGATGTCGGTGTTGTAGGACTGCACGTTGGAGTTGTAGATCCGTCGCGAGGCCTGGATCTCATCCTCCAGCTCCGACAGGTTGCGGCTCAGCTGCTGGAAGTTTTCCGTCGCTTTCAGATCCGGGTACTGCTCGGCGACCGCGCGCAGGTCGGTCAGCGCGCCGGTCAGCTTGGTCTCCGCCGTGGCGGTGTCCTGCACGCTCGTGGCTTTCATCGACTCGGCCCGCGCCTCGGTGACTTTGGTGAAGACCGACTGCTCGTGGGTGGCGTAGCCCTTGACCGTCTCGACCAGGTTCGGCACCAGGTCATGGCGGCGCTTCAGCTGCACGTCGATCCCGCTCCAGGACTCGTCGACGCGATTGCGACTGGCGATGATCCCGTTGCGCTTGGCGATGTAATAGAAGACCGCGAGCAGGATCAGGACTACGACGACGATGATGACGATGACCATTGACTCTCCCTATGGGGGTTCGATCGGCTTGTCGGAACCTTAGCGCCGTAGGATCAAGGAATGGGTGCCAAGCAGGAAGCGCAGGACTGGAGCGAGCTGGTGCGCCGCTACGGCGAGCGTCACGGGGTGACCTACGAGCCGGTCGGCGGGATCAATCCCAAAGACGGGCCGGTCGCCCTCTGCGTCGGCGGCGTCAACCGCCTCACCGGGCAGTTGGCGGAGGGCTTCTGGGGGGCCTCCTGCGATGCCGACGAACGCGAGGTGGGCAGGCTCTTCGACAAGGCGGTCCTGCCGACCGCGATCCTCGCCAAGGCTCACATGCCCGACCTGGCCCAGGTCGTCCCCGCTTTCAACGTCGAGTCGATCGAGGGGACGGAGCACGTCCAGCAGCGCTTCTCGCGCAAGGTCGAATTCGAGTCGCTCGATTTCAACAAGCGCTTTTGGACCACGGTGCCGAAGGAGTTCGACCCGGTCGCCCTGCGCGAGCTGTTCGGGCCCGGCTTCCTCGCCTGGGTGACGACGATGACCGGGGAGATCAGCTTCGGCGTCAACGACCGCCAGCTCTGGTTCCTCTGGCGTCTGCGGCAGCGCTCCGAGGAAGAACTGAAACTGGCGCTCAAAAATGCCGGTCAGCTGTTCCGGCGGATCCAGTCGGAGATGGAGGAGAGCGGCATCCACACCTACCGGCCCGGCCCCTGGCACGCCGGGCTGGCCCCGTTCCCCGACGCGATCAGTCCCGCGGCCGGAACTCCTCTGCCAGGTTCTTGAGTTCGCGCGAGTCGGCGATCCCGGGGAGGACGACGCGGATGTCCTCACCCTCGCCGATGACTTCCGGTTGCAGCGGCTCGACCGAGCGGCCCCGGTAGGCGGCGAGGGCGGCGGCCGAGTTCGGGTGCTCGGCGAGCCAGCCGAGCTGGACCCGGGTCGGGAAGGCGAGGCTCAGCTCTCCCTCGTCGGCGCCCGCGAGCGCCGCGGCGGGCTCGAACCAGCGCGCGTCGACGATCTCGCCGCCGTCGACCTCGGGCGGCGTATGGGCGGGGGCGAGGGCGATGAAGAACCAGGCGTCGAAGCGCCTCGAGATGATCTCCGGAGTGATCCAGCGGCAGAACGGGATCAGCTCCTCTTCGGCCGACAGCTCGATCCCGGACTCCTCGCGGAGCTCGCGCAGCGCGCAGGCGCGGAAGCCGTCCGGCCCCTCGCCGTCCTCGGGATCGACCGCGCCGCCGGGGAAGACCCAGGCGCCGGGGAAGAACGCCGCATCGGGGCTGCGCTGCAGCAACAGGACCTCGAGCGCACGCTGGGAGTGCTTGCCGCCGCGCCGCAGGAGGACGACCGAGGCGGCCGGCCGCGGCGTCGCGGGCTCACCCTGATTCAACTGGCTCTCGGCTCCCACGGCGAGAGCCTATGCGCTAGCCGAGCGTGCGCTCGCGCAGGCGGCGGACGCGGAAGCGGTTGGCGGCCCAGAGCAGGAGGCCGATCAGCGCGAACGGGGCGAGCACGGCGAGCCCGATGAGGACGACGCCGGCGGCGATCGTGAGGACGTGGCCGGCGGAATGGAGGGCGTCGCCGACGCCCCAGTCGCCGTCGTCCTGGGACGGCGGCGTCACTCCGGCGCCGTGGTCGGTGACGATGCGGACGCTTACTTCCGACATCGAGGCGCGCTGGTGCAGCCGGTCGAGCGAGGCGCGGATCGACGCATGGTGGCGACGCTCTTCGCGCAGGCGGGCTTCGACCGATTCCTGCTCGGCTTCCGTTTCGACCTCGCCGAGCTGCTTCAACAGGCCTTCGATCGCCGCGTTGGAGTCGGCCAGTTCTTCGGCCGCCGAGACGGTCGGCGCGGTGATGTCGTTGGTCGCGTCGTGACGCTGCCGCACTTCGGCGATCGCCGAGATCGCGGCGAGCGCGCTGCCGGCCTTGGCGGAAGGGATCGAGAGCTCGAAGCTCGCCCCGGTGGCCCCGGCGGTACCGCTCTGCACGGATGAGCTGAGGACGAAGCCGCCGGCGGCGCGCACCGCTTCGTAGACCTTGGCGGCGGCGCCGGAGACTTCGCCCGGCTTGGTGCCGAGGACGATGTAGGAGGAGCGTTCGATGTCGCGCCCACCCTGGGCCGGAGCCTTGCTCTCGACCGCGGGTCCCTGCACGGCTTCGGGCGTCGCTTCGGCTTCGATCGCGGCTCCACTTTCGGCAGCCGAGCTTTCAGCTTCTTCTTCGGCTGCGGCTTCGCCTCCTCCCGCGGCGCGGCTTTCGGCTGATTCGGCCGCGCCGGCGGCCGCTTCCGATTCGGCCCGATCGGAATCCGATGGCATCGGCGTGAACTCCGACAGCGTGCGGCCATCGTGCTCGACCTGCAGCGAGCTGCCGCCGCCGCCTGATTGGGAGATCCCGACCGCGACGGTCGCCATCACGACCGCGACGAGGGCGACGCCGAGGATCGGCACCAGCCGCCGGGTCGGGTTCATCCCCCGCCACCAGTCGACGATCGGCGCGACGACGGACGCGGTCGTGTCGGCGCCGCGGGGGAAGCCCGCGGCGGCGCGCGCGTCGAGCTCGGCGGCGAACTCAGGCCGCGGCGTCGGGCGCAGCTCGCGCAGCTCGGCGAACAGGGTGTCGTCGTCAAATCGATCCATCGAGGGCCTCTCTCAACTTGGTCACGGCGCGGTGCAGGCGGGTGCCGGCGTTGGACTCGCTGATCCCGAGGACGGAGGCGATCTCGGCGTTGCCGAGGCCGGCGAAGAATTTGAGCGCGATCAGCTCGCGGTCGCGCGGTTCGAGGTGGGTGAGCGCGGCTTTGAGGGCGAGCCGCCGCTCGGAGCTCTCGGCGCCCGTCTCGACCGCGGCGCCGTCGAGGTCGGCGGGCTCGGCGGCCAGCTCGGCCTGGCGGCCGCGGCGGCGCAGCTCGTCGAGCGCCGCGTTGCGGGCGATGCCGAAGAGCCAGGCGCGCGGCTCGCCGCGGGTCGGGTCGAAGCGGCGCCGCTTGCGGTAGGCGCGCTCGAAGGCGGTGGCGGTCACTTCCTCGGCCGCCGGGCCGTCGTGCAGGAGGCTGGCGACGTAGGCGTAGAGGTCGTCGCGGCTGGCGCGGTAGAGCCGCTCGAAAGCGAGCTCGGCCACACCCGGAGCTTCCCTCGCCTCTGCGACCGCAGTCTGACTCACACCCCTACTACGGCGCCGCTCCCGATCCATCACAGGTGGATCATCCCCGGATCAACTTCGCGTCGGTTGCGGCGGGGGACGGGCGAGGGTCCGGACCCCTGCGGCGGGGGACGCGGGCCCGGGCGTCCCGGAGGCGACCCGGGCAGGCTGAGGCCACCTGCGAGACGCCCGGGTCGGGAGGTTTGCGGGGGAGAGCCATCTCAGGGACGGATGGCGCCGACGCCGGTGCTTTCAAGCCGCCCATAGGCGGCACAACTGCACCGGCGTCCGGCGGCTGTCACCGAAGCGTGACGTTCCCTTCATCTCCCTCACGTCCCTCCCCCGAGACCCGCACGGGACCCGCACCCTCACCTCTCCCCACAGACCGGCCATCTCGGAGGCGGCCTCAGCCTGCCCGGGTCGCCTCCGAGATGGCCGGGTCCCCTTGCCGTCCCTTACCGTCCGCCGGACGCCCTTGCCGCCCGCCGAACGCGCTAGTTGGCGGCGGGCTCGGGGAGGGAGGCGAGGGCGGCGGTGATCGACGCCGCGGTGATGTCGAGCAGCTCTTCCAGCTCGGGCTCGGTGATCGAGAGCGGGAACATCAGCACGATCACGTCGGAGAGCGGTCGGACGAGGGCGCCGCGTCTGCGCGCCTCGAGCGTCACCCGGTGGCCGAGCCGCAGTTCCGGGTCGTGCTCGCCGAGGTCGATGCCGACCATCACCCCGCGCGAGCGGACCTCGCTCACGCCCGGCATCGTGGCGATCTCGGCGAGGCGGCGGTCGAGCAGCTCGATCTTCGGCTGCAGCTTCTCGACCGTCCGATCCTGCTCGAAGATGTCGAGGTTCGCCAGTGCCACCGCGCAGGCGACCGGGTTGCCGGTGTAGGTGTGTCCGTGGAAGAAGGTCTTCGCCTCGGCGGGGGCGCCGAGGAAGGCCTCATAGACCGCCTCGGTGGTCAGCGTCGCCGCCAGCGGCAGGTAGCCGCCGGTGATCCCCTTGGCGAGACAGAGGAAGTCGGGAGAGACACCCTCGCGTTCGACCGCGAACATCGTCCCGGTGCGGCCGAAGCCGGTCGCCACCTCGTCGCAGATCAGCAGGACGCCGTGGCGGTCACAGAGCTCGCGGACCGCCCTCAGGTAGCCGTCGGGGTGGACGATCATGCCGCCCGCGCCCTGCACCAGCGGCTCCATGATCACCGCCGCGACCTCGCCCTCATGGGCGCGGAGCAGCCGCTCCATCTGTTCGGCGTCGCCGGGCTCGGCGGCCAGGGTCTCGAAGAGGAGTGGCCGGTAGGTGGCGTGGAAGAGGTCGATGCCGCCGACCGAGACCGAGCCGATCGTGTCGCCGTGGTAGGCCTCGCGCATCCGGATGAAGCGCGTGCGGGCGGTGTCGCCGCGCTGCTGGTGGTACTGGAAGGCCATCTTCAGGGCGATCTCGGCGGCGGTCGACCCGGAGTCGGAGTAGAAGACCCGGGTGAGCCCCTCGGGCGCGATCTCGACCAGGCGCGCAGCCAGTTCGGTCGCCCCGGGATGGGACAGCCCCAGCATGGTCGAGTGGGCGACCTTGTCGAACTGCTCGCGGGCGGCGCGGTCGAGGTCGGGGTGGCGATGGCCGTGGACGTTGCACCAGAGGGCGGCGGTGCCGTCGATATAGCGGTTGCCGTCGACGTCGTAGAGGAAGACGCCCTCGCCGCGTTCGATCATCAACGGCACTTCCTCGCTCCACCCCTGTTGCTGGGTGAAGGGGTGCCAGACGAACTGCTGGTCCAGGGCGTTGAGGCGGTCCGCGTCGCTCACTCCCGAAACCCTATTGCGCCACCGACTCTTCTCATTCGCGCAACCATTGCACTTGCGGAATAGTTGCGTGCATGCAACAATTCCCGCGATGCAAGCAAGCGATGTCAAAGCGATCGAGCGAGCCGATTCGGCCGGCGCGAGCGCGGAGGTTCCGGCGGAGGCCCGTGACACGGCCGCCCGAATTTGCGCGCTGATGCGCCACGTCTTTCTCTATGACCGCGGCAATCAGCTGCGGGTGCTGGAGGACAGTGGGCTGACCACGACCCAGTGCAAGGTGCTGCTCGAGCTCGGCGGACTCGGCGATTGTCCGCCGACCTGGCAGGTCTCCGACCTGGCCGAGCTGCTCGGTTCTTCGCCACCCGCGATGAGCCGCGCGCTCGACGGCCTGGTCAAGAAGGGCCTCGCCACCCGGGTCGAGGACGAGGCCGACCGGCGCGTCCGCGTCGTCCGGATCACCGAGGACGGCACGCGCCTGGTCGACATGCTGACCACGGTGAAGCGCAACGGGCTGGAGGCGTTCGCCTCGACCCTGACCGCCGCCCAACGCCGCAAGGTCGACGCCGCGGTCGAGTCGTTGATGGACCGCGAGGACATCGCCACCACGTATGAGCACCTGAAGGAGGCTTAATGTCCTGCACCGATGCAAATTCTTTTACCCCCCTCGGAGGGGAAGACCGCGCCGACGAGCGGCGCGCCAGTGCAACTAGAAGCGCTCGCCTACGCCGCCGAGCTGACGGCGTCGAGGCAGAAGTTGCTCGCGGCGCTCGCCGCGCTCGCGGAGCTGCCGCTCGCGCGGGCGGTGTCGATGCTCGCGGTGTCGGCGGGCCAGGCGGGCGAGGTCGCCGTTGACGCGGAGCTGAGCTCCGCCCCGGCGGCCGCGGCCGCCAAGGTCTACACGGGAGTGCTGTACGACCGCCTGCGCCTGCCGGAGCTGCCGAAACGCTCCCAGGGCC
Organism: Solirubrobacterales bacterium; assembly: GCA_035572835.1. Taxonomy (GTDB): domain Bacteria; phylum Actinomycetota; class Thermoleophilia; order Solirubrobacterales; family 70-9; genus VAYN01. The sequence goes on from DATNAG010000103.1 coordinate 21,502, forward strand.
GGGTGCTGATCGCCTCGGCCCTCTGGGGCGTGGTCAGGCCGACTGACCGGATCCCCTACTACCGGCTCTCGGCGAAAGCCAGGCTGAAGGGGATCGGCGGCCTCGCCGCCTTCTGGCGGCCGGCGGTGACCGCGGCCCTGCCGGATGAGGAGGGGACCCTGGTCGTCGACATGCGCTCCGGCGCCTACGCCGCGGCCTGGAAGCCGAAGCGGGCCGAGCTGCTCGCGGTGCGCGCCTTCAGCGAGGTGAAGGGAAAGCGCAAGCCCGTGAGCCACATGGCGAAGGCGGTGCGCGGCGAAGTCGCCCGGGTCCTGCTGGAGGCGAAGAAGCCGCCCGAGTCCCCCGAGGCCGCCGCGACCATCGTCGAGGCCGCAGGCTTCACCGTCGAGCTCACCCCCGCCACTCTCGACGTAATCCTCCCCGGCTGACGGTGTTGATGGGCCGAAAACTTGCCTATATGGCAAGTTTTCGGCCCATCAACCTGGGAGGCGGAGCGGGGGCCAGGTGGCGGGGATGCTCAGGTCAAGTGGGGGGAGGGTGAGGACCGGGATCCCGGACAGGGCGGCGATCGTCTCGCGGTTGTCGGCCTCGATCGTGGATGGCTCCGCGGGCCATGGGTTGATCACGATCGCGGCGACCTTGAGGCCGACCGAGCGGGCCGACTCGACCGTCAGCAGCGTGTGGTTTATCGCTCCTAGTCCCGGCGGGGAGACAACGACCAGCGGGTAGCCGAGCTCGACCGCGAACGAGCGCACGGTCCAGGTGGGAGAGAGCGGGACCAGCAGCCCGCCGACGCCCTCGACGACGATTGCGTCGGTGTCGGCCGCCGCGGCGCGCGCCGCTTTCACCACCCGCTCCGGGTCGATCTCGACCCCCGCCAGCCCTGCTGCCAGATGCGGCGACATCGGCGGCCCGAAGCGGTAGGGGGCGATCTCGTCGTCGGTCTGGGCGGAGCCCGAGGCCACCCGCAAGAGCGCCGGATCGGGCAGGTTCGCCGCCGAGGTCGCCCCGCGCGCCGCGGTTTCGTCGTAGTCGGGGAACTCCTCGGCGCCGGTGACCGCCGGCTTGAAGACGGCGACCCCCTTGCCTTCGCCCGCCAGCGTCCGCGCGAGCGCCGCGGCGACGACGGTCTTGCCGACTTCGGTGCTCGTCCCGGTGACGAAGACGCCGCTTGCCCGCGACTCCCGCGCCGACTCCGCGCCGCCCAGATTCTGCTCCGCCAATTTCCAGACGCCCCTCGAGATCGCCATCAGGCGGCGATCGTCGCGGACTTCAGCAGCCCGATCTCCCGTGCCGCCTCGCCGACCTGGCAGGCGGCCTGGCGCAGCTCCTCCGGCTCGTGCGTCGCCATCACCGTGAAGCGCAGGCGCGAGGAGCCCTCGGGCACGGTCGGCGGGCGGATCCCCTGGGCGAAGACGCCGCGCTCCAGCGCCCGCTCGCAGAGGTCCATCGTCGTCTCGGCCTCGCCTACACAGATCGGCACGATCTGGGTGATCGACGTCGGTGCGCTCAGACCCTCGGCGGCGAGTCCCTCGCGCAGCGTCCGCGCGTTGACAGCGAGCCGCTCGACCCGCTCGGGCTCGGCTTCGAGCACGCCGAGCGCGGCACGGGCGGCGCCGATCGCCGGGGGCGGCGGCGCGGTCGAGAAGACGAACGGGCGCGCCCGGTTGACCAGGTAGTCGACGGTCTCGGTGCTCGCGCAGACGTAGGCGCCATAGGAGCCGAGCGCCTTGCCGAGCGTGCCGACGATCACGTCGACCTCGCCCGAGAGTCCGGCCGCGGCGACGGCACCGCGCCCGCCCGGGCCGATCGCCCCGGTCGCGTGGGCCTCGTCGACCATCAGCCGCGCCCCGTGGCGGCGCGCCAGCTCCAGCAGCTCGGGCAGCGGCGCCACGTCGCCGTCCATCGAGAAGACCCCGTCGGTGACGATCAGCGACGGGGTCCCGGTGGCCTCGGGGAGCAGCGACTCCAGGTGCTCGACGTCGTTGTGGCGGTAGACGATCGTCTCCGCCCGGGCCAGGCGGCAGCCGTCGATGATCGAGGCGTGGTTCAGCTCGTCGGAGAAGATCGTCTCGCCCGGACCGGCGAGCGCCGCGATCGTCCCCATGTTCGCCAGGTAGCCGGAGCCGAAGAGGAGCGCCCGCTCATACCCCTTGAAGGCGGCGAGGCGCGTCTCCAGCTCGCGGTGAGGCTGCATGTTGCCGCTGATCAGCCGCGAGGCCCCGGCTCCGGCGCCCCAGCGCAGTGCCGCCTCGGCGGCGGCCTCACGCACCCGCTCGTCGGCGGCCAGGCCGAGATAATCGTTGGAGCAGAGCAGCAGCACCTCCCGCCCGGAGAGGAGGACGCGGGGCCCTTGCGGTCCCTCGATCAGCCGCAGGCGCCGGTAGAGGCCGCGCTCACGCAGCTCCTCGAGCCGGGCCGCGACGTCGGTCACCGTCGCGCCACCTAGGCCGCGGTCGGGTATTTCGGCGTGCGCTCGCCCTTCTTCACGACCCGCAGCTGCGTCGACGGATCCCACATCGGCGCCTCGTCCTGGTGGTCGATCAGGGTTTCCATCGGCGTCCGCGGCGACTCGCCCTCGAGCCAGCCGGAGCGGTTGTCGGGGCGCGGGTTGGAGCCGTTGTCGGGCTGGCGGGCCACGTTGAGCCCCAGCTCCTCGAACATCGCCCGGTCCTCGGCGGGCTCGGCGCCGAGAGTGGTGAGGAAGTTGCCCATCATCACCCCGTTGAGGCCCGCCTTCACCGCCAGCTGGTGCAGATCACCGAGGTTCTCGACCCGGCCGCCGCAGAGGCGGAAGAGCGCCCCCGGGATGATCAGCCGGAAGATCGCGATCCACTTGACGACGTCGATCGGGTCCATCACCTCGCGGTCGCCGAATTTGGTCCCCTCCTTGGGGATCAGCAGGTTGATCGGCACCGAGGTCGGGTTGATCTCGGAGAGCTCGAAGGCCATCTCGACCCGCTGCTCCTCGGTCTCGCCGAGGTTCAGGATGCCGCCGACGCAGGTCTCGAGGCCCGCCTCCTTGACCGCCTTGATCGTCCGCAGGCGTCCCTCGTAGCGGACCGTGGTCGAGACCTCCGGGTAGTAGGACTTCGCCGACTCGACGTTGTGGTGGACGCGCTGGATCCCGGCCTCGCGCAGCGCCTGCGCCCGCTCGGCCGACATGTGGCCGATCGAGGCGCAGCGCTTCAGGTTCGTCTTCTCGGCGACCAGTTCGGCGCCTTCGAGGATCTTCTGGAAGTCCCTTTTGGAGAGCCCCTGGCCCTGGGTGACCATGCAGAAGCGGTGGGCGCCGGCGGCCTCGGCTGCCTTCGCGTGCTCGAGGATCTGCTCCGGCTCCATCATCGCGTGCATCGGCGTGTCCGCCTCGGCGTAGCGCGACTGGGCGCAGAAGCCGCAGTCCTCCGCGCAGCCGCCCGACTTCGCGTTGACCAGCGAGCACATGTCGGTCGAATCGCCGAAATTCTCCTGCCGCACCT
>DATNAG010000104.1:0-2714 GCA_035572835.1 Solirubrobacterales bacterium
CGCCATCCTTGTCGATCAAGGCGACAAGATCACCGGCCACGGGGGTCGTCTTGAAGAACTGTTGCCCGAGGAGCGCCACGGGCATGGGCGGGTGTTTCGCCCCTTCGGTCTCGCCCGGCGACACCGCTCCAATATCCCAGACCCAAACACTCCCGGCGTTATCGCCCGAACCTACTTTCCGCACATCCCGCGGGGAATATCTTCGAATTTCCGTCGTCGCCTTGAACCGGGTCAGATGTCGTAGGCCCCCCTCATCTTCAGCAGCCGGAGGATTCGCCGCTGCAGCCGGCTCAGCTTCGTCGTGAACACCACCGCCGGGCGCCGGCCCGATGACAGTTCATGCCGTTGCACGTCCTCGAACAGGTCGATCACCTTCCGCGCCGTCGGCCGCCGGCACGCCCGCCCCTCCGGGTACAGCGGCAAGCTCGCGATCCCCTCTCGCTCCATTGCCCGCCTCAACTCCCGCTCCAGCAGCGACTCTACCAGCAGCGCCAGGAAGTACACGCACAGCAACGCCTGGATCCGGCTCACCTCCTTCAAGAAGACGGGGGCGACCACGAAGTCCGTCTTGAGCTGCCCGAACCGCTTCTCGATCATCGGCTGCTCCTTGTAGGCCAGCAGCAGGTCCTTCGCCGACATCGACGGCTCGTTGCTGATCAGCGGGAAGATCCCATCGCCCCGCGCCTCCTCGTCCAGCCGCTCCAACTCCACCCGGTGGGTCAGGTCGAACCGCTTCCGCTCGCGCTTCACATACAACGTGTCGGCGCCGGGCCGACCGCGCCGCTGTTGCCGGTACGTCTCCTCGGCCCGCTCCTCGATCGCCACCGTGATCCACGCCGCCGTCGCGGTCTCCTCCAGGATCGCCTCGACCGCCTCGGCCACCTTCGCGCGATCGCGGTGTCGCGTCCGCGGCGCGGCCAGCTTCTCGCGCAACTCGGTCAGCCGCCCCACCGCCCGCTCGATCTTCTGCAGCCGGGCCGAGGCATCGAGCTCCGCCTTGCGCGCGCTGCGATACCAGATCAGGCGATACCCCTCGACGCTCGTCGCCTCCGGTTCGTGGATCGAGAGGCGGTCCACCAGCTCCCCCTCGTCGTCGTACTTGTCGTGGATCCTCCGCCAGTGGACTCGGCCCGCGAGGATCTCGGCGCGGAAGGCGGCGTCCTCGCCGCGGGTGCGGGGCAGGACGCTGAGGAACCGCCCGCCGTGGCGATGGATATAGGCCATGTTCTCGGTCGTGGCCAGCTTGCAGTCGGCGACGTAGAGGAAGTCACGCCGGCCGGTCAACTTGCCGAGGAAATCCCAGGTGTCGCGATGCGAGCGGTCGTCGGTGGTGTTACCGCTCTGCACGCGGAATTGCACCGGCACGGCGCCGTCGCGGGCGACGGTGAGGATGTACAGCGATTGCTTGAGGTCGGGGCGATGGTCCTTGTTGTGCCCCCAGGTGACGGCCGAACGCAACCGGCCCCGCAAGGTCCGCTCGCGATCGGCGGCCTCGTAATCGCCGTGGAGGGTGATGGCGGTGGAGTCGTTGTGCAGCTCGTCGAGCTCGACCCGGAACTCGCGGACGGCATGGACGACGACGGCCAGGGTGAAGGAGGGGACGTCGGCGTCGAAGAGGCGGTCGAGGCAGCGGCCGACGCGGTCGTCGTTGAGCGAGGGGAGCTGTGCGGGGGCCAATCCGAGGTGTTCGGGGGCGTGCCGCGCGGCCCACTCGCCGAGGCCGTAGAGGGGCTCGCGGGCGACCAGGAGGTTCTTGAGCAAGAGCAGCAGCCCGGTGGTGGTGGGGATGCGCGACCGGCGGCCCTCGCGCGGGAGGTGGTCGCGGAGGATCGGCGCGAGTCGGAGACGATCGAAGAGTCGGTCGAGGATCGGTAGGGCGGCGATGGTGTACGAGTTGAGGGTGCGGCCGGCGGCGCGGGCGATCCGGCCGGGCCGGGGCGCCGCGGGGTCCTGCGGGCCGGGGCGGGTGGTCTTGCGAGGCACGAGTCATCTCCCCGATGTGTCGATGCGGAGCCCGATCGCGACGGCCGCCGAGTGGCCGCGCGTCTGACCGCCATGATCCCGGGGAGTGAGGCGAGGTCAAGGGGCGAAAAACCCTGAGAGCGACTTATGTCGATGGCCTCGACGTAAGTCGAGCGGCCCGCGACTTAAGTCGAGGAGGTCGTCATAAGTCGTGGAGCGAATGAGGCGCCGAGGTGGTCGGCCATTGCCCTGTGGCGGGACGAAGCGAAGAATGGGGCGTCGGAAGGCGGCCCGGCTCGGCCAGGCTGGGGACGGTGCCGATGTGCCTCTCAGAGGCGAGCGGCCCACTCAGCCATATCGTGGATCAGGCGAAAGGATATTCGGAGAAATTGCGGCCGGGATGTGCGGAAAGTAGGTTGTATTACTGCGGCGAGAAAGAAGGTCATCTATTACCTCGGCGAGAAAGAAGGTCATCTACGAGCCCGACGCGCCAGCGAGTGCGTCCCCGCAGGGACCGGTCATCCACTCGCTGGCGCGTCGGGCTCGTATGAGCATCTTCCCCGCCGGGATAATACTTCCGGGCATGCCGTTAAGGTCGTACTTGTAGAGCTGCATCGAGGGGTTGGCCGTCCCCAGGGAGCCGGCGATCCCCGCGAGCTGGCCGCACGACTGGGCGTCGGTTTCGTTGAAGTCGACGTCCAGGTAGCGGACTTAGGACCGCTCGACCGCCCCGTGCCCGCCGTCAGGCCCGT
>DATNAG010000105.1:0-11412 GCA_035572835.1 Solirubrobacterales bacterium
GCCGCGACTGACGCCGCGCGCTCAGACCGCCACCTCGCGCGAGGCCAGGTGGGTGCCGACCTTGCGCTTCACCCGCTGCAGAGCGTTGTCGACGGTCTTCGTGTCGCACTCGAGGCGCTCGGCGATCTGCTCGTAGGAGTGCCCGTCGAGGTAGAGGGAGAGCACCCGGCTCTCCAGGTCCGAGAGCACCCCGGAGACGCCCGAGAGGCAGGAGACGAGGCTCTCCAGCTCTTCGGTGGCGATCACCTGGTTGACCGGATCGTGGACGCTCGGCCCCGGCAGGATCTCGTCGAGGGTCGTTTCCGAGTCGCCCGAGGCGGCCGGGGTCTGACTGAACGAGACGTACTGGTTCAGGGGGGTGTGCTTGTTCCGGGTCGCGGTCTTCACCGCGGTGATGATCTGACGGGTGATGCAGAGCTCGGCGAAGTTGCGGAAGCTCGACTCGCGATCGGTGCGGTAGTCGCGGATCGCCTTGTAGAGGCCGAGCAGGCCCTCCTGGATCAAATCGTCGCTCTCTCCCCCGAGGAGGAAGTACGAGGAGGCCTTCAGGCGGACGAAACCGCGGTACCTCTTGACGATCGTGTCGTAGGCATCGGTGCGGCCGTCCTTGGCCAGGGCGACCAGATAGTGGTCATCAAGCTCAGCTTGAGGGTTAGCTCGAGCAGACATGCTCGCGGCGCGGCCTGCCACGACCGGCTGAAATTCCTGCTTAGGCGTCGATAGTGCCACAGATCCTTCTCCTTGCTGAAGGGTCGTGGCGCCACTTACCTCCCCCGAGGCGCCCTACTTATCGTGGGCTTCCTCAGACTCAAGCTGAGGTTCACCCTTTATTGAGGCGGCAGTTTACGCACCAGCGGAGTTCTGTCAACCCCAAATAGCGACTTTTTGCAACCGCCGTTGCATTTGCCGCCTACGCCAGGCGTCAGGAACGCTGGCGGACGGACTCGAAGAGGAGTGCCGTGGCGGCTGCCGAGACGTTCAGGGACTCGACCTGGCCGAGGGTCGGCAGGGCGACCAGGCCATCGCAGCTCGAGGCGACGCGGGGCCGCAAGCCCTTCCCCTCCCCGCCGAGGACGAGGACGGTCGGGCCCGTGAGGTCGACGCCCCACGGGGGCTGCTGTCCGTCGGCATCGGCGCCCCAGATCCAGAAGCCGGCCTCCTTCGCCCCGGCCAGCCAATCGGCGAGATTCCGCACGTGGGCGACCTCGAGGTGCTCGACCGCGCCCGCCGACGCCTTGCAGACGACCGGCGTCACCGTCGCCGCCCGCCGCTCCGGGATCACCACGCCTGCCGCGCCGGCCGACTCGGCGGAGCGACAGACGGCGCCGAGGTTGCGCGGGTCCTGGACCTGGTCGAGCGCCACGATCAGCGCGTCGGGCTTACGCAGCATCGCCTGCGCGTCGCCGTAGGGATAAGGATCCACCTCCGCGACCACCCCTTGGTGGTCAGGCGACCCACAAAGCCGCTCCAGCTCCGCCGGAGAGGTCTCCGGTGCCCTCCAGACCCTGTGCACCCGCCGTCTCCCCCGTTCCGCCTCATGGACCGGCTGGACGCCGTAGATGATCTGCGAGGCCATCAGGACTTCGGCACAAGCCGCGGACCGTCGGCGGAGTCGCGCACCTCGTAGCCCATCCGCGCGAGCTCATCGCGGATCTCGTCGGCCCTGACGAAGTCCTTCTCCGCCCGCGCGGCCTCGCGGTCTTCCATCAGCCTGGACGCGAGCTCGTCGGCCTCGCCCTCCTCGGACCCGCTGAGACTGCCAAGCCCGACGAGCTCGAGCATCTGATGAACCGCAGCGGCGGCGCCCGGCACGTCCTCGCGATTCGCTTCCGCCACCAACTCGAATACCTCCGCCATCGCTCGCGGGGTATTGAAGTCATCCGCCAATGCCTCGCGAAAGGCCTCGAGCCGCTCCGTGGCTGGTGAGGCGACCTCTGGGGAAGACTCGCCGGAACCTCCCCGCTGTTGTTCCGCCGAGGCTTCCCCAGAGGTCGCCCCCTGCTGCCCCCTGAAGAAATTCCGAAGCCTTTCCACCCGCGCCTGCGCTTCTTCCATCTGCAGCTCCCCGAACGCCAACGGCTGCCGGTAATGCCCCGACACCAGGTAGGCCACCACCGCCTCCCGCCCGTACCGGTCGAGCGCCTCGCTCAACCGGAAGATGTTGCCCTCCGATTTCGACATCTTCTCGGTGCCGACGTCGACCATCCCGTTGTGCATCCAGACGTGGGCGAAGGGGCGCCCCGCCGACTCCGACTGGGCGATCTCGTTCTCATGGTGGGGGAAGACCAGGTCCGAGCCGCCGCCGTGGACGGCGAAGGAGGCCCCCAGCTCACGCTCGGCCATCACCGAGCACTCGATGTGCCAGGCAGGCCGTCCGGGGCCCCAGGGCGACTCCCAGCTGGTGTCCTCGCCCTCCTTGGTCGCCTTCCAGAGGGCGAAGTCGAGGCGCTCCTCCTTGAGGCCGGCGGAGCCCGCCTCCTCGCCCTGGTCCATGTCCTCGGGCCGGCGATTGGAGAGCTTGCCGTAGCCGGGGAAGCTGCGGACGCGGAAGTAGACGTCGCCGCCCGACTCGTAGGCATGCCCGCCCTCGATCAGGTCGGCGATCAGCTCGATGATCCCGTCGACGGTCTCGGTCGCCTTCGGCTCCGCGTCGGGGCGGCCGACCCCGAGCCGATCGGTGTCTTCGACGTAGGCGGCGGTCATCTCCTCGGCGAAGGCCGCCGAGCCCTCCCCGGCGCGCGCGGCCGCGGCATAGATCTTGTCGTTGATGTCGGTGACGTTGATCACCAGGCGCGCCTTGTAGCCCTCGGAGCGCAGAAAGCGGGCGAACAGCGAGAAGATGACGAAGGGGCGCGCGTTGCCGATGTGGATGCGGCTGTAGACGGTCGGGCCGCAGGCGTAGATGCCGACCTCGTGGTCGGGGTCGATCGTCTGCAGCGCCCCGCTCAGCGTGTCCCTGATCCGCACCTCGCGCATGCGGGCGAGGTTATCCGGCCGGGCGCCGCGGGCGCCAGTTCGTGCGCGGCTAGTAGGTGCGGTAGCCCGCGGGGGCCTGCGGTTTCTGGCCCGTGTTTCGCAGCCAGGTCGGGCCGTCGTCCTCGGCGACCGCCTGGACCTCGCGCCGCGCTTTGCTGACGCTGGCGCGAATCTCCTCCTCGGTGGCGGCACGGGCGCGTTCCTCGCGGCGTTCCGCCTGCTGCTTGATCCGCTCGGACTCGGCCTGCAGCTGATCCTCGGCGCGGGCGCGGGCGACGTCCTCGGCCTCGCGCTCGACCTTCTCGACCAGCCGACGAACGCTCTCCTCAGCTTCGCGGCGGACCTCCTCGGTCCCTTCCATGACCCGCTTCTCGATCTCGGTCTCCAGCTGGATCGCGGTCTGGTGGGCGGCCTCGGCGCCGGCCTCCGCTTCGGCTGCCCGCTGCTCGGCTTCGGCGACGCGCTTGTCGGCGTCGGCCTGGATCCGGTTGCGCGCCTCCTCGACCCGCCGGTCGATCTCGGTGCGCACGCTCGCTTTCGTCACCTCGACCTCGCGCTGCGCCTGCGCCTCGACGGCGTCGACCCGCGATTCGGCCGCCTCGACCCGGGACTCGGCGTCCTTGGTCGCCTCGGAGGCCTTGGCGAGGGTCCGCTCGCGCTCCGCCTGCGAGGTCCGACGCAGCTCCTCGAAAGACTTCTCCGCCCGGTCGCGGCCCGCCTCGGCGGCGGCCAACTTCGACTCGGCGGCCGCCTGGGCCTCTCTGGCGGCTTCGATCTGCTTGCGCGCCTGAGCGCTCATCTCGCGCAGCGTCTTCATCGCGCGCTCTTTGAGCTCCGCCCGGACCTTCTCCGCGGAGCCCTCCGCGGCGGCCACCCGCGCCTCCGAGACCTTGACCCACTCCAGGGCCTGGGCGGCGACGGCGTGCATATCGCGGTTCGCCTCGCGGACCGCTTTCAGCTGCCTCGCCGGTTCACTCATGCGCGTGAAGCCTACTGGGCGTCCCGGCCGCTCGTCTGACGGTCGCCCAGCACCCGCTTCAGCACCTTGCCGGTGGCGTTGCGCGGCAGCTCGTCCATGAACTCGACTTCGCGCGGGGTCTTGTAGGAGGCGAGGTTCGCCTTCACGTGGGCGCCCAGGTCGGCTTCGCTGAGCGTGACTCCCTGCTCGAGCACGACGAAGGCCGCCAGGCGCTGGCCGAACTCGGCATCCTCGACCCCGATCACCGCCACCTCGGCGATCCCGTCGAGGTCGGCGAGGCAGTCCTCCACCTCGCGCGGGAAGACGTTCTCGCCACCGGAGACGATCATCTCGTCGTCGCGGCCGTCGACGAAGAGGCGCCCCTCCTCGTCGATGTGGCCGACGTCACCGCTGGAGAGGAGGCCGTCGATCGCTTCTTTGTTGCCGCCGCCGGTGTAGCCCTCCATCCGCATCTCGTTGCCGACGAAGATCCGCCCGACCTCGCCGCGCGGCACCTCCTTGCCCTGGTCGTCGAGGAGCTTGACCACCGTCCCCCGCGGTGGTCGCCCGGCGGTGCCGGGGGCGGCGCGCAGGTCGGCCGGGGTGGCGATCGTCGCGTAGGCGACCTCGGTCGAGCCGTAGAGGTTGTAGATCGAGTCGCCGAAGCGGTCCATCCACAGGGTCGCCAGCTCGCCCGGCAATGCCGACCCCGAGAGCGAGACGACCCGCAGTGAGGGCAGCTTGTAACGGTCGAGGACCTCGCTCGGCAGCCCGAGGATGCGCTGGACCATCACCGGCACGGCGCCGAGCACGTCGGCGCGGGTGCGTTCGATCGCCGCCAGCGTCCCCTCCGGGTCGAAGCGCCGCCGCAGCACCATGGTCGAGGCGGTCGGCAGGCTGACGACGAAGTGGAAGAAGCCCCAGGAATGGAAGAGCGGCGCCGCGATCATGATCGTCGAGCCGCGCCGGTAGGGGATCATGTCGAGCACCGCGGCGAGCGCCATCAGCCCGTCCGGGCTCGTCCGCTGGGCCCCCTTCGGCGTCCCGGTGGTGCCCGAGGTGAGGATCACGAAGCGCGGCTTGTCGGGCGGCGGCTGGTGATCGGAGTCGTCGCCGTCGGCCATCAGCTGCTCCAGCGTCGTCGCCCCCGCGGGCGGGGCGCCGTCATGCCAGGCGACGATCCGCCGCACCCCCGGCTCGACCCCGGACAGAAGGTCCTCGAACTCCTCGTCGTAGACCAGGGCCTTCGGCCCCTCCCGCTTCATCACGTCGACCAGCTGCGGGCCGGAGAACATCGTGTTCAGGTAGAGCGCCGAGGCGCCGAGCTTGGCGCTCGCCAGGGTCGCCTCGAGGAAGCCGCGGTGGTTGCGGGCCATGATCCCGACCCCGTCGCCCGGGCCGATCCCCATCGCGGCGAAGGCGTGGGCGAGCGCGTTGGAGCGCTTGTGCAGGCGTTCCCAGGTGAGCGAGCCGCGTTCGTCGAGGATCGCGATCTCGTGCGGGTGCTCGATCGCCGCGGTGGCGACGCCGGTCGCCGGCGAAGCACCCCAGCGCAGGAACGTGCTCGCCACGCGGATCGCCTTGTCAGGGCGCATCGGCGCGATCACGCCGGCCTCGCGCAGCACCCTCCCCTCGAAGAGAAGGTCTGAGACGGCCCCCCGCACGTCGGTGTCACCCATGCCTGCCATCGATCCGTGAAGCCTATTGGCCGGGCGGCCGGCGTGTGGGGTCAGTCGTCCTCGACCTCGGCGACGGCGATGCAGGCGATGCCCTCACCGCGGCCGATCCAGCCCATCCCCTCGTTGGTGGTCGCCTTGACCGTGATCCGGCCCGAGGTCGCCTCGCCGAGGATCTGCTCCATCTGCGGCTTGTAGGGGCCGAGCTTCGGCTCCTCGCAGATCAGCGTCGCGTCGACGTTGATCACCCGGCCGGCGATCGTCCCGATCGCGGTCCGCAGCAGGTCGATCGAGTCGGCACCACGCCAGCGCTCTTCATCGGGCGGGAAGAGCGTGCCGATGTCACCGCCGCCGGCGGCGCCGAGGATCGCGTCGATCACCGCGTGGGTGAGGACATCGGCGTCGGAGTGGCCCTCCAGCCCCAACGGGTGGTCGACCTCGACCCCGCCGAGGACCAGCTTCCGCCCCTCGGCGAAGCGGTGCGAGTCGTAGCCGATGCCGACCAAGCCAGGGCCTCAGCGGACCCGCGCGCCGAGCGGCTCAAGCCGGCGCCGGCGCCCCTCGAAGACGGCGATCTCCTCGACCCCGAGCTGGTCGAGGAGCGCGACGCCCTGCTCGTAGCCAAAGCCGACCTGCTCCGGCAGGTGGGCATCGGAGGAGAGTGCGAATGGGATACCGGCCTGGGCGATCAGCTCGGCGAAGGCGGGTGCCGGGTAGAGCTCGCCGACCGGCTTGCGCAGCCCCGCGGTCGAGAGCTCGACCGCCGAGCCACCCTCGAGGATCGCCTCGACCGCGGGCTCGTAGAAGCGACGCAGGTCGCCCTCCGGCAGCGGTCGGCGGTCGCGGCCCCAGACCTTGACCAGGTCCGGGTGGGCGAGGATGTCGAAGAGGCCGGAACGGGCGCAGCGGCCGAAGGCCTCGAAGTACCGGGTCCAGATCTCCTCGGCGTCGGCGTCGCCGCCCCATACGTCGAAGCCGTCATGGTCGACCGCCGCATCGCCCTCGCCGACGAAGTGGACCGAGCCGACCACGTAGTCGAAGTCACGCGCCTCCAGCAGCTCCGCCGTGCGGGCCTCGGCGCCGGGGATGAAGTCGCACTCGATGCCCAGGCGCAGCGAGGTCCCGCGGACGAACTCGCAGTAGGCGTCGAGGTCGTCGTTGGCGTTTTCCAACCACAGCGGGTGGCGCCAGAGGTCGAGGGCCTGACGGAAGCGGTAGACGTGCTCGGAGACGCCCAGCTCCTCGATCCCGGCGGCCATCGCGGCCTCGCGGTAGCGCTCCACGTTCGCGGTCGTGAAGTAGCGCTCGAATGTCGTCCCGGCCTCGTCGGGCCGCAGGTGAAGGTGGTAGTCGGTCAGCACGGGAGACGAAGCCTAAACTTCGAGGCCAATGGGCCGTCAGCTGCTCATCCTGGCCGCCGGGTTCTTCCTCGGCGTCTTCGCCGCCCTGGCCCTGGGAGCGGTGAATCTCGGCACCGCCTTGGGCGTCGGTCAGGTCACCTTCGGGGCGACGCTGGTCTACGTGCTGCTCAGCAGCAAGAGCGATCGCGCCTAGCGCTCGGCGAGCAGCAACTCGGCGACGCGCAGGTCGAGCGGCGTCGTCACCTTGATGTTGGGAGCTCCGGGGTCGTGGAGCAGGACCGTCCCGCCCGCGGCCTCGATCAGCATGGCCTCGTCGGTCGCGGCGTCTCGTACCTTCGCATCGACCTCGAGCGCGGCGCGAAGCGGCGCCACACGGAAGACCTGAGGCGTCTGCGCCCCCCACAATTCATTGCGATCCAAGGTGGCCTCCACAGCGCGCGTCGGGTTTTGGGTGCTCTCCACCCGAAACTCCGCACGGACCTTCTTGACCGTGTCGGTGACGGGTGCGGCAGCGATGACCGCGTCGGCCTCTGGATCTGCGGCGAGCACCGCAATCAGGTCCTCGATCAACTTCGGAGTCAACAAGGGGCGCGCGGCATCGTGGATCGCCACGAGCTCGGTCGTCACCTCGGCCAAGGCGCCGGCGACGCTCTCGGCGCGGGTCGAGCCGCCGTCGACGGTCCGGACCCGGTCCAGACCGTCGAGGCCGTGCTCGTGCCCTTCCGGGACCGCCACCACGACCCCCGCCACCGCCTCACAGGCGGCGCAGGCGTCCAGGGACCAGGCGATCATCGGCCGCCCACCGAGCGGCACGAACGCCTTCGGGCCGCCGGCCCCGAGGCGCTCCCCGGAGCCGGCGGCCGCGATGACTGCGGTCACCTCAGGTTTGGTGTCCTCAGGCAGAGGCGGTGGCGGCGAAACGATCCTCCAACAGCCCGTCGAGGTATTCCTCGGCGCCTTCCTCGTCTTTGTCGAGGGCGTACATGAACTCCGAGGCGAGGATCTTCTTCGCCCGGGTGTACATCTGCTTCTCACCGGTGGAGAGGCCCTTCTCCATCTCGCGGAGGGCGAGGTTGCGGACGACCTCGGCCAGCTCGAACACATCGCCGGTCTTGATCTTCTCGCGGTTGTACTTGAAGCGCCTGTTCCAGTTTTTCGGCATCTCGGAAACGTCGTCGGTGAGGACTGCCGTGACTTTTTTGATTTCTTCCTCGTCGATCACGCGGCGCAGCCCAGCCTTGCCGGCGTTTTCGGTCGGAACCATGACGGTCAGCTCGTTGTGCAGGATTTTGATCGTGAGGTACTCACGCTCGCTGCCCATCAGCTCCCGCGTTTCTTTGGTCATCACCAAGCCGGCGCCGTGGTGCGGGTAGACGACCTTGTCGCCGATCTCGAAGTCACAGACGTACTCGATGTCCTCCTCGAAGACCTCTTCCACGGTGGCCTCATCTAGCTCGGAAATAGGTGGCTCCTTTCGTCACGCGACAGCGCTTATCGCCGTCAACTCTGTAAGTACCGGTCAACCAGATCGACCTCCTGGAGCCTGCGCAGGCCCTCGCGGATGTCCTTGGCCCGGCTGGGCCCGACTCCGTCGACGGCGGCGAGGTCGGCATCGGGGGCCGCAAGGACCTCCTCCAACCCGCCCAGCTCGTGGGTGATCTTCTGGACGACAAGTTTGGGGATCCGCGGGACCCGGCCGAGCACCCGGTAGCCGCGCGGCGAGACCGGCAGGTCGGTGGTGTTGGCCTTGCGGTCGTAGCCGAGCAGCTCGGCGAGGCGGCCGAAGTCGAGCACGTCCTGGTGCGGCAGGCGGCTCAGTGCCTGCAGCATCGAGGCCAGCCCCTCCTCGGAGTCCTCGACCGCGTAGTCGCGGAGCAGCGCGGTCTTGTCGGCGGCGACGCCGACCATCGACTCCTCCAGCTGCATCTCGATCAGCCGGCCCTCGGTGCCGAGCTCGACGATGTAGCGCTCGACCTCGACCGCCATCCGCGTCACCAACTCGGCCCGCTGCAGTGCCGCGAGCGCGTCGTGGAGCACCGTCCGGCCCTCGAACTCGAGCACGGTCAGCCGCGCCGAGATCTCATCGAGCCGCTGGCGGTACTTCTCCAGCGTCGCCAGGCCCTGGTTGGCCTTGGCCAGCACCGCCGGGATGTCCTGGAGGATGTACTTGGCGCCCTCGACGTAGAGCGAGACGACCTCGCGCCGCTGCGAGACGGCGATCACCAACGCGTCGGTCTGTTTGCAGACGCGCTCGGCGGTGCGGTGGCGGGTGCCGGTCTCGGAGCTGAGGATCGTCGGATCGGGCATCAGCTGGACGTTCGCCCAGGCGATTTTGGTCGCCTCCGCGTTGAGCACGATCGCCCCGTCCATCTTCGCCACCTGGTAGAGCATCGCGGGCGTGTAATCGATGTCCAGGCGGATTCCGCCGGACAGCAGGTGACTGATCTCGTCAAGCTCGCCGACGACGATCAGACCCCCGGTGCGGGCGTGGACGATGTTGTCGATCCCCTCGCGGAGCGCCCCGCCGGGTGCGACAACATCAAGTGCTCTGATCAGCCGGGGATCCTGACGTTCAGAAAGCTCATGAAGTGCATCCCCTGACAATGAAGCCATCCAGCTAATTATGGCAAAAACGGCTCTGGAATGCGGTTCAGAGGTGAAAGCGGCGGTGGTGCGCGTGATGGTGCAGCTGGGCGGGGGCCGGACGGCCCGCCACCGCCGGGTCGGGGCCCTCTTCCTCGGGGCCGCGGACGAAGCCCCAGGTCAGCACCGCGCCTACCGCCGTAAGCCCCACGGGAAGCCAAGTAGAGCCGGCCAGCGAGCCGGCGAAGGAGTGCCCGGAGCCGACCAGAGCGTGGAAGATCGCCCCGGTCCCGGCCAGGGCGACGGCCCCGGCGAGCACCCTCAGCATCGAGAGGACGCCGGAGGCGATGCCGACCTTCTCGCCCGGCATCGCCGCCATCGCCGCCGTCGACATCGGCGCATAGACGAGGCCGAGGGAGATCCCGAACAGCAGGTAGCCGACCAGGAGGACGCCGTAGGGGGTGTCGGAGCCGATCTGGGTGAGGACGATCAACCCGGCGGTGCCGACCGCCATCCCGAAGGTCATCAGGGCACGCGGCCCGAACTTGGCGATCAGCCGGCCGGAGAAGGGCGAGATGAGGACCATCGGCACCGTGATCGGCAGCACCTCGATCCCGCAGACCAGCGGCGAGTGGCCGCGCACGTCCTGCAGGTACTGGGGCTGGAAATAGATCACCGCCCAGTAGGCGCCGACCAGGCAGAAGGCGGCGGCGCTGGCACCGAAGTAAGGGCCGTTGCGGAAGAGGTCGAACTCGACGATCGGCGCCCGGACCCGGTGCTCGACCAGCCAGAAGACGGCCAGCGAGACGAGCCCGACCAGCGCCAGAGCGACCACCAGCGGGGTCGACCAGGCTTCCGACTGGACCAGCGCGAGGACGACCAGGGTGAGGCCGACGCTGAGCGCCGCGAGGCCCGACCAGTCGACCTTGTGGCTCGCGCCGGGGTCGGTCGACTCGGGCGCCGCGCGGGCGACGATCAGCATCCCGATCGCGACCACGGGCAGGTTGAGCAGGAAGATCACCCGCCAGTCGACCTCGACCAGCACGCCACCGACCAACGGCCCGACCGCCAGCGCGGAGGCGGAGACGCCCGCCCAGATCCCCAGCGCCTTCGGCACCTCGGCTTCGGGGAAGACGTTGCAGACGAGGGCGAGCGAGAGGGCCAGCACCGGCGCCGCCCCGGCGCCTTGGAGGACGCGGCCGGCGATCAACATGTCCGGATCCCCCGCCGACCCGGAGAGGACCGAGCCGAGGCCGAAGACGAGCATCCCGATCAGGAAGAGCCGGCGGCGACCGAACATGTCGCCGAGCCTGCCCGCGGTGACGACCAGGACCGAGATCGTCAGCAGGTAGCTGTTCATCATCCACTGCAGCTGCTCGGCGCTCGCGTCGACGTCGCCACGGATCGCGGGCAGCGCCAGCGAGACCACGGTCGAATCGAGCATCAGCAGGAAAAGGCCGAAGCAGGCGCCGACCAGCGTCCACCACTTGCCCGTCATGGCCGCCACCCTACGCGGAAGTGCGGACCGCGGGCGGGGGCTCGTCGCTAGGCGACCGCGACGAGGTCGCGCTCGGGGTCGATCCCCCAGCGTCCACCGACCTCGGCCAGCTCCGGGCTGAGCGGCCAGCGGTCGGGCTGCTCCTCGCCCTCGAAGTCGGGGGCGGCGCCCTTCAGCACCATGCTGCCGGTGTTGTCGCCGATCGCCCGGATCTCCGCCACTTCGGCCTCGCTCAGCACGACCTCCCGCGGCACGGCGGCCAGCTCGGCCCGCTTGGCCTCGATCGGCTTGGCGCCGCCCGGCTCCTCGATCAGCGTCGGCGCCACCACCGCCACGGGACCGTGCGCCAGGTTCCACTGG
>DATNAG010000106.1:0-8733 GCA_035572835.1 Solirubrobacterales bacterium
AGGCCTCGTGGACGTACTCGGGGATCTGCCGCGCGTCGGTCACCTGGAAGGAGTGCTTCACGAACGGCAGCGTGGCGCCGAGGATGTCGGCCTCCTGGAAGCCGTCGGTGCCGATCAGCTCGGTTTTCACCTGGCCGGTGACGAAGACGGTCGGCACCGAGTCGAGCATCGCGTCGGCGATCGCGGTGATCAGGTTGGTCGCCCCGGGGCCGGAGGTGGCGAAGGCGACCCCGACTTTGCCGCCCGCCTTGGCGTAGCCCTCGGCGGCGTGGCCGGCGCCCTGCTCATGGCGGGTCTGGACGTGGCGGAAGTCGGCGTCGACGACCGCGTCGTACATCGGCAGGTTGGCCCCACCGGGGATCCCGAAGACGTTCTTCACGCCCTCGGCCTTGAGCGATTCCATCAGTGCGTCGGCAGCTCTCATCGAACTGACGATGCTACCAGCGGTAAAGCGGCGACTCAGGCGTCGACTACGCCTGCGCGGCGGCGGGCTTGGCCGGGTTCCAGCGGGTGCGGGGGTCGATCGCGCCCTCGGCGACGCGGCCCTTGTGGCGCTCGAGGATCCCGAGGATCGACTCGACCAGCTCCTCGCCCAGGAATCGTGGCCGCAGGCCGAGGTCGAGCAGGTTCGAGTTGACCGCGTTGTAGTAGTGCTCTTCCTTCTCGACGCGGGGGTTGTCGTAGTGCTGGATGTCGACCTCGTAACCGAGGTGCGCCCCCGCCTCCTTCACCAGCTCGGCCAACTGCATCACCGAGAATTCCTCGGTGAACTGGTTAAAGACGCGGAAGTCGCCCGCCGCGGCCGGGTTCGTCACGGCGATCTCGACGCAGGCGAGCGTGTCCCGGATGTTGAGGAAGCTGCGCGTCTGGTTGCCTTCTCCGTAGACGGTCAGCGGATGACCGATGACGGCCTGCAAGCAGAAGCGGTTGAGGACCGTGCCGAAGAGCTCGTCGTAGTCGAAGCGGGTGATCAGCCGCTCGTCCCCCGCGGTCTCATCCGTCTCGATCCCGTAGACGACGCCCTGGTTCAGGTCGGTGGCCCGCAGGCCCCAGGTGCGGCAGGCGAAGTGGATGTTGGTCGAGTCGTGGACCTTCGAGCAGTGATACAGCGAGCCCGGCAGCTTCGGGTAGGGCAGCCGATCGCTGCGTCCCTTGTGGTGGATCTCGATGTAGCCCTCCTCGATGTCGATCTCGGGCTGGCCGTACTCGCCCATCGTCCCGAGCTTCACCAGGTGCGCCTCGGGGACGTGGTCACGGAGCGCGAAGAGCAGGTTGAGGTTGCCGATCGTGTTGGCGTACTGGGTCTCGACCGCGGTCTGGCGGGAGATCATCGAGTACGGGGCCGAGGCCTGCTGGCCGTAGTGGACGACCGCTTCGGGGAGGAAGTCGGCGACGACCCCGTCGAGGAAATCGCCGTCCTCGATCGGGCCGATGTGGGAGGCGATCCGCCTGCCGGACTTCTCCTCCCAGGCCGTGATCCGGGTGTCCAGATCGGCGATCGGGGTCAGCGAGTTGGAGCCCGCGCCCTCGACCCAGCGGCGGCGGTTGAAGTTGTCGACCACCGCCACCTCGTGGCCCGCGGCGGAGAAACGAAGCGCCGTCGGCCAGCCGAGGTAGCCGTCGCCACCGAGGATGAGGATCCGCATAGACCGGCAAGATTAGTTGAATCGGGCCGATGCCAAACGCGCTGATGGCCCGACATGGCGGTAGATGGGGCTTTGCGGCGCTGGTCGCGATCCTGGTGCTGGGCGCCGGCCTGCGGGTCGGCGAAGCCTGGGACGGTCGCGCACCGGTCTTCGACGCGGCCGCCTACGCGGCGATCGCGAAGAACCTCGACCAGGGGAACGGCTTCACCGTCGGCGCCGAGGCGACCCAACCGAGCTCCGACTACTCCCCCGGCCTCCCCCTCTTCGTCACCGCGATCTACAAGGTCACGGGAGGGGTCCACGAACGCCTGGCGCGCATCGTCCTCGCCCTGATCGGCACCCTCGCCGTCCTCTTCACCTACCTCCTGGCCCTCCGCCTCGCGTGCGCGGCACTCTTCCGTGACGGGGACCCTGTCCTTGGTAGCCCTGTGGGCGACCAAGGACAGCCACCCCCCGGGCGGGCGGTGGTACCCGCGCTGCTCGCGGCGCTCGCGGTGGCGATCTATCCGGCGACGATCGAGTACACGGGGATGCTGATGACGGAGCCGGCGGCGGCGACGCTCCTGGCCGGCGCGATGCTCGGGCTGCTCTGGGCCGCTGACGGGGCGCCCGGGACGTCTGGTGGTGGTGCCGTCCCCGCCTGGTGCTGGCTCGTTCCTGGCGTCACCCTCGGGGCTCTCGCGCTGGTGCGGCCGGAGTACCTCGCGATCGGACTACTCCTTGCCCTCCTCGTCTTCCTCCGCCAGCTACGCCACGGCGACTGCAAGCGCGCCCTCCTGGCCGGCGGCGTCGTCGCCCTCGGCCTGATCGTCGTCGTGGCGCCCTGGACGATCCGCAACGCGATCGCGCTCGACCGCTTCGTGGCCGTGTCCACCGGCGGCGGCCAGGTCCTCTATGCGGGCACCTACCTGCCCTCCGACGGCAACCCGGAAAACGTCGGTGCCGGCGTGGTCGCCGAAAACCCCGACCTCTTCGGCCCCCACGCGGTGGAGAACCTGCGCCTGGAGCAGATCCTTGCCCGCCTCGCCGAAGCCCGCCACCCAGGTGAAGAACCGGACCAGGCCCTCTCTTCGATGGGCAGGGAGCAATTGCGCACCGACATCACCCACCACTTCGGCGAGTACGTCGGATTCGTCGCCGCCAAGATCGGCCGCATCTGGTCCCACGGTCCGCGCGCGGTGATGCGCGAGCCGGTCTGGGAGGCCCTCCACTGGGTCCTCCTGGGCCTGGGCCTCCTCGGCCTCGGCCTGCTCGCCTACCTGCGCCGCTGGGAGGCCTTGCTGATCGGCGCCGTCTTCCTCGCCGTCACCCTGGTCAGCGCCCTGCTCGTCGCCTCCCCCCGCCGCGTCCTGGTCCTGATCCCGTTGCTTTCGGCGTGCGCCGGGGCGGCGATCGCGTGGATCGCCGCCCGGGCTCGCCGCGGTGCGGCTCAGTCCTGGTTGTAGGTGACCTTGAAGGTGAGGCGGATTTCGGTGGCGGTGTCGGCGCCGCGGAAAAGGCAGCCGTACTTGACTTCCTGCGCTTCCTCGGTGCCCTGGCCCTTGGTGTAGACGGTCGGCGTGCAGCGGAAGCCTTCGAAGACCTTCGGCTTCTCGATCCGTAGCGAGAGCATCTTGTTGGCGACCTTCTTGACGACCTTGCATTCGGCGAATTCCATCTGCGACGGGTCGACGTTCTTACCGGCGACCCGGATCGTCACCTTGTTGCCGACCACGTTCTTGGAGTTCGTGGTGCAGGAGGTGTTGACGATGCCTTCGGTCGGCATCGCGCCGGCGGTGCCCACGGAGGCGACCAGCAGGCAGGCGATGGCGGCCGCGAGGGCCAGGGAAATACGCTTCATGAAGCTTCCTTTCCTGAGGTTTGCCCGGCTTTTCCGCGCCTCCCCCCGGTTTCCTGCCGCGGCGCGAGTAGCCTGACCCGCGCCCTTGACCACCCTCCGCAACTGGTTTCGCACGCTGCCGGCCCGCTACGGGCGGCGGACGCTGATCGCGCTCGCGCTGATCGCGACGCTCGGCCTCGCCTTCCGCGCGGTCGCGGTCGCCCACCCGGTCGCCGATCCGGCCGACGATTCGCACGCCTACTACGCCCTCGCCAAGTCGCTCTACCTGGAAGGCAGCTACGGCGGCCCCGAATTCCACTCGGAAGCGACCAGCGACTGGTCTCCGGGAGCGCCCTGGCTCTACGCCGGGCTCTTCGTCGTCACCGGCGGCCCGCGCGAAGGGACGATCCGCATCCTCGAGGCGCTGATGGGGGTGGGGACGATCCTCGTCGTCTTCTTCCTCGGATGGCGCCTGGGCGGCAGGTGGCCGGCGCTTCTCGGCGCCCTCGGCGTGGCGATCTACCCGCCGTTCATCCATTCGGTCGGCGAGATCATGAGCGAGCCGCCGGCGATGCTGACCCTCCCGGCGGCGATCCTGGCGTTCTTATGGGCGGCTGAGGGGAAGAGCTCGTGGCGATGGCTCCTGCCCGGGTTCCTCTTCGGCGCCACCGCGATGTTCCGCCCCGAGTACACGCTGGTCGCGGGCGCCTTCGTCGCCTTCGCCGCCGTCCGCTGGGCCTGGCGGCGCGAGTGGGCGTTCGGCGCGACCGCGATCGCCCTGATGCTGGTCGCCCTGCTCCTGCCGATCGTGCCCTGGACGATCCGCAACATCGTCGTCCTCGACCGCCTGGTGCCGATCTCGACCGGCGGCGGCAAGGCCCTCTACGTCGGCACCTTCTACCCCGCCGACGGCGAATACCAGCGCGTCAAGGCGATCCTCTATGAACGCGAAACGGGCAAAAGGCTGCCGCCGAACTCCCAGGCGCTGAACGAAGTCGACCCCACCCCGCTCTTCGACCACGTCTGGAAATCGCGGTACCCCGAACTGGAACGCGACTCCGCCCTCGGCAAGATCGGCAAGGAAGACTTCTCCGAGTACTTCGGCGACCACCCGCTCGGCTACCTCGGGATGACCACGCGCAAGATCGGCCGGATGTGGTCGAGCGGGGTCGGCGAATTCATGGCCACGACGCCCGGCCGCGCCATCCAGATCGCCCTCGTGCTGCTCGGGATCGCCGGCCTGGTGCTGCTCGGCTTCGCCCGCCGCTGGTGGGAGACGCTCTGTCTCGCCGCCCCGATCGCCCTCGTCACCCTGGTCGGCGCGGTCAGCCTCGCCGCTCCACGCCGCAACGAGATCTTGATGACGCTGATCTTCCCGCTCGCCGGGCTGGCCCTCGCCTCGGCCGCCGCGGCCCTATCCTCCTCAGGCCGTAAATGGTCCCACTAGCAGGCATATTCCCGGCCGAACTGACGGCCCTCCGCGCCCTCGGCCTCGCCCTGGCACTGATCCTCGTGGTCTACGCGGTCGTCCGTCGACGCTCGCTGCGCAACGCCGACGTCCTGCTGCTGGTCCTCGCCGGGCTGGCCCTGGCGGTCGTCACCGGCACCGAAGTCGTCAACGGCCTGCTCTCCGCCTTCTCCTTCGAAAAGGGCAACGGCGGGCGGATCCTCGGCCTCGCCGTCTTCGCCATCTTCGTCCTCTTCATCATCACCGTGCGGGCACTCTCGGTCGGGGCGCGCAACTCGCGTCAGCTCTCGGCGGCGCTCGAGGGACTCGCCTGGGAGGAGTTCCGCCAGGCCGGCCTGCCCGACCGCTTCAAGGGCAAGATCGCGATCCTGGTCCCGGCCTACAACGAGGCGGAAAACATCGCCGTCGTCCTCGATCAGATGCCCGCCGAGGTCTGCGGGGTCCGCACCGAGGTCCTGGTCGTCGACGACGGCTCCCGCGACGGGACCGGCGACGTGGCGGCCGAGCACGGCGCCCTGGTCGCCCGCCACGTCACCAACCGGGGCGGCGGCGCGGCCCTGCGCACGGGCTACCGGCTGATGGTCGAATCGGGCGCCGAGATCGTCGTCACCCTCGACGCCGACGGCCAGCACCTGCCCGCGGAGATGCCGCGCCTGGTCGAACCCGTCCTGAGCGGCGAAGTCGACGTCGCCCATGGCTCGCGCGTGCTGGGCCACGCCGACCGCAACCACTTCGCGAGGGAGCTCGGCATCGTCTTCTTCAACCGCCTCGTCTCCTTCATCACCCGCACCCACGTCACCGACTGCTCGAACGGCTACCGCGCCGTGCGCACCACGGTGCTGCCGCAGCTGGTCCTGCGCCAGGAGCAGTTCCACACCTCCGAGTTCATGATCGAGGCGATCAAGCGCGGGATCCCCGCCAAGGAGGTCCCGATCACGGTCGAACAGCGTCTCCACGGGCACTCGAAGAAGCCCGCGGTGTTCCGCTACGGGGTCGGCTTCGCCAACGCGATCGTCCGCACCTGGCTGCGCTAACTGCGAACGCCGGGATGGCGGACGGCGCGGGGGTCGGGCAGGTAGAGGTCGGTGCCGCAGCGAGGGCAGACCTGGACGTAGAGCTTCACCGCCTTGAGGCAGTTCGGGCACTGGCGTTCCGGTTCGTCCTTCTCGCGCCGGGAGAGGATCACCGCGACCAGGCCGATGATCGGCAGCACCGCGCCGACCAGGAACCAGATCCAGAAGGAGCTGCCCTTGGCCTTGCCGATGATCGCGGTGGCGAGGCCGCAGAAGAAGATGATCCAGAGGTACTCGAGGCCCATTCGTCATCCCATTGTGGCGGGTCGCGATGCCTGAACGTCCAGCACCTGTCAAGTAGGGGTGCACGATCGGCCACCTTGCCGAACACGGCATGACCGCCACGATCGCGGTCGAATAGCGCCCGCGTCAGCCGAGGCGTTTGGGGCGGGTGACCGAGCCGAGCTCGGCGAGGTCGCGCTTGAACGGCATGCTCGCCGTCCAGTCGAGGATCGCGTGGGCCTTGCGCGCGTAGCCCGGGATCTGGCTCATGTGGTAGCTGCGGGCGAGGAACCAGGCGGGGAAGCCACGGAATTTGCGCTCGCCGATCCGGCCGACGGCCTTGTAGCGGCCGAGGTTCACGAACGAGGCCTCGCTGCGGTAGGTGAACGGTTCGGCATCGCCGATCCCCAGCTGGGCGGCGATGTTGCGGGCCGCCACCGGGCCCTGACGGACCGCGTGCTGCGCGGTCGGCGGGCAGGTGCCGCCGCGCGGATCGGGGGCGGCGGCACAATCGCCGATCGCCCAGACCGAGTCGAGGCCCTCGACCCGCAGGTGGTCGTCGACCGGCACCCGGCCGCGCTCGTCGAGCGGCAGGTTCAGCTGCTTGAGGATCGGCGCCGGGGCGACGCCCGCGGTCCAGACGACGGTCGTCGTCGGCACGACCTCGCCGGTCGAGAGCGTCGCCGAGTTTGCCGTCACCTCTTTCAGCTGCGTCTCCAGCTTGATGTCGATGCCGCGCCCGCGCAGCTCTCGCAGCGCGTAGTCGGCCAGATCCTCGTCGATCTCCGGCA
This sequence comes from Solirubrobacterales bacterium, assembly GCA_035572835.1. Taxonomy (GTDB): domain Bacteria; phylum Actinomycetota; class Thermoleophilia; order Solirubrobacterales; family 70-9; genus VAYN01. The sequence goes on from DATNAG010000106.1 coordinate 7,020, forward strand.
GCACCCGGGGCGCCGCCTCGACCAGGATCCAGCGCATCCCGTGCAGACGGGCGCGTGGGTAGCTGTCCATCGCGTCGGCGGCGAAGTCCTGAAGCTCGGCCAGCGCCTCGAGCCCGGCGTAGCCACCGCCGACGAAGACGAAGGTGAGCAGTTCCTCGCGGCGCTGGTGGTCGGCCGTCGCGTTCGCCGCCTCGAGGTTCTCGATAACCCGGTTGCGCAGGACGATCGCGTCGGCGAGGCCCTTGAAGCCCATCGCGTACTCGGTCAGGCCGGGGATCGGCAGCACCCGCGAGACCGAGCCGAGCGAGAGCAGCAGCTGGTCGTAGGGCACCGTCTCGGTCTCGCCGTCTTTGGTCGTCAGCTCGACCGTCTTGGCGGCCGGGTCGTGGCCGCTGATCTCGCCGAGGCGGATGTAGGTGCGTTTGAGGATGTCCCGCAGCGGCGTCACCACGTGGCGCGGCTCGAGCGTCCCGGCGGCGGCCTCCGGCAGGAACGGCGAGTAGGTCGAGTAGTTGGTCTCGTTGACCAGAATCAGGCGCGCCGACTGCTTCGGCATGACCTTCTCCAGTTCACGGGCGGCGGCGAGCCCTCCGAAACCACCCCCGGCGATGACGATGTTCCAAGCCATGCCTCGACGGTAGCAGCTTGTAACACGTTGTTACAAAGTGCTTTAGATCACAGAAGGGGGGGCCGCAGGGCGCTCAGAGGCCGAGCTGCTCGCGGATCAGACGGTTGACCTCGCCGCCGTCGGCGCGGCCTTTCGTCTCCCGCATCACAGCGCCCACTATGGCGCCGATCGCCCGGCCGTTGCCGCTGCGGATCTGTTCGGCGGCATCCGGGTCGCCCTCGATCGCGGCGGCGACGATCGCCGCCAGCTCGCCGTCCTCACCCCCCATCTGGGCGAGACCCTCGCGCTCGATGATCTCGGCGACGTCGGCATCCTCGTCGGCGACCAGGATCGCCAGCACCTGTTTGCCACCCGCGTGGGAGATCGTCTTCGCGGCGACGGCGCCGATCAGGTCGGCGACCGGGCCTGGCTCCGGACGTTCCGCGTCATCGGCGGCGCGCAGGGCGGCGGTGAGGTCGCCGGTCACCCAGTTGGCGACGACCCGGGGCTCCGCCGCCCCGGCTGCCGCGAGGACCGCGTCGAAGTACCGCGCCAGCTCCGGGTCGGCCGCCAGCAGGCGCGCCTGCGCGTCGTCGAGCCCCTCACCTTCGTAGCGCGCCTGGCGGGCGGCCGGCAGCTCCGGCAGCGACGCGCGCGCCGCGGCGATCATCGCCTCGGTCGGCACGATCGGGACCAGGTCGGGCTCGGGGAAGTAGCGGTAGTCGTGCGCTTCCTCCTTCGAGCGCAGCGAGGTCAGCTCGCCGCTTGCCGGGTCGAAGTGGAGGGTCTCCTGTTCGATCGTCCCCCCCGCCTCGACGATACCGCGCTGGCGCTCCAGCTCGGCTTCGATCCCGCGCTGGAGAAAGCGGAAGCTGTTCATGTTCTTCAGCTCGGTCTTGACGCCGAGCTCGTCGGAGCCGACCGGGCGCACCGAGACGTTGGCGTCGACCCGCAGGCTCCCCTCCTCCATGTTCACGTTGGAGACACCGAGCTGGCGGACCGTCTCGCGCAGCAGGCGCGCCCAGTCGGCGGCCTCGGCGGCGCCGCGGAGGTCCGGCTCGGTGACGATCTCGACCAGCGGCGTGCCGCCGCGATTGAAGTCGACCA
>DATNAG010000107.1:0-22433 GCA_035572835.1 Solirubrobacterales bacterium
CCAGCAGGAGCTGATCTGGCCGGGGACGGGATCGGCCGAGGACGTCGGAGAGGGTCGCGGCGAGGGCTTCACGGTGAACGTCCCGGTCCCGGAGGGATCGGGAAGGGATGTCTTCCTCTCGCTGCTCGACCGGGTGGTGAAACCGGTGGCGAGCGAATTCCGGCCCGACCTGATCCTCGTCTCGGCCGGGTTCGACGCCCACCGCGACGACCCGCTCGCCGGGCTCGCGTTGGCAAGCGAGGACTTCGGCCAGATGACGGTCGAGGTGCGGGAGCTGGCGAAGGGGCTCGGGGTCCCGGTCGGCGCGGTGCTCGAGGGCGGCTACGCGCCGGCGGCGCTGGCCGAGTCGGTGGAGGCGACGATGCGGGCACTCGGCGGTGTGGGCGAGTCGGTGAGCGCACCGGAGACCGCGGTCGCCGCGGAGGCGGCGGCGCGGGTGTCGGCCCACTGGCCGGCGGCGCGGCGCTAAGTTCCCCGCCGTGAGCCTGCCGCGGAGGATCGTCGTCGTCGCCCTGCTCGGGGCGCTCGCGCTGCTGCTCGCCGCGTCCGCGGGTGCGGGCGCCGCGGCGCCGACCCCGCCGACGCACAAACCGGTGAAGGTCATCCGGCCGCCGGCGCGGGTGAAGGTCGGGCGGGTCGAGCCGGTCGAGACCGCCGCGGGCAGGCCCGCGCTTCTGGTCGCCGTCCGCTACCCGATCCAGGCGGCGGGTCGGGGTCTACGGTTGGGCGTGCGGATCCAGATGAGCCCGGGGACGGTGCCCCTGGCCACGGTCGTCGCCCACCGGCTCAGCGCCGGACAGCTGCGCCGTCCGGAGACCCGGCGCGGCTTCACCTTCGTCCACGAGATCAGATTGAAGCCGCAGGTCGCGCGGGCGCTGCGGGAAGCCTGGGCCGAAGGTCGCGCTCCGCTCGCCACCGTCGAAGCCCAGAGCGGGATCGACATCGATGCCGACGGGAAGCCCGAGATCCGCTCGAAGGGAGTACCGCGAAGGATCGTCCGACTGGCGCCACCGCGGGCGGGTGGAGCGTCGGCCTCTGCCTCGGCCTCGACCGGCGAGCCCTTCTGCTCCTCCGTCCCCCTGGTCCAGGTGGCGCCGCGGGAAACCGTGGCGATCCCGCTGCCCACCTGCGATCGGCCTCAGCGCTGGAGTGTCACCGCCGGTGCCGGCGCCGGCACCGTCCGCCTCCGCGACGAAGAAGTCCTCTACACCGCGCCGGCCGTCCCCGGCCCCGAGACGATCCGGATCAGCCACGCCACGACGATGGTCGTCAAGGTCGTCCGGCCTTGGTCGCCGATCGGCGCGCCAGGCTCCGCCGGGCCCGTCGTCCGCGCGATGGGCGACTCGGTCACCGCCGGCTTCGGCTACTACAGCGACGGCAAGCTGATGCCGTTCCTCTCACTGTACGAATGCAAACCGGTGGGGACCGTGCTCGACGACGCCTGCTCCTCCAACTCGACCGCGACCAAGAACGGGCTCAAGGAAGTCCCCTACGCGCCCGACTACGGGCTCGCCGACAACGTCTCCTGGGCGGCCCAGTGGGCGAACGCCTACGGCGTCACCAACTACAAGAACCTCGCCGTCAGCGGCTCCGAACCGACCAACTGGGCGCCCGGCGGCAGCCTCTACTCGACCACGCAGAAGATCGAGGCCGAAGACCCGGACTACATCCTGATGACGATCGGCGCCAACCCGATCCTCGCCAACACCCTCTTCGGCCTGGGGTCGATGCGTTGCGCGCTCGAATCGGCCCTCTTCGGCGGCTACCAGGAATGTGTCGAAGAAGCCTTCGAAGAAGTCCACCTGCGCGCCGAACTGAAGCGCCTCTACGCCAACCTGGTGGCGAACACCGACGCGACGATCTACCTGATGCAGTACCACCTCTCGATCCCTTCTTCGGCGCTCGCCTACGGCGTCGGCCAGATCGCCGAGATGGGGAAGCTGATGAACGAGACGATCGCCGCGGTGGCGGGCGAAGTGAACGCCGCGACCAAATCCCAGCGTCTCCAGGTCGTCTCCCCGCCCCACTTCGACGTCGGCGTCAGCCTCGAACCGGTCTACCCGTCGAGCTACACCTGCTCCTATTTCGAATACGGCGTCGACGGGCCGAGCGTCCAGTCGACGCCGACCCAGGACGAGCTCGAGGCCGCCCATTACCTCTCCTTCTGCGGCGGGCCGAAAGGCGGCGGAGAACCTTGGGTGATCAGCGGCGACACCGGCATCCACCCGAGCGCCGCCGGCTACGCGCAGATGGCGAGCCAGGTACCGCCGCCGGTCCCGCCGGGCTAGCGCGCGGCGGCGGCGATCGCCGCCGAGAGATCGACGAAGCCGATCCCGGCGGGCGCCTCGACCCGGCCCGGGTGGAGCAGGTGGGCGAGCAGCTCGGTGCCGTCGACCAGCCGCGGGCCGGGCCGCGAATAGGTGGAGGCGGCATCGACGGCGAAGACCCTCGCCGCGCCGAGCGCGGCGAGCTCCTCGCGGTGCTCTTCGGCCTGGGCGCGGGCGTCCCCGACGTAGAAGCCGCAGGGCATCACGACGATCACCTCGGGTTCGAGCGCGGTCAGCCGCTCCCAGGTCACCTCGACCGACTTCGCCCCGGCGACGCCGCCCACGTCGACTCCGCCGGCGGCGGCGATCATCTCAGGCACCCAGTGCCCGCCGATGTAGGGCGGGTCGAGCCACTCCAGCGCGACCACGCGCGGCGCCGTCGCCCCGGCCACCGCGGCGCGGACCGTCGCCAGCCGTTGCTCGAGCTCCGCCCGCACCTGCGCCGCCCGCGCCTCGATCCCGGCCGCGGCCCCGAGCCGGCCGAGGTCGGCGAGCACATCGCCGAGCGAGCTCGGGTCCTGCTGCAGGACCGCGGGCCGGCCGGGCAGCCGCGCCGCCACCGCGACCACGTCGTCATAGGACACCGCGCAGACCTCGCAGACCGCCTGGGTGACGATCAGGTCGGGAGCCAGATCCGCCAGCCGCTCCTCGTCGAGGCTGTAGAGCGCCCGGCCTTCGCCGACGATCTCCTTCACCGCCGCGTCGATCTCCCCCGCGCTCAAACCCTCCGGCATCGCGGTCGCGGTCAGTCGCGGCAGCGTCGCCGCGGCGGGCGGGAAGTCGCACTCGTGGGTGACGCCGACCGTCTGGTCACCGAGCCCGAGGGCGAAGAGCATCTCGGTCGAGGAGGGGACGAGGCTGGCGATCCGCACCCCCCAATAGTCCCAGAGCCGAGCTCGGCCGCCTGCCAGGATCGGTGGTACCAGTCAGAGCTTGATCCAGGAGGACGGATGGCGGATTCGAAAGTTTGGTTCATCACCGGGAGCTCGAAGGGCTTCGGCCGGATCTGGGCGGAAGCGGCGCTCGAGCGCGGTGACAAGGTCGCGGCGACCGCGCGTGACGCATCGACGCTCGAGCCGCTGGCCGAGAGGTACGGCGACGACGTGCTGACGCTGGCGCTCGACGTCCAGGACATGGATGCCGATCACGCCGCGGTGGCGGCGACCCGCGAGAAGTTCGGCCGCCTCGACGTGGTCGTCAACAACGCCGGGTACGGGTTGTTCGGGACGATCGAGGAGGTCTCCCCGGAGCAGGCCCGCGACCAGATCGAGACCAACCTCTTCGGCGCCCTCTGGGTGACCAAGGCGGCGCTCCCGATTCTGCGCGAGCAGGGCAGCGGTCACCTGATCCAGGTCTCTTCGATCGGCGGCGTCACTGCCTTCCCCGGCATCGGCCTCTACCACGCCTCGAAGTGGGCGCTGGAGGCATTCAGCCAATCGCTCTCGCTCGAGGTCGCCGACTTCGGCATCCACGTGACGCTGGTCGAGCCACAGGGCTACACCACCGACTGGGGCGGTCCCTCGGCGGTCCAGGCCGAGCAGATGGCCGAGTACGCGGCGGTGCGCGAGGTGCGCGCGAGACGTGCGGCGTCGATCAAATCGCCCGGCGACCCGGAGGCGACCGGGCCGGCGATCCTCAAGCTGGTCGACGCCGAGGAGCCGCCGCTGCGCTGCTTCTTCGGCGCCGACGCCCTCGACATGGTGCGGCCCGACTACGAGAGTCGGATCGCCAACTGGGAAGAGTGGGACTGGCTCGCCCAGGAGGCGCACGGCGAGCGATGAGCCCGCCGTGCGCGCCGAGGCGTCTAGCCGATCGCGGCTGCCAGCGCCGCCGCGCCGCCCGCCATCCCAGCTTTGTTGGGATGGACAGGGAAGGCGAGTTCGCCCGGGACCAACGGTTCGACCCAGCGGGTCCCACTCGACTTGCAGGCGTCGTGACCGGCGCTCGCCGCGTACCAGTTGACGATGGTCGCGTTGTTGGCGGCCGCCTGCGTCGCCAGCATCGAGTTGAGCCGTTCCTCGGTCGCCCGCAGGTAGGGCACGTCGCCGAAGCCGAGCGGCATCGTCGGCCAGCAGCCGCTGCCGGTCGGCAGGATCTGCGGGTAGTTGACGACGAAGACGCGCGCGTTCGGCGAACGAGCGTGGATGCCCTGGAGCACCGCCGCCACCTTCGGCGCCGTGTTCGCGATCCGTTCGGCCAGCTGGTCATGGCCGCCCGGGTCGTATCTGTCCTTGCACGGGGTCGAGAACGGGTTGTAGGTGATGCAGTTCTCGATGATTTCGGTGAAACCGATGTCGTTGCCGCCGATCGTCAGCGACACCACGCCGGTACCCGTGTTGAGGCCGTCGAACTGGGGCGGGTTCGGGCCCGGTTCGACGTCCTGCGCTGCGGTCATGTCGTCGGTCGTCGCGCCGCTGCAGCTGACGTCGGTGAGGGTCAGCCCTTGCGCCGAGGCGGTCAGGTGCGCGTAGTTGTGGTCCGACCGGAAACAGCCGAGCGGATTCAATGACTGGTTGGGGATCAGCGGCCCGGCGGCGTAGGAATCGCCGAGCGCGGTGTAGGTGGTCGCTGCCGCGTTTGCCGCGACGACGGCGCCGAAGAGCGCCATCACGGCCACTACCAGTGCGAACGCCCGCCCCCGCGGCACACGCCTGGTCTTGGTGGATACATGCATGAACTTCTCCTTCCCGATGACTCGGTGTCCCTGCCTCCCGAGATCTCCCTGGAAGGAATATTGCTCAGAACGATTTGTTTCTAAACCTGGAGAGGACGAGAAGATGAAGATCGCGACGATCGGAAGAGGAACCATCGGCGGTGGGCTGGCCGAACTGTGGGAGAAGGCCGGGCACGAGGTGTCCCGGCTCGGGCACGAGGGCGGCGACGTCTCCGGTGCCGAGGTGGTGCTGATCGCGGTGCCGGGCGGGGCGCTCGAGGAGGCGCTCGGACAGGTCACGGGCCTGGCGGGGAAGACGGCGATCGACGCCACCAACCTGTATGGCGGCGCGGTGCCACCCGCGGGCCACGCCTCCAACGCCGAGTACGTCAAGTCGGTCACCGGCGGGCCGACGGCGAAGGCCTGGAACATCAACTTCGGCGCCCTCTACGACCAGGTCGCCGACGCCTCCACCCCACCCGGGGACATCTGGTGCGGCGACGAGGAGGCCCGGGAGGCGGTCGAGACCCTGCACCGCGACGCCGGTTTCGACCCGATCTGCGCCGGGCCGCTGGCCAACGCCGGCAAGCAGGAGGCGATGCTCGACATCGTCTTCGCGATCGCCCAAGACGGCGGCCTGGGACAGTTCTTCTACAAGTTCGCCCCGCCGTCCCGGTTCTGACACAGACCCCCTGCTAGAGGTCGATCGTCGAGCCGAGGGTCACGGTGCGCTCCGCCGGCAGGTGGAAGTAGTCGGCGGCGCCGACCGAGTTGCGGGCGAGGGCGACGTAGAGGCGCTTGCGCCAGAGCTTCATCCCCGGCCCGTCGGTGGGACGGAGCGTCACCTGGGAAAGGATGTAGACGGCCTCCTCCTCGCGGGCGTCGCCCTCCAGCCCTTTGGTGCAGGCGAGGGCGAAGAGCTGCGGCACTTTGATCGCTTCCTGGAAACCGACCTTGACGGTCAGGTGGGAGATGCCGTCGTCCTCGTAGCCGAGGTTGTCGACCACCAGGTGGTCCGCTTCGGCGACGTAGGGGGTGCGGGTCGTTTCGATCGAGATGATCACGATCGACTCGTGCAGGGCGTGGGTGTGTTCGAGGCTCGCGTGGAGGGCGAGCGGCGTCGTCTCGCGGCGCGCGTTGAGGTAGACCGCCGTCCCCGGCACCCGCGGCGGCGGCGGGTCGGCAGCGTGCAGTTCGTCGACGAACGACTGCAGCGATCCCTCCGCCTCGATCCGCGACTCGCGGATTTCTTTGGTGCCCCGCCGCCAGGTGCTGAGCACGATGAAGATGATCGCGCCGACCGAGAGCGGGAACCAGCCACCGTGCTCGGTCTTGGTCAGGTTGGCGCCGAGGAAGGCGAGGTCGACGGTGAAGAAGACGGCGGCGCCGATCGCCACCAGCCAGCCCGGTTTCTTCCAGAGCTGCCGGGCGATGACGAGGAAGAGCAGGGTGTCGGCGGTGATCGTGCAGGTGACCGCGATGCCATAGGCCGAGCCGAGCGCGGTCGAGGAGCCGAAGCCGATCACCAGCGCCACCACCGTGATCAGGAGGAACCAGTTGACCGCGGGCAGGTAGACCTGGCCGATCTCGGTGGATGAGGTGTGACGGATCTGCAGCCGTGGCAGGAAGCCGAGCTGGATCGCCTGCTTGGTCACCGAGAAGGCACCCGAGATCACCGCCTGCGAGGCGATCACCGTCGCCACCGTCGCCAGCACCACCATCGGCACCCGGCCCCAATGCGGGATCAGCAGGAAGAAGGGATTCGAGATCGCGCTCGGATCGTTGACGATCAGCGACCCCTGGCCCATGTAGTTGAGGGTCAGCGCCGGGAAGACGACGAAGAACCAGGCGCGGGAGATCGGCGGCCGGCCGAAGTGGCCCATGTCGGCGTAGAGGGCCTCGGCGCCGGTGATCGTCAGCACGACCGAGCCGAGCGCGATGAAGGCGGTGCCGAAATGGCGGCCGAAGAACTCGACCCCGTAACTGGGCAGGAGCGCCTTGACGATCTCCGGGTGGGCGAGGACCTGGCCGAGTCCGGCGACGGCGATGACCGCGAACCAGAACAGCATCACCGGGCCGAAGACGCGACCGATCCGGTGCGTGCCGAAGCGCTGCACGGAGAAGAGCACGACGATCACCGCGATCGTCACCGGCACCACCATCGCGTGGATGCTCGGCTCGACCACCTTCACCCCTTCGACCGCGGAGAGAACCGAGATCGCCGGGGTGATCATCCCGTCGCCGTAGAAGAGCGCGACCCCGAACATGCCGATCGCGATCAGCCCGAACTTCACCTGTGGGTTGTCGAGCTTGGCGCCTTCGATCTTCGCGATCAGGGCGAGGATGCCGCCCTCGCCTTCGTTGTCGGCGCGCATGATGAAGAGGACGAACTCGATCGAGACGATCAGCGTGATCGACCAGAAGACGAGCGAGATCACCCCGAAGACGTCCTGTTCGGTCGGCTTCACCGCGCCGTGGTCGGCGGAGAAGACGGTCTGCAGCGCGTAGAGCGGGCTGGTCCCGATGTCACCGAAGACGACGCCGAGGGCGCCGAGGGCGAGTGCCGCCATGCCGAGCCGGCGGCGGGCGGACCGCGTGGCCAAGGTCGACATCCGGCAAACTTAGGGCATGGCGTCTTCGCGGGTCCCAGACCCGATCGAGTCGGTCCGCCACCAGCTGCGGCCGCTCTTCGACCAGATCGTGATCAAGGAGCTCGACTCCGACCGGGTGCGGCGCTCCGGGTTGGTCGTCCCACCCGGCACCCACGAGCCGCCGCCGGAACAGGGGATCGTGCTCGCGGTCGGGCCGGGGCTCGACTGGTGGGCCGGCGCCGGGGTCGAGATGCCGGTCGAGGTCGGCGATCACGTCGTCTTCCCGGCCAGCGCCGGGGTCTGGGTCGAGGTCGACGAGGAGCGCCTGCTCGTCTGCCGGGTGACCCAGCTGCTCGGCGTGCTCGAGTCGGTCTCGATGCGCGACTAGGGAGATCCCCTAGGGCATGCGCGCGAAGGCGCGGGCGGTGATCGCCCCGGCGAGGCGGAGCTGCGAGCGCTGGCTCGAGTCCGGAAGGCGGTCGAGGTAGGCGCGCGCCCGCTCGGCGAGCGCCGGCTCGCCCGCGGCGGCGATCGCGACGGCGGCGCCGGCGACCTCGCGGACCACGGCGGGCTCGACCGAGAGCAAGGCGTCGAAGGCGCGCTCCTCGTCGGGCAGCCCCGCGGTGCCGACCGTTTCCCAACCGATCAGGCAGGCCGAGTAGCCGGGCGCGAGGCAGATCACCGCCCACTCGTCGGCGATCGGCTCGGAGCCGGCGATCGGCACCTCGACCGGGCCATCGGCCGGCGTCCGCGCCCGCTCGAAGGAGGCGAGCACGAAGGTGAGGCCGGCGCCGCGGGAGAGGCGGCGCCAGCGCTGCTCGCTCGCGCGGTAGAACTCGGGCCGCTGGAAGGCCCCGATCATCAGTGCCCGCTCGGCCCGCGCCGCGCTCTCCTCCTCGACCGCGCGCGAGAGCTGCAGCATCTGCGGCTTGCGGATCTGCATCGGCAGGAGGTCGGGACGGCGCTCGCGCAGCGGCGCGAAGAGCGACGGCGGTCCGGAAGGCTCGGCGGTGACCCGGTCGATCGCCACCCCCAGCGAGAGGCCGCGGTTGCGCTCTCGCACCACCGAGCGGATCCGTTCGATGTCGGTGCGGTTGTAACGCCGGTGGCCGGAGGGCTCGCGGCGCGGCGCGGGGAAGCCGAAACGGCGCTCCCAGGCGCGGAGCGTCGCCTCACCGACTCCGGTCGCGGCGACCACATCGCCGATCGAGAGGGACGCGTGCTCGTCGTATCTGGATTCGATATCGAGATTTGCGCTCATCGCCGCTCAGATTCTCCTACCCGCCTGACCGACTCGTCAGTCAGGCGCTGCTTCGCAACGTTTCGCGCGCCGCTTACGCTGCCGAGCGTTCGCTGCGCTTGATCCGCAGCATGCGGTCGTCGGCCGAGTGCATCAGCGTCTCGAAGTCCTGCCCGTCGTCGGGGAAGACCGCCCAGCCGACCGACGCGCTCGGGGTCGGGAAGCCCTCCCCGGACCCGTCCGCACCGACCGCCTCGCGGATCGCCATCGCCATCCGCGCGGCGCCATCGCCGTGCGCCCCGGGGGCGACGACCGCGAACTCGTCGCCGCCGATCCGGGCCAGGGTGTCGGTCGAGCGCAGCACCGTGAGCGCCCGGTCGGCCACCGTCTGCAGGACCGCGTCGCCGACCTGGTGGCCGTGGCGGTCGTTGACGCCCTTGAAGTCGTCGAGGTCGAGGATCAGCAGCGCCAGCGGGCTGGGATCGAGCCCGCGCCCGCCGAAAGGCCGCGTCCGCTTCTCCAGCTCCTCCTCCATGGTCACGTCGAAGTGGCGCCGGTTGCCGACCCCGGTCAGCGGGTCGCGGTGGGCGATCTCGCGCTGGCGCACCTCGGCCGCGACCAGCCGCTTCTTCAGCCCGACCATCACCCAGGTGGCGGCGAGGAAGCCGACCGCGAGACCGAGGTAGCGGGGCAGGAAGGCGTTGCCGATCGCGTCGGGGTCGTAGATCAGCGGCGCCCCGGCGACCAGGATCAGCTCGATCGCCAGCGGCCAGGCCCAGCGCTCGGGGAAGAAGAAGGCGGCGTAGAGGAGCGAGCAGACGAGCAGCGGTTCGATGTAGGAGAGCGAGCCGCCGGTGAGGTAGATGGCGAAGCCCGCGACCGGGATCGTCGCCACCATCCCCGACGCCAGCGCGTTCATAGAGGCCTTCCCCCAGGGGATCCAGCCGGTGACGCTGGCGAGCCCGTAGAGGAAGATGAGTGCGGCGACCGCCAGCACCAGCGGGATCGAGCCATGCTCGGAGCCGGGCAGGAAGAGGTCGATGACGCCGACCGTCGCCGCGCACATCCAGAGGACGCCGGAGATCCGGCCCATCCGGGCCCGCTCGTCGGGCGCTTCGGCGAAGGCCGCGCGGGCCTGGCCGATCTGGTCGGGAAGCGTCAACACCTCATCGAAGGCATCGGCCGGGACCAACCAGGTTCTTAGCCCTGGGCAGGATTCTCGGACGTAAATGCCGGGACATCCTCTGAGCGCTCGTCGCGCAGCACGAAGATCGCGATCAGCACCGAGGCGAACGCCAGCCCCGCGCCGATCAGATATGCGAGGTGGTAGCCGGAGGTCAACGCCGAGGCCGCCGAGTGGCCCGCCGCTTCGAGATTTTCGGTGCGCTCGGTGGAGAGCGTCGCCAACACCGCCAGGCCGACCGCGCCGCCGACCTGCATCGAGGTGTTGACCAGCCCGGAGGCGAGCCCGGCGTCCTCCGGCGTCGCCCCCGACATCGCCAGGGTCATGATCCCCGGGAACGAGGTGCCGATCCCGACCGCGATCAGGAGGAACGGCGGCAGCAGGTCGGTGAGGTAGTTGCCGTCGACCGGGGTGCGGGCGAAGAGCAGCAACGCGATCGTCACCAGGATGAAGCCGGGGATGAGGATGTTCCGCGGGCCGAAGCGCATCAGCAGTTTTTCCGAGAACCCGAGCGAGAGGGCGCCCATCACCACCGTGGTCGGCAGGAAGGCGAGGCCGACCTCGAGCGCGCTGTAGTGGAGGACCTTCTGCAGGTAGAGGGCGCCGAGGAAGAACATCCCGAACATCCCCGCGACGAGGAGCGCCTGTACCGAGTTGGCGCCGACCACGTTGCGCGAGCGGAAGAGCCGCAATGGCATCAGCGGGTTGGCGATCCGCCCCTGACGGCGCAGGAAGGCGACCAACAGGGCGAGCGAGATCAGGAGACCGGCGATCGTCCGCGCGTCGACCCAGCCCCATTCGGTGATCTGCAGGATCGTGAAGACGCCGAGCATCAGCGCCAGCGTCACCAGCGCGGCCCCGGGGAAGTCGGCGCCCTCCTTGAGACCGAGGCCCTTCGGGTTGTCGACCAGGCGCAGCGCCAGCCAGCCGACCAGCACCCCGATCGGCAGGTTGATGACGAAGATGAAGTGCCAGGAGATCGCCTGGGTGAGGACGCCGCCGAGCAGCAGGCCGATCGAGCCGCCCGCCGAGGCGACGAAGCCGTAGACGCCGATCGCTTTCGCCTGGTCGGCCGGCTGCGGGAACATCCGCACGATCATCCCCAGGATCACCGCCGAGGCGAGCGCCCCGCCGACCCCCTGGATGAAGCGGGCGCCGATCAGCACGCCCTGGTCGGGGGAAGCGGCGCAGAGGGCCGAGGCGATCGTGAAGACGGCCAGGCCGAAGATGAAGACGCGCCGCTGGCCGAGCAGATCACCGAGCCGACCGGCGAGCAGGAGCAGGCCGCCGAAGGGGATCATGTACGCGTTGACGACCCAGGCCAGGTTCGCCTGCGAGAAGTTCAGGTCTTCCTGGATCGAGGGCAGGGCGACGTTCACGATCGTCGCGTCGAGGACGATCATCAGCATCCCCGCGCAGAGGACGTAGAGGGCGAGCCAGCGGTTTTTCTCGGAAGTGGTGGTCATGCTCCTCAGACGGGTCGCGGGGGGAGAACTCATCGGTCCCTGCGGAGCCGCGACGAATTCGGGTCCGCGAGGATAACCGTCGGAGCCAGGCTCCTTGCGATCGGCCCGTCGAGAGGGGCATGGGAAGCGCTATTCGCTTGTCTGGAACGATTCGCCGGAGGCGAGTTCGCGGTTGATTTCCCCGTTGAAGCTTGCCGCTTTACCGCCGACGGTCAGGCTGCCCCCTTCGTCCGTTTCGGAGTTGAAGACTTCTTCGTGGTTGGCCGATGCGACCCCTGTTTCCTTCTTGAGTGTCCCGGCCAGGACCCCTTTCAGCGCGTAGTTCCCTTCCGCCGCACAGCCGGTCACTTTGATCGTGGCGATCGTTTCTCCGGACGCGGGCCGCCGTGTGCTCCACGGGCGAGGTGTTGTGACGCCGTTTTTGTAGTGGTGGTCGATCTTGAGCCTCAGCGCGTTCGTCGTGATCGTCGCCGGGACTTTGCAGCCTGCGGGTTCGATCGCCGTGACGCCGGTGAATTCGAGTTTTTCGCCGCCCTCGACCATCGGCACGCCTTCGACGGTGGCCGGTTCGAGGGTCGCTTCGTTGCATTTCACGTTGCTGGAATCGGCCCTGAAGGTGAACGACCCGATCAAAGGGAAGACGAGCTTGAGGTTGGCCGAGAACGCGACCTTCGAGCAGTTGACGCTCTTCGGCGCCGCCCACGTGGCCCCGCCGGCGTCCTTGGCGCGAACCTGGACTGTGCTGAGTGTCCCGGGAACTTCGGCCGAAGCACCGGAGGCGGCGACGGACGCCGACGATACGAGTGCCAGAACGAGCAGCAAGGCGGCGACGACGCGACGACCATCCATTTGGATCTCCTCCCCATTGAGATCGGACCTTGTCCAGGAACCGGTGGTCCGAGCTACCGAGGATGGGCGCGGCGCTTCAGGGGGTCAACAAATCGGGCTGTTCGTTTTCTGACTGCGGAGCCCGCCGCTCAGGTCTCGCCGTCGTAGTAGTCGACGTTGGCGGAGCGGCGGACGAGGACGGTCGACTCGGGGTCGCCGGTCCAGATCCCGACCTTGTCGGAGTCGGGATAGACCGTCGCCGTGGGCAGGACGACGGAGGAGAACATCAGGACCCGGACGAGCTCGTCGGTCTCGTTGCGGATCCCGTGGGCGCCCTCGGGGCCGCGCGGGAAGCAGGCGACATCCCAGGGCTCGAGCCGCTCCTCGCCGGTCGGCGAGCGCAGGGTCGGGGTACCACCGAGGACCAGCAGCCACTCCTCCTCCCCGCACTCGTAGTGATACGGGCAGACCGCCTGACCGGGAGGCAGCTCGTAGACGGTGATCCCGGTCTCCTTCGCCCCCAGCGCCTTGCCGAGGCGGGCCATGCCTGCCCGGAAACCCTCCGGATCGGACTCGTCCCAGCTGAACTCTGGATCGCCGATGTTGAGCTTCTTCATTCAATCGACGCTAGCAATGCCCGGGGGCGCTAGCTTTGGCTGGTGAACTCGGTCCAGCAGCCGGTCGGGGAGGGCACCGGGGACCGCGCCCGGGCGAACCTGGTCAGCTCCGTGCTCGACGCGGTGCTGGTGCTCGACGCCGAGGAACGGGTGGTCGAGTTCAGCGCCGCCGCCGAGGAGCTGTTCGGGATCTCGAAGGCGGACGCGGTCGGCCGTGATCTGGTCGAGCTGATCGTCCCGCCCGAGCTGCGCGAGAGCGTCCGCTACTGCCTTTCCGGCGGCGAAGGCGAGCCGCCGCCGGCCGAGGAGCTGCTCGGGCGGCGGATCGAGATGCCGGGCCGACGTGGCGACGGCTCCCGGTTCCGGGTCGAGCTGACGATCGTGCGGGCGGCCGAGCCGGGGAGCGGGCCGACCGTCTTCGCCCGCGACGTCAGCCACCGGCTGGAGCTCGAGCGCACCCACGCCCACATGGCGCAGGTGGTCGCCGGGAGCCAGGACGCGGTGCTCTCCAAAGACCTGGAGGGGATCGTCACCACCTGGAATCCGGCCGCCGAAAGGCTCTACGGCTACAGCGCCGAGGAGGCGATCGGTCAGCACGTCTCCTTCCTGATCCCGGACGAGCTGAAACACGACGTGCAGAAGATCCTCGACACCGTACGCCGCGGCGAGGCGATCGAAACCTACGAGACGCGCCGGCGGCGCAAGGACGGCACGATGGTCGACGTGTCGCTGACGATCTCCCCGATCGGCAGCACGGGACAGGGCATCTACGGCGCCTCGGTGGTCGCCCGCGACATCACCGTCGAGCGCCGACGCCGACGGGCCCGCGAGTTCCTGATCGCCGCCACCCGCGATCTCGACGCCTCGCTCGACCCGGCCGAGACGGCGGCCAACATCGTCGCCAAAGCGGTCCCCGGCCTGGCCGAGCTCTGCGTCATCGATTTCGTCCTCGAGGACGGCCGGCTCGGTGACGCCATCGCCGCCTCGGTGATCCCCGGCGCCGCCGAGCGCCTCGAACAGCTCCACCGCGAAGCCCCGCTCGACCCCGAAAGCCTCCACCCGGTCGCCCAGGTGCTGCGCGCCGACGAGCCGATGATCTTCCATGACCTGGGCCGGCCCGAGGTGGTCAAGACCTTCGGCATAACCGACGAACACGAAGCGTTCGTCGACGACACCGGCTACGAATCGGCGGCGGTGGTCGGGCTGGTCGCGCGGGGGCGGCGGATCGGCGTCCTCTCCTTCCTCCACGCGCAAGCGGACATCACCTACCAGCCGGAGGACCTCGAGTTCCTCAGCGAGCTCGGCGACCGCGCGGCGATGGCCCTCGACAACGCCCGCCTCTACCAGGAGCGCGACGCGATCGCCCGCAACCTGCAGCGCGGGCTGCGGCCGCCGCGGCCGGCCAAGGTCGAGGGGCTCGAGTCCTCGGTGATCTTCGAGGCCGCCGGGCGGGGAATCGAGATCGGCGGCGACCTTTACGACGTGCTGCCGACCGAGGACGGCTGCTGGGTGCTGATCGGCGACGTCGCCGGCAAGGGCTCGGAGGCCGCCGGGGTGTCGGTGGCGGTGCGCCACGCGGTGCGCGGGCTGACCCGGGAGGTCGACGAGCCGGAGGAGATCCTCTCGCGGGTCAACGAGCTGCTGATCGAGGGCACCACCCTCAACGACTTCGCCACCGCGGTGTTGGTGCGGCTGCGCCAGAACGAAGACGGCTGGACGCTGGCACTGGCGGGTGCCGGACACCCACCCGCGGTCCACGTGCGCCGGGGAGGCGCGAGGCTGCTCGGCGGCGGCACCGTGCTGGGGGCGCTGCAGGACGCCAAGGTGCAGCGCTACGACGCCCCCTTCGCCGAGGGCGACACGCTCGTGCTCTGCACCGACGGCTGGCTCGAGGCGGGCCCGCCGTCCGAGCACCGCGAGCCGCTCGAGCTGGCGCGGCTGGCCGAATACCTGGCGCCGCTGGCGCTGGAGGAGATGACGGCGCGGCTGCGCGGCGACGCGATCTCCCGCACCGCCGGCGAACTCGACGACGACATCGTCCTGCTGGCGCTGCGACGGGTCGACCCGTCGCCGCACGACTAGCTGCCAATCCTCCTAGTCGGCTCCGGTCTCCATCCGCAGCCGGATCCGGGTCCCGGTGGGGCCGCTGTCGATCGCGACCTGATCGCAGAGCTGATTGGCGATGTAGAGGCCGCGACCGTATTCGGCCGACGGGTCAGGCCTGACCTGGCCGACCTTGGGGTCGACGATCGTGCCCGCGTCGGCGACCTCGACGAAGACCGAGCCCCCGTCGTGCCAGACCGTGGCCAGCCCACGGCCGCCGCCGTGGAGGATGCTGTTGGCGGCCAGCTCCGAGGCCGCGACGACCAGATCGCCGGCCCGGGTGGGCTGGAGGCCGCCCGCCGAGGCGCCCGAGGCGACCAGCGAGCGCACGTCGTGGAGATCGTCGAGGCCGAACTCGAGGCGCTCCGCGTGCAACGGGGCGAGCGGGAAGCGGGTCCGGAGCCTTTCGTCGCGGATCGTCTGCATGGACCATGGCTACCCCGCTCCGACCCCCTTGCAACCTGCGCAATTGGATTGTCATTCCTTCGTGGCGAGGGGGCGGTCGCCGAGCCAGTAGCGCGCCCCGGCGCCGAGGCGGGCGGCGCGGTCGTCGGGGTTCGACAATTTGCAGCGGTCGAGCGAAAGGCAGCCGCAGCCGATGCACTCGGTGAGGCCCGCCTTCAGCCGCTCCAGCTCCGCGATCCGCTCGTCGATCCGGCCGCTCCAGGTGGCCGAGAGGCGCGACCAGTCGCGGCGCGTGGGGACGCCGTGCGGGGGCAGCTTGGCGAGCTCGGCGGCGATCTCCTCGAGGCTGAGGCCGATCCGTTGGGCGAAGACAATGAAGGCGATCCGGCGGAGGACCGGGCGCGGATAGCGGCGGTGGCCGGAGCCCTCGCGCTCGGCTGAGATCAGCCCCCGCTCTTCGTAGTAGCGAAGGGCCGAGGCGGCGACGCCGGAGCGGCGCGCCGTCTCCGAGATCGTCAGCAACTGGGACACTTGACCTCAAGCTTACTTGAACTTGTACCTTCGCCCGGCAACCGATCAGGAGGCGAAACGATGAGCACGACGATGCAACGGGCGAGCGAGCGGATCACCGCGGAGGTGACGAGCTGGGACGGGGTCGAGGCCGGCCCGGGGAAGCGGGGCGAGTTCGGCTTCCGCCTCGGGCGGCGGGAGATCGGCCACCTGCATGGCGATCACGCCGCTCACTTCTTCTTCGCCCGTGAGCGCTGGGAGGAGCTGGCCGCGCAGGGCCGGATCGTCGAGCACCCGGTCTTCCCCGGCCGGCACGGCCCGGCGGCGCGGCAGATCGAGGACGAAGCCGACGTCGACGATGTGATCGCGCTGATGCGGATCAACTACGAAGACACGAAAGCGCGCGGCGTGCGCTGAGTGCGCGGCGGGATCAGATCAGCTCGCTCGCTTCGAGCGCCTCGTCCTCGAGGCCCTTCCTGACCGGGGCGGCGCGGCCGACCTTGGCCGCGTCGTAGGCGGCGAGCTGGGGGAAGGCAACCGCGACGACGCCGACCGAGGCGAGGCAGACCAGTCCACCCGAGACGACCGAGAAGGAGGGCGAGGCGAGCGCCGCCACCGTCCCCGACTCGACGTCGCCGAGGCGCGGCCCGCCGGCGACGACGAGGCTGAAGACGGAGGAGATGCGGCCGCGCATCCGGTCCGGGGTCAGCACCTGCATCATCGTCGAGCGGCAGACCGCGCTGACCGAATCGGCGGCCCCGGCGAGGGCGAAGAAGGCGGCCGCGGGCCAGATGTTGTCGACGAAGCCGGCGGCGGCGATGAAGAGCCCCCAGAAGGCGACGGCGACGAGGACGATGCGGCCCAGATAGCGGGCGTGGGACATCCAGCCGGTGGTCAGCGCGGCGACGGTCGAACCCGCGGCGACGGCGGCGTAGAGGAGCCCGGTCCCGGCGGCGCCCGCGTGGTACTCGGTCAGGGCCAGGACCGGGAAGAGGGCCCGCGGCATGCCGAAGGTCATCGCGCTCAGATCCATCACGAAGCCTGCCGTCACCGCCGGCAGCTCGCGCAGGTAGGCGAGGCCGGACTTGATCGAGCGCAGGACCGGCTCGTGGGCCTCGACCGCGGTCGGCGGCTGGGCGGCCATCAGGGCGGCGGCGCCGGCCATCCCGAGACAGCTGAGCGCGTCGACCGTGTAGGGGGTGGTGAGTCCGAAGGCCGCGATCAGGACGCCGCCGAGGCCGGGGCCCGCGACCTGGGTCAGCTGGTAGAGGCCGTAGGTGAGCGAGATCGCCGCGGGCAGGTTCTTCTGCGAGACCGTGTTGGGGACGATCGCCGCGCGCACCACCCGCTCGATCGCCGAGGCCCCCGACATCGCCGCGGCGAGCAGGAAGAGGATCCAGACCGGCGGCGGCCCGGTCGCCGCGGTGACGGCGAGCGCGGCGGCGATCGCGACCAGGGCGAGTTGGCAGAGCAGCAGCAGGTCGCGGCGGTCGAAGCGGTCGGCGAGCGCCCCACCGAAGAGCGAGGCGACCACCAGGGGGACCAGCTCGGCGGCGCCGATCAGCCCGGTGAGGAAGGCCGAGCCGGTGATCACGAACACCTGGTAGGGGAGCGCCACCAGGGTCGCCTGGGTGCCGAGGCCGGTGATCAGCGAGCCGGACGTGAGCAGGCGGAAATCGCGCGACTCGCGCAGGGCCGAGGTGTCGACCGCGATCCGAGAAAGCCACTTCAAGGGGAAGCGAACGTAGCGAACGGGTGGATCGGCCTATTACCTGTCCTAAGATCGGGCCGGTGAAGGCGATCGTCCAGCATCAGCTCGGTGGGCCGGAGGTCCTCCGGCTCGAGGAGATCGAGGCGCCGGAGCCGATCCCGACCGAGGTCCAGGTCCGCGTCCGCGCCGCCGGCGTCAACCCGGTCGACTTCAAGACGCGCATGGGCCGCGGCATGTCGTTCATCCTCGGGCCGCCCCCTTTCACGGTCGGCTGGGACGTCTGCGGCGAGGTCACCGCGGTCGGCGGCGGCGTCACCCGGTTCCAGGTCGGCGACGAGGTCTTCGGCATGCCCTGGTTCCCCCGCGAAGCCGGTGCCTACGCCGAATTCGTGACCGCGCCCTCGCGCCACTTCGAGCACAAGCCGCACGCGCTCTCGGTCGAGGAGGCCGGGGCGCTGCCGCTGGCCGGGCTGACCGCCTGGCAGGTGGTCGTCGACACGCTCCGCGTGCAGGACGGCGACGACGTGTTGATCCACGGCGCGGCCGGCGGCGTGGGGCACGTCGCGGTCCAGATCGCCGCCGCCCGCGGCGCCAACGTGATCGCGACGGCGCGTCGCGAGCAGGCCGACTTCCTCGCCGGGCTCGGTGCCTCGCGGACCTTCGACTATCGCGACGACGACTTCGATTCGCACGTCGCCGAACTCGACTCGGTGATCGACTTCACCGGGGAATACGGGGAGCGCTCGCTGTCGGTGATGCGGCCGGGAGCGACGCTGGTCTCGGTGCCGAGCGGGATCAAACCGGAGCTGCACCAGCTCGCCGAGGAAGGGAAGAAGCGGGCCACCGGGATCCTGGTCGAGCCCGATCCGGTCGGTCTCGCCGGCCTCTGCGACCTGATCGAGCGGGGCAAACTCGAGATCGAGGTCGGCGAGGTCTTCGACCTGGAGCGGGCAGCCGACGCCCACCGCCACGCCGAAGCCAGTCACGGCGCGGGCAAGATCGTCCTGCGGGTGGCATGAGCCGCGCCGCCTCCGACACCGTCGCCCTCGTCACCGGCTCGACCGACGGGCTCGGGCGGGCGCTGGCCGGACGGCTGGCGGCGATGGGGATGACCGTCCATATCCACGGGCGCGACGCGGAGAAGCTCGAGGCGGCGCGGCGGGAGATCGTCGAGGCGACCGGCAACGAGCGCGTCCACGCCCACCTCGCCGACTTCGCCAGGCTCGCCGACGTCAGCGCCCTGGCCGACGAGATCGCCGCCCTCGACGCCCTCCACATCCTGGTCAACAACGCCGGGATGGGCTCCGGCTACCCCGACTCGCGCGAGCGCCAGGAGAGCGCCGACGGGATCGAGCTGCGCTTCGCCGTCAACTACCTGGCGGGCTACGTCCTCACCGAGCGCCTCCTGCCGCTGCTGCGGCGCTCGGCCCCGGCGCGGATCGTGATGGTCGCCTCGCGCGGCCAGGCGGCGATCGATTTCGACGACCCGATGCTGGCGAGCACCTTCTACGAAGGCCGGCGCGCCTACGCGCAGTCGAAGCTCGCCCAGATCACCTACGCGGTCGACCTCGCCGGACGGCTCGGCCCCGACTCCGGGGTGACGATCAACGCCCTCCACCCCTCCACCTACATGCCGACGAAGATCGTGCTCGAGCAGCACGGCGAATCGATCGACAGCCTCGAGCGCGGCCTCGAGGCGACCCTGCGCCTCGCCTTCGCCCCGGAGCTCGAGGGCGTCAGCGGCCGCTACTTCGACCGCGAGGACGAGGTCCGGGCCAACGACGCCGCCTACGACCCCGTGGTCCAGCGGCAGCTGCGCGAGCTGAGCGAGCGCCTCGCGGGCGACGCGCTCGACGGGTCCTGACGCCGCCCTGAGCGGCGCTGAAATTCCTCCCTGGCGAAACCTTTTGTCTGTGGTACTGTCCTGCCAGGGACACGAACATACGTTCGTATGGAGATCGCCTGCGTCATCGATCGTCGTCTGGCGGCTCCTGAGCGCCCGGGCCATTCCGGGGGGCTTCGGCCCGGGCGCCACCCTTTTGACGGGTCCGGGTCTGATCCGGTCGCCGCGGCCGAGCTGACCGAGGCGGTGGCGCGGGCTCTGGAGGGCATCGGCGCCGCGGTCGAGACGGAGCGGGCGGGGGAGGCCTTCTTCGCGGTCGAAGGGCTGCGCGGGCTCTACGGCGGCGAGGTCGGCGGGGTGACGGCGGCGGCGAAGGCCGCGATCGGGGCTCCGGTGCTGATCGGGGTGGCGCCTACCCGGACCGCCGCCTGCGCCGCCGCCGGCCGCGGTGAGCTGGTGGTGCCGCGGGGGCGCCTCGGACGCTTCCTCGCCGGGCTGCCGACCGCGGTCCTGATCGACCGGATCGGCCCGTCGGAGCGTGAGGGCGAGGAGCTGGTCGAGGCGCTCGGGCGGCTCGGGATCGAGACCTTGGGGGCGCTGCGGAAGCTGACCGCCGACCAGATCGCCGACCGCTTCGGGTCCCGCGGCCTGCGCGCCTGGTGGATCGCCCGCGGCGAGGAGGAGCCGTTGCGCCCGCGGGTCCCGCACGAGGAGCTGGTCGAGGAGATCGAACTGCCCGAAGGGGTCGCCGGGAGCCAGCTCGACCGGGCGCTGGAGCTGCTGGTCGACCGGCTGCTGGCGGCACCGGCTCGCAAGGGCCGGACGTTGCTCGGGGTGCGCCTCGAGGCGCGGCTCTGCGGCGGCGGCAGCTGGAGCATCGACCAGGGGCTGGGCCGGCCGAGTGCCGCCGCCGCGATCCTGCGCCGCCTGCTGGTGCCGCGGCTGGAGAATCTGCCGGGGCCGGCGGAAGCGCTGCGGTTGCGGGCGCTCGGCTTCGGGCCGGCCGCCGCCGACCAGCTGGTGATGGAGGTGGGCGGCTCGGAGCCGCGGCGTCGCCGGCTCGGGGCGGCGGTGCGCGAGGTGCGCGCCGCCCAGGGCGCCGACGCGCTGCTCCGGGTCCTCCCCGTCGACGCCGCCTCGCGCGTCCCCGAGCGGCGTGATCTCCTCACTCCCTTCCCGGAGCTCTGATGGGCGCGGTGGGATTGCTTGGGGGAGCGACCTGATGGTCGGGCCACGGCGGCTCAACGAGCCGCGGCCGGTGGCTGTGCGCTCCTCTCCAGAAGGACCGCCGCAGGCGGTTGATGGTGGCGCGGTCGAGACGGTGCGCGAGGAGTGGCTGGTCGAGGACCGCTGGTGGACGCCGACCCCGCTGCGCCGCCACTACTTCGAGCTGGCGCTCGCCGATGGCCGCGCGCTGACCGTCTTCCGCGACGCCGGCGACGGGCGCTGGTTCCGCCAGCGGGCCTGAGGCAGATGTCCGGCTCCCCGCCCTACATCGAGCTGCACGCCCACTCGGCCTTCTCCTTTCTCGACGGCGCCTCGACCCCGCTCGAGCTGGCGGGCGCGGCGGCGGCGCTCGGCTACCCGGCGCTGGCGCTGACCGACCACGACGGCATCTGGGGCTCGATGGAGTTCGCCCACTGCGCCAAGGGCCTCGGCCTGCGCCCGATCACCGGCGCCGAGCTGACCATCCGCCTCGACCCCGGTGTCGATGGGCCGAAAAGCGCTGATATGGAGCGCTTTTCGGCCCATCAACATCTGACCTTGCTGGTGGAGGACGGGGAGGGGTATCGGAATCTTTGCCGGCTGCTGACGGCGGCGCACGCGCATACGCGGGACAACACGGCGCGGGTCGCGGAACCGGCCTGGACGACGCTGGAGGAAGTCGAACGGCACGCGGAGGGGCTCGTCTGCCTGTCGGGGTGCGCGCGGGACGGGGCGCTCGCCGGAGCCTTCGGGCGCGGCGACACGGCGGCGGGCGAGAAGCTCGGCCGGCGCCTGCTCGCCGCCTTCGGGCCGGACCGCTTCCGGGTCGAGCTGCAGCGGCCCTACTGGCGGCGCGACCGCGCCCGCAACCGCTGGCTGGCGCTGCTCGCCGAGCGGCTCGGCGTCGCCACCGTCGCCGCCGGCAACGTCCACGCCCACGCGCGCAGCCGCTCCCACGCCCAGGACGCCCTGGTCGCGATCGGCCTGAACGAAACCCTGGAGTCGAGCGAGCCGCGGCGGCGCGGCAACTCGACCTCGGCGCTCGCCTCGCCCGCGGCGATGGCGGCGCGCTTCGCCGAGCACCCCGATGCGGTCGCCGAGACCGTCCGCCTCGCCGAGCGCCTCACCTTCGACCTCACCGCCGGGCTCGGCTACCGCTACCCCGGCTCCGAAGACGCGCAGGCCGACGCGAAGCTCGCCCGCATCTGCGCCGACCTGCTGGCCGAGCGCTACGCCGGCAACGGGCGCCGCGCCGAAGCCGAGACGCGACTCGGCCAGGAGCTGAAGACGATCCGCGGCCTCGGCCTCTCCGGCTTCTTCCTCCTCCACCGCGACATGCTCGAGCTGGCGCGCGAGGTCGCGGTCGAGGTGCGCGGCCGCGACTCGGCCCGCTCCGACCTGCCGCCCGGCCGCGGCCGCGGCTCCAGCGTCAGCTCGATCGTCTGCTACCTCACCGGCCTCTCCCACGTCGATCCGGTGGAGGCCGAACTCTTCTCCGGCCGCTTCCTCAACGACGAAACCTCCTCGATGCCCGACATCGACCTCGACTTCCCCCGCGACATTCGCGAGGTGCTGATCCCGCGCGTCCACGAGCGCTACGGCCACGAGCACTCGGCCCTGGTCGCCGCCTTCCCCACCTACCGCCCGCGCGGCGCCGTGCGCGACCTCGGCAAGGCGCTGGGGCTGCCGCAGGAGGAGATCGACAGGGTCGCGGGGATGGTCGGCTTCCACGAGCGCAAGGGGGACATCA
>DATNAG010000108.1:0-3761 GCA_035572835.1 Solirubrobacterales bacterium
GTCGGCGAACTTGCTGATGAAGATCGAGTCCTCCATCGCCGAGTCGCCGCCGCCGATCACCAGCACCCGGTGGCCCTTGAAGAAGGCTCCGTCGCAGACGCCGCAGGTGGAGACGCCGCGGCCCGCGAGCTCCATCTCGCCGGGGACGCCGAGCCGTTTCGGCTCCGCGCCCATCGCCAGGATCACGGTCTTGGCGCGGTACTCCTCGTCGCCGAGGAAGACCTTCTGCACGCCGCCGTCGGAGAGCTCGACCCGGTCGACGTCGTCGCTGACGAAACGGGTCCCGAAGCGCTCGGCCTGAGCGCGGAACTGGCTCATCATCTCCGGGCCCATGACCCCGTCGGGGTAGCCCGGATAGTTCTCGACGTCGGTCGTGTTCTGCAGCTGGCCGCCCCACTGGAAGCCCTCGAAGACGAGCGGCTCGAGATTGGCGCGGGCGGTGTAGAGCGCCGCCGTGTAGCCGGCGGGGCCGCCGCCGACGATGATCACGTTCTCGACCTTCTTCTTGCTCTCGTCGCTCATCTCACGCCTCTCCTAGGCCATTACTTTACTTTTTATAGTACCACCGTCACGGTCGATCGGCAGCCCCTCCGCTTCCCATCTACGGACAGTGTTGCGCAGCTGGAAGAAGGCCACGATCCCGGGTGGGATCGGCATCCAGAAAGAGACCAGGCGGAAGATCAGGATCGCCGGGAAGACGGTCTCCTCGGGCAGGCCGAAGAGGACGAAGGCGCCGATCATCCCGGCGTCGACCGCCCCCACCCCGGCGGGTGCCAGCGGGAAGAGGTTGGCGACCATGCCGAGGAAGAAGCCCTGCACCACCACCGCCAGCGGCACATGGATGCCGAGCGAGTGGAAGGAGGCCCAGAGGACGCCGATGCTGAACGCCCAGAAGCCCGCCGCCCCGATCACCGCCAGCCCGCCCTGGCGCGGGTGGGTGAACAGCCGCAGGGCGAAGCGGAACCCCTCCCCCGCCGTCTCCGGCACCCGCGCGGCCCATTCGATGAAGCTGCGGGTGTGGGCGCCATGGGCGTGCGGCATCAGGCGCGCTTCGAGGTCGGACGGGATCAGGGTCACCAAGGCGCCGATCACCAGCATCACCCCCGCGACCGCGGCCGGGATGATCGTCAGCTCGACCGAGTTCTCGCCGTTGAGGACGCCGGTCCGCAAGAGCAGGCCGAAGACGATCAGCGCGAGCGGGTAGAAGGCGTAGTGGAGGCCGACGAAGGCGATCATCCGGCGGGCGACCTCGCGGCGCTTCATCCCGGCTTTGCGCAACGCCCAGTAGGTGAGCGCGACGCCGCCCGCGCCGCCCGCCGAGAAGAGCAGGGTCGCCGCCACCCCGGCCATGTTGATCTCATACGTCTCGCTCCAGGTCAGTCGCAGCGCGTCGCCACCGACCACGGCTTTGAAGAGCGCGATGTAGGTCGCGTAGGAGGCGATGCTGAAGAGCACGGCGATCCCGATCCAGAGCGGGTCGGCGTCGTCGAGCTTGCCGAGCGCGTCGCCGAGCCCGACCAGCTTGGGGAAGAGGAAGTAGATCCCGACCAGCAGGATGACCACGACGATGCCGGTCTGCACCATGCGCTTGGTGCTGAAGACCGGCAGCTCGGGCCCGCCGCCCGAATCGTCTCCGGGCCGACCGCCCGCCCCCTCTTCGAGCTCGACGCCCGCCTCTTCGTTCTCTGCCTTCGTCTCGTCCGGCACCGCAGCGAGGACGCTACCGAGGCCGGCCGCCGGCGATCCGCTCGAGCCGCTGGATCACCTTGTTGATCTGCCCCACCGCCGGGGCGAAGACCGGATCGGCGCCGCGCACCGCGGCGACCAGGCCGGCCCCGGCGAGAAGGTCGGTGACGTAGTGCTCGCCGAGGTAGACGAGGCCGAAGCCGAGGGTCAACGCGTAACCCCAGCCGACCGCCCCCTCCTCCGGGCTCGCTTCGGCGAGCGACGTGGCGGCGGCGACCGAGGTGGCGAAGTGGAGCGAGGGCATCGCGGCCCAGGGGTTGCCACCGAGTGCCGCGTAGAGCGGGCCCCAGTAACGACCCCAGAGCGGTTCGCCGACCTCGACCATGATCCGCCGCACCGGCTCCTTCGTCAGCCCCTGCTCCGAGGACCACCACGGCGGCGCGGTCGGCACCGCCCAGTAGCCGACGGCGCCGGCGTCGAAGACGGCGGCCATCTGGCGGGCGGCGCGGGGGAAGCGCTCCGGGTGGCGGACGAGGATCCAGGCGAGCACCGTGTAGGGCTCGAAGAACCAGAGCCAGTGGGTGACGGTGAGGAAGCGGTCGAGCGCCTTGGTGCCCCGGCGTCCCTCCAGCAGGTTCTGCAGACGCGCCCCGGGCAGCCGGCCGAAGCCGATCTTCGAGTCGACCTCGATCGGATAGCGGGTGTAGAGGCGGCCGCGGAGGCGCTCCGGATCGTCGTAGGGCATCTCGTGGACGACCGTGAACGCCCACATCTGCATGGCGAAGAGGGCAACGTCCCGTTTACGCGTCCGCGGGCCGAGGACGGCGACCGCGAGCGGGCCCGAGGCGGCCACCGCGAGGGTCACCGAGCCGGGGACGCGGAGGCGCTTTCGTACCAGCGGAAGGGCGATCGCCGCGCCCACGGTGGCCATCGCCCCCGCCCTGACAGCCAGCTGTATCGCGCGGGGTGGCCGGGAGCGCCTCCTCATAGGGTCGGCGAGTATAGGTCGGCGCGGACTCGACGCGGGCCGGCCGGACCGCATCATGGCCGCTCGCCGTGATTAGAATGGCCCCGCCTTGACGCCGCACTCGCCTGGCACCGGCCAGATAAACACGCTCATTTGGATCGGCTTCTTCGCCGCCCTCCTGGTTGTCGTCGCGATCAACCTCGGACTGCTCGGCGCGGTCAGACGTTGGCGCGGCGGGCGCGGCAGATCGGCCGCCGCCGTGGCCGGAAAGCCGGGCCTGCAGCTGCGCGTCGCGGGCGCCCTCTCGGGCTTCGCAATCATCCTCTTCGTGCTGGGCATCATCTTCACCAGCAACGCGCTCTCGACCCCGCAGACGACCTCCGCCGGGCTCACCTCGCTGAACGGCAAGGACCTCGAAGGCAAGCCGCTGGTGATCAAGGCGACCGGCCAGCAGTGGCTGTGGCGCTACAACTACCCGAACGGTTCCTTCAGCTACTGGAAGCTGGTGATCCCGGTCGACACCGCGATCGAACTGAAACTCGAATCGACCGACGTCGTCCATACGTGGAGCGTCCCCGACCTGGCACCCAAGGTGGACGCGGTCCCGGGCAAGGACACCCATGTCCTCTTCCGCGCCGACGCCGAGGGCGAATTCTCCGGCCAGGCCGCCACCCTCTCGGGCCAGGCCTACGCGCCGATGCGGACCACGGTCGAAGTCGTCTCGCCGGAACGCTTCGAAGAATTCATCAAGGAACAGCAGAAGGGCATCAAGGCCGGGAACGAAGCGGCCGAGGAAATCGAGACCAAAAAACTCGAAGAAGAAGAAGCCGCCAACCCCGAGGGCGAAGCGGGCGCTGAAGGCGAAGAAGCCGAAGAAGCCGAAGAACCGGCCGGCGGCGAAGAAACGGAAGCCGAAGAACCGGCGGAAGAAGGCGGCGGTGAAGAATCGGCCGAAGCGGGCGGCGCCCCGAACGCGGAAGCGGGCAAAGAAATCTTCGCCGAACAGTGCTCGGTCTGCCACGGCGCCACCGGCCACGGCGGCAACGGCGGTCCTGACCTGACGACGATGCCGAAAGCCAAAGAACAGGCCGGCGCCGAAGAACAGGTC
>DATNAG010000109.1:0-35880 GCA_035572835.1 Solirubrobacterales bacterium
GACCTGTTCTTCGGCGCCGGCCTGTTCTTTGGCTTTCGGCATCGTCGTCAGGTCAGGACCGCCGTTGCCGCCGTGGCCGGTGGCGCCGTGGCAGACCGAGCACTGTTCGGCGAAGATTTCTTTGCCCGCTTCCGCGTTCGGCGCGCCACCCGCTTCGGCCGATTCCTTGCCTTCGACCGGCGTTTCTTCGTTGCCTTTGTTTTCTTCGGCTTCACCGATTTCTTCGCCGCCTTCTTTTTCTTCGGCGGATTCCTCACCGGCGTGCTCGGTGCCTTCAGCTTCTTTTTCGGTGCCTTCCTCCCCGGTCATCGTCCCGTTCAGGGAGAAGACCCAGAAGTTTTCGCCGTGGGGGGTGGCGGCGAGGCTGTTGCCGCCCGCGTAGATCGCGATCTTCTCTTCGCCTTCGTCTTCGAAGACGGTGACCGTGGTGTTGGCGCCCGCGCCGGTCTGGAAGCTCCAGAGTTCTTCGCCGCTCTGCACGTCGTAGGCGACCAGGTCACCGTTGTTGTGGCCGACGAACACGAGTCCGCCCGCGGTGGTCACGGCCCCCGAGTAGCACGATTCTTCATCGAATTCGTTCTGCCACTTGATCTTCCCGGTCGACATGTCGTACGCGGTCAGGAAGCCCGCCGAGTTGAACCCGGACGAGACCACCGTTTCCGACCCGACCGTGTTCTGCCCCTGGACGAATTCCGGTTCTTTGGGCGGGACGACCAGTCCGAGCGCTCCGGCCTGCGAGCAGACGAAGTACATGTTCTCGTCGGGGTCGAACGAGGAGGGCGGCCAGTTGTTGCCCCCCACCGCCGCGTTCGGCGTGAGGTTGATCGAGCTCGGGTCGGAGCTCATCGGGGCGAAGATCTTGGTCCCGACGATTTTCGGTTTCGGCGTTTCTCCGGCCACCGCTTCTTCGACCGTTTCGACCGCTTCCTGGGTGGTTTCGATCGGGCTGAACGGTTCCATCGTCGGCTCGGGCTGGGTCGGCCAGGTTTTCTGCGACGGATCCTGTGGGACCTTCACCTCGGGGATCGGGTAGATCGGCTTGCCGGTCTTGCGGTCGACCAGGTAGACCCAACCGGTCTTCGAGGGCTCGCCCACGCCTTCGCGCATTTCGCCGTTCATTTCGCCGTCGAAGAGCACGGTCGGCGACGGCGAGTCGTAGTCCCAGAGGTCATGGTGGACCTGCTGGTAGTGCCATTTGTATTCGCCCGTTTCGGCGTCGAGGGCGACGATCGAGGCGGTGAAGAGGTTTTCGCCTTCGCGGTTGCCGCCCAGCCACGGGGAGGCGTTCGAGGTCGAGAAATAGAGCATGTTGTTCTTCGGGTCGACCGTCGGGGTGTTCCAGAGCGAGGCGCCGCCTTCTTTGTAGGTCCCGTTGTCGGGCCAGGTGTCGCCGCCGGTTTCCTGCGGGCTGGGGGTGGTGAAGAAGCGCCACTCCAATTTGCCCGTTTTCGCATCGAGCGCGGTGAGGCGTCCGCGGACCCCGAACTCGCCGCCGGACCCGCCGACGTAGACCTTGCCGTTGTAATAGAGCGGCGCACTGGTGATCGAGAAGCCGTTTTTGAAGCGTTCGATCTTGGTCTGCCATTCGACCTTGCCCGTTTCCTGGTCGAGGGCGACCTGGTCACCGTTCAGCAACGAGACGAAGACCATCCCGTCGCCGATCGCGACGCCGCGGTTGTCCCAGCCACAGCAGACGACTTCGCCGAGCGGATCGGGCGGCAGGTGGGGTTCGTAGGTCCAGAGGATTTCGCCGCTCGAGGCATCGATCGCGTAGACGTTGTCGGCACCGTCCGGGATGTAGATCGTGCCTTCGTACTCGAGCGCCTGGCCCTCGGCGGAGAACTTGGCGGCGGTTGCTTCTTTGCCGATTTTGGTGACGAAGTCGCCTTTGAGTTCGGAGACGTTTTCGGTGTTGATTTCGTCAAGGGTCGAGAAGCGGTCGTTGGTGGTGCTGCCGCCGTTGGTGACCCAGTTGTCGCCGGCGTGTTCGTAAAGTTCGTCGGCGGTGAACTGGGGGGCCAGCACGATCCCGTTGGCCGCGGTGACCTTTTCGCCTTCTTCAGAGGATTCGGACGTCGTTTCTTCGACCGTCTGGCCGGAGGCGGCGACGGTGGTGGTGCTGTGGTGGCCGGTGAAATGACCGAGGAAGAAGCCGGCGACGAACGCGATCACGACGCCCATCCCGATCGCACTGACCGCCACTGCTGCCCAGAATTTGAGCCCCAGTTCTTTCTCTTTCACCGATCCAACCTTTCCAAGTCCCGTGCCGCTCGTACGTGCTCTTTAACCGCTGTCGGGGTGCCCGACGGTGCGCAGGATATGCGCATAGGAAACCTATCGAGTCGCGTTCGTCGGCGAACGATTACACGGCCAGATGTCGGGGTCTGGCGTCCGGGATGACCCTGGACGAACCTCCCCTTCCGTGCCTCCCAGTTCTTCCCTTCCGTGCCTCCCAGTTTCGTCCCCGCCCAGAAAGGGAACGCTTAGCGGATGCCCGATCTCGTCCTCGGCCCCCTCGTCCGCTACGTCTCCGACACCGCCGCGACGATCTGGGTGGAGACCGACGAACGGTGCGAGGTCTCGGTCCTCGGCGCGGTCGAGCCCACCTTCCGGGTCGAGGGCCACCACTACGCGCTGGTCCGGATCGAAGGTCTGAAGCCCGGTACCGACCACCCCTACGACGTGCGCCTCGACGGCGAGGTGCGCTGGCCCGAGCCCGACTCGCCGCTGCCGCCTTCCTCATTGCGCACGCTCGGCGGCGCGGGCCCGCTCGACATTGCCTTCGGCTCCTGCCGCGTCGCCGTCCCCCACGAGGAGCCGTACACGAAGTCCAAAGACGAGGACGAACACGGCCACGAGGTCGACGCCCTCTGGGTCCTGGCCGATGAAATCACCCGCGACGGGGACCGTCGACCCGACCTTCTCTTCATGCTCGGCGACCAGATCTACGTCGACGAGGGCAGCCCCGAGACGCGGCGCAGGATCGAACGCAAGCGCGGCACCAAAACCGCGCCCGAAAACGAGGTCACCGACTTCCAGGAGTACACCTGGCTCTACCAGGAGAGCTGGAGCGAGCCGCTGATCCGCTGGCTCTTCGCCAACGTCTCGACCTCGATGCTCTGGGACGACCACGACATGTCCGACGACTGGAACATCTCCGGCTCCTGGATCGAAGAGATGCGCGAACGCGCCTGGTGGCATCGACGCGCGATCGGCTGCATCTCCAGCTACTGGATCTACCAGCACCTCGGCAACCTCTCCCCCGACGCGCTCGACGAAGACAACGTCTACAAGCGGGTGCGCGGCAACCAGCACGCCGAGGAGGTGCTCTTCGACTGGGCCGAGAAGATCGAATCCACCGGCGCCGGGGTGCGCTGGAGCTTCTGCCGCGACCTGAACAGGACGCGGGCGATCTTCGTCGACTCGCGGGCCGGGCGGGTGCTCGACGAGGGCGCCCGGCGGATGGTCGACGACGCGGAGTGGGAGTGGATCGTCGACAAGGCCGAGGGCGACTTCGACCACCTGCTGATCGCGACCACGGTGCCCTGGCTCCTCTCCCCCGGGCTCGACCGGCTCGAGGCCTGGAACGAGAAGGTCTGCGACGGCGCCCACGGGGAGCGGGCGGCGCGGCTGGCGGAGCGGCTGCGGCGGTCCGTCGACTTCGACCACTGGGGCTCGTTCTCACACTCCTTCCGGGCGCTGCGCGATCTGCTCGGCGACGTCGCCGCGGGGCGGCGCGGCGCCAAGCCGGCCTCGGTGGTGGTGATGGCCGGGGACGTCCACCACGCCTACCTCTGCGAGGTCGGCTGGCCCGCGGGCGAGGCCGACGGCAAGGCACCGATCTACCAGGCGGTCTGCTCGCCCTACCGCAACCCGCTCTCGAGCAAAGAGCAGCGGGTGATCCGGGCGGGCTTCACGCGGCCGTTCACCCAGGTGGCCGCGGCGCTGGCGAAGGCGGCGGGCGCCGAGGATCCGGGGATCCGCTGGCGCCTGCGCGACGGTCCCTGCTTCGACAACCAGGTCGCGACGCTCCACCTCGACGGCCGCACGGCGACGATGCGGCTGGACAAGACCACCCCCGGGGACGACGACCAGCAGACGCTGGAGTGCAGCTTCGAGCGCCGCCTCACCTAGCCTCGGGCGTCGGGGAACTGCTTCCACCACTCGGTGAAGGCGTGGGCCCGGCCCTCGTCGTCCAGCGCGATCAGCCAGAGGTTGGCGTAGTCGCGGCTCAGGTTCTCGTACCTGGTGCGCGCCTCGACGATCCAGAGGTCACCATCGCGGGCGACGTGCCACCAGTGGAAGAGGGTGTCGCCGGGCTTGTCGGCGTGGTCGAGCCAGCCGGCGACGATCTCCTCGCGCCCGGTCTGGATCCACCACGGCTCGATCCGATAGATGGCGTCAGCGGTGAAGAGGTTGGCGATCGTGGCCGGGTTGTTCGACTCCCAGGCCTCGCGGTAGCCGTCGATCCAGCGTCGCAGCGGCGCCGCGGCGAAGGCCTCCTCGGGAGCCTCATAGGCGCGCATGCGGCCGATCCGGCCCTCGCGGAAGCGGAAGACGTCGGCGACCTCGACCTCGCTCGGAGTGCCATCGCGGAGGATCCCGTGGAGGCGATGGACGACGACGATCTCCTGCCCGACCCGGGTCGCGGTCGGCTCCGAGGTGAGGTGCTTCCAGGACGCCCGCGAGGCCTCCAGGTACTCGGCGACCGCGGCCGGGCCGACCCGCCGGCCGCCGTTCGGGAAGGAGACCGGCTCGACCCACTCGACCTCCGGGTCCATGTCGGCGATCGCCGCGGCGACGTCGCCGCGGGCGAAGGCCTCGTAGGCGGCGAGGACCACCTCGATCTCAGGGTCGGCGTCCGGCATGAACCCACGCTACCCGCGTTGCGGGGATAGATGGTCGAGCCCGCGGAAGGGACGGCGGGGTACGGGGTTCGGGGCCCTGGCGGCCGTCCGAGGTGCGTCCCGGGCGTCTCGTGGCGGCCCGGGCAGGCTGTGGCCGCCACGAGACGCCCGGGACGTGAGGGGTCCGTGGGGGAGAGGGCGCGGGTCGTGACGAAGTCCACGCTTCGGTGAAGGGTTCGTGCGGAAGAGTCGCCCCGGACACCCGGTCGGTGACGAAGCTGCCGGGAACGTCACGCTTTCCGGCCGTCCGAGGCCCGGGATCGGGGCCCCGAGGACGCGCTGTCGACTTTGACCCTCCTATAGGAGGGTCAAACCCGGGTCACGTGTTCGTAACGTCTGAAGAAGACGGGAGGAAGAGTCACGTTCCCGGCGTTTTCGTGACGGGACCGGACTTCGGTGACGGATCCGGCACGCCCTCGTGACGATCCACCGCTCCCCGCACCCCCGGCCGTCTCGGCCACGGCCACAGCCTGCCCGGGCCGTGGCCGAGACGGCCGCGTCCCTCGGCCGTCCCTTCCCCGGCCGCGGCTTCCCGGGTCCTATCCCTTCCCGGGCCGCGGGCTTCCCGGGTCCTATCCCTTCCCCCGGGCGCCAGCTTCCCCGGGCCGATCCCTTCCCCGGCACCGAGCTCGTGGAATCAACCAGCTACGGAATCTGGGCAGTCTGCTCGCAGTTGACGGCGGAGTTGTTGCCGCCGCCGCCGTTGCAGTCGTCGACCCCCCCTTTGCCGTCCAGTTTGTCGTTCCCGCCGCGGCCGAGCAGCGTGTTGGGACCGTTGTCGCCGGTGAGGATGTCGTTGCCGGGCGAGCCCTCGATCTTCTCGGTCGAAGAGTCGATGCTGCCGGCGTTGCAGGAGCCACCGTCGGGATCGAGGACCGAGCCGCCGATCGTCGCCTCGACCGCCACGCCGGAGTTGTGGACGCGGGCGAAGGAGGCGCTGTCGTTGGCGCCGGAGCCACCGTCGAAGGTGTCCCCGTCGCACGGCTGGCCGCCGATCATCAGGTCGGAGCCGGGGCCGCCGTCCATCGTCGCCGCGCCCGAGTCTTTTTTCGGGTGGAAGATGTTGACCCCGTAGAGGACGTCGTTGCCGCCGCCTCCTTCGAGCGTGTCGGGGCTGCTGTCTTCGCCCGCGTAGAGGACGTCGTTGGCCGGGCCGCCGACGAGTTTGTCGGTGCCGGTGCCGCCTTCCAGGGTCGAACTGACCGAGTGCGGGACGCTCTGGCCGATCGTCAGTTCGTCGTCGCCGGCGCCGAGCGTCGCTTCGATCGCGTCGACCTTGCCGGTGCAGGTCAGCGTGCCGCCGCCGTTGCAGTCGGGGTTGGTCGGGTCGCCGTTGGTGACATCGGTGCCGCCGATCGTGTACTTGCCGCCGGAGTAGTCGACCGTGCCCTGGTCGTTGCCGGAGCTGCCGGTGAGGATCAGCGTCGACTTGCCGTCGATCGACTCGTAGATTTCGACCGCCAGGCCGTCGGCTCCGGCCGACGGGCCGCAGGAGGTTTCTTCGCTGAAGCCGCCGCCGCACTGGTCGGTACCGGGGCCGCCGAAGGCCGCGTCGCCGCCGCCGCTCGCCTCGAGGTGGTCGTTGCCGGGGCCGCCGTCGAGTCGGTTCGATTCGGAGGAGCCGCTCAGGGTGTCGCCGCCGGAGCCGCCGATCGCGTCCTCGATGCCGGTCATGTGCTCGTTCTCGGCGCCACCGACGCTCTGGGACGCGAGATCGATGTTGACGCCGCCACCGGTGCCCGCGTAGTCGGCGATGTCGTGTTCGCCGGGGCCGCCGTCGATCTTGTCGTTGCCGGTGCTGCCGATGATCACGTCTTCGTTGCCGGCCCCGCCTTCGAGCGCGTCGTCGCCCTGGTTGCCCTCGACCAGGTCTCTGTCGCCGGCGCCGCCGTCGACTTCGTCGTTGCCCTGTTCGCCCTCGACCAGGTCGGAGCCGTCGCCGCCTTCGATCTCGTCGGAGCCGCGGCCCCCCATGACCTTGTCGTCGCCAGGACCGCCGTCGAGGTTGTCCGAGCCACGTTCGCCTTCGATCGTGTCGTCGCCCCCTTCGCCGTAGATCGCGTCGACGCCGCGTTCGCCGTCGATCGTGTCGTCGCCTTCGCCGCCGCAGATCGTGTCGTTGCCGCCTTCGCCGCGGATCGTGTTGTCACCGGGGCCGGCGACGATCACGTCGGGCGCCTTGCCACCGCGGATGACGGCCGCGTTGGAGACGATCGTCGCGGGCTTGCCCTGGCAGGTCGGGGCGCCCTGCGCCCCGGGGGCTCCGAAAGCGAAGAACGCCGCCAGCGCGGACAGCGGCGCGAGCAGCGCGAAGGCGAGACGGGAAGGGACTTTGAGACTGCGGCTGGTCGGCATGCTCTCCATTTCGACGCCGGTACCTCCGGTACTGAAAAGGAATTACCGACCTAGACGGATGTTGGCTTTCCGGTGGACATTAGGATCGGGAGCGGCGGAGCGTCCCACACAGAAGGAGAGCCAAGTGAAGATCCGTGCCGCGGTCCTGGAGGAGTTCGGGCAGCCGCTCGCCGTCCAGGAGGTCGAGTTGGCCGAGCCGCGCGCGGGCGAGGTGCTGGTCCGGCTCGAGGCCTGCGGGGTCTGCCACACCGACATGTACACGGCGTCGGGGGCCGATCCGTCCGGCTACGCGCCGGCGGTCCTCGGGCATGAGGGCGCCGGAGTGGTCGAGAAGGTCGGCGAGGGGGTCTCCTCGGTGGCCCCCGGCGACCACGTCGTCACCCTCTTCTCGCCCCAGTGCCGCGAGTGCGTCCACTGCGTCGACCCGCGCACCAACCTCTGCATGGCGATCCGCGCCGAGCAGAACCTGGGACACCTGCCCGACGGCTCCGTGCGGCTGTCCCGCGGAGGCGAGGACATCCGCCACTTCATGGGCTGCTCGACCTTCGCCGAGTACACGGTGATGCCGGAGATCGCCCTCGCCAAGGTCAACCCGGAGGCGCCCTTCGAGCACATCGCGCTCTTCGCCTGCGGGCTCTCGACCGGGCTCGGCGCGGCGATCAACACGGCGAAGGTCGAAGCGGGAACCACCTGCGCGATCTTCGGTGCGGGGATGGTCGGACTCGGCGCCGTCGCCGGCTGTCGACTGCAGGGCGCCGAACGGATCATCTGCGTCGACATGTCGGAGGACCGGCTCGAGCTCGCCAAGGGACAGGGCGCGACCGACACGATGATCGGCGGGCCCCAGGCGGTGGGGCGGATCCTGGCGATGACCGACGGCGAATACGGCGCCGACTACACCTTCGAGGCGACCGGCAACGTGAAGGTGATGCAGCAGGCGTTGGAGGCGACGCGGATGGCCTGGGGGCTCTGCACCGTCGCCGGGGTGGCCGGCAAGGGCGAGACCCTCGACGTGGTGCCGCGCCTCCTGATCACCGGCCGCCGCATCGCCGGCTCCTCCTTCGGCGGCGTCAAGGGGCGCGATCAGGTCCCGGTGCTGGTCGACCGCGCGCTGGCGGGCGAGATCGACGTCTCCCCCTTCATCTCCCACAAGATCACGCTCGACGAAGTGAACCGGGGCTTCGAGCTGATGGAGGCCCAGGACGGCATCCGCAGCGTGATCGAGTTCAACTAGCGCGGGCGAGGGCGCGAGGAGGAGGACCCCTTCTCTCACAACAGCCGGGAGGTTCGTTCAGGGGTCCCCCTCCTCGCGCTTACACGGCAAGTTCGGTGGGGACCTGCTCGGCGCGCGCCGTCCTGGTCAGGGAGCGGCTGAACAGGTCGAGGCCGTGCCAGCCGCGGGCGACGAAGCCGCTCAGGAGGACGATGTTCAGGCCGCCCCAGTAGATCGAGCCGAGGAGCAGCACCAGGTTGGGGAAGGTGCCGTGGGCGGACGCGTAGATGAGGACGACGAAGACCGCGAGCACGATCGTCGTCTGCGGCAGCGTGTGGCGCCAGTGCCAGCGCAGGTCGTCCTCCTTGCGGGTGACTTTGTAGACCGGCTTGCGGTGCGGTCCCCCGAGGACGGCCTGAGCCGTCGCCTTGATGAAGATCGGCGCCATCCCGGTCCACATGATCCGGACCCGCCAGAGGTCGCGGATCGGTTCGCGCTGGCGGGTGCGGCGATCGGCGAAGGGGCGGTTGAGGGCCAGCAGCCAGAGCTCGGTGGCGAGGATCACCGGCAGCAGGTGCTGGACGTAGCCGAGGTCGGAGGAGACCAGCGGCACGGCGCCGAGCAGCGAAAGCGCCACCGCCGGCACGTAGACCAGCACGGTGAAGCCGTTGATGTAGAAGAGGAGGAGTTCGAGGAACTGGGCGCGCTGGCGCAGGTCGAGGCCGCGCCAGCGGTTGAAGAGCATCAGCCGCACGGTGTCGATCGCCCAGGTGCCGCGCTGCTTGTAGACGTTGGGGACGTCCTCGGGCGAGTGCTGGCCGACGGCGCCGACGATCGGCAGGTACATCCCGCGCCAGCCGCGCTTCAGCGCCTCGAACCCCGACTGCAGGTCCTCGACCAGGTTCCAGACCGGGAAGTTGCCGATCGAGGCGAGGGCGGTGCGCCGCCAGACCACGCCGGAGCCGCAGGGGAAGACCGCGTTGGCGGCGTTGCGACCGAGCATCTGGCCGCGGTAGAAGAGCGACTCGCGGTTGTTGAACGGGTCGCCGGCGCTGACCTGGGTCTCCTTGATCGTCTGCACGTAGGCGAGGCGATCGTCGGCCTCCAACTGCCCGACCACCTCGCGGAGGAAGTGGGTGGTGCCCATCTCGTCGTCGGCGTCGCGGGTCTCGATGTAGACGAGGTCGGGGTACTCGCGGTCGAGCATCGCCAGCGCGTCGTTCAGGTTGCCCGCCTTGGCGGCACCGTCGCGACCGGGCGCGTCGCGGGGGATCGGGCGGTGGTAGAGGACCGGCCAGTCGGCGAGCGCCTCGCGCAG
Organism: Solirubrobacterales bacterium; assembly: GCA_035572835.1. GTDB lineage: Bacteria > Actinomycetota > Thermoleophilia > Solirubrobacterales > 70-9 > VAYN01. Next base: position 9,794 of record DATNAG010000109.1, read on the forward strand.
TCCCGGGTCGCCCTTGTCGTCGGAGACGACCACGGTCAGCTTCTCCTCGGGCCAGTCCTGGACGAGGACGCTGAGCACGGTCCGGAGGATCATCGCCGGCGCCTCGCCGCAGGTGGGGATGATCAGCCCGACGTGGGGCTCGTCCCCATGCGGGAGCGGACGTCGCGGCGGGGCGGTCCGCCACCAGGCGTTGAAGACGGCGAGCATGGCGGTGAAGATCGTCAGCGCGTTGGCGGCGAGGAAGGGCCAGGCGAGCCAGGGCTCGGAGCGGTTCAGCGAGGCGAAGAGCCAGGGGACGTAGACCACGGTGACGGCGACGAGGATCGCCCCGGCGCCGCGGATCTGCCACTGCCCGCGCAGCGGCGGGTAGGCGTCGCCGAAGCGGCGGCTGGCGGTGGCGATGCGGCTCGAGGGCGCTGGTTCGACGCTCATCGACCCATTGATCGGCCTCGTCGGTGGATGGCTTGAGAGCGATACCGTGTCGCCGATGCTGCTCCGCACCGGATACGACCGTCACTACGTCGCCGCCTGCCGCGAGTCGGTCGGGGCGGCGGTCGAGGAGCTGCGTCGGGTCGGGGCCGGGTCGGCGGCCTGGAACCAGCTGCTGCCGGCGCTCGACCGCTGGTTCGAGCTGCGCAACCCGAAGCTCGAAGGGCGCGACGGCAACCCGCTGAACGAGGTCCGGGTGCTGGCCGCCTCGGTGACCGAGAACGGCTCGGTGGTGGTGATCCCGAAGGGGATCAAGCTGACCCCGGACAGCTCGGTGCTGGGCTTCGAGGAAGGCGAGGAAATCAGCCTCGACGGCGACGCCTTCGAACGTCTTTTCGACGCCTTCCTCGTGGAAGTCGAAGCGAAGTTCACGTAGGTTTCGCGGCCGTGGCGGTCGAGATCACCACCGTTGAGGGCCGTCGCGCGATCGGCGAATTCGTCGACCTGCCCTTCCGCCTGCACCAGGGGACGCCTTGGGTGACGCCGCTCAAGCTCGAGCGGCGCCTCTTCCTGAGCCGGAAGCTCAACCCCTACTTCAAGCACGGCGAGGCCGAGTACTTCCTCGCCCGCCGCGACGGCCGCGTGGTCGGCCGGATCACCGCCCAGATCGACTTCGCCTACAACCAGTTCCACGGCGGTCGGACCGGGATGTTCGGCTTCCTCGAGTTCGAGGACGACGCGGAGATCCTGCGGGCGCTGCTGGGGACCGCGGAAGCGTGGCTGCGGGCACGCGGCTGCGACCAGATGCTGGGGCCGATGGACTTCTCGCTGAACGACGACGCCGGGGTCCTGATCGAGGGGTTCGAGCTCGAACCCCTGATCCGCCAGAACTGGCACCCGCCCTACTACCAGCGGCGCTGCGAGGAGGTCGGGCTGGAGAAGGCGATGGACCTGCTCTCGTGGAAGCTCTCGATCGACGATCGCGCCTCGATGAAGCCGATCATCGAGAAGCTGGCGAAACGCTGTCGCGAGAAGTACGGCGTCGAGGTGCGCAAGATGACCCGCCGCTCGCTGCGCAAGGACCTCGACAGGTTCGCCGAGGTCTACAACTCGGCCTGGTCGGAGAACTGGGGCTTCGTCCCCTACTCGAAGGAGGACCTCGACGCCTACGCCTTCGATCTCCAGCTGGTCTTCGTGCCGGAATGGTTCATGGTCGCCGAAAAAGACGGCGAGACGATCGCGATGGCGATCACCGTCATGGACGCCAACCAGATGCAGAAACGCATGGGCGGCAAGCTCTTACCCCACGGCTGGTGGGACTTCCTGATGCGCAACCGCACCACCGACCGGCTCCGCGTCGGCTTCCTCGGCGTCAAGCCCGAGTGGCAGCACACCGGCGTCGCCGCCCTCCTCTACGTCGAACATTTCGAAGCCGCCGCCCGCACCCGCCTCAAACACGGCGAGGCCGGCTTCATCCTCGAGACCAACCACGCGATGAACTCCGGCCTCGAAGCGATGAACGGCCGCGTGGTGAAGAGGTACAGGGTCTACGAACGCAAGCTCTAGCGGCGTCAGCGGGCCGCGTGGCGTGGCTTGGGCCCGATCAGCGTGGTCGAGGCCATCGGTGGCGTGTAGGTGGTGAGGCCGATGACCAGTTCCGGCGCCCGGACGTCGATCCCCAACTTTTCCCAGGCGCCGGGTCGGCGGAAGCGGACGGTCATCGACCTCGAAAAGCGGAGGTGACGGTATTCCGGCCGGCCTTTCGGGACCCAGGTGCAGCGGGACGCGTGCAGGATCAGCGCGCACGGCACCCACTGGCGCCGGAGCGTCACCTTCACCGGCTTGCCGAGGAACGCCTTGTACGGGCCGGTCGGGTGGATCCGCGCGGTCGATCCGTGGACGAGGATCCGGAGGCCGATCGACCTCGTCACCGGTTCCGGCGGCGGCCTGCTCTGGAAGGACCAGGCCACGTCCGGTCGACCGGGCTGGGCGATGTCCACCGAGTAGGTCCCCTCGACCAGCGGTTCACGGGCGATGACGAAGACGGCGCGGTCCGAGGAGAGGATCGAACGGCCGGTCGGCCCGTAGATCGAATCGGTGGTGACGAAGTCGTGTTCGGTGACGACGCAGAGGTCCGGCCCGGTGCTCGCCACCTTGCTGCCGTCCGGGCGGGTGAGCGTCGCGCTGAGCTCCGCCGACGGCGATTCGGTGAGCAGGGCGATCAGCGGCAGACTCGGGGAGTCGTAGTCGGCTCCCGGATGCTGGGCTTCGCAGGTCTCGATCGGCGTCGGCAGCTCGCCGAGGAAGCGGGAGAGGTCGATGGTGCTGCCGGGCCCCGGGAAGAGGATCTGCTGAGGAGTGGCAGACCACCAATCCCCCAGCCCGCTGATCACGTCGAGCCCGGCGCCGCCACCGGCGTTGCGCGCGAACGCCACCTTCGTCAGGGTCGGCCGCAGCATCCCGATCGCGTGGAACGGCGCGCCGAGCCACTGGTCGATCGCCGCGACGTTGGTGGCGCCGTTGCCGAGGTCGCTGCTTGCCGCCTCCTTGGCGCCCGCTTCGGTGTAGTACGGGCTCGCCGGGTTCTCGGTGTGGGCGCTCTGGTACTCCCCGGTGAAGTAGCTGGACGGGGTTTTGGCCTCGTATTCGAGATGCGCGAGGATCCCCGCGCTCCAGACCGGTTCGTCGGCCACCGGGGCCACGCCGGAGGCGGCCCGGACTTCGTTGATCCGGCCGAGCCAGTCCGTTTCGTCGAGCGCCGACGCGCGCGGGGCGAAGGCCGCGAGGAAGAAGCCGATCAGGAGGCCGACGCAGATCGCCTGCCCGGTCCTGCCCCGCCATCGGATGTCGCGTCGTCGTGCCAAGGGCCGAGAAGGCTGGACGACCGGTCGGAGCCAGTCAAGTGCCGAATAAGTACCTCGTGGCCAGGGACCCCGCCGTGGGTCAACGCGGGGCGAGGTCGGCGAGCACCGCCATCAGGGCGAGCACGACGAGGACGCGCCTCGCCATCTCGATGCGGTTCAGGACCTGTTCCTGACGGGCGATTCGACGGCGCTCGCGGAGCAGCAGTCGGCGCTCCCGCATCTCCATCTCAGCCTCCCATGCCCGAGCCATCGCGGAGACATAGTAAACGAATTGAAACGTTTTGTCCGCGCATGGGAAGATCGTCTGGTCGTTATCTGTAGAGGGTCGCTATTGGGCAGAAAAAGGTCCGGAAATGGACGTCTCGGAACGGTTTGGGGAGAACCTCCTGCGGGTTCGGCAGGCTCGAAAGCTGAGTCAGGAAAACGTCGCCGACCGCGGCGCGATCCACCGCACCCAGATCAGCCTGTTCGAGAGTGGGCAGCGGCTTCCCCGCCTCGACACCCTGGTGAAGCTGGCGGGCGCCCTGGAGGTTCCGGTGCCGACATTGCTCGAGGGCATCAGCTGGAGGTCCGCCGTGGACGGGGCCGGGAGATTCGAGGTGACGGATCCCCCCGAGCTGCCGCGGCTCGGCAGCTAGTCGACGCGGCGGAAGGCGACGACGCAGTTCTGGCCGCCGAAGCCGAAGGCGTTGGCGATCGCGGCGGAGGGGGTCGCCTGGCGAGCGGTGAGGGCGACGTGGTCGAGGTCGCACTCGGGGTCCGGGTTGGCGAGGTTGATCGTCGGCGGGATCACGCCGTCGCGCATCGAGAGCAGGCAGACCATGCCGGCGAGCGCTCCGGCCGCCGCGATCAGGTGACCGACCATCGACTTCGGCGAGCTGACCGGGATGTTGTCGGTGGCGTCGCCGAGGGCGGCGCGGATGGCGCGGCTCTCGGAGGCGTCATTGGCGCGGGTCGCGGTGCCGTGGGCGCAGATGTAGCCGACTTCCTCCGGAGCGATGCCGGCCCGCTCCAGGGCGAGGCGGATCGCCCCCGCCGCGTAGTCGCCGCTCGGCTCCGGGGCGCTCATGTGGAAGGCGTCCGAGGTGAGGGCGCCGCCGGCGACCGAGCCGTAGGAGGTGGCCCCGCGGGCCGCCGCGTGCGCGGCCGACTCGATCACCATCACCACCGCGCCCTCGCCGAAGACGAAGCCGTCGCGATCGGAATCGAAGGGGCGACTCGCCCCGGCCGGGTCCTCGTTGTTCTCCGAGAGCGGGCCCATGTTGGAGAGCCCGGCGAAGACCGCTTCGTTGATCCCGGCGTCCGCCCCACCGGCGATCACCACGTCGGCCTCGCCGCTCATGATCAGCCGCCGCGCCTCCAGCACCGCGTAGGTGCCGGTCGCGCAGGCCAGCGAGCTGGCGGTGACCGGTCCGTGGGCGCCGAGGTCGATCGCCACCTCGCAGCTCGCCATGTTCAAGATCGTCGAGGCGACGTAGAAGGGGCTGACCGCCCGCGGGCCCTCCTCGAGCAGGGCCCGCACGTTGCGCTCGGTCTCCGGGGTCCCGGCCACGGCGCTGCCGATCGCGACCCCGATCCGGTCGGACTCGGCCGCCACGTCGAGGCCCGCGTCGGCCACCGCCTCGCGCGAGGCCGCGATCGCCAGCTGCGAGAACCGGGCGCTGCGGTGCGCCCGCTTCGCCCCCAGCGTCTCCACCGGGTCGAATCCGGTCACCTCGCCGGCGATCCGGGTCGCCAGCCCGGAGGCGTCGAACTGGGTGATCGGACCGATCCCCGATTGCCCGGCGACAAGCGCCTTCCAGGTCGACGGCGCATCGAGGCCCACCGGGGTGAGCGCCCCCAGCCCGGTGACGACCGGGTCCCCTGCCTGGTTCACTGCGGACGGCACCGAGCGTTCACGGAAACCGATTATCGCTGTTTGGTGCCTGAGGCCGCGCCGCGGACCGCCTGATCGGGGTACGCCGCGCCGCCTGGCGACTGGCCCCACATATACGGTCTCGGGCAGTGCATCTTTATGTTCGGGATACCTCGGGACGCCTCGAAGGTGCGATCTCGGTCCCCGCGTCCAAGTACCACGCCCACAGGGCACTGATGCTGGCGTCGCTGGCCGAGGGCGAGAGCCGGATCAAGGGCGGCGTGGCGGCGCGCCACGTGCAGTCGACGATCGAGGTGCTGACCGGCCTCGGGACCGCGATCGAGCAGACCGCCGAGGGCTTCCTGGTGCGCGGCGGGCTCCCCTACCGGCCGCTCCGCGACACCGTCTCGGTCGGCTCCTCCGGGACCACGCTCTACTTCATGATCGGACTCGCCTCGCTGGCCGACGCGCCGGTCACGATCACCGGCCAGAAGTACTTCCAGCGGCGCCCGGTCGGACCGCTGCTCGAGGCGCTCGGATCGATGGGGATCGAGCTCTCCTCGGCCAACGCCACGCCGCCGATCACGGTCCAGCCGCGGCGCCCACGGGGCGGCAAGGTGTCGATCGCGGGGACGCTCTCGCAGTGGATCTCGGGGCTCTTGATCGTGGCGCCGTTCGCGAGCGGCCCGACAACGATCGAGGTCGAGGGCACGCTGAACGAGCAGCCCTACGTCGAGCTGACCGTGAACATGATGCGCGACTTCGGCCTCGAGGTCGGCGTCGCCGACGACTGGCGTCGCTTCGAGATCGAAGGCAACCAGACCGCGCGAGCGGCCGAGATCACCCTGCCGCCCGACATCGGCTCGCTGGCCTTCGGCCTCGCCGCCACCTCGATCCACCCCGCCGACGTCTTCTTCAAGGGCGTCGGTGAGATCGACGGCACCAGGGTCGACCATCCCGAGGCCCACTTCCTCGACGTGGTGTCGGAGATGGGCCTGCCGATGGAGCTCGACCCGGCCGCGGGCGGGATGCGGGTGCGCCACGACGGGGTGCGCCTGCGCGGGGTCGAGATCGACTGCCGGCCGATGCCCGACATGCTGCCGGTGCTCTCCACCATGGGCCAGTTCGCCGAGGGCGAGACCCGCTTCTCCAACGTCGCCCACGTGCGCCTGAAGGAGTCCGACCGGGTCGTCTCGATGCTGCAGCTGAACCGCATGGGCGGCGACGTCGAAGAGCAGGGCGACGAGCTGGTGGTGCGCGGGATCGCCGGCGAGCTGACCGGCTCCCCCCTCTCCAGCTTCAACGACCACCGGGTGCACATGGCGCTGACCGTGGCCGCCTCGCGGGCGCGCGGCGAAAGCTCGCTGACCTACCCGAACGCCTTCCGCATCTCCTATCCCGGCTTCCTCGACGACATGCGGGCGATCGGGCTCGACCTCTCGATCGAGGACGACCGCGAGCGCTCCGCCGCGGGCGTCGCGATCGCGACCGGGGCGGGCGCGGGCGGGCAGCGGGCGGTGGAGTCGATCGCGATCGACCAGGCGGCGGAGATCTCGATCGTCGACTGGGTCGGGCGCTGGGCGCGCGAGCGGCCGGGCGAGGACGCGGTGGTCGACGTGCGGGCGGGCGGCACCCGGGTGTGGACCTGGGAGGAGCTCGACCGCGAGGCCGACAGGGCGGCGGCGCTGCTGCTCGAGCTCGGGGTCGAGCCGGGCGAGACGGTCGCCTACCAGCTGCCCAACTGGGGCGAGTTCGTGATCCTGACGCTGGCCTGCATGAAGATCGGGGCGATCTGCTGCGCGCTGATGCCGATCTTCCGCGAGCGGGAGATCGGCTTCGCCCTGCGGCGCTCGAAGGCGCGGGTGCTGGTCGTCGCCGAGGAGTTCCGCGGGCGGAGGCACGCCGAGGAGGCGGCGACGATGTTGGCGGGGGCGAACGGCGCCGGGCCGCTCCCGGTCGAGCACGTGCTCGTGGTCGGCCGCGACGGCGCCCCGGCGCTCCCCGAGACCGACGGCGCGCGGTGGCACGACTTCGCCACGGCGGTCGCCGGGCAGGAGCCGGACACGGAGGCGATCGTCGCCCGCAAACCGGGCCCGACGGCCCTCTCACAGCTCTTCTTCACCTCCGGCTCGACCGGCGAGCCGAAGGGCGTGCTCCACCGCTATGACGCCCTCACCCGCGCCGCGATGATGGAGGTCGAGCACCTCGGCCTCGGTCGCGACGACACGATCTTCATCCCCACGCCGCTCGCCCATCAGACCGGGCTGCTCTACGGGATGTGGCTGAGCTTCGCGCTCGGCTCGACCCAGGTCATCCAGGACGTCTGGGACGCGCGCCGTGGCGCCCAGGCGCTGCGCGAATGGGACGGCACCTTCGTGCAGGCGGCGACGCCGTTCCTCGCCGACCTGGTGCGGGTGGTCGAGGCAGGCGAGGAGCCGGCGCCGCCGGCGCTGCGGATCTTCGTCGTCACCGGCGCCGCCGTGCCGCGGGCGCTCGCCGAGCGGGCGACGAGCGTCCTCTCGGCCTCGGTCTGCGGCGCCTGGGGCTCGACCGAGTCCTGTCTCGGCGCGCTCGCCGCCCCCGGCGACGACCCGGCGAAGGTCTGGGGCACCGACGGCCGCGCCCTGGCCGGCACCCGGATCCGGATCGTCGACGACGAGGACGAGGTGCTCGGCCCCGGCGAGGAGGGCAACTTCCAGGTCACCTCGCGCTGCCTCTTCGAGGAGTACCTCGACCGTCCCGACCTGACCGCCGCCGCGATGACCGCCGACGGCTGGTACCGGACCGGCGACCTGGCGACGATCGACGGCGACGGCTACCTGCGGCTGACCGGGAGGGTCAAGGACATCATCAACCGGGGCGGCGAGAAGGTCCCCGTCGCCGAGATCGAGCAGCTGCTGCACGAGCACCCGGCGGTGGCCGAGGTGGCGATCGTGGCGATGCCCGACGAGCGGCTCGGCGAGCGCGCCTGCGCCTTCGTCGTCCGCGATCCCGACTTCGCCGGGGAGTTCGGCCTCGCTGCGGTGCGCGAGTGGCTCGACGCGCAGGAGATGTCGAAGCATTATTGGCCGGAGCGGGTCGAGACGCTCGACGAGATGCCTCGCACGCCGAGTGGAAAGATCCAGAAGTTCGTCCTGCGCGAGCGGGCGAAGGGGCTCCGGCCGGAGGAGCCGCAACCGACCGAGACCGACAAGGAGCCCGTGCGATGACCCCGCAAGCCGCGATCCCCCTGCCCGAGACGTTCGACGAGTCGGGCTTCGAGGAGCTGAAGGCGGAGATCGCCGCCTACGTCGCGAACGAGGGCGAGGAGTGGACGCGGCGGATCGAGGCCGAGCGGGCGGTGCCGGCGGCGCTGCGGGTCGAGCTGAAGGAGCGCGGCTACCTCTCGCTCGCCGGGCCGGTCGAGTACGGCGGGCGCGGCATCCCCATCTCCCGTTATCTGGAGCTGCTGGAGCTCTTCGCGATGTCGCACGCGTCGCTGCGGATGATCGTCCACGTCGCCAACGGGGTGTGGCGCTCGGTCGACCAGTTCGCGACCGAGGAGCAGCGGCGCGACTACGTGATGCCGGCGGTGACCGGCGATCTCACCGTCGCCTTCACCCTGACCGAGCCGACCGCCGGGACCGGCGCCGACCTGCGCTGCGAGGTCGAGCGCGAGGGCGACACCTACTACCTCTCCGGCGAGAAGCACCTGATCACCTTCGGCGTCAGCTGCGACCGCTGGCTGCTGTTCGCGCGGCTGGCGGGGACGAAGGGCGCGGACGGGACGGTGGCGCTGCTGGTCGACCGCGAGACGCCGAACGTGCAGGTCGAGGACATGGGCGAGTCGCTCGGGGTGCGCGGGACCGACCATGCGCACCTGGTCTTCGACCGCGCGCCGGTGCCGGTGACCGACACCCTCGGCGAGGAGGGCGCGGGGCTGCAGGTCGCCTTCGGCGGCTTCCTCACCCCGAGCCGGATCGCGGTCGCGATGACCTGCGTCGGGCTGGCGCGTCGGGCCCAGGAGCTCGCCGCCGAGCACGCCGCGCAGCGGGTCACCTTCGGCAAACCGCTCTCCCAGCGCCAGGCGATCTCCTTCGCCCTGGCCGAGAACGCCGCCGACATCGAAGCCTCGCGCCAGCTGGTGTTGCACGCGGCCCGGCGTTGGGAGGCGGGCGCCGCCGACGCCCCGGTCCTCTCCTCGATGGCCAAGTTGACCGCCGTCGACATGCTCGGCCGGGTCACCGACAAGGCGCTGCAGGCCCATGGCGGGATCGGCTTCTGGGCCTCTTCCCCGATCGAGCGGGTCTACCGCGACGCGCGGGCGCAGCGCTTCGAGGAGGGCACCAACGAGATCCAGAAGACGATCATCGCCCGCGAGGTCTTCGCCCCCGTCCACGCCTCGATCGCCGAGCGGGAACTCGGCTGATGGCGACCGACGCGCGGTACGCGGCCGACAAGGTCGCGCTGATCACCGGCAGCTCGCGCGGCATCGGCCGCACGCTGGCGCTGTCGCTGGCCGACCAGGGCGGCTCGGTGGTCGTCAACTACAAGGTCAACGAGGACCTGGCGGATGAGGTCGTCGCCGGCGTGCGGGAGCGCGGCGGGCGGGCGATCGCGGTGCAGGCCGACATGGAGTCCCCGGAGGACATCGACCGCCTCTTCGACGCGGCGCGCGAGGAGTTCGGCAAGCTCGACTACTTCGTCGACAACGCGGCGGCGTCGAGCTTCAAGCTGATCAAGGACCTGAAGCTGCACCACCTCGACCGCTCCTACGCGATGAACATCCGCTCCTTCGTGCTCGGGGCGCAGCGGGCGGTCGACCTGATGAGCGACGGCGGGCGGATCGTGACGCTGTCGAGCTACGGCTCGATCCGCGCCTACCCGACCTACGCCAACCTCGGCGCCGCGAAGGCGGCGCTGGAGGCCTACGTGCGCTACATGGCGGTCGAGTTCGCGCCGCTCGGGATCAACGTCAACGCAGTCAATGGCGGCATCATCGAGAGCGACTCGAGCGCCTACTTCTACGGCGTCGACGGGATGCCGGACCTGCACGAGAAGGTGCTGCCGAAGGTCCCGAAGGGGCGGATGGGCACGGTGAAGGAGGTCGCCGACACGGTCGAGTTCCTGCTCGAACCGCGCTCCGAGTACATCACCGGCCAGTCGCTGGTCGTCGACGGCGGGCTGACCGTGATCGCGCCGCCGTTCTTCGACGACGCCGGTGAGGCGCTGCGGCTGCCGGAACGGGACGCGGGCGCCGCGTCCGATGGCTGAGCCGGGCGCCACGCTCGGCCACGTCTTCACCCCGGTCGAGATCGGCGGGCTGCGACTCCCGCACCGGATCGTGATGGGCTCGATGCACCTCGGGCTGGAGGGACGCGACGACGCGGGCGAGCGGCTGGCGGCGTTCTACCGGGAGCGCGCACTGGGCGGCGCCGGACTGATCGTGACGGGGGGTTGGGCGGTATCCGCCGACGGCGCGGCGGACGGCAGCTACGGGATCCTGGCCGAGCCCCCCGGGCGCGGTCGACCTAAGGCCCGGTATCCGGACCTAGGGTCGACCGCGCCGGAGGGAGCGGACGCCAGGTCGACCGCAGGGTCGGCGAAGCGGGCGCTGGCAGAAGTCGCGGGCGCGACCGAGGGAACCGAGGCGCGGATCGCGCTGCAGCTCTTCCACGCCGGGCGCTACGCCCTGGGCGACTCGCCGGGCGAGGTCGTCGCGCCCTCGGCGGTGCCGAGCCGGGTGTCGCGGGTCGAGCCGCGGGAGCTTGGCGAGGACGAGGTCTGGGAGGTGGTCGCGCAGTTCGCGGCCGGGGCGCGGCTGGCGCGGGAGCTCGGCTTCGCGGCGGTCGAGGTGATGGGGTCAGAGGGCTACCTCGTCGACCAGTTCCTCTCCCCCGTGACGAACAAGCGCGACGACTCCTGGGGTGGCGACGCCGAGGGACGGATGCGCTTCGGGATCGAGGTCGCGAGCGCGGTGCGGGAGGCGGTCGGCGACGGGTTCCCGGTCCTGTTCCGGATGACCGGGGCGGAGTTGATGCCGGAGTCGCGGCCCTGGGAGGAGGTCGAGGCGTTCGCGCGTGGACTCGTGAGCGCCGGGGTCGATGCGTTGAACATCGGGGTCGGGTGGCATGAAGCGCCGGTGCCGACCGTGCAGGGGGCGGTGCCCGCGGGGGCGTTCGTCCCGTGGGCGGAAGGATTGAAGGGGGCGATCGCTCGGCAAGGGACGGGGGATGGCACGGTGATCACCGGTACCGCCGCCACTACGGCGGCTATGGCAGCGGTGCCGGTGATCGCGGGGAACAGGGTGAATCGGCTCGAGGACGCGGAGGCGGTACTTGCGGGGGGCGGGGTCGATCTGGTCTCGATGTCACGGCCGTTCCTGGCAGATCCTCGGATCGTGGAGAAGGGTCGTGGCGGCGGCGTGGTGAACGTGTGCATCAGCTGCGACCAGGCGTGCATCGATCGGTCCCTGGTCGGTGGGCACGTGTCGTGCCTGGTGAACCCACGCTCCGGCTACGAGGTCGATTTCCCCGTCACCCCCGGGTCTGGTTCGGGGCGGTTCATCGTGATCGGTGGCGGGCCCGCGGGGTTGGAGGCGGCGCGGGTGCTCGCCACGCTCGGCGGGGAGGTTCACCTCTATGAGGCGCGGGAGGAGCTCGGAGGCCAGTTCCGTTGGGCGCGCCTGGTCCCCGGGAAGGAGGACTACGGGGCGACGATCTCCTACTTCGAGTCCGAGCTCCGTCGGCTCGGCGTTCATCTTCACCTCGGGCGCGAACTTGGCGAGGACGACGCCGAGGCGATCGCCGGTTGCGTCGGTGTCGTCCTCGCCACCGGCGTCCACCCCCGGGCTGTCGACATCCCGGGCTCCGACCTCCCCCACGTCCTCGACTACGCCACCGCCTTCGAGTCGGGCCTCGCCGATGCCGGGTCGGTCGCGATCGTCGGGGCGGGCGGCATCGGCGTCGACCTGGCGCATTTCTTGACGCATGCGGCTGAGGACAGGCAAGGGTTCTACGCGCGGTACAAGGTTGCGATCCCTAGCGGGGTTCGAAACTTCGCCATGGCCGAAGTTTCGAACCACGCAACGGAGTTGAGCAATGGGGGCTCGCCCCAGGTGACGGTCATGCGGCGTTCGGGACGGGTCGGGAGCGGGATCGGGATCACGACCCGCTGGGTCTGGCTCGACGCGCTGAGGCACGCCGGGGTCGAGACGCGCACCGGGCTCTCGTATCGCCGGATCATCCCCGAGGGGATCGAGATCGAGCTCGAGGACGGGACCGTGGAGACGATCGCCGCCGACCGCGTGGTCATCGCCGCGGGGCAGGAACGCCGCGACGACCTGCGCCTGCTGCTCGAGCGGCTCGAGATCCCTCACCGAATCGTCGGCGGGGCCGCGAACCCGAGTGAGCTGAATGCAGTCCGCGCCTTCGCCGACGGCCTGCGTGCGGCTTACGCACTCGCAGCCACTGAAAGCGCCGCGTGAGGACGGGGTCGGGGGACCCCTGAACGAACCTCCCCGCTGTTGTGAGAGAAGGGGTCCCCCGACCCCGTCCCCCTCAGGCCGTCGCCGAGATGATCCAGGTCGAGGCCGGCGCACGGACGCCGTCAGCGGTCTCGAACTGCTCGAGGGCGGCGCGGATCTCGCTGGCGATCCGTGGGCGGATCTCCTCCGCCCGATCGCCCCACAGCCGCAACACCTCGCCGGCGGGGCCGATCGCCATCGTCATGTCCACCGCTTCGTCGAGCGACCCCATCGGCATCGGTAGGTCGTTGCGGCGCAGCTCGATCGCCTCGAACCCGGCGATCGCCAACTGCTCGGAGATCGTGTCGGCGTTGGCCATCGAGAACGGCCCTGGCCCGCAGGTCGGCTCGTCGGTCTCCTCGGGGTGGTCGAGGTACTGTTCGACCACCTGCTCGGCCTCCAGGACCCAGGGGTTGTCGAGCTTGCGCCGCCAGACGACCATGCAGAGCCGCCCGCCCGGCCGCATCGCCGCCCGCATGTTGCGCAGCGCCTGCACCGGGTTGGCGAAGAACATCACCCCCATGCGCGAGAAGACGTAGTCGTAGGGGCCGCCGAGATCGGCGATCTGCACGTCGCCGAGCCGGTAGGAGACGTTGGCGACGCCCGCCGCCGCGGCCTCCTCGCGGGCGAGGTCGACGAAGGGCTCGGAGACGTCGATCCCGACCACCTCGCCGTCGCCGACCAGCTCGGCCAGTCGGCGCGTGGTGTCGCCGAAGCCGCAGCCGATGTCGAGGACGCGGTCGCCGGGTCGCGGCGGGTGGGCCGCCATCGCGACCTCGCCGTGGGCGCCGAGCCCTTCGGCGACGTAGGGGCGGAAGCGGACGAAGCGCTCGAAGAGCGGGCCGCTCCAGGCGTCGGTCGCCTCCTGGTTGGCGGCGGCGACGTCGGCCATCGGCTCAGCCCTCCTCGATCGGCCGGTAGCCGGAGCAGAGCGTGCGCATCCAGCCGATTCGGCCGTCGCGCTCGCTGAGGTAGACCTGCTGCTCGACCAGGAAGAGGCCTTCCGGATTGCGCACGCGAAAGCGGTAGGCGACCCGTTCGCGATCGGCGACGACGTCGGTCTCAACCCGCACGAGCTCTTCGATCTCGTCGGAGTCCTCGAACCATTGGCGGAGCACCGAGCCGATCACCGCATCGGGGTCGCCTGCCACCCAGTTCCGCCGCGGGGTGAGGCCGCGGAAGTCGATCTCCGGGTGCAGCAGATCACCGATCCGGTCGAAGTCCTTCCTCGCCAGCGCCTCGGCGAACGAGGAGCCCAGCGAGGCCGACGGTTCGACTTTGAGAGTCTCGGACATGAACCGATCCTCGCGGCCTCGTCCCCGCCTGTCAACGAGAGGAACCTCATGTGCTTCGAGTTCGATGCCCGACCGCCTGAGCTGCCCGACGGCCGTACCGTGATCGGCGGCGGCGCCGCCGCCGAGCCGCTGATCCTCACCGGGGGCGACGGCAACCGATTCGCCGCCGCGCTGGCCGAGTCTCCTGAACCGAGCGGCCCGGGGGTCGTGATCCTCCCCGACGTGCGCGGCCTCTACCGCTTCTACGTCGAGCTGGCCGAGCGCTTCGCCGCGGCCGGGCACCACGCGATCGCCTTCGATTACTTCGGCCGCACCGCCGGGGCCGAGGAGCGCGACGAGGGCTTCGACTGGAAACCGCACGTCGCCGCGACCACGGTCGAGGGCGTGCAGACCGACCTCGCCGCGGCGCGGGCGGCGCTCGGCGAGCGCACCGGGGCGAGCCAGTTCGCCGCGGTCGGCTTCTGCTTCGGTGGCGGCCACGCGTTCTGGGCCGGATCCGCCGAGAACCTCGGGCTCGACGCGGTGGTCGGCTTCTACGGCGCCCTCGACAACAAGGACCGGCCGAACCGGCCGAACCTGGTCGAGAACTCAGACCAGATCAAGCTGCCGGTGCTGGGACTTTTCGGCGGCGAGGACCCGAATATCCCGCTGGCCGACGTCGCCGCCTTCGACGCCGGGCTCGAGCGGGCAGGCGTCGACCACGAGATCGTCACCTATCCCGGCGCCCCCCACTCCTTCTTCGACCGCAAGCAGGAGGAGTTCGCGGAAGCATCGAACGACGCCTGGACCCGGGTGCTGGACTTCCTCGCCAGCGAACCGGTGGAGGGCTAGTCCGCTCGACGTTGACCTTGCCCTGGCAGGGTCAAAGTCGCATTCGAGGCGAGCAGGTCGCGGCGCAGGAAGAGCACCGCGGTCGCCACTCCCGGCAGGAGCGCCGCGCAGATCGCCCCCGCCCGCCAGCCCAGGGCCTCGACCAGGGGGCCGACCGCGGCGGCGCCGGCGCTCGCCCCGATCGTCGAGGCGAGCGAGAGCCAGGTGAAGGCCTCGGCGACGGTGCCCGCGGCGAGGCTGGCGTTCGCCAGGTTGTTGCGGACGGTGATCTGCGGGGCGATGCAGAGCCCGGCGAGGGCGGCGAAGACGAACATCTCCGGCACCGCGGTGGCGAAGGCGAGCGGCAGGCAGGTGAGGACCATCAGGGCGCCGAGCTTCACCACCGCGCGCTGCGGCGGGCCGAAGACGGCGGGGCGGGCGCCGTAGGCGATCCCGCCGAGCGCCGAGCCGGTGGCCAGGACCGCGGTCAGCGGGCCGCCCAGCGCCGAGGTGCTGTAGTGGGCACCGAAGGCAGGGAGGGTCACGTCGAGGGCGCCGAAGCAGCCGCCGAGCGGCAGCCCGGCGAAGACGAGCACGGCAAGGGTCGGCGAGCGCATCGCGCCGAGCCAGTGGCGCTCGGCGTCGGGATCGCCGCCGGGCGGGAGGGTGAGCAGGCGGTCGAAGGCGATCGTCCCCGCCGCGCCGAGCCCGGCCGCGACCAGCAGCCCGACAGCGGGGCCCGCCGTCGCCGCCAGGATCCCCGCCAGCAGCGGCCCGGTGACGAAGATCAGCTCCACGCTGACCGCGTCGAGCGCGTAGGCCGTTTCCAGGTCCCCCGCCGGCACCAGCTGCGGCCAATGCTGGCGCAGCACGCCACCGACCGGCGGCGTCCCGGCGCCGGCGATCGAAGCCGCGACGACAAGCGGAACGGTCCCGGCGCCCGCCTCCCCCAGCGCGACGACGACGACCAGGCCGGTGGCGGTGACCAGTGCCGCCGGGATGATCACCGGCCGGGTGCCGCGGCGGTCGATCAGGCGGGCGAGGATCGGCCCGGTGACGCCGATCCCGATCGTGAAGGCACCGGTGACGATGCCGGCGCTGCCGAACGAGCCGGTCTCGCCGTGGACGAAGAGGATCAGCCCGACCGCGCCCATGCCGATCGGCATCCGCGCGAGCAGCGCGGCGAAGAGCAGCGGCCGCACCCGCGGCGCGGCGAAGACTTTGCGGTAGGCGCCCATTTGACTAGGTGGGCGGCACCCCGGGCAGCCCGGCGCTCGCCAGCTCGGCGTCCTCCTCCTCGCGGCGGCGCTCGGCCGCGTCGAGCTCACGACCGTCGTCGGAGCCGGCCGGCATCGCCCAGGCGATGAGCGCGGCGACGACACAGATCGCGATCCCGATCCAGATCACGGTCGTGTATCCGGCGAGGTCAGGGAGCCGGCTGCCCGCCGGCGTCTCGGCGGCGAGCACCGAGGCGGCCAGGGCGCTGCCGATCGAGAAGCCGATGTAGCGGACCACCTGGTAGAAGCCGGTCGCGGAACCGGTCTCCGATTCCGGCACGGCGCGGACGATGATCCCCGGGATCGCCGCGTAGGTGAGCCCGTAGCCGAGCCCGAGCACGGCCATCATCGCGAACGCTCCCCAGAGATGGTGGTCGAAGAGGGCGAAGACGAGGCCGCCCGTGGCCACCGTGAGACAGCCGACCGGGAGCAGGTTGCGAGGGCCGACCAGCCGGGTCGAGAACGGCAGCATCCGGGCGCCGATCATGCCGACGACCGAGAACGGGACCAGGCAGAGCCCGGCGACGACGACCGTCGAATCGAAGCCATAGCCGAGCGCGCTCGGCGCCTGGACGAACTCGCTGACCCCGGAGAGGTACATGTACATCGCGATCCCGAGCACGGTCGCGCAGACGTCGGCGCTGAGGACCGCGGGGATGCGGGCCAGGCGCAGGTCGACGAGCGGCTCCGCCGTGCGCAGCTGCTGGGCGCCCCAGATCACCAGGAAGACGACGGCCAGAGCGAAGAGGCCGAGCGTCTGCGTCGCGCCCCAGCCCCAGCGGCTGCCCTCGGCGATCGCGATCAGCAGGGCGCTGAGGCCGACGGTCAGGGTGCCGGCGCCGGGGAGGTCGAGCGTCGCGGGTGGGCGCCCCGCGGTCGAGGAGACGAAGATCCAGGAGAGGACGAAGGCGATCGTCGCGACCACGGCGCCGAACCAGAAGGCGGCGGAGAGGTCGATCCCGGCGAGCAGGCCGGAGATCGGATAGCCGGCGCCGACGCCCGCTGCGCCACCGACCGAGAGCAGGCCGATCGTCGGGGCGACCCGCTCCGGCGCCAGCTCGTCGCGGGCGCTCGCCATCCCCAGCGGCACCAGGCCGAGGCCGACCCCCTGCATCGCCCGCCCGGCGACGAGCACGGCGAGGCTCGGGGCGAGCGCGGCCAGCACACAGCCCGCCGTCACCACGCCGAGGCCGCCGAGGAGCGCCTCGCGCCGGCGCGGGCCGTCGCCGAGCCGGCCCATCACCGGTGAGGAGACGACGCCGACGAGCAGCGTCGCCGTCAACGACCACTGGGCGGCGCTGAGCGAGACGCCGAGGTCGTCGCTGATGCTCGGGATCAGCGGGGCGCCGAGCGAGGAGATGATCCCGGTGACCATCACCACGAAGAGCAGGACCCACGGCATCAGCCGGGTCCTGGTGGCGGCGCTCATGCCTCGCGCGGCGGCTGCAGCTTCTCGATCAGGGCGCCGAGGGTGTCGGCGGCGTGGACCAGCTCTGTCAGCTCGGCGTCGGGAAGATCTGCGAGCGCCTCGCGCATATTCGCGCGGATATCGGCACGGAGCGCCTCCAGCTCCTCCCGGCCCGGCGGGGTGATCTCGACCAGGACGACGCGGCCGTCGTCGCCGGAGCGGCCGCGGTTGACGAGACCCCTACCTTCGAGTTTGTCGATCAGCTGGGTGACGGTCGGCTGGGCGAGCGCCTCGGTGGCGGCGAGCTCGGTGATCCGGCGGGGGCCGTCGGTGAGGGTGGAGAGGACGCCAGCCTCGGTCCGCGAGAGCTCATGCTCGCCACTCCGCATCAGCACGCGGATGAGCCGGTTGGCGCGTCCGAGCAGATTCGACGCGACCAGGTCGATGGCCTCGGCGCGCTGCGGAGAAGACGAGGTCATATAGGGAAACTATGCAATCTCGGCGGCTTGAGCGCCATCGGCCGCCTCGACCCGACTCGATCGGGTGGCGCGCGCCCGTTCCCAGGCCGACCAGGCGACCATCACCCCACCGGCGTAGAGCCAGCCGAGCAGCACGTCGAAGAAGTAGTGCTCACCCGTCGCCATCAAGGTGAGGCCCATCGCCGCCGGGTAGAGCAGCAACAGCGGCCGTGCCCGGCGCCACCGCACCCGGTCCCAGAGGAAGAGGGCGACCAACATCGTGAAGGCGGAGTGCAGCGAGGGCACCGCGGCGACCAGGTTGACCGAGCGCTGGCCTTCGGAGAAGAGGACCGAGGTGCCGACGCCGATGATCTTCCACCCCTGCCCGGTGGTCCTGGCGACGTCGTGGAGGAGGCCTTCGTCGGCGGCCATCCAGGGCGGCGCGGCCGGGAAGAGGATGTAGGTGGTGACGCCCGCGATCGCCAGCGATACGAGCCGCTTGGCGAAGCGCAGGTAGGCGGCCCGGTCGCGTGCCCAGAGCCAGCCGGCGAGCGCGAACGGGGTGAGGAAGTAGCTGGTGTAGATCAGCGTGAAGGCGACGTTCCAGCCGCTCACCTCGTTCGGGTTGTACAGATGGTGCTGCAGCCATTCGGTCGGGGTCTGGCCGAAGAACACCGCTTTGTCGAAGTCGATCATCGTGTGGAAGTGAACCCCGATGCCGAGCTTGTCGGCGGCCCCACGGGTGATGTCGTAGGCGCCGAGGACGATCACCATCGGCGCCCAGTCGATGATCAGCTGCAGCATCTCGCGCGGATGGCGGCCAAGGCAGGCGCACGCGAGCGCCCCGCACACCCAGGCGATCACCAGCACCCGCTGGACCGGGATCCCGTAGTTGTAACTCCAGACGAGGAAGCCGACGAAGTAGAGCGCGAGCGCAGCGCGACGCACCCCCGGCCAATAGCCGAAGTTGAGTACAGGCTCCGTTTCGGAGCCCGCCCTGGCAAGGTCGGCGGAGCTCACCCGCCTAAGCCTAGTTACGCGTCGCGCGTCCGGCTTGTAGACGACGTGACCGACCGCCCCGCCGCATGCGACTTCCGCACAAGCAACCTAAGGCGCCAGCTTCAGCGATTCCCCAGCCGTGGTCTGGAGTTTCGTCGTGCCTTCGAGGATGACCGAATGACCCGCTGAACTCGCTTTGGTGAATTCCAGCGAGGAGGACGTGGGATTGAAGATGCCGGCGAAGCTGCCCACAATCGTGTACGTGCCTTCGAGTGGGCAATTGATCACTTTGAGTTTGAAGAAGGACGATCCCACCGGTTCGAATTTGACCGCGGCGCCATCCCCGCCTTCGACCGCGCTTCCCCGGATCGTTTCAAAGGTCTGGCTCGTACTGGTGAGTTTGCATTCGGCCGGTTTCGACATGGCGCAGCCCGTGAGTTTGAAAGACGAGCTCGACACCACGCCCGTTTTGGCTTCGCTCGGATTTTCGAGCGTCCCTTCAGAGCTCTGAGAGGTGCAGCCGATCACCACGGGGGTGCCGAAGATCACGAGTTCCATCGTGAAGGTGGTCGAGGAGGCGGCCGTGAACGCAGTAGGCGTCGCCGCCGCGATTTTGCTCCATTCGAAGCCTCCCGCCCCGACTACCGAGCAGGTCGCGTTCGTGTAGATGCCGGTTCCCGTTTTCTTGCACGAGCTCCAGTAGTAAGGAGCAGGGGGGAATTTGACGATCGAGGTTGCGCTACTGATCGCCGACGCACTTCCAACCGTGTTGGAGGCGGTGACCGAGACGCGCAGAGTCTTTGTGAGATCGATGGCGGTAGGCACGTAGGTGGAGCTGGTCGCCGACGGGATCGAGACACAGGATTCCGTTCCGGTACAGCGATACCAGGCGTAGGAGTAAGCGGTCGGGCTGCCGTTCCAGGTCCCCTGCGTGGCGGTCTCCGTTTTCCCTTCGATCGGCGTGCTCGGACTGATCGTCGGTGCGACGGTGTTTTCCGGCAGCGTTTCGACTCCCGAGGCTGCCGCGCTCAGCAGGGCCAAGACCGCCCCCACGACGAGCGCCAGAGTCGCCATCGCCGCCCACCGCTTGGAGCCACCGTGCCCTCCCATGCAGCGAGTGGAGCACCTCGGGGAAGCTCAATCAAGTGGTTCTGATGATTGTTTCCTATCCGCCGGTGGCGACGCCGACGACCAGGATGCGGCCGGGACGGCGACCGACGTTGGCGACGCGATCGGCGCCGTCGCGGACGAGGACGGCATCGCCACGGGTGACCTTCACCGGGGCCTGGGCGTGGGCGGTGATCTCGAAGGTGCCGGCGACGATGTAGATGAAGAGCTCACGGTGGTGGAACATCTCGCGGGCGGCCCGCTCGCCCTCGCCGACGTCGAAGACGCCGCCTGGCTCGAACTCGCTGATCCGCGGTGAGAGCTGCCAGCGCTGGTGGCCGAGGAAACGGGCGGTGACGCCCTCGGCGCGGGAGGCGACGACGCTGCCCTCGCCGTCGCGGATCACCTCCAGCGGGCGGCGATCGGTGCGGCTGCCCTCGACCAGATCGCCGAGATCGACGTCGAAGAAGTCGGCGAGCCGCACCAGCCGGCTGATCGTGATGTCGGATTTGCCGCTCTCGACCAGCGAGAGAAAGGAGCTGGAGATGGCGGTGGCCTGTTCGAGCTGGCTGAGCGAAAGTCCCCGCTCGGTGCGCAAGGTGCGCAAACGTGTGCCCAGATCGCCCCGATTCATCGGCGGCGATCATCTCATCGCGGGCTCCCCCAGTCGAGCGTCTTCCGTCGGCCGCCCCGGCAGCAACTGCACCAGGCCGGCGACGGCGAGACAGACGGCGGCGACCGCGACCAGGGCGAGCTCGAAGGCACCCGCGTAGTCGCCGCGCGGTCCGATCGCCCCGTAGAAGATCGCCCCGATCACGGCGACGCCGATCGTGTTGCCGACCTGCTGTGCGGTCGAGAGCACCCCCGAGGCGGCGCCCGCGTGGCGCGCGTCCATCCCGCCGACCACGGTGGCGACGAGCGGCGCGGTCAGCAGCCCCATGCCGATCCCGTCGACGGCGAGCGCCGGGACGAGGAGGAGCGGCGAGCCGCCGGTGCCGATCGCCCCGACCGTCAGCGCCAGCCCGGTGAGCGCCGTCGCGCGGACGATCCCGCCCGCCGCCAGGACCTGGCGGCCGAACCGGGGCGCCAGCGTTTCGGCACCCGCGGAGGCGACCAGGTACCCGGCCGCGAGGGCGGTGAAGACGAGTCCCGAGTCGAGCGCCGAGAGCCCGCATCCCTCCTGCAGGTACACCGCGAGGACGAGGAAGAACGAGGCCATCCCGGCGTAGAAGACGACCGAGGTGAGGACGCCGACGGTGAAGGCGCGCTCGCGGAAGAGCTCCGGATGGACGAGTGGGGCGCCGCCGGTCGCGGCGAGTCGGCGCTGGCGCAGGGCGAAGGCGGTGGCCAACGGGAGGGCGGCGCCAAGACAGGCGAAGGTCCAGAGCGGCCAACCCTGGTGGCGGCCTTCGACCAGGGGCAGGACGATCGCCACCAGGGTGGCCCCGGCGAGGGCCGCGCCCGGGATGTCAAGCCGCTCCCTCGTCTCGGCGCGGGACTCGACGAGCGCACGCGGGGCGAGCGCCAGCGCCCCGAGGCCGATCGGCACGTTGACCAGGTAACAGGCGCGCCAGTCGAGGCCGAGCAGGTCGAGGGCGATCAACGCGCCGCCGATCAGCTGGCCGCCCGCCGCCGCCAAGCCCATCACCAGGCCGTAGGTGGTGACGGCGCGGCGCCGCTCCTCGCCGTCGAAGCTGACGCCGATGATCGAGAGCACCTGCGGGGCGAAGAGCGCGGCGCCGATCCCCTGCAGGACACGGCCGACGAGCAGGATCTCGATCCCGGGCGCCGCGCCACAGAGGGCCGAGGAGGCGGTGAAGAGCCCCAGCCCGGCCATGAAGACGCGGCGGCGGCCGAGCAGGTCGCCGAGCCGGCCGCCGAGGATCAGCAGCGAGGCGATCGCGATCGCGTAGGTGGCGACCACCAGCTGGATCTGCGAGTCGGTGGCGCCGAGCTCGGCCTGGGTCGAGGGGATCGCGACGTTGACGATGAAGAAGTCGAGGACGAAGACGAAGGTGCCGGCCATCAGCACGGCCATCGTCAGGGCGGTGGATCGGGCTTTGTTCGCTTGAGTTCTCATGACGAGCATCGTGCTCGCCGCGGGTAGCCGCGTCGATTACCTGGGAGGTAAGCGCCGACCGGCCGCGATCAGCGCGGCGCGAAGGCGCGGCAGGCGGCGGCGGTGACGTCGTCGGCGGGGAAGAACGACTCGATCGAGAGCTCGGCGACGGTCACGTCGAGCGCCGTCCCGAAGGTGGCGATCGTGCCGAAGAAGGTCAGCTCTTCGCCATCCCTCCCCTGCATCCGGAACGGGACGAAGACATCGTGGTCGGCGCTCACGGCCGCCTCGTCGACCTCCTCGCCCGGGTAGCCGCGCAGCTCCTCGAGCAACGCCGCCAGCGCCGGGTCGCCACTCAGCCGCCAGTGTCGCTCCAACCGGCTGAGGATGTGGTGGCGCCACTCGCCGAGGTTCAGCATCCGCGGCGGCAGCCCTTCCGGGTGGAGGGCGAGGCGGAGCGCGTTGGCGGGCGGCTCGAGGAGGTGCGGCGCGACGCCGTCCGTGAGCAGGCCCAGCCCGCGGTTGGCGGTGATCAGCTCCCAGTGGCGGTCGACGACCAATGCCGGGTAGGGATCGTGGGCGGCCAGGACCTGATCGATCGCCATGCGGACCGGCTCCAGGTCAGGGTCCTCGTAGGCGAGCTCACGGTACTCCGGGGCGAAGCCGGCGGCGATCAGAAGTTCGTTGCGGTCGCGCAAGGGCAGCTCCAGGTTGGCGGCGAGGTCGATGACCATCTCCCGGCTCGGGTTCGAGCGGCCGGTCTCGAGGAAGCTGATGTGGCGGGCCGAGACGCCCGCCTCCAAGGCCAGCTCGAGCTGGCTGCGCCGGCGCCGTCGCCGCCACTCGCGCAGCAGCGGGCCGACACCGGTCCTGGGCACGGCACTCGCGGTCTGGGACGGCATCAACGCCAGCGTACCCGCGTCGGCGTCGCCCGGCCGATTACCTCGGAGGTAATGGCGCCGGGTCCACTCGCCCCAGCTTCGCCCCCATCTTCACCGCTTTCACCGCGCTCGTCGCCCCCGCCTGCAGGGTGAAGCCGAGCAGGAAGATGAGGATTCCGGGGAGGCGCAGGAGCGGCGAGCCGATCATCAGCAGGCCGATCCGACCGAGCAGGTAGGCGGGCGTCGAGACCAACGCGCCGAGGGCACTGCCGACGATGCTCGCCGAGAGGCGGTCCCGCCGCGATCCACCCTGCCGCACGCCGATCAGCCGCGCCGGGACGGCGACGTAGGCGATCATCATCACCCCGATCACGACGCTCAGGCAGAGTGAGAACCAGGGCGCCTCGGCGCGGGTCACCACGGTGACGGTGATTCCCAGGGCGAGGCCGACGACGCCCCCGGAGGCGACGATCGCGTGCAGATGGCGGCGCGCTCTGGCGACCGCCGGACGCAGTTCGGGCCGCCCCTCCTGGGTGATCGCGAAGCCGAACACCGCGTTGAGGAAGAAGCAGCCGATGGTGATCGCGGCGACCAGGATGATGAGCGGGATCACGATCGGTCCGGTGATCGCGTGCCAGGTTCGGTCATGCAGGACGTGCGCGCGGAGGTCGTACATCGCCGCCCAGATCCACATCGCGGGCGGGATCTGGATCAGGGTGAGGCGCCAGTTGGTGAGCAGGATCCGGACGCCGCCGAAGAGCAGCGCGATGCCGCCGACCGCGAGCGCCAGCGGGGCCAACAGCCGGTGGCGGCGGCTCAGCTCCTCGACCGCGCGGGCGATCGCGGCCTCGTCGCCTTCGCGCACGCTGTGCGCGACCTGTCGCAGGCGCTCTCCCCGGTCGCGAGCGGTCATCTGGGCTGCGCGGTGAAGTGGGGCACTGCCGCTTCATATCAGTGCACTACCCAGTCTCGAGTATTCAGTTGTCCACACCAGGGTGGGGACAACTGAACACTCGGCGGGGCGGGACGCTAGTCGTGCTCCTTGGCCAGCTCGGCGGCGGTGCGAAGGTCGGCGAGGACGCGCTCGCGGATCGCGACGACGAGGGCGATCGCGGAGCGGCACTCGCGGTTCCCGGCGACCGCCGCCGCCGGGTGGACGCTGCCGACGATCATCTCCATCAGGACGCGGGCCGGATCCTCGCCAGGGAAGGCGCCCGCGGGCAGCTCGTCGAGCAGTCCTGAGATCACGTCCTCGAGCGCCAGCGCCGTGCGCAGCACCTCCTCGACCAGCTCGCCGGTCAGCTCTCGGTCCACCTTGGGGCGTCGCTCCATGCCGCCCCAAGCCGGCGGAGGCGCCGATCTCTCCCCCCGGAAGTCCCCACCCCGCCCCGAATCGGCGTGCCGAGGTCGCTTAGTGGGTAGAAATCGAGGCGATGACCTACGACGCGGACACCAACCGATACGACGGCAAGATGGCCTACCGGCGCACCGGGCGCTCCGGCCTCGACCTGCCGGTCCTCTCGCTCGGCTATTGGCACAACTTCGGCGACGACCGCAAATTCGAGACCCAGCGGGAGATCGCCCGACGGGCCTTCGACCTCGGCATCACCCACCACGACCTCGCCAACAACTACGGGCCTCCCTACGGCGCCGCCGAGATCAACTTCGGCCGGCTGATGAAGGAGGACTTCCGCCCCTACCGCGACGAGATGGTGATCTCGACCAAGGCGGGCTGGGACATGTGGCCGGGCCCCTACGGACAGGGCGGCGGTGGGCGCAAGTACGTCCTCTCCTCGCTCGACCAGTCGCTCGCCCGGATGAACCTCGACTACGTCGACATCTTCTACTCCCATCGGCTCGACGGCTCGACCCCGCTGGAGGAGACGATGGGCGCGCTCGACACCGCCGTGCGCCAGGGCAAGGCGCTCTACGTCGGCATCTCCTCCTACGACGCCGACCACACCCGGCGCGCCGCCGCGATCCTCGAAGAGCTCGGCACCCCGCTCCTCATCCACCAGCCGAGCTACTCGATGCTGAACCGTTGGATCGAGGACGAGGGGCTGCTCGACGCGGTCGACGAGCTCGGCGTCGGCGTGATCGGCTTCACCGTCCTCGCCCAGGGCCTCCTCACCGGCAGGTATCTGGATGGGATCCCGGAGGGGTCGCGGGCGACGCAGAGCGACTACGGCGCCTTCGACTCGAGCTGGATCAACGACGAGGTGATCGGGCGGATCCGCGAACTGAACGGGCTGGCGGAGAAGCGGGGCCAGTCGCTGCCGCAGATGGCGCTCGCCTGGAGCCTGCGCGACCCGCGCATGACCTCGCTGGTGATCGGCGCCTCCTCGGCGCAGCAGGTGGAGCAGAACGTCGACGCGCTCGACAACCTCGACTTCACCGCCGAGGAACTGGCCGAGATCGACCGGATCGTCGACTTCGACTCCGGCGTCGACGAGTGGGCCGACGCGCGGTCGGGCAAGATCGGCGCCGGGATCTGAGCCGGCGCTCCCGGTTCGCCATCCTTATGGGATGACCGACTCCGCGGCACGCCCAGACGTCCCCCTTTCGATCCTCGATCTCGCCGCGGTCGGGCCGGGCGAGTCGATCGCCGACAGCTTCGCCGGCTCGGTCGCCCTCGCCCAGACCGCGGAGCGCCTTGGTTACGAGCGCATCTGGTACGCCGAGCACCACAACATCCGCTCGATCGCCAGCTCCGCGACCTCGGTCCTGATCGCCCACATCGCCGCCCACACCGAGACGATCCGGCTCGGCGCCGGCGGCATCATGCTGCCCAACCACTCGCCGCTGGTGATCGCCGAGCAGTTCGGCACCCTCGCCGAGCTCCACCCGGGGCGAATCGACCTCGGCCTCGGCCGCGCCCCCGGCTCCGACACCGCCGCGATGCGGGCGCTGCGCCGCGACGAGCTCGCCGGCGAACGCTTCCCCCAGGACGTGGTCGAGCTGCAGAAATGGCTCGGGGAGAACAGTCCGGTGTCGGGCGTGATCGCGATCCCCGGCAAGGGCACCCACGTGCCGCTCTACATCCTCGGGTCCTCGCTGTTCGGCGCCGAGCTGGCCGCCTCGCTCGGCCTGCCCTACGCCTTCGCGTCCCACTTCGCCCCGCAGATGCTCCACGACGCGATC
>DATNAG010000110.1:0-9959 GCA_035572835.1 Solirubrobacterales bacterium
TGGACGCGTGAGGACTCGCGCAGCATGGACTACACCGACCTCGACGCCTGGATCGAGCTGGCGCAGCTCCTCGACCGGGGCAAGTTCGACGCCCTGTTCCTGGCCGATGTCGTCGGCACCTACGCGGCCTACGGCGGCAGCCGCGACGCGGCGGTCGAAGAGGGCCTGCAGACGCCGGTCAACGATCCCTCGCTGCTGATCCCGGCGATGGCGGCGGCGACCGAGAACCTCGGCTTCGCCTTCACCCAGTCGGTGCTGCAGGAGCAGCCGTTCAACTTCGCCCGCCGGCTCTCCACCCTCGACCACCTGACCAAGGGCCGGGTCGGCTGGAACATCGTCACCTCCTACCTGCCCGACGCGGCACGCAACCTCGGCTTCGGCGGCCTGCCCTCGCACGAGGAGCGCTACCGGCGCGCCGAGGAGTACATGCAGGTCGTCTACAAGCTGCTCGAGGGGAGTTGGGAGGACGACGCGGTGATCCGCGACGTCGAGAACGGCATCTACGCCGACCCGGCGAAGATCCACGACATCGACCACCGCGGCGAGTTCTACCCGGATGTCCCCGGGCCGCACCTCGCCGAGCCCTCGCCGCAGCGCACCCCGGTGCTGTTCCAGGCCGGGACCTCGGAGTGGGGGCGGGACTTCGCCGCCCGCAACGCGGAGGCGATCTTCATCATCAGCCGCACGCCCGCCGGGGCGCGGGAGACGATCGACGACATCCGCGGCCGTGCCGCCGCGGTCGGCCGCGATCCCGAGGACATCGTCTTCTTCCAAGGGATGTCGTTCATCGTCGGCGGCACCGAGGCGGAGGCGCAGGCGAAAGCCGCCGAGTACGACCAGGGCGCCAGCGCGCGAGGCTATGCCGCGCACATGGGCGGCGCGATGGGCGTCGACCTCGCCGACATCGACCTCGACGCCCCGGTCGGCGAGATCGAGCAGTACAACACCCAGGGGATCGTCAAGGGCATCCTCGAGGCGGCTCCTGACAAGACCGCGACCTTCGGTGACCTGCTCGCCTACCGCTCGATCAACCGGATCGTCGGCACCCCGGAGCAGATCGCCGATCGGCTTCAGGAGTGGGCCGACGCCGGCGTCGGCGGCATCAACATCCCCTACTACGTGACGCCGGGATCGTTCCGCGAGTTCATCGACGGGGCGGCGCCGGAGCTGCAGCGGCGCGGCCTGATGCAGAGCGAGTACACGCCGGGGACGCTGCGCGAGAAGCTCGCCGACGGCGAGCACGAGGCGCGGCTGCCGGACACCCACCCCGGCGGGAGGACGCGGCGCGAGCGCCTCGGCAGCCCCGCCGCCGCCTGAGAGGAGCGCGGCGATGCCCGTCCGACTGCACTGGTTCCTGCCGACCAACGGCGACTCCCACACCGACCTCAGCCTCGGCAACGCGGTCGGCGCGCACGGGGCGCGGATCGACGACGCGGCGACCAATGCGCGCAAGGGGGATCTCGCCTACATGTCGCAGGTAGCCCGCGCCGCCGAGGCGATGGGCTTCGAGGGGGCGCTTACTCCGACCAGCTCCTGGTGCGAGGAGGCCTGGGTGATCACCGCGGCGCTGACCCAGCACACCCGCGACTTCAAGTACCTGGTCGCGTTTCGTCCCGGCCTGCAGTCGCCGACGCTGGCGGCGCAGGCGGCGGCGACCTACCAGCGGGTCTCCGGCGACCGGCTGCTGCTGAACGTGGTGGTCGGCGGCGACCAGATCGAGCAGCACCGCTACGGCGACACGATCGGCAAGGACTCCCGCTACGCGCGGGCCGACGAGTTCCTGGCGATCGTGCGCGAGCTGTGGACCGGCGAGGAGGTCGACTTCTCCGGCGAGTGGTTCGAGATCGAGGGCGCCCGCCTGCTCGATCCACCTGCCTGGCCGACCGTCTACCTGGGTGGATCCTCGGCGGCGGCGCTGGAGGTGGCCGCCCGCCGCGCCGACGTCTTCCTCACCTGGGGCGAGCCGCCCGCCGCGGTGGCGGCGAAGCTCGACGCGGTGCGCGAGGCAGCCGACCGCGAGGGCCGTGAGCTCGGCTTCGGCATCCGCCTCCACGTGATCACCCGCGCCACCGCCGAGGAGGCCTGGGCCGTGGCGGAGCGGATGCTCGCCGGCCTGACCGACGAGCAGATCGCCCAGGCCCAGTCGATCCAGAAGGTCTCCGAATCGGAGGGCCAGCGGCGGATGACCGAACTGCACGGGGGGCGCACCGACCACCTCGAGGTGGCGCCCAACCTCTGGGCCGGGATCGGCCTCGTCCGCGGCGGCGCCGGCACCGCCCTGGTCGGCTCGCACGAGGAAGTCGCCGACCGGATCGCCGAGTACCACGACCTCGGCATCGACGAGTTCATCCTCTCCGGCTATCCCCACCTGGAGGAGGCCTACCGGGTGGGCGAGGGCCTGATGCCGGTGCTACGCACCCGCGGCCTGGTCGCCGCCCGCGAGCCCCTCCCGGTCTAGATGTCGGCGAGCGACTTCTCGACCCAGCCGGACTCGGTCGAGAAGTCCTCGATGCCGAGGGCGGCGGCGACGTTGCACCACATCCCCATCTGGAAGAACTGGTCGAGACGCTCGTCGTCGGCCCCGGTGAGCCGGCGGCAGAGGTCGACCAGCCGCGCGTAGTTGTGGCGCACCGCGACCTGGATTCCCGGGTCGTCACCACAGGCCGCGTAGCCCTGGAGCTGGAGCAGCAGCTGGTCGGGGTTGTCGCCGATCGCGCTCATGTAGGAGCGGCCGATCGCCTTCAATTTGTCTTCATCCGGTTCCTGCGGCCCGTTCTTCTCGTACTCCTCGGCGGCCTGCTCGAAGAGCGCCTGGACTTTCTCGAAGCAGCGATCGACGGCGGCGAGGAAGAGGTCGCGCTTGGTCGGGAAGAGGGAGAAGACGTAGGGCTGGGCGACGCCGACATCGGCGGCGATCGCCGAGACCTTCGTCCCCTGCAGCCCGCCATGCGCGAAGTGATGGACGGCGGCCTCGATCAGCGCGTCCCGGCGCTCGGCTGCCGGGACGCGCCTGCGAGGCTCGGTTTTCGCAGTCGCCGCCACCCTTCGATCCTAGTTCGCGACGGGGAGGGGATGTGAGGGACCGTGCCCGGCGCGCTCCTCCTCGTATTCATCGACCTCGCCGGCGGTCGCCTTGCCGCCGAACGGCAGCACCGCCGCGACCAGGGCGCCGAACGCCAGCACCGCGACGCCGACCCAGAGGGCGGGGACGAGCCCGTCGACGAACGCCTGCGGCGTGGTGTAGGCGCCGGCGCCACTGAACACGGTGGCGAGGACGGCGATGCCGAAGGTGCCGCCGAGCTCGCGGATCGCGTTGGTGGCGCCGGAGGCCTGGCCGGCCTGGTCGACGCGGACCGAGTTGAGGATGGCCGCCGCCGAAGGGGCGAAGACCAGCGCCATGCCGGAGCCCGCGAGGACGAACGGGATGATCATCTCGCCGTAGCCCATCGTCGTCGAGGCCTCGGTGGCGAGCCAGCCGAGCGCGATCGCCTGCAGCGAGACGCCACCGACCATGAACCAACGGGGGCCGAATTTTTCGCTGAAGACGCCCGCCAGCGGTGCCACGATCATCGTCGCCCCGGTCCAGACCAGCAGCTTCAGGCCCGCCTGGAGCGGCGAGTTGCCGAGCACGTTCTGCATGAACTGGCTGAGGAAGAAGATCGAGCCGAACATGCCGAAGTACATCGCCATCGAGACCACGTTGGTGACGGCGAAGCTGCGCTTGGCGAAGAACGACATCGGCAGCATCGGCGACTCGGTCCGCAGCTCCTGGCGGACGAAGGCGGCGAGCAGCACGACGCCGACGCCGATGCTGACCAGCACCTCGGGGGCGGTCCAGCCGATCGTCTGGGCGCGGACGAGGCCGTAGACGAGGCCGAAGAGGCCGGTCGAGGCGAGGCCGAGTCCGGGCAGGTCGAGCGCGGCCTTGGGGCCGTAGCTCTCCTCCAGTTTGCGCGCCGCGAGGGGGGCGAGCAGGAGGCCGATCGGGACGTTGATCCAGAAGATCCAGTGCCAGTCGGCGAGCTCGATCACGGCACCGCCGACGAGCGGGCCGAGGGCGACGGCGACGCCGCTGATGCCGGACCAGACGCCCAGCGCGATACCGCGTTTTTCGGGCGGGAAGGCGTCGGCGAGGAGGGTCAGGGTGAGCGGAGTGACGATCGCCGCGCCGATGCCCTGGATCGCGCGGGCGGTGATCAGGAGGTCCGCGTCAGGCGCGAGCGCGGCGGCCGCCGAGGCGGCGGTGAAGAGCGAGATGCCGGCGACGAACATGCGCCGGCGACCGAACCGGTCACCGAGCGCGGCGCCGGTCAGCAGCATGACCCCGTAGGCGAGGACATAAGCATTGACGGTCCACTCCAGCGCCTGCACCGAGGCCCCGAAGTCGTTGTGAATGGAGGGGAGGGCGACGTTCACGACCAGGTTGTCGAGCACGACCATGAACAGCCCCACGGAGACCAGGAGCAGCGTCCAAAGCCTCCCTTTCTCTTGCGCTTGCGCTTCCATCGGCGGCGGTCCTTCCGTAGTTAGTAGCGGCGACTAAGAAAGGAACTTAGCAGCGACTAATAACTGATGTCAAGCCCCGGGATCCGGGGCCTGCGCGGCGGAGGCGGGGCCGGCGAAGTGGCCGACCTTGGAGGTGGAGAGATCGCGACGCACCAGGCGGCGGAGGAAGTAGTTGCAGGAGATCACGTGGATCCGCGACTGCGTCGCCGAGTAGAGCCGGCGCGAGAGGCCGCCCAGCCGCGGGTAGTAGTTGGCGACCTCGACCCCGACCCGGAGCCGGACCTTGCCGCGGTCCGTTTCGTCGTGCCGGTGGATGTCGATCTCCAGGTAGCCGTCGCCGCCGGTGCCACGCTTGGAGACCAGTAGCCCCCTCTCGATCCGCCAGCGCACGATCCCGTGGCACTCGTCCATCTCGTATTCGGGCGCCTTGAAGGTGAGCAGGCGCAGCTGCGGGATCAACAGCACGATCGCGCGCTCGCCGGCCGTGTAATGGACGTGGAGCAACCCGAGCGTGAAGCGTTCCAGCGTCGTCCAGTAGGTGCGCGCCACCCGCTCCAGGTGTTCGGGGTCCCACAGCCCCTCGATCGCCCTGGCGGGAAGGACGATGTCGGCGGCCTGCCGCGAGGTGACGGCACCGGTCTCCGCGTCGGTCGAGGTCTCGTCGACGAGATCGCCGATCTCGGCCCCGGGGACGATCGCCCCCCGCCGCCCGATCCTCATCGCCGCCTCCGTAGGCTCGACGAGTGGGCCCGAAGGCAACGGTCATCTACGACGCCGACTGCGGCTTCTGCCGCGTCAGCCTCGCCCTTCTCCTGTCCTGGGGCCGCCAACGAGCTCTCCGCCCGCTCCCCCTGGGGAGCCCGGAGGCGAATCTGCTCCTCGCCGATCTCACCGAGGCCGAGCGCGACGCCTCCTGGCACCTGGTCCTCGACGACGGCACGCGCTTCAGCGCCGGCGCCGCCGTCGCCCCGGCCCTGTCTCTGCTTCCCGGCGGCCACATCCCGGCGGCCCTCTTCGCCCGCTTTCCAGGCGCGACCGAACGGACCTACCGCCGGGTCGCCGCTCACCGCGGCCTGCTCGGCCGCTTCGTTCCTGCCCGGGCGCGCCGTTGGGCCGATCGCGTCATCGCTCGGACCCCTTACCCGTGAAGAGCCCGCGCAAGCGCTCGCCGAGGCTCGGCCTCGGCCCGCGCTCGGCCTCGAGCCACTCGTCCCGCGTCGGCAGCTTCCCCGCCTGGCGCGCCCTGCGCACGCACTCCATATGGGCGTGACGCCGCTTGGAGCGGTCGTCCTCCGGCGCGATCAGCACGTGTTCGGACATCGAAGCCAGGTGCTGCCCGCAGAACGGGCAGCGATAGGTCGCCGGCTTCAGATTCTGCGCCGGCCGCATCGACCACCACCTCGGTTGCTCCACCATCCCATTGTCGCCTGCCACGACGTTGATGGGCCGAAAAGCGCTCTATATCAGCGCTTTTCGGCCCGTCAACAGCGGGCTACGGGTGGCGGTGGCGGGACATCGCGACCAGGGCGGCGCCGGAGCCCTTTTGCTCGACCAGGCCGCGCAGGGTGTGACGGGCGAAGATCTCGTCGAGCTCCTCGCGGGTCAGCGTCTCCCGGTCGAGGGCCGTCTCGGCGAGGTCGTCGAGGCACTCGCGGTTGGCGGTGAGGAGGGCGCGGGAGCGCCGGTAGGCCTCGCGCGCCAGGGTCATCGAGGCGAGGTCGACGTCGCGGCGCGTGGCGTCGGACACCGCGTAGTCGCCGGTCGGCATCGCGATCGGTGGCGGGCCGTCGTGGTCGATCGCCACGCCCATGCCGAATTCGCCGACCATCTGCTTGCAGACCATGTGCACGCGGGCGAGGTCGTCGACCGCCCCCGAGTAGGACTCGCCGAACACCTCTTCCTCGGCCGCCCGGCCGCCGAGCAGCGTCACCACCTCGTCGACCAGTTCGTCGCGGGACTTCAGGTAGCTGTCCTCGGTCGGCGAGTGGCCGACGAAGCCGAGCGCCGGGCCACGCGGCACGATCGAGAGGATCTCCGGTGGATCGAGCCCGAGCAGCTTGCGGCAGAGCGCGTGGCCCGCCTCGTGGTAGGCGACGATGCGGCGCTCCTTGAGGCTCAGCCGGCGCGCCTGCTGGGAGCCGACCGACTGGCGCAGCAAGGCCTCGTCGACTTCCTCACGGTGGATCGCGTCGTGCCCGGCGCGGCCGGCGATGATCGCCGCCTCGTTCAGCGCGTTGGCGAGCTGGGCGCCGGTCATGCCGGTGGTCTTGCGGGCGACGTCGGTGAGGTCGAGATCGTCGGCCAGCGGCTTGCCCTTGGCGTGGGCGCGGAGGATCGCCTCGCGGCCCTCGCGGGAGGGTGGCGCCACCAGCACCTGGCGGTCGAAGCGCCCCGGCCGCAGCAGCGCCTTGTCGAGCTTGTCGACGTTGTTGGAGGCGGCGATCACGATCACCGTGCCGTCCTCCTTCTCGAAGCCGTCGAGCTCGACCAGCAGCTGGTTCAGCGCCTGCTCGCGCTCGGAGCTACCGCCGTCGCCACC
Source organism: Solirubrobacterales bacterium (assembly GCA_035572835.1). Lineage (GTDB taxonomy): Bacteria > Actinomycetota > Thermoleophilia > Solirubrobacterales > 70-9 > VAYN01. The sequence goes on from DATNAG010000110.1 coordinate 7,046, forward strand.
GCCGGAGCGATGGCCGCCGACCGCGTCGAGCTCGTCGATGAAGATCACCGCCCGCCCGGACTTACGCGCCTCTTTGAACAGCCGGCGGATGCGGGCGGCGCCGCGGCCGACGAACATCTCGACGAAGCTCGAGCCGGAGGCGGCGAAAAAGTCGCACTTGGCCTGGGCGGCGACGGCCCGGGCGAGCATCGTCTTGCCGGTCCCCGGCGGGCCGTAGAGGAGGACGCCGCGCGGCGGCTGCGCCCCGAGGGCCTTGAACCGTTCCGGTTCGCGCAGCCACTCGGCCACATCGAGGAGCTCGTCCTTGGCGGCGTCGACGCCCTGGACCTCCTCCCAGGCGACCGGCTCGGTCTGCGACGCCTTCACCGTCTCCGGCTTGGTCGACCCGACCGTGGTCCGCATCAGCCGCAGGAAGACCAACAGCAGCATCGCCATGAAGAGGACGCCGAAGACCGGGTACCAGTCGAAGAAGAATTCCTGGACCGATTCCATCCAGATGATTCTGGACGGAGAGGGGGCGGCCCTCAACGGACATACGTCCAGATTTGCCGGGTCGGCCTAAAGGTCCGGCGGTGAAAGAAAACGATCGGTAGGGCGTTGCCGGCGGCGGCGTCCGGCTGAAAAGATTTCTAAAAAACATTCAGGATTGTTGATCCATACGCCGATTGGCGCTAGCGTCAGCTCTCGGGTCTTGGGGAATCAGGGACGCGTCCACAGCGGGGGGAGAACCATGCGGCACGGCAGATCAGTTCGGTCATCGATCGCGGCTTTGGCGCTCGCCTGCGTGTTGGGCCTCTTGATGTCGGGGGCTCTCGCTGGGTGCGGTGGTGGCTCGGGTACGACCGGCGACAGCTCCGGCCCGACCGCCGGCGCGGCTCCCGGCACGTCCGACGGCGGCGCAAATCCCGGCACGTCCGACGGTGGATCCGCTGCGTCGGACTCGACCACGGCGAGCCAGGAGAGCCTCCCCGAATACTCGTTGAACGTCTCTGTCCCGGCCTTGAAGGGCGGTCGATTCCCCAAGAGCGCCACGTGCCATGGTGCCGATCGGTCGCCGGAAGTTCGCTGGGGTGCCTTGCCGAAGGGGACCAAGGAAGTGGCGTTGTTCGTGATCGACATGAAGCCCGTCGACGGCAAGCTCGTCTTCGACTGGGCGGCGACGGGAATCAAGCCGTCGACGCGGCGGCTCGCCGCCGGCGCGCATGGCACCCTGGTCGAGGGGCGCAACAGCCACGGCGAGGTCGGCTACGACCTCTGTCCTCCGGCGGGTAGCGGCGACGCACAGTACGTCGTCCGCGTCGTGGCCTTGCCGTCGAAGCTCGATCTCGAAAACGGCTTCTCCGCCCAATCCGGCTACGAGCAAACCCAGAAGATCGGCACCGCTTTCGGTTTGGCGATCGGCACCTACGGGGGCTGACCCCAGCTCAGCCGCGCACCACCTGGGAGCCGCCGACGATCGTCTCTTCGCCGGAGTCGCCGAAGACGATCCAGGCCTTGTTGCCGCCGTCGTAGTCGGGTGCCCAGAGCTTCATCGTCGCGGGCCGGTCCCAGACCGTGACCTCCTCCTCGCCGGTCGCGTCGATGCCGCGCCAGATACGCACGAACGGGTTCTCGACCTCCTGCTCGGCGATCGTCGTCGGCTCTTTGTGGCCGGGGTGGACGCGGGTCTCCGGCGGCAGTTCCATCAGCCGCATCACCGAGGCCTTGAGGGCATCGAAGCCGGCCGCGCCCGGTGAGGCGCAACCGCCGACGGTGCCCTTGAAGAGGACGTCGGCGGTGAAGACGTCGGTGCCGTCGATCAGGAAGGCGAGGTGGCCGGGAGCATGGCCGGGGGTGAAGATCGCCTCGATCTCGAGCCCGCCCGCGTCAAGCTTGTCGCCATCGCCCATGATCACCGCGACCTCTTCGTCGAGCTCCGCCGCGGTGGCCTCGTGGGCGACGAGCGGCGGCCCGCCGAGCCGCTCGCGGGCCGCGGCGATCCCGGCGATGTGGTCGGCGTGTGGATGGGTGACGAGGTAGTGGCTGATCTCGATCCCGTCGCGCTCGGCCCGGTCGATCAGCGGATCGATGTCTTCGTTGCCGTCGATCAGGACGCCGGTGCCGCGCTCCGGATCGGCGACCAGGTAGGCGTTCGAAAGCCACTGCGGGTTCTCGGTCCTCTCGACGATCAAGCTGCTCCTCCTTCGCGGGTGACGGTCTCCCCCGGAACTTACCCGGGCGGCGGCTCGGCCACCGCGGCGGCGGCCTGCGCGCTGCCCTCGAGGATCGTGCGGGCGACCAGCTCGGGGTCGTCCCACATCGGCGTGTGGCCGACGTCGGGGAGGACGACGAACCGGGCGCCCGCCGGCCGGCACTCCTCGCGCGGCGGGCCGACGAGCCGATCGTGCTCGCCCCAGGCGATCGTCACCGGCACGTCGGCCGGATAGGTGGCCGGTTCGAAGATATGCTCGCGCATCGCCTTGTTGGCGCCTTCGTAGCCGTCGGCGTCGATCCATCCGAGGACCAGCTCGCGGCCCGCGGCGGGCGGGATGCGGTCGGGGTGGGCGGCGAAGGTGAGGAGCGCGCGGCGGCGCAGCGGCGGCACGCGCAGCGCGAGCGGGACCAGCGGGCGCAGGCGCCGCGCCCACTCGCGGGTCATGCTCTTGCTCGGGCCGATCGGCGCGCGCCAGAGCCCGGCGGGGGAGATGCAGGTGACCGAGCGGGCTGCGCCCGTGCGGCCGAGTTCGAGGCCGACCCAGGCGCCGAGGCTGTTGCCGGCGACATCGAAGCGCTCGATGCCGCGGGCTGCGAGCTGGTCGCGGAGCGGGGCGGCGAGGGCCGCCGCGGTCGGCTCGACCTCGGGCGGCAGCGACGGTGCATCGCCGAAGCCGGGCAGGTCGAGCGCGATCACCTCGCGCTCGCGCGCCAGCAGTGG
>DATNAG010000111.1:0-35570 GCA_035572835.1 Solirubrobacterales bacterium
TCGAGGATCGTGCGGGCGACCAGCTCGGGGTCGTCCCACATCGGCGTGTGGCCGACGCCGGGCAGGACGAGGAAGCGGGCGCCCGCGGGCCGCCGCTCCTCGCGGGGTGGCCCGACCAACCGGTCGTGCTCGGCCCAGGCGATCGTCACCGCAACCTCGGGCGGGTAGCCCTGCGGCTCGAAAATGTGCTCGCGCATCGCCTTGTTGGCGCCGTCGTAGCCGTCGGCGTCGATCCAGCCGAGGACCAGCTCGCGACCGGCGGCGGGCGGGATGTTCTCGGGATGGGCGGCGAAGGTGCGCAGGGCGCGGCGGCGCAGCGGCGGGATACGGAGCGCGAGCGGGACCAACGGCCGCAGGCGGCGGGCCCAGATCCGCGTGGTCCCTTTGGCCGGGCCGAGCGGCCGGCGCCAGAGGCCGGCGGGGGAGAGGCAGGTGACCGAGCGGGCGGCGCCCAGGCGGCCGAGTTCCAGCCCGACCCAGGCGCCGAGGCTGTTGCCGGCCACGTCGAAGGTGTCGATGCCGCGGCCGGCGAGCTGCTCGCGGAGCGCGCCGGCGAGCGCCCCCGCGGTCGGCTCGACCTCGGCCGGCAGCGAGGGGGCGGCGCCGAAGCCGGGCAGGTCGAGCGCGATCACCTCGCGCTCGCGGGCGAGCAACGGCACCACCGGGTCCCAGACGCTCTTCGAGGCGCCCAGCCCGTGGACGAGGATCAGCGGCCCGCGCCCGCCGTCGGCCGCCCCGGCGCCGTCGCCCCGCTCGCTCATCGCCAGTGCGGCTTCGCGAAGAGGACCTGGACGTCGCCGATCCGGCGCTCGCGGAAGCCCGCCTCCGAGGAGGAGAGGTAGAAGTCCCAGAGCCGGCGGAAGCGCTCGTCGTAACCGTGGTGGCGGAGCCTGTCCCAGGCGCCGAAGAAGCGCTCTCGCCAGTTCGCCAGCGTCGGCGGGTAGTGCGCGGTGATGTCGTCGAGCCAGACCTGGCGCAGCTCGGTGACGCGGGCGACGCTGTCGGCGATCCGCTGCATCGAGGGCAGGCAACCGCCGGGGAAGATGTGGGTGTTGGCGAAGCTCCGCGACGCCTTCTCGACCTCGTAGAGGCGGTCGTCGATCGTGATCGCCTGGAGCAGGAAGAGGCCGTCGTCGGCGAGCAGCCGGTCGCAGGTCTTGAAGTAGTCGTCGAAGTACTGCCAACCGACCGCCTCGATCATCTCGACCGAGACCAGGCGGTCGTAGTTCCCCCGCAGATCGCGGTAGTCCTCGAGCAGGATCGTGATCCGGTCCTCGAGGCCGGCCGCGCGCACCCGCTCCGTCGCCAGCTCGTGCTGGGCGCGGGAGATCGTCGTCGTCGTCACCCGGCAACCGGTGGTGCGCGCCGCGTGGATCGCCATCCCGCCCCAGCCGCTGCCGATCTCCAGCAGGTGGTTGTCGGGGCCGAGCCGGAGGCGCTCGCAGATGCGGTCGAGCTTCGCCAGCTGCGCCTCCTCGAGGTCGGCGCCCTCGCGCGGGAAGTACGCGCACGAGTACATCATCATCGGGTCGAGGAAGCTGGCGAAAAGGTCGTTGCCGAGGTCGTAATGGGCGCTGATGTTCCGGCGGGCGCCGCCGCGGGTGTTCTCCGGGACGAGGCCGCGGAGCCGGTGCAGGGCGCTGCGGGTCCTGGCGACGCCGGCGCTGATGCCGCGGTGCTGGTCGGCGAGGCTGCGGGCGCCGATCTGGATCAGGGCGACGAGGTCGTCGGTCTCCCAGAGGCCGTCGACGTAGCCCTCGCCGAGGCCGACCGAGCCGTGCAAGGGCCCGCGCCAGGCGGCCGGGTCGTTGATCCGGACGGTGGCGTGGAGGTCGGTGCCGGTCTCGCCGTAGGTGCGGCTGCGGCCGCCTTCGATGACCTCGATCTGGCCGCCGCGGGTCCGCGACAGGACCGCGCCGACGGCGGCCCGCGCCACCGCGTCTTTCACCGCGCCACCTCGGCCCCCTCGGGGTGGGGGTGGTAGCGGGCGCCCTTCAGCTTCAGCCGCGCCGCCTGGGCGTAGATCTTGGCTACCGTCTGCAGCGAGGCGGCCGGGTAGCGGGCGAGCAGGCCGAGCATCAGCGGGCGGGTGAGCTCCCGGCGGCGCAGCGAGAGCGTCGCGTCGAAGGTCTTCGCCGCGCTCCCGGTGGGGCGCGACTCGATGTGCACCTGGAGGCGCTCGCCCGGCGTCCCGGCGCGGAAGGAGTACGTCTGGTCCATCCCCATCAAAGGCGAGACGTGGTGGTTCTTCTTCAACTCTTCGGCCAGCACTGTGCCTTCCCGGTCTCCCCGCTCCAGTACGTAGGCGTGTCGCTCCCCCCAGGGTATGTTCTCGACCTCGGCGACGACAGCTTCGACCCGCCGACCGGTGGGGTCGAAGCAGTAGTAGAAGCTGACCGGGTTGAAGCTGTGGCCGAGGTAGCGGAGGCCGGTGAGGAGGCGGACCGGGCCGGTTGGGCGGGGGGCGCCGGCGGCGGCGACCGTGTCGCGCGCGCACTCGTCGAGGGGGCGATCCGGATCGCCGAGGTAGTCGGAGCGGCGGAAGCGGGCGGGCGCGCGGCGGCGGGCAGAGTAGAGCGGGAAGGGGTCGAGGACGGCGGGCAGCTCGGCGAGGTCGAGGTAGGCGAGGAAGAAGCGGTAGCGGAAGGAGTGCTCGATCGGCGACATACGCCGGTGGCGGACCCAGCCCTCGTAGACGGCCGACTCGGTCAAGCCGCGATCGCCTCCTCTTCGGCCGCGCCGACCGGCGCCGCGGCGACGACCGTCGCGGGCGGGAGCCTTCTCCTGGCGGCGAGTGCCACGTCGGGCGCGCCCAGCTCCTCGCATACCCGCAGCCCGCTGACCACGCCGTCCTCGTGGAAGCCCCAGCCCCACCAGGCGCCGCAGTAGTGGGTGCGGCGGACGCCGCTGACCTCGGCCCGGCGCTGCTGGGCGGCGACCCCGGCGGCGGTGTAGACCGGGTGGTCGTAGGTGAAGCGACGCAGGACCTTGGCCGGGTCGATCGCCTCCTCGCGGTTCAGGGTGAGGAAGTACCGCTGCCGCGCGTCCAGCCTCTGCAGGTGGTTCATCCAGTAGGTCACCGTGGTCCGGGCGGGCGCCTCTTCGGCGAGGTGGAAGTTCCAGCTCGACCAGGCGGCGCGGCGGCGCGGCATCAGCGAGTCGTCGGTGTGCAGCACGGCCTCGTTGCGCTGGTAGGGGATCGACCCGAGGACTTCGCGCTCGGCGGCGCTCGGGTCACGGAGCATCGCCAGCGCCTGGTCGGAGTGGGCGGCGATGACGACGCGGTCGAAGCTCTCGGTCTCGCAGCCGTCGGCCTCGATCCGGACCTCGTCGGGGCGGCGCAGGATCCGGCGGACCGGGGCGGCGGTGCGGACGCGGTCGCGCCAGGGCGCGACGATCGCCTCGACGTAGGAGCGCGAGCCGCCCTCGACCGTCCGCCAGGCGGGCCGATCGCGGAGGCTGTACATGCCGTGATTGTCGAAGAACTCGGCCATGAAGCTCGCCGGGAAGGCCCACATCTGGTCCGGGTCGGCGGACCAGACGGCGGAGGCCTGGGGGACGATCAGGCGGTCGATGAAGTGACGGGAGAAGCCTTCGCGCTCGAGCCAGGCGCCGAGCGAGGGCGCGGTCCCGTTCATCCCGATCAGCCCGGGGGCGAGCCGGTTGAAGCGGCGCCAGTCGCGCAGCATGCGGATGAAGGTGGGGGAGAGCAGGTGGGCGGGGCGGGCGAAGAGGCCCCAGGGAGTGCCGGAGAACTCGAACCGGCCGCGGCCGTCGCTGACCGAGAAGCTCATGTGGGACGGCTTCGAGCCGACGCCGAGTTCGCCGAGCAGCGCCTCGAAGTTCGGGTAGTTGCGGTCGTTGAAGACGATGAAGCCGGTGTCGATCGCCTGGTCGGGACCGCCCGCATCGGGCACGGTGACGGTGTGGGTGTGGCCGCCGATCCTCGTCGCCGCCTCGTAGACGGTGATCTCGTGATCACGGTGGAGGTGGTGGGCGGCGACGAGGCCGCTGATGCCGGTGCCGACGATTGCGATCTTCATCGGTCAAGCAATACGATCTGGAAGCTGGATCGGATGCATGGGGATACCTATACCCAATGTCCAAAGGCATTCGGGCCGCCGGTGGATCGCGGCCGCGGGTCGGTCAGCCGAATGGCCGGTAGAGCAACTCGTCGCCCAGCAGCTCGCTGACGGTCTCGAAGCTGTAGCCCCGGGCGCGCAGCGTGTCGATGATCCGTGGGAGGGCGGCGAGGGTCTCCTCGCGCGGGCCGCCGCCGTCGTGCATGAGCACGATCGAGCCCGGCCGGGTGTTGGCGACGATGTTCGAATAGATCGCCGACGTGCCTGGCAGCGACCAATCGGCCGGGTCGACGTCCCAGTTGATCGTCTTCAGGCCGAGCGAGCCCGCCGTCGCGATCACGCTCGGGTCGACGGCGCCGCCCGGCGGCCGGAAGAGGCATGGCTTGAAGCCCGTGTACTGCTCGATCCGCGCGGCGGCCCCGGCGATCTGCCCGTAGTCCGGATATTCGACGTGGTTCATCGTGTGGTCGCCGATCTCGTCGCCTTCGGCCAGGATCCGGCGCATCGTCGCTTCACGGCCGGGCATCTCCTGGCCGACCTCGAAGAAGGTCGCCCGGACGTCCTTTTCGCGCAGGACGGAGAGGAACCGTTCGGTGTATTCGCTCGGGCCGTCGTCGAAGGTGAGGGCGACGACCTTGCGCTCCGTCGTCGCCCCGGTGACAAGTTCGGCGCTCCCGCCGGTGCAGCCGACGGCGCGGACGGGACGCAGCCGGAAGGGCCTCGCGCCGGTCGCTGGATAGGCGACCGCGCAGCGGCGGCGGACCTCGCAACCGCCGTCGCTCGCGAGCACGCGCCAGTTGTGATGGCCGGGGCGCAGGCCGGTGGGGTGGGTTGGTCCGGCGACCACCGAGAGCACGAGCTTGTCCGGGCTCGGTCGCTTCACCTTCGCCCTGACCGCACCGCGGGTAAGCGGTCGTTCGGCGGCGTCGACGGTGACGAGCCCGACGCGGGTGTGGGCCTTCGGGCCGCCGAAGCAGAGGCGCGTTTCGGGCGCCGCGCCGCCGGCGCCCTCCTTCGGGGCGAAGCCGAAGCAGAGATACGCCGCCGCGGCGCGGCGCGTGTCCGGTCGCGGCTGGAGCTTCGCCAGCGACAGGGGCTTAGCCGTCCGCACCGTCAGGATCAGATCCTGGCCCGCCTGTGAAGCGGTGGCGCCGATCAGGCGCGGGGATGCGGGCGGCCGAGTCGCCACCGGCGCGGCCGCCGCTCCCGCGGCCGGGAACACGGCAGCGAGGATCGACGCCACGGCGCCGGCGCAGGCGATCTTGCGGATGAACGGAAGACTCGGCATATCGCTGGGGCGAACGGGAAGGTGTGATCGTACGCCGGGGCAGCTTCCGCCACGCCCGGCGGGGTCCCACCACGGGACGGTCTCCGCAGCCGATCGACAGAGACAGTGTTCAGAGAATCAGTGAGGTCGACCCATACCCGCGTCGTCATCGCGCTCGCGATGGCGCTTGTCCTCGTCGCGCTCGCACCCTCGGCGAGGGTGCGAGCCGAAACCGGCGGCGCCGGCCAGTTCGAGAATCCGGCGATCGGTAAGCACTCGCCGTTCCTCCGGCAGGGCATGTGGATCTGGTACGTCGACCAATCCCAGGGCGGCAGCATCCCGGCGATCCTCGCCACCGCCCACCGCCACCGGATCGGCACCGTCTACATCAAGGCGGGCGATGGGACGACCACCTGGGACCAGTTCAACCCGACCATCGTCGCCGCGCTCCACCACGGCGGCGTCAAGGTCTGTGCCTGGCAGTTCGTCTATGGCGACGCGCCGGCGGCCGAGGCGAAGATCGGCGCCGAGGCGGTCGCCGACGGGGCCGACTGCCTGGTGATCGACGCCGAGGCGGAGTACGAAGGCAAATACGCCGCCGCCGACCTCTACGTCTCCCGGCTGCGCGCCGCGATCGGTGCCAACTACCCGCTTTCCCTCGCCGGCTTCCCATATGTCGACTACCACCCGGCCTTCCCCTACTCGGTCTTCCTCGGGCCGGGCGGGGCGACGGTCAACCAGCCGCAGATGTACTGGAAGGCGATCGGCACCTCGGTCGGCACGGTCTTCGCCCACTCTTATCTCTATAACCGCGTCTGGGGGCGCCCGATCTTCCCGATCGGGCAGACCTACGAAGCGCCGGGGCGGGTGCCGCTGCGCCTCTTCCGCCGCTACTCGGCGACCTACGGGACGGTGCCGAGTTGGTGGGACTGGCAGGAGACGACGGTGCGGGAGTGGGGCGCGATCGGGTCGAAAGCCGGTAACCGCATGCTGCCCGCGGTGAACGCGGAGGTCGAATACCCGCTGCTGAAGATCGGAGCCAAAGGCGACCTGGTCGTCTGGGCGCAGGAGCGCCTGATCACCGCGGGGGAGGAGATCGAAGTCGACGGGATCTTCGACCGGACCATGCGGCGCGCGGTCCGCGCCTTCCAGGAAGCGCACGGGCTGCCGCGGGACGGCCGGCTCGGCAGCGAAACCTGGGTGCAGCTGATGAACTACACGCCGACCGCGGTCGACTGGGGCGCGACCGCCGCGACCGCGAGCTCGCTGATGGGCGGCCCGCTGGTGAGGAGCGCGCGCAGGCCGCTGTCGGCGACCCTCCCGCCGGTCCGCGACGAGCTGGCGCCGTAGCGTGGTTCCTATCTTCGTCTATACCGAAGAAACGAACCGCGCTAGCGGGCGAGCTTCGTCCTCAAGTGGCCGAGGCTCGGGGAACTGACGACGACCTCGTCGCCGTCGCCGAGCCAGACCCGCGGATCGCGCCCCATCCCGACGCCGGGCGGGGTGCCGGTGGCGACGATGTCGCCCGCCTCCAGGGTCATCAGCGAGGAGAGGTCGGCGAGCAGCTCGGCGATGCCGAAGATCAGGTCGCCGGTGGTCGAGTCCTGCATCGTCTCGCCGTTCAGGGTCAGGCTGATCGCGATCGCGTCGGGCGCCCCGACCTCGTCGGGGGTGACCAGTGCCGGGCCGCAGGGCGCCGCGCCGTCGAAGATCTTGCCCGGCATCCACTGTGGCCCGCGGCCCTGCAGGTCGCGGGCGGAGAGGTCGTTGAACAGGGTGTAGCCGGCGATGAAATCGAGCGCCGCGTCCACCGCGACGTCCTTGGCGCGCCGGCCGATCACGAACGCGACCTCCGCCTCGTAGTCGACCTTGGTGCTGTTGGCGGGCAGCGTCACCGTCGCGTCGGGACCCACGAGCGCGTTGCGGTACTTGCCGAAGATGATCGGGTGGGTGGGCGGTTCGGCGCCGACCTCGGCCGCGTGCTCTTTGTAGTTCAGCCCGATGCAGACGATCTTGTCCGGGTCGGGGATCGGCGGCAGCAGTCGCACCGCCGACTGCGGATGCGACGGCGCCCCGGTGTCCCCGATCCGCGCCCGCAGGTCGTCGATCCGCCCGTGCGCGATCAGCTCCCGCAGGCTGCCCCGATGCGGTTCCCCGAGCGCCGCCCAGGCGTCGACGACGCGCCCGTCGACCAGCATCCCGGCCCGCTCGCCGTCGCCCGCGTCATAGGTCACCAGTCGCATGCGCGGCAGCCTATTCGCGTCACCAACCCGGTGCGTTCGCACTTTCCCGCAACCGACACGGGAAAGCGCGAACGCGTGGCGGGGTCAGCCGCGGGCGGGGACGGGCTCCGCCTCGAGCGGCGCGTCGAGGTCGAGGCCGCGGTCGATCTCCCGCTCGCGCACCAGCCAGAGCGCCAGCCCGGTGCCGACCAGGCAGAGGATCCCGCCGAACAGGAGGATCTCGTTGAGGCCGTGGATGAAGCCCTGTTCGGTGGCCTGACGCACGGTGTCGCGGGCGCCCGCGGGGAGCTGCCCGAGGGCCTGGGGGAGCGCCCCCGAGGAACTGGCTTCGACCAGTTCGCGGGCCTGGTCGTGGTCGACCGCACCGCCCGCCAGCGACTGCGTCTTGTCGGCGCCGACGCCGAGGAAGATCGCTCCCCAGGCGGCGACGCCGACCGCGACGCCGACCTGGCGGAAGGTGTCGTTGATCCCGGCCGCCATCCCGCTGCGCTCCTTCGGCACGACGCTGAGCGCGACGTCGGCGATCACCGGGTTCAGCAGCCCGACGCCGATCCCAGAGATGACGAACCCGGCCAGGAGGGCGGTCCAGCCGGAGCTCACCTCGAGCCCGCCCATCAGCAGCAGGCCGACGCCGGTCAGCCCGAGGCCGCCCGCCATCAGGTAGCGCGCCTGCACCTTCGCCAGCGCCATCCCCGAGATCGGGGCGAGGACGAAGGCGCCGACCGTGATCGGCAGGTAGCGGAGGCCGGCGTCGACCGCCGAGTAGCCGAGGAAGTTCTGCAGGTAGAGGGTGAGGTAGAGGAACAGCGAGAACATCGAGGCCGACACCGCGAAGGCGGCCAGCTGGACCCCGGTGAAGGCGCCGCGGCGGAAGAGGCCGAGCGGCAGCATCGGCTCCTCGACCCGGCGCTCGATCGCGACGAAGGCGCCCATCAGGACCACCCCCGCGGCGAGCAGCGAGACGATCAGCGGGCTGCCCCAGCCCTCGGCGTTGCCGCGGACCAGCGCCAGCACCAACACCAGCAGCGCGGCGGAGAAGGTGACGACGCCGCCCCAGTCGATCCGCGAGGCGTTCGGGTCGCGCGACTCGCGCAGCTTCCAGTAGGTGACGCCGATCGTCGCGATCCCGACCGGCAGGTTGACGAGGAAGACCGACTGCCAGCCGAGCCCATCGGTGAGGGCGCCGCCGATCAGCGGCCCGACCGCGACGGAGACGCCGATCGAGGCGCCGTAGATGCCCATCGCCATGCCCCGCTCGGGGCCGCCGGGAAACTCCTGGGCGACCAGCGCCAGGCTGACCGCGAACATGATCGCTCCGCCGATCCCCTGCAGGCCGCGGGCGAGGTTGAGGAAGGTCGGGTCGGGGGCGAGCGCGCAGAGCAGCGAGGCGAGGGAGAAGATCGCCAACCCGGCGACGAAGACGCGGCGGCGGCCGAGCCGGTCGGCGAGCGAGCCCGCGGTCAGCACCAGCGCCGCGAGCGAGAGCGCGTACGCGTCGATAACCCACTGCAGGTCGGAGAAGCTGCCGCCGAGGTCCTGCTGGATCTTCGGCAGCGCGGTGTTCACCACCGTGATGTCGAGCAGAAGCATGAAGGTGGCGACGCAGACGGCACCGAGCGTCCACCACTTCCTGTTCGTCTGGCTCCCGGCCATTCCGGGACCTCCTTCGCGTCGGGTACAATCGTAAGGAAGCCTTGTAAGGCGCCCTGACCAAATAGTGCGGCGACCTTATCAGGTGTCCTGACCATCTGTCGGCCGACCTGCGACGATCGCCTCGACAGCTAGACCCGCCTCGAGCGTCGCTTGTGACAGGACCACCCGGAGACAATCGACATGACCCGCAAGATCCCCCTCGACAAAGAGCTCCCGGGCGCCGCCGGAGATCCCTCCCGGATCCCCCTCCCGGCGCTGATGGAACTCGCGGTCGACGCGATGTGGGCAGACTTCCGCTCCGCGCTCCTGGAGGCCGGGATCACCGACATCCGCCCGACCCACGGCTGCGTCTTCCGCTTCCTCCACGGCGACGGCATGCGCCTCACCGACCTGGCCGCGCTCGCGGGCCTCACCAAGCAGTCGGTGGGGGAGATCGTCGACGACCTCACCGCCCTCGGCTACATCGAGCGCTACCCCGATCCCACCGACAAGCGCGCCAAGCTCCTCCGCCTCACCGTCAAGGGCAAGACCGCCCAGGCGACCGGCTTCAGCCTCTTCTCGAAGCTCGAAGAAGAATGGTCCGACGCCTTCGGCAGCGACGACATCGCCGTCCTCCGCACCCTGCTCGAACGCGTCGCCCTCGCCAAAGCGCCGGGCGCCGTCCCCGAGATCGTCCGGCCCGACCCCGCTCCCATCGCCTGATCCGCTAGCTTTTCCTCTCCGGGCCCCCGCCGGCCCGTCCGAGTCATCTCGGGGGCGTAGCTCAGCTGGTTAGAGCGCCGGCCTGTCACGCCGGAGGTCGCGGGTTCGAGTCCCGTCGCTCCCGCTTCGGCCTGCGCCACGCGGGAGGGTCCCCCAGCTCGGATCGGTGTCGTAGGCGTCGCCTGCCTCCAGGAGCGCGTCGAGTCCTTGCCCCGTCGCGCCGATCTTGTAAAGGCTCGGGTTTTCGATCTGCCCGGCTTCGTCGCGCACGGTCCGGTCGAAGACGAGCTCACCGCCCGAGGGGGAGAGGGCGGGGCTGTGAGGGTCGTCGAAGGAGCCTCCCGCCCGCGAGCCGGCGAAGATGGTCTGCAGGCGCTTCGAAGCGAGGTCGAGCCGGATGATCCGGCCCGCTCCCGAGTTGGCGCCGCGCGAGTAGCGCTCGAAGACCAGGCTCCGCCCGGACGGTCCGAAATCGGGATCGCGATCTTCGGTCGAACCGCTGGTGAGAGGGAGGGGGACGATGCGGCCGGGGAGGAGCAGGGCCAGGTTCGCGCGCCCGAACAATGCCTGGCTGGGCCTGCCGCGTTGAAAGAGGCGAGCGAAGGCGATGCGACCGGTGACCGAGACGGTCGGCTCGATGTCCTGGATGGCGTTCCGGGTCAGCTGCCTGCGACCGCGACCATCCGTGCCGACGCTGAAGAGCTCGAGGTCCCCGCCGTCCGCCGGCACGGCCGAGAAGATGAGCCGGCGCCCGCCGGGCGCGAAGGTCACCGAGTTGATCGCACGGAGGGTGGGGCGATCGAGGACCGGATGGCCCGCCTGTTTCGGGTCACGGGCAGCGATCGGCTTGACGAAGAGGTTTCGCCAGGTTTTCCCGCCCCTCTCCTCGGCCCCGACATAGGCGACGCTGCGTCCGTCAGGCGAAATGGCGGGCGAATACTGGAAGAGCTGCGGTCGTGGACCGCCCCCGCCGCCGACGGTGAACTGGCGTAGGCCGGCGCCGTCGGCACCGATCAGCCAGACGCTGAGCCCACCGGCGCGGGTGCTCTGGAAGGCGATCGGCCCCGGGACGCCCGGGAAGGCGGCCAGGGACGTGCCCGGGGTCAGCGCCAAGAGTGCCGTGGCCAAGAGGGCGATGGTGGCCATCCAGGACAGGGGGCCCCTCCGCGATCGGAGCGCGACGGTCATGGTGCGGGAAATTCCAAGAGGGAAGGACACCGGTCAAGCGTGGCAGAACGATGCGGCCCGAACCGGGACAAGTTTGGCCCGACGGTCCCGGTCTGCACACTGTCTGCCAGGCCGGTGAGGAGGCGCTACGGTAAGACCCATGGCCGATCGCGAGCAGGGAACCGTGTTGATCGCCTACGACGGCTCCGAGCAGGCGAAGCTCGCCATCGTCGAGGCGGGCCGCGTGCTCGGCGGCGGCCGCCGCGCCGTGGTCCTGATCGTCCGCGAGCCGATCGAGACCTTCGTCTTCTCCGGCCTCGGCGGAGGAGGCACGCTCGATCCGGCGACCGTCTCGGCGATGCAGGAGTCCGCGCAGAACGAGGCCACCGTCATCGCCGAGGAAGGGGCGGCCCTCGCCCGCCAGGCAGGATTCGCGGCCGAGCCACGGGTCGAGGTCGGCGCGAGCCCCTGGCAGGAGATCGTCGCGGTCGCCGAGGACCTCGGCGCGCAGGTGATCGCGATCGGCTCGCGGGGGCGTACCGGCCTGCCGAAGGTCCTCCTGGGCAGCGTCGCCTCGGCGGTCGCCCAGCACAGTCGGCGCAGCGTCCTGATCGTCCACCGGGAGGCAGGCGACGGGGCGGACGAGGAAGCTGCGATCTGACCGCGACCGGGATCGGTGCCGGGGTCGTCGCCGTTCGCGACACTTCGGCCTGATGGAGTTGGTGCGCGAGAACGAGATCCGAGGGCGGGTCGGTGCCGTCTTCGACCACCAGCGGGACCGCCTGGCCGGGCTGCTCCCACAGGCGCGGATCGAGCACGTCGGCTCGACTGCGGTTCCCGGCTCGCTGACCAAGGGCGACCTCGACATCTGCCTCAGTGTTCGCGCCGAGGAGTTCCCGAGCGCCGCCGCAGTTCTCTCGGCCGCCTTCACCGTCCACCAGCCGGAGAACTGGACCGACGGCCTGGCGAGCTTCGTCGCGCCGGCGGAAGACGAGGTCGAGATCGGCATCCAGCTGGTCGTGACGGGCGGCCCCGAGGAGGAGTGGTTCATCGGCTGGCGCGAACGGCTACGCGCCGACGCCGAACTGCGCGAGCGCTATGACCGCTGCAAGGCAGAGCACCGCGACGCGCCGGTCGAGGCCTACCGCGCGGCCAAGGAGCGCCTGATCCTGGGCTGATCCTGTCAACGCCTGTCTTTTTTCCGTCTCCTCGCTCGTCGTCTGGGTAGAGGGGGCTCGACGGGAGCTCCCGAGGATGAAGGAGAATCGAGATGGGACGCGTGATCGCGACCACCCAGGCCACCATCGACGGGGTCATCGATCCGGTCGGCGAGTGGGTGCGGCCCGACGGCGGGCACGGCGTGTATTCGTTCGAACGGCAGGCGAGGTCCGGCGGGCTCCTGCTGGGCCGCAAGACCTTCGAGGGGCTGGCGGGGTACTGGCCGGACCAGACCGGCAAATGGGCCGACATGGTCAACGGCTTGCCGAAGTACGTCGCCTCGACCACCCTCTCCGGCGCGCTGCCGTGGAACGGGACCTTGCTCGAGGGTCCCCTGGAGGAGTCGATCCCGAGGCTGAAGGACGAGGTCGAGGGGGACCTGTTCGTCCACGGGAGCGGTGGGTTCGCCTACGCCCTCGCGGAGCGGGGCCTGGTCGACGAATTCGAGGTCTACCTGAACCCGGTGGTCTGGGGCGAAGGCAAGGTCCACGTGCTCGGCGACCGGGGGACGGTTCGATTGGAGCTCGACGACGTGAAGCGGTTCGACTCCGGCGTGGTGCTCCTCACCTACCTGCCCGTCGGAGCTTGATCAGGACCCAGGGACGCCGGCGAGCTCGAGAATGCAGTGCTCGCAGAGGAAGAGGTCCTGTTCATCCATCGCGAAAAGGGTGCTACAGGTACCGTCCGGGCGTCCGCAGACGGTGCAGGAGGCGTCGCCGACAGGCTCGAACGGGACCTTCACCCGGGCTCGCCGCTGACCGATTACCTCGACCCAGGACGCAAAGCAGCGGTTACAGCTCGCCACCGATCCGAACTCCACCGCCAAGAACTTCCCTGGCTCGGTCTGACCGCAGGTACTGCATCGGAATGTGGAGTTGTCTCCCTTGTCCGGGAGGCGCAGGACCCGAGGATCGTCCGACTCGCCCAGGAGCGGGTAGCTTTGGAGATGGGTGGTGAAGCGCCTGATGTCGTTCGCGGAGTAGGTCAGCCGACCACGGATCCGGTTCAGGAGTCCAAGTGGGATCCCCGCCTCGACGAGCGACTGTGCCGTGCTGGTCCCCTCCTTCACTGGAAGCTCCTCTGCCAACGACAGCATGAGCTCGGGATGGGTGGGGGCTACCAACGCGCGCACGTGCCTCAGGCGCTCGCGGATAAACGTCGCAGGATCACCGGTCAGACCCGGCAGGAATCCACCGAGCAAGGTCATGACGTATGCGTTCGCCGCGCGGTCTCTCACTGCCGCGTCGTCCGGTAAATCCGAGGCCGACGAGGAGCGCCATACGTTCTCCGCAGTCTCAGGAGCGGCAACCTCTGAAGGGGGCGGGATCAGGATGGTGGCCGCGTTCAGAAGGCGTACACGGTCGAACTTCCTGACCGAACCGGCCAGGTGGAAGTGGTGGGTGACCAAGGCAGGAGTGACCTTTGGGAATCCATCCAGCCTGTGTGCATCCTTGAGTTTGCCGGCCTGCTGAGCGATCGTCACCGGGGTGATGAACGACAAGAGATCGTCGATGTCTGCGCGCGCGAGCTCTGCCAGGGCGACCTCGATGATCTGAACGCGAGTGCGGTGACTGTCAGGCCGTAGATTCTCGTCGTGGGGGGCGCCCTCGGTGGTGAATGGTCGGGGGCGGAGGCGGGTCGGGACCCAGGGCGCATCGGCGGTGTCGACGCACCGGGTCAGACTCAAAAGCGCCGTCTCGAAGGCGTAGTCGACCGCGGCCCGGTCAGCGGTGGATCTGCCCTGCGTCAAGGCGAAATGGGCGTCACTCAGAGCCGTCATCACATTTGCCAGCCTCAGCTCTCGACCACGTGACGGATGGTCCTCCCTTTGCAGCCAGCTCAGGTGTGGCAATTCTCTCGTGTGCACCCGCATGCGTTGAAGCAACATCTCGATTTGGATGCCATCGGCGATTCGCATCATGCGGCGCGGTATCGGCTGGTCATCGCAGCAGATCAACCAGATCGTCCAAAGGCGCTCGAGAGCGAGGCGCTCGATCTCGTTGGTTCCGGCGATACGGGGGAGCAGTGACGCCAAGCTGGTTCGCAGGCTCTGGCTGCGTGGAGAGCGTTCTTCGTCGAGTACGCGGTAAACCAGTCGCCAGCCGAGTTCCTTGGCCAGCAGGGAAGACTGCAGGCCCGGCCCACCTTCACGAAAGTGGTACCGGATGGCCCCGATCGAGACCGGGCTGCCTCTGACACCAGTTGAGGCGTACGCGAGCCGGGAGGGCGTCAGGAATTTCAGGAAGTCCAGTTCGCCTGCCTTGGCGATGAGATCCAGGGTTGCGTGAAGGATCAGCGTGCGGGCGTCCGCGGGTGAGCCGAGCCGGAGCGTTTCGGGGTGGCTATCTCCGCTGGTCAAGTCTTGGCGGAAGAGCGTCGTAGCCTAGGCGGCGAGGACGAAGGACGAAGAAGAGAGTCGGAGCCGATCGTGAAGGCACACCTGGAATTTACGCTTTCAACCCTTGCGGTAGTGCTCAGTGCCGTCGCACTGAAGCCGGGAAGCGCGGTGCCGATTCTCTGCTTCACGATCGGCCTGCTCACTGCCTCGATCGCGAATCGAAGTCAGTAGCGGGACCGTGCGCGATCGGTGCAGCGTTGTTTGAAGGAGGTTGGTTCTCGGTAAGAGGGGATTGGGCTACGAAAGGAGTGAGATGCGGCTTTTGGATCGCCAACTTTTACGGGTCGGGGCAACCTTTCATCTTGTCGCGGTGACGATCCTGGCTGTGGCGCTCGGCGCTGCGACCCGGGCGCCGCAGGCGGGTGCGGGCGCCCCCGCGGGCCCGGGTCGGTCGGGCAACTTCACCCTCCCGGCCGCCAACGGCTACACCCTCTACTTCGTCAAGGAAAGGGGCGTGCTCGCGATCACCGCCTCTCGCACCCAGCCGTTGAGGCCGACGATCGACGCGAACGGCGGGATCGGGGCGCCGAGGGCCGATCACCCGAGTTCGAGCGAAAGCATCTACACGACGCCAGAGGCCGACGGTCGTCCTGGCGTGATCAACGCCGACCTCGGCCCGATCGGCAGCGTCGCGCTCGTCTTTCATCCCTCGGGCCGGAAGAAGGTGACGACGGTCGACCTCGAACCGGGATCGGAGGACTGTGCCGGCCCGACGAAGATCGTCCGGCGGCTCGGGACCTTCGAGGGTTCGGTCGTCTTCCACGCCGAGAACGGCTACACCAGCGCCGCGGCGACGAGTGTGCCGGGCTCGGTCGGGACCTCGCCGCTGCGCAACTGCGCGAAAGCCTCGAACGACCAGCCGGGCGAACCGGCGGAAGCGACCGACACCGAAGCTCTTCTCAGCGTCAGTGGCGCGGTCGGCTTCTATGCCTCGCGCACCGCGCACGGCTCTACTTTCCATGCACTTTCGAGCGAACAGCTCGCCCCGAATGTGAGCGTCGGACGCATCGCGGCCAGCTCCGCGCCGAACGCGAGCTTCTGGTTTGCCGGCGACGGCAGCGGAGCCCGGGTGAGGCCCCCCGCGCCATTCTCCGGCAGCGCCACCTACCGCTCATCGGCGGGGTCACCGAGCTGGTCGGGTGACCTGAGCGTGGACTTCCCCGGGATCACCCAGCCATTGACGGGCGAAGGTCTCCTGCCGGCGCGCCTGAAGATCTACCCCTTGGGGCGAGGCTGATCGGCGGTGGGTGCGGGCACGACGAGGAAGTCGACCAGGTTCAAGCTCCTCACCCTCATCCTCGCGCTCGGGCTGGCGCTCCTCGCGCTCGCCCCCACCGCCCAGGCGTCGCGATGGCGGGTCGACACTTTCCCGGAACTGGGCTCGACTGGCCTCTTTCTCAGCGTCGATTGCCCCTCCGAGACCCTCTGCGTCGCCGCCGGCTCCGACGACGCGATCGCCAGCTCGACCGAACCGGCGGCGGGCGTCGGCCACTGGCGCTTCGGCCACCTGACCGAGCCGGGCGCCTATGGCGAAGTCCCCGCGCCTCCCGGATCGGTGCCGTTCCTGCCGGGAGCGCAGATCCGCGGCGTCTCCTGTCCCAGCACCGGGCTGTGCGTCGCGGTCACCCGCCTCGGCAGCATCTTCACCGCGCGGGACCCGGCCGGCGGGGCCGGTGCCTGGTCCGGTTTCCAGCTACAGGCTCCGGGGGTCCCGCGGAGTCACCTCTACGGCATCTCATGCCCGACCACCGGCCTCTGCGTCGCGGTCGGACTCGGCGGCAAAATCCTCACCTCGGCCGACCCCGGCGGCGGGCCGACGGCCTGGACCACCACCCAGCTCCCGGCCGATCTCGAACTGCACGGCGTCTCTTGCTCGAGCCCGACCCAGTGCCTAGTGGTGGGCGCCGAAGGGGTGGTGCTCAGCTCCAGCGACCCGACCGGTGGACCGGCGGCGTGGCAGGTCCTGCACGAACCGGCATTCGGTGAACTGATGGGCGTCAGGTGTACCGGCTCGACGTTCTGCCTGACCGGCAACCTCGGATCGATCCTCACCTCGATCAGGCCGAGCGCCGACCCCGCGGCGTTCGTTTCGACCCCCGCGCCCGCACCGTTGCAGCTGACCGCCTTCGACTGCGTCGACGAGCAAGCCTGCGCGGCGGTCAACAACAACGCCGACGTGATCACCTCGACCGATCCCACCGGCGGCGCGGGAAAGTGGAGCATGACCAACGTCGTGCCCTACAACGAACCGAACGGCACCTTCGGCGTCTCTTGTCCTTCGACGCAGCTCTGCGTCGCCGTCGGCACTCACTACCTGATCGCCGCCTCGACCGATCCCTTCGGCGATGCGCCGGGGACGACGGGTGCGTCGGACCTGCGGCGCCCGACGGTGCAGATCACCGCCCATCCGCGACGGGTGATCCGCACGCGTAAGGCCCGGATCCGGGTCAGCTTCCGCTTCCGCGAGATCGGCCTGCGTGCGGGGTTCCTCTGCAAGCTCGGGGCCAAGCCTTTCCGACCGTGTCGCTCGCCGAGGCGCTATCGCG
The DNA here is from genome assembly GCA_035572835.1 of Solirubrobacterales bacterium. Lineage (GTDB taxonomy): Bacteria > Actinomycetota > Thermoleophilia > Solirubrobacterales > 70-9 > VAYN01. The sequence goes on from DATNAG010000111.1 coordinate 17,277, forward strand.
TCGGTCCGGGGCGCCACGTCTTCGCCGTCAAGGTCGCCGATCCCGGTGGACCCGACCAGACGGCGACGCGCTTTCGCTTCCGGGTGATCCGGCTGCATCCGCAACATCGTCACCGCTAGCGCGACCACGGCGGCGCGCCGCACATCGCCGGATCGACTGCGAGGCTGCACCGGTGAGCTCGACGCCGACGCCGACGCTGGCCGCCTACGCGGCTGCCCACGGCCTCCGCCATCGCGCCGCCTCCTTCGGCCTGCCGAGGGCGACCCAGCTGATGCGCCACGGCTTCATGCAGGAAGTACCGAGCCTCGCCAGTGGCGAGCTGCCGCAGGGCGCGGGAGAGGGTTGGCTGGCGCTGGTCAACTACGCCTACGAGGGCCGCAGCGACATCGAGCGCAGCCCCTTCACGCTCGTCCTCGTCGGCGCCCTCGCCAGCACCGATTACGCGATCCGCGTCCTCTGTCACGACCGCGGGCTGGGCGAGCGCGAGCGCTCGAACCCGGATGCCGAGCGCCAGGTGGTGAAGCTCGACGACAAGGAGGTCCGGCTGGAGAGCGATCGCTTCCTCGAGCGCTACGCCGTCTCCACCGATGGCGATCAGGATCAGGTCGCGGTCTGGCAGCTGTTCTCCCCGAGCCTGATCCAGTGGCTCACCACGGATGCGCCGCCGCGCTTCTCGTTCGAGCTGCAGGACGGGGCGCTCGCCTGCTTCGTCCCCGGCTACACCGAAGACGAGGGGGAGCTCGACGCCCTCTGCGCGGCGGCGGCCCGCGTCTTCGCCCGCGTCGCCGCGATCGACGGTCCCGGCCACGACGGCGCCGCGCCCGCCGACGGCACCCGCCGTTCCCAGGTCGAGCACGAGCTCGCCGAGCACCCCTTCGCCGGCCCACCGGAGAGCGTGAAGTCGGCGGCGAAGGAGTTTCGCCACGGCCTCCGTCTCGGCGATCGGGCCTGGGCGCTCGGCGCCGAAGCGTTCTTCCGCGCGCAGGCGGCGCTGGTCGGGTTCGAGCCGATCGCCGGCGACGCCTATCGCGCCGCCCACCTCGACACCTTCCTCCCCGGCCTCTTCGCCCGCGCCGCCCAGGGGCGGCTCGCGGGCGGGGAGGAGGCCTTCCTCGTCCTCACCGACTCCGAGGACTACGACGACATGGGCTGGACCAACCTGGTCGTCGCCGCCTCGCCTCTGGCGGCGCTGGCGTTGGCCCGGAGCGTCTCGCGCGGCGACACCGCGAAGAGGGGGGCGATGCAGGTCGGCGCCGACGGCCGCTCGCTGATCCTCAGCACGCTCGACGGCGGCGCCCGCGAGCGCACGGCGGAGGAATTCGGCGCCTTCTTCGCGACCGCGACCGAGCTGACCTCCAGGTTGAGCCCAGGCTGACCGGCGCCGACTCCGTCGGCGTAGGATCGGCCGATGGAGGTCGAGGGGAAGGTCGCGATCGTCACCGGTGCCGGGGGCGGCATCGGCGGGGCGATCTCGCGCGCGCTCGCCGCGGCGGGCGCCAAGGTGGTGGTCGCCGACCTCGACGGCGCGGCGGCGCTGGCGACGGCGGCCGAGATCGAGGCGGCGCAGGCCGGCGCGGCGGTCGGGGTCGAGGCCGACGTGGCCGACCGGGCCGCGATCGACGGGCTGCTACGCACCGCCGCGGAGACCTTCGGGCCGCTCGACCTCTACTTCGCCAACGCCGGGGTGATCGAGGGGGGCGGGCTCGCCGACGAGGTGCACTGGGCGCGGGCGCTCGACGTCAACGTGATGGCCCACGTGCGCGCCGCCGAGGCGGTCCTCCCCGCCTGGCTCGAGCGCGGCGAGGGCTACTTCGTCACCACCGCCTCGGCCGCCGGGCTGCTGACCCAGGTCGGGCTGGCGCCCTACGCGGTGACCAAGCATGCGGCGGTCGGCTTCGCCGAGTGGCTCGCGGTCACCTACGGCGATCGGGGGATCCGGGTCTCCTGCCTCTGCCCGATGGGGGTGGAGACGGCGATGTACACGGCCGGCCTCGAGGCGGAAGGCGATGAGGCACTCGGCGCCCGGGTGGTCGCCGCGGCCGGGGCGATCCTCTCCCCGGACGAGGTGGCCGAGGCGGTGCTGGCCGGGGTCGCCGCGGAGCGCTTCCTGATCCTGCCCCATCCCGAGGTCCTCGACTTCTACCGCCACAAGGGCGTCGACTACGACGGCTGGATCGCGGGCATGCAGCGGCTGCAGGCGCGCAACCGGGAGGGCTGACGCCCAACCGTCCGACCGGCCTATACTCAAAGTTGAATCCGGATTCAACTTTGAGGAGCCACCGTGGATTTCGAGCTGACCGACCGTTGCAAGGAGTTCCAGGAGCGGGTCCAGGCGTTCATGGACGAGCAGGTCTACCCGGCCGAGGCCGTCTATGAGCAGCAGATGGAGGCCGCCGGCGATCCCAACCATCAGCCCGCGGTACTCGAGGAGCTGAAGGAGGAGGCCCGGCGCCGCGGCCTCTGGAACCTCTTCCATCCGCACGAAGAGTGGGGCCCGGGGCTGCTCAACGTCGAGTACGCGCCGCTGGCGGAGATCATGGGTCGCAGCGCTCATCTGGCCTCGGAGGCGATGAACTGCAGCGCCCCGGACACCGGCAACATGGAGGTGTTGACGCTCTTCGGCACCGACGAGCACAAAGAGACCTGGCTGAAGCCCTTGCTGGCCGGTGAGATCCGCTCCGCCTTCGCGATGACCGAGCCGCTGGTCGCCTCCTCCGACGCGACCAACGTCGAGACGCGGATCGAGCGCGACGGCGACGAGTACGTGATCAACGGTCGCAAGTGGTGGACCTCCAACGCCCTGCACCAGAACTGCAAGGTGCTGATCGTGATGGGCAAGACCAACCCCGAGGGCCCGCCGCACAAGCAGCAGTCGATGCTCGTGGTCCCGCTCGACACGCCGGGGGTGAAGATCCTGCGCGGCCTCTCGGTGTTCGGCTACTGGGATCGCGAGGGCCACGCCGAAGTGCTGTTCGAGGACGTCCGCGTGCCCACCTCGGCGCTGCTCTCCGGCGAGGGCGACGGCTTCGCAATCAGCCAGGCACGGCTCGGCCCCGGCCGGATCCACCACTGCATGCGCTCGATCGGCTGCGCCGAGCGGGCCCTCGACCTGATGTGCGAACGGGCCCGCGAACGTGAGACCTTCGGCCAACCGGTCTCCGAGCGGGCCAACATCCAGGACTGGATCGCCGAGTCGCGGATCGAACTGGAGATGGTCCGCCTGCTGACGATGAAGACCGCCTGGCTGATGGACACGGTCGGCAACAAGCACGCGCGGGTGGAGATCGCGGCGATCAAGGTCGCCGCTCCCCAGGTCGCCTGCAAGATCATCGACCGGGCGATCCAGGTCTTCGGCGGCGGCGGCGTCTCCGGTGACTTCCCGCTGGCGGCGATGTACGCGCATCAACGGACGCTGCGCCTCGCCGACGGCCCGGACGAGGTCCACAAGCGGACGATCGCCCGCACCGAGCTGCGCCGCTTCGAGGCCGAGGGCACCGCCACCGGCAACTCGAGGCCGCTGCCGCTGCGCGCCCCGGCGCCGGCCTGATCGATGGCGCCGGACCCAGGCCCGGCGACGGCGGCGACGGCGAGGCGGCTGGCGCCCCGCAGCCGACGCGGGCATCGCACCAGGGCCGCATTGGTCGCCGCGGCCCGGACGGTGTTCGAGCGCGACGGCTTCCTCGACGCCCGGATCGCCGACATCGCCAAGGAGGCGGGGGTCGCCGCGGGCAGCTTCTACACCTACTTCGACAGCAAGGAGGAAATCTTCCGGGCGGTCGTCGAAGAGGTCCAGGAGGACATGCTGCATCCGCGGCTGCGCGAGCGCCTCGGCGACGACGATCCCCTCGCCCTGATCGACGCGGCGAACCGCGACTACCTGCTCTCCTACAAACGGAACGCGCGGTTGATGGCGCTGTTCGAGCAGGTCGCGCAGATCGACGACGAGTTCCGCGAGCTACGGCGCAAGCGCGGCGCGGCGTTCGTCCGCCGCAACGCGAAGATGATCCGCCGCCTGCAGGAGAGCGGCCGCGCCGATCCCGACCTCGACCCGCTGATCGCCGCCCGCGCCCTCTCCGGGATGGTCGGCCGGATCGCCTACTCGGTCTACAACCTGGGCGAGCGCATCCCCTTCGAGCGCCTCGTCACCACCCTGAACCAGCTCTGGGCCAACGCCTTGAAACTGGACCAGACGCCCTAGAAGGGCCGCAAAACCAGCGAGGTGCCTTGACTGTTCAGCTAAATTGATTCAATGGTCGCTCATGGGCCCCGGACCGGGGACTCGGGTCGATTTTCGATTCGTGGCGCCCGGATCGTCTTGGCCCTGATGGCGATGGTCGCCGTCGTTGCGGGGGTGTGGGGCTGGTCGACCGTCAGTCACCTTTCGAACCGGCCAGGCGATTTCTACGCGCATCCGTCGGAAAGCCTGCGGGCGCAGGACGAAATGGAATCTGCACGTGGGCACAATTGGGTCGGGCCTCCGAACCTGGCAGTGCTCGTCCACGGAGGGCGGAGCGCCGTCACCAGGCTCAAGCTGAGGCTCAAGCGCCTGCCGCAGGTGGCGCAGGTCGAAAGCAACGTCTTGGCTTCCCGTGACGGCAGCTCGAAGCTGGTGCTCGCCCGGCTGCGCATCGGGGTTCCCGAACAAGACGCCGCCGCTTCGGTCGCCCGCAGCCTCGAAAGCGAACCAGGCGTCCTGGTCGGCGGAATCGCTTTGGCCAAGCATCAGTTCTCCGAATCGGCCAAGCACGACCTTTGGCGGGGAGAGCTGATCGCGCTGCCGCTTCTGCTGGTCCTCGGCCTCTGGGTCTTCCGCGGTGCGGTCGCCGCCTTGTTACCGGTGTTGGTCGGATGCTTCGCGCTCGCCTGCACTCTTGCCTTGCTGAGGGCGGTAACCGAAGTGGTTCCCCTATCCATCTTCTCCTTGAACATCGCGTCGGCCCTGGCTCTGGGACTGGCGGTCGATTACAGCCTGCTGATGGTGTCGCGCTTCCGGGAAGAGCTCGAGTCGGGGCTGCGAAGTCGCGACGCCACCGTTCGGACCGTCGGCACCGCCGGGAAGACCGTCGCCATCAGCTCGGGGGCGATTGCAACCTCGTTTTCTGCTCTCCTGCTCATCCCCGTGCCGTTCGTCCGATCGATTGCGATCGGCGGAATGATCGTCGCCGTCATCGCCGGAGCCGGCGCGTTGCTGATCCTGCCGTCGCTCTTCGTCCTTCTCGGAGAGCGGGTGAACGCCTTGTCGGTACGGCCAGATGGCCGCTCGAGGGTGGGTGGTGTCCGGCCTGGCAGGGGTGGCTGGCGGCGTCTGGGGAGATTTGTGGTCTCCCATCCGGTACGGGTCGCATCGGTGGCCGCGCTGCTCTTGGTGGGGCTGAGCCTCCCTGCCCTCGGCATACACTTCACCGCCTTCGATGAGACTTCGCTGCCGACTTCATCGCCGCTCCGGCAGTTCACCGACCGCCTCCGCAAGGAATTCAAACATCCGGTGGTCGGGGAAATAAGAGTCGCTGTTCACGGGACCAAACTGAAGGCGGTCGAAGTCGGCGAGGAACTGAAACAAATCGCCAGCCGCACGCGGGCGGCCACGTTGCTTCCAATCGGGTTTCGGTTGAGGCCTCGCTTATCCGAACTGCGCCTGAACCCCCGCGGATCGCCCTACGCAAGCCTCACCACGGATTTCATCGATCGTCTGCGTCGTCTCGATGACCCGATCGCCATCGGCGGTAGTACGGCGGGATATATGGATCTCACGACCGCCTTGAAGCACTACCTCTTCGTCGTCCTGCTTGTTCTCGCCCTTTCCTCCTTCATCTTCCTCGGCGTCGCGACGCGCTCACTCGTGCTCCCTTTGATGGCATTGCTCATGAACGTTCTCTCCCTCGGCGCCGCCTTCGGATCGCTGGTGTTCGTGTTCCAGGACGGACGGCTCGAACGGCTGCTCGACTACAGCTCCCAGAACGCCCTCGTCGTCGTCTTCCCTGTGGTCGTCGGCGTCGGCGCATTCGGGCTCCTCACGGACTATGGGTTGTTTCTGCTCATGAGGATCCGAGAGGTACGCGAAAGCGGCCGCTCCAATCGAGAGGCGATCATCTCGGGGCTCGAAAAGACCGGCCCGATCGTGACCGCTGCCGCGGTCTTGTTCAGCGCGGCAGTCGGAGCTTTCATCACCTCCGGCATCGTCCCCGCAAAGGAGGTCGCGTTTGGGATCGTCTTGGCCGTGTTGCTTGACGCCTTCGTGATCAGGCCATTCCTGGTGCCTGGCCTGATGGCGATCCTGGGTCGGTGGAACTGGTGGCCGTTCGAAGGTTTCCGGTCTTGATCCGGGCGCTGCCCGCGGCTAGGATCGGAAAGCTCGTCCGATCGGGAAGGAGTGCTCGTGAACGCGAACCGCGAGCTCTGGGAGAAGGGTGACTTCACGCGCATCGCCGCCGCGATGCGGGGGAGCGGCGAGGCGTTGGTCGGCAGTCTCGGCGTCGACGAGGGCATGACCGTGCTCGATCTCGGCTGCGGCGACGGCACCACCGCGGTGCCCGCCGCACGGCTCGGCGCCGACGTGCTCGGCGTCGACATCGCCGCCAACCTGGTCGCCGCCGGCCAAGCCCGCGCCGCCGCCGAGGGGCTCGACAACCTGCGCTTCGAGCAGGGCGACGCCACCGATCTGAGCGGGCTCGAGGACGATCGCTTCGACCTCGTGGTGAGCGTCTTCGGGGCGATGTTCGCGCCGAAGCCGGAGTCCGTCGCCAAGGAGATGGTCCGGGTCGCCAAGCCGGACGGCCGGGTGGTGATGGCGAACTGGATCCCCGGCGACCCCACCCTGGTCGCCCAGATCCTGCGGATCGCCTCCTCCTACTCGCCGCCGCCCCCGGCGGGGTTCGTCAGCCCGATGCTCTGGGGCGACCCCGAGGTGGTCACCGAGCGATTCGTCGGCGCCGGGATCCCCGCCGATCAGGTCGCCTTCGAGCAGGGCGTCTGGAACTTCGACTACGAGGGCTCGCCGACCGAACTGGTCGAGGTCTTCCGGGACTACTACGGGCCGACGATGAACGCCTTCGCGGCGGCGCGCGAGGCCGGGCGCGAGGACGAGCTGCGGGCCGACCTTGACGAGCTCTTCCTGGCCCAGAACACCGGCGTCGACGGCACCTTCATCGCAACGAACTTCCTCCTGGTGAATGTCATGTGTTCCTACCCAGGGAGGTAGAAAGATGAAGTACTGCGTCACTGCCACGCCGGGCCCGCTACCGCCGAGCCCGGAGCAATTCGACGCCGCGTTGGACTGGCTGCAATCCCGGCTCGACGATGGCACGTTCGACTGTCTCTACGGGTTTCTCGAGGGCGGCGGCTTCAGTGTCGCCAACGTCGGTTCCCACAGCGAGGCCCTCGACCTGATGGCCGAGTACCCGCTGTACGGGATGGTCGAGTGGGATGTGCGGCCGGTGCTCGAGTTCCGCGAGGGGCTCGACACGGTCCGCGGCAAACTTGTCGAGGCTCAGGCCGCGATGAGCGGCGGTTGAGCCACGACGAAGTTGTCGCTGGGGGGTTCGGGCCCCTTCGGGCCCCTCGGCGACCTACCTCCTCGGGCTGATCAGGAGGTCGGCGACGCCGATCAGGGTCGCGGTCGCGATCACCGGGAACTGACCGGCCTTGGTCGCCTCGAAGGAGATCGTCGAGGTGCTTTCGATCGACTGGGTGATGCCGAGGCCCTTGATTTCGAAGGAGAACGGTTCCGAGGTTTCGATCTTGAAGCGGACCTCTTCGCCCTTGCCGAAGCGGAGATGCTTGGGGCCGGAGCCGGTCGGCGGGGCGCCGCCGATCACCTTCACCACCGGGATCGACCCCGCCTTCTTGCCCTGTTTCTGTTCCTGCGCCGGCCGGGTCGCCGGTTCCTCGGGGGACCCGGGGTGCGCGGGCAGGCTGGATCCGGTCGTGCCTTCGTTCACCTTCGGCGCGTCGATCGTCCCTTCCGAATGGACGAAGACGAAGTAGACGAGCACCCCGAGGCCGAGGACGACGCCGACGAGGACGCCGACGATCCGGTCGGTCCAGCGGCTGCGGCTCGAGCCATCGCCTGAGCCCCCTGCGGAGAACGGTGCCACGCGCCCAGCCTAGGGACTCGGGCCGTCAGGGCGACGGGGCGGAGCGCAACCTGGCGCCGAATAGAGTTTCGCCGCGAGGAGATCCGGCCCTATGTACGAGTACGACCCAACCCCCTTCCGTGGCGCCTTCGAGCGCGACTTCGGCTACCTCGCCGGGGTCGCCCGCAACGCCGGGCGCTTCGCCGATCGGCCCGCGCTGGGGGAGGCCGAGGGCGAGCGGACCTGGACCTACGCGGAGCTCTGGCGCGACGTCGAGGGGCTGGCTGGCGAGCTCGCGGCGCGCGGCGTGCGGCCCGGGCAGACGGTCGTCTTCCAGCTCTTCAACGGACCGGAGTTCGCGCTGACCTGGCTCGCCGCGCTGCGCCTCGGGGCGGTCGCGACGCCGATCAACTTCCGCCTCTCGGCCGGCGAAACCGCCCACGTCCTCGACGACTCGTCGCCGGCGGCGGTCATCTTCGACGCCGAGTTGGCTTCCAAGGCGCGCGAGGCGCTCGGTCTCGCCTCCCACAGACCCGGCTGGACCGCCGTGGTCGGCGAGGACTTCGACGCCCTACTCGGGACCGAGGCCGCGCCGCCGCCACATCCCGACCGCGACATCTACGGCGAGACGACCCGCCTCTACACCTCGGGCACGACCGGGCTGCCGAAGGGGGTCTCGCTCAACGACCTGGTCGAGGTGATGAGCGCCCACGACGTGATCATGCACTTTCCGCTCGCCCCTGACGACGTCACCCTCAACATGACCCCCTGGTTCCACCGCGGCGGCCTCTACTCCGGCGGCCCGAACCCGGTCTTCTACGTCGGCGCCGCGGCGGTCTCGCTGCGGGCGTTCGACCCGGCGAAGGTCCTCGACCTGGTCGCCACGCGCGGGCTCACCTTCCTGGTCGGCGCACCGACCAACCTGGCGATGCTGGCCGAGGAGCAGCGCCGCGCGCCGCGCGACCTCGCCGGCCTGCGCGGGATCGTGACGATGGGTGCGCCGCTCGAGCGCGAGGCCTGTTTGCTCTACCAGGACGTGCTCACGCCGCGGATCTTCAACGGCTACGGGACCACCGAGTCGTTCTGGAACACCTTCCTGCGCCCGACCGACCTGCCCGCGCACGCCGGCTCGGCGGGGCGCGCCTGCACCGACGACGACGTGGTCGTCGCCCGCGCCGGGGACGGTGTGGGCGAGGCGGCGGATCCGGCCGACCCGGTGGCGCGCGACGGCGAGGAGGTCGGCGAGGTCGTCGTCCGCACCCCGAAGGCGGGCTACGCCTACGTCAACCAGCCGGAGGAGCAGGCGGCGCGCTTCCGCGACGGCTGGTTCCACACCGGCGATCTGGCGACCTGGGACGCCGAGGGGTTCGTGACGATCGTCGGGCGTGGCGACGACATGCTGATCTCGGGCGGCGAGAACGTGCACCCGGTGCAGGTCGAGGAGGTGCTGAACGAGCATCCCGGGGTCGCCGACTCCTGCGTGGTCGGGCTGCCGGACGAGCGCTGGGGAGAGCGGATCGTCGCCTACGTCGTGCCCGCCGACCCGGGGTTGACGGTCGCCGACCTCGATGCCCACTGCCGCGAGCACCCGATGCTCGCCGACTACAAGCGCCCCCGCGGCTACCGCCTGGTCGAGGCCCTGCCGATGACGGCGACGGGCAAGAAGATGCACTTCCGTGTCGCCGAACTGGCCATCGCCGATGCGGCTGCGGGTCTTCTCCAGCGCCCCTGACTCACCGGGTGGGGGCGGGGTGGAGGAGGGCTTCGAGGGCATCCGCGGCAGCCCCGGCGCCGCCGGTCGCCTCGTACCCGGCCTTGATCCGCTCCGCGCCCGGTCGGCAGGCGCGCGCCTCCTCGACCGCGGTCGCGAGCCGGGCGGGGGAGAGCCTCCGCCGCGCGACCCGGGTCCCGGCCCCGGCCTCGACCACGTGGGCGGCGACGTCGAGCTGGTCGCGCCCCCACGGCACCACGCAGACCGGCACCCCGAACGAGAGCGCCTTCTGGGTGACGCCCATGCCGCCGTGGCAGACGACCACGTCGGCGTGGGGAAGGATCTCGGCGTGGGGGAGGAAGCGGTCGACGAGGGCGTCGCCGGGGTCGCCGAGCGAGGCCGGATCGACCCCCGCCGTGGTGACGACGAGGCGGTAACGGTCGCGCAGCCCGGCCAGCGCCGCGGCGGCGATCTCGCCGTCGTCCTGGAACTCCGAGGAGCAGGCGACGAGGACCAGCGGCCGCTCGCCCGCGGGCAGTTCGACCGGCTCCGTCCCGGGCGGGTCCCAGAGGCCCGGCCCGACCATCCGCACGTTCGCCGGCAGCGGCCGCGGGTAGTCGAACGGCTCGGCGGTGAAGTAGAGGGTGAGCGCGCCGCGGTGGTGGGATTCGGCGAGGTCGGCGAGCGGCGGGAGCCCGGCGGCACGGCGCCCGGCGTTGACCGGGGGGAGGCGGAAGCGGGAGTCGAACCGGCTCGCGACGAGGTTGAAGGAGCGGTCGCGGAGGGGGCCGAGCGGGGAGCGCATCGGCCGCATCCCGAGTCCCGCGGGGGGTACCCCGGGTGCGGCCTCCTGGAGCAGGAAGGGCTGCGACTCGGCCCAGGGGATGCCGTTCCGCTCGGCCACCGCCTTGGCCCCATAGGTGGTGCAGTCGACCAGGGCGAGGTCGGGGCCGACGGCTCCCAGCGCCGCTTCGAAGTCGGGGACCTCGAGCGGGGCGCGCGCCTTGAAGGTGGCGTAGGAGCGGGCGCCGGACGCCATCTGGTTGGAGGCGAGGTGGTCGGTGTGCTTGAGCGCCTCGATCTGGGGGGCGAGCGGCTCGGCCTCGAGGCCGGCGGCGCGGACCGCCTCGACCGCCGGGGTCAGCGTCCGCACGTGGACCTCGGCGCCGCGCCGGCGTAGCTCCAGCAGCGGGCCCATCATCGGGTTCAGGTGGCCGCGGGCGGGCGAGGTGTAGGCGAGGACCTTCACGCCGCCTCCCGTCGGGCCGGGTGGACCGCGGCGGCGCCGCGCGCGCCCTCGACCAGCGCCGACATCGCCTCGCGGGTCGCCTCCCGCCCGAGCCTTTCGCGGCGGCGCAGCAGGTGCCAGGTGTAGACGTCGAGCGCGGTCGCGATCGCGCCGACCCGCCCGCGCCGCGCGGCGCGCGGGAGGCCGGCGAGGTCGGGGGCGAAGACCGCCTCGACCCATTCGACGTGCATCTCGGTGCCGCGCTCGGTCACCCGGCGGACGTGGGGTAGGCGCTCGGCGAGCGCGAGCCAGAGCATCACTTCGTCGCCGTCGGCCTCGTAGTGGTCGGCGAGTTTGCGGACCGCGCCCTCGACGTCGCCCGGGGCGACCCGGCGGTCGGTCGCGCTAATCGCCATCCCGTCCTCGATCGCCGCCGTCATCAACCCGTCCTTGGAGCCGAACTGGCGGATCACGGTGCGGGTGCTGACGCCGGCCCGCTCGGCGACCGCCTCCAGCGAGGGGTCACCGCCCGGGTCGGCGCGGAACGCCGCCTGGGCGGCGGCGAGGATCCTCGCGCGGGTGCGCTCGGTCGAGTCGGCGCGACGGGTCTGGCGGTAGGCGCGGGTCTTCGTCATTTCGCGTCACTATACGTGACGCGAATACGTGGTGCTCGGTCGAGCGCCGCTACGCCGCGTGGGGACGTCGATCCGGCGCCGCCGCGGCGCGCAGCAACGCGCGGTGCTCGGCCACCTTGGCATCGCCGACCGCCCAACGCAGGCGCTCGACCAGTTGAGCACCCGCATGCCCTTCGAGATGAACCGAGCCCACGATCTCGCTGTAGACGACCTCGCCGTCGGTCTCGGACGGATCGGTCACGACCAGAATCTGCGCCATCGTCTGCCTCCTCTCGTTGTCTTGAGGTGAGGGTGGCGCCCGTTCCTTGGGCTGAGGTGAAGCGTCGGTAAAGAAGGCCCGATCGGGGAAACGCCCCCGCAGGGGCGCTCCCGGGGCCGTTCCCTAAAGAACGCGACGGGCGAGCGCGATCACCAGCAGCACGAGGATGATGACGACGAGGATCCAGACGATGGTCATGGCTTAAGGCCTCCTTCTGACGGGGGTCTTCGCGTGCCGCGGTCGCGGCACGGGCGAGGTATCTCTCCTCGGACGGTGAGTCGTACCCGCCCCCTCGGACCACCAAACAACGGGCCTCGTCCAATCGGTGGTCAGCGGACCCGCAGGCGCACGCGGGCACCCGGCTGCATCCAGGTCCCCGGGCGCGGGTGCACGGCGACCACGCGCAGCGGTTGGCGCGCGTCCGGCGCCCGCCGGATGCCCCCGGTCCGACAGCCCGCCGCATGCAGCTCGCGTCGGGCGGCGGGGATCCGGTCCTCGCGCAGGGCGGGGACGTGGCAGCCGCGGAATTCGTAGCTCGCGTTGCTGGTCGCCGACCCGCCCGCGGCGTGCACGGTGATGCGTACCTCGCCGCCGCGCGGGACCTTCGGTGCGATCGCATCGACGAAGTTGTCGCTCTTGACCTCGAAGGAGCGCGCCGGACGGGTGCCGAAGAACACGCCGGTCACGTCGACGAAGCCGCCGCCGCTGATGTGGACGCCGGTGCCGCCGGTGATCGGGCCCTCGTTGGGGGCGAAGCTGACGATCGCCGGCCCGCCGCCGCTGTTTCCGCCGGGCCGCGCGGGGCCGTCGCCGAGGGCGGAGACGGCGGCGATCAGGGAGACCGGCAGCAGCGCGGCGACCACCGTGGCGACGGCGATCAGGGCGCGGCGACCGGGCCTTGTCCAGGTCATGCCCCTATTAACTCACTTCAGCGAGGGAGGATGCGCCGATCAGGTGTAGACCGGGCCGCCGCACTCAAGCAGCGAGGCGTCGCCGCCGGCGTCCTGGACCTTCTGCCGCGCGCGTTCGATCGCGTCGTCGCAGTTGTCGGCCTGGACCCGCAGGTGGTGGCGGCGCCGGGTCGAGCCTTCCTCGTCGACCGCGCCCTGCATGAAGTAGACGCCGGTCGAGATCAGGTCGTCGATCGTCGTCTCGCTCAGGTGGGCACGGACGGAGACGTTGAACAGCACGGTCAGATCCTATGCCTCGGCGGCGGCGTCGCCCGCCGCAACCTCACCGGTCAGCCCGAGTTCGGCGGCGCGCGGTTCGAGCGCCGCGATCACGAATGCCAGGTGCTGGTCGAAGTCCTCGCCCAGCTCCTCCGCCCCGAGTCGCATGTCGTCACGGCTGACGGCGGCGGCGAAACTCGGCTGCTTCATCTTCTTCTTCACCGACTTCGGCGACATCCCCGCGATCCCGGTCGGCCGCACCAGCGCCACCGCGGCGATGAAGCCGCTCAGCTCGTCGACCGCGAAGAGAGTCCGCGACATTCGCGACTCCCGCGGCACCCCCAGGTAGGGCGCGTGTCCGGCGATCGCATCGATCATCTCCTCCGGGTACCCGCGTTCCTCGAACAATCTCAGCGCCACCCGCGGGTGGCCGGTCTCGAGGTCGGGGTGTTTCTCGTAGTCGAGGTCGTGGAGGATCCCGGTCGCCGCCCACAGCTCGGCGTCCTCGCCGTAGCGCCCGGCGTAGGCGACCATCGCCGCTTCGACCCCGAGCACGTGCCGCCGCAGGGACTCGGACTCGGTCCACTCGCAGAAGAGCTCCCAGGCGTCGTCGCGGCTCGGCGCGGCCATCAGAGTCCAGGCTAGCGCGCCCGCCGTTCGAACCAGGCGACGATCAACGGCCAGAAGCGGATCAGGAGGACGATCGCGACGATCGCGACCAGGACGATGACCCCACCGCCGCGCAGCGCGTGGTGGAGGAACAGCCGTTGTCCGAGGGCGAAGGGCACCATCCGATCGTAGGCAGTCGAAACTGCCGGCCGGACCGTCCGGTATCCGTCCCGGGGTGAGAGAACATCTGTTCAGCTTCGCGACCGTCCTCAGCGACGGCGACCGTGCCGCCTTACAAGGGTTGATCCCGCTTGCGGGTGCGGTCGGCGCGGGGACGATCTTCAGTCTCTTCGCCGGCGGCCGCCGGGGGACCGGGTTCAGGGTGTTCGAAGTCTTCGCGATCGTCGCGGTGCTTACCGCGGCCGCCTTGACCGCCGCGCTGAGCGTCGATCAGTTACATGCGAATGAGGCGATCACCAGCCGTGACCTGACCCGGACCGCGATGCCCCTGGTGATCGCAACTCTTCTGCTGATCGTGATCAGCGTCTTCGAGCGTGTCAGTCAGTCCTGGGATCGCGCCTTGGTCCTCCTACCATGCATCGGTGCTGCGGTCTACGCTGCCGGCGAGCTGACCATCTCCTCTTGGAACGTCGACCCGGGATCGGCGATGTTGGTCGTCCTTGGGATCTTCGGCGCCGGTCTACTGCTGGCCGGTCTGGGGTTTGCCACCGATCGTTTTCACCTCCGCTCAGGCCGGCGAAGCCAACAGAGCCGCATCCGGCGGCTGGTCAAGCTCGGCTATGTGCCGGTACAGGTTTCCCTCGTCCCGGCACTGCCGCGCATCGGAGAAGAGGTAGTCGCGATGAGTGCCTGGACCAATGGTCGCGCGACGTTGCTCGACTACGTGGATGCTGAGCACCTGCGCGACCTGGTTCGGGCCCATTGGGATGCGCTCGCGTCGGGAGGGGCCGAGAGCGCGATCGGCGAGGTGATCCTCATCGATGTCCACCTGCAGCACTGGATTCGTCGTCTCCGCGGCCAGAGCAAGCTGAGCGTCACACTGCTGCGACCGAGGGCGAAAGAGCAGGAGCAAACGATCGATCTGCCGGGCGACGAGCATCGGCTATACGACATCTCGCGGCTCGTCGCCTAGCTTGCGCCGTCCGCGGCGTCGTGGTGGTGCAGCAGCGCCTCCGCTCGCTTCTTCTCTTTCGCCATCTCCTCGTTCATCTCTTTGCTGCGGGCGTGGAAGAAGGCGCCGAAGGAGCCCGCCAGCGAGGCGACCACGGTGATCGCCCAGAGGTCGAAGACCAGCTCCAGGATCTTGCCGAGGTCGGTCGTCGGGTTGGCGACCGAGGAGCCGGTCAGGAGCTGCGAGGTGGTGAAGAGGAAGGAGTCGAAGAGGCTGTGGATTTCGGTGCCTCGCGCCCGGTGCTCGGTGAGGTAGACGACGAGGGTGCAGAGGAGCGCGAAGAGGGCGGTGGCGCCGAAGATGATCAGGATGCGGTGGCGCAGGTGGTAGTGGGTCTTGCTCGACCCACGGGCGACCGCCAGCACCTCATGCCCCGCGCGTCTGACCGGCCGGTGCCGCTCCACGGGGGCGATTATGAGCGCGCTCCAGGCGGGATCTTCAGATCGATGCGGTAGAAGGGGGCGATGGCAGCACCGGACGGGGCCGACGGATTTGCCGCCTGGGCGGCGGCGCGGGGGATGACCGTCGAAGACGGCGTCCACCTGCCGCGCACCACGCCACTGCTGGCGGAGGGCGAGGTGCACAGCGTCGACGCGCTGGCGGGCGGTTGGTTCTCCAGATACGTCGAAGCGAAGGTGGCGCTGATCGACCGTGCCGATGCCCACTTCACCGTCGCCGTGACCCACGTGCCGAAGGCGAAGCGATTCGTCCCCTGGATGCTCTGCCACCGGGCCGAGGACGAGCACCTGCTCGGCCGCGCCTTCGCCTCGCTGGTCGGCGACGGCAACCGGGTCGAGCTGGGGAGTGCCGAGCTCGACGGCTGCTACCGCGTCTACGCCGCGCCGGGGCGCGAAGACGTCTGGTTCCACGAGCTCTTCTCACCCGCTTTCATCGTCTTCCTGATCGAACAGGCACCGAAGGGTTTCGCCTTCGAGTACGTCGAAGGGACGCTCTGCGTCAGCCTCCTGGGGCGGCAGACGTTGACCGAGGATCTCGACGGGCTGCGCGACGCCACGGTCGAGCTGGTGCGGCGGATCCGCGGCGAGATCGCCGAGCGGCTCGGGCACGCCGATGCGGCACGGTCGGCGCCCGATGCGACCGGGTTCGATCAGGGCTAAAGGTTTGACCCCCGCCTGCCGAAGGGGCGACTGCGTGAGGATCAAAAAGACAATTCTGTGTGTCGTGGCGCCGGCGCTGGCGGCGCTGACGTTGGCCGCCTGTGGCGGCGGCGGGTCGACCGGCGGTTCGGGCCCCGGTGACTCCGGCGGGGAAGGCGGCACCCTTTCCGGCGCCTACGCGGCCTTCCCCGACTACCTCGACCCCGCGCTGTCCCACACCGGCGAAGGCTGGACCGCGATGTACGACACCTACATCCCGCTGCTCACCTACGCCCACGCGAACGGCGCCGCGGGTGGCAAGGTGATCCCCGGCCTCGCCGCCGGGATGCCGCAAGTCACCGACGACGGCAAGACCTACACCCTGAAGCTGCGCAAGGGGCTCAAGTACTCCGACGGCGAACCGGTCCTCGCGAGCGACTTCACCCACTCGCTCGAACGCGTCTACCGGCTCAACTCCAGCGGCTCGCCCTTCTATGACGACATCGTCGGCGCCGAACGGTTCGCGAAGACCAAGAAGGGCGGCATCTCCGGGGTCGAAGCCGACGACGAGACCGGCCAGATCACGATCCACCTGACCCGTCCGCGCGGCACCTTCGAGAACGAGCTGGCACTCCCCTTCGTCGCCCTCCTCCCGGCCAAGACCCCCGACGAAGACCTCTCCGCGAGCCCGCCGCCCGCCACCGGGCCCTACGTCATCACCAGCTCCAAGCCCGGCTCCGGCTGGGAATACGAACGCAACCCGCAGTGGGCGAAGGCGAACGGCAGGCTGATGCCGCAGATCCCCTCCGGCCACGTCGACAAGATCAAGATCCAGGTGCTGCGCAACCCGCAGACCGAGGTCAACGAGGTCGAAGGCGGCTCGCTCGACTGGATGGCGAACCAGGTGCCCCCGGACCGCTACCAGGAGGTCCTCTCCAAATACGAAGGCACCCAGTTCCGGGTCGAGCCGACGGTCAGCACCTACTTCTTCTGGATGAACACGACGACGGCGCCGTTCGACGACGTCAAGGTGCGCCAGGCGGTCAACTACGCGGTCGACCCGCGGGCGCTGGAACGGATCTACTCGGGCCGGCTCGAAGGCAACCAGCAGATCCTGCCGCCCGGGATGCCCGGCGGCGACAAGGTCGAGCTCTACCCGCACGACTTGGGGAAGGCGAAGGAACTGATCGCCGAAGCGAACCCGAGCGATCGCGAGATCACGGTCTGGACGGAAAGCGAACCGCCCTCCAACGACGTCGGCGCCTACTACCAGGGGGTGCTGCAGGAATTGGGCTTCAAGGTGACGCTGAAAGTGCTCGGCCCCGACAACTACTTCAACGTGATCGGCAACAGCTCGACGCCGGACCTCGACACCGGTTGGGCCAACTGGTTCGAGGACTATCCGCACCCGAACGACTTCCTGCAGCCGCTGCTCGCCGAAGAATCGATCGCCCCGGTCAACGGGACCAACCTCTCGCGCTTCGCCGACCCGCGGTTGTCGCAGAAGATCGCCGAGCTCGGCGAAGAACCGCTGGGGGCGAAACAGGAAGCCGCCTACGCACAGCTGGACAAGGAATTCATGGAACAGGCGCCGATGGCGCCGTACGGATCGAGCACCGCCTCGACCTTCGTCTCCGATGCGATCAACCTCGAAAACGTGATCTACAACCCGACCTTCGGTCAGGACCTGACGAGCTTCGAATTCAAGTGAGAGAGCACCGCGTGGCTATGCTCCGCCGCCGATGCGTGACCTCGACCTGAAGATCCTTCGTGCGATGCGGACCCGCGGGCACACGCCCGCGCTCGAGCGCGGTGCCAGGTTCCTCGGCAAAGCCGGCAACAACGGCCTCGGCTGGCTCCTCGCCGGCGGGGCACTGGCCGCCGTCGACGCCCGCCGCCGCCCCGCCTGGGCGACCTGCGCGGCGCTCGGCCCGGTCGCGATCGGCCTCAACTACGGGATCAAGCTGATCGTCAGGCGGCCGCGCCCGGTGCTGAAGGGCCTGCCGCCGCTGGGCGGGGCGCCCAGCTCGCTGAGCTTCCCCTCCGCCCACTCGACCTCCTCCTTCGCCGTCGCCACCGCGATGACCCGGGTCGATCGCCGCGCCGCCGTCGCCTTCATCCCCGCTGTCGCCGTCGCCGCGGGGCGTCCCTACCTGGGGATGCACTACCCGTCCGACGTCGCCGTCGGGGTCGTCCTCGGCACCGCCCTCGGCGCCCTCGTGCCGCTGCCCGCCGGCGAGCCGCCGCTGCCACCGCGCCAGGGCCCGGTGCCCAAGCGAGAGGGCCGGACCCCCGCCGAGCCACCGGCCCCCGCCGCTTCGC
>DATNAG010000112.1:0-38221 GCA_035572835.1 Solirubrobacterales bacterium
GCCGCCGGCGAGGACTCCCTCGAAGCGCTGCGCGGCACCTCCGAGCGCCTCTACGCGCAGCTCGTCCTCTCCACCAACAACCCCGCGCTACCGCCCTCCTGGACCCCGGCCCGCTTCGCCCGCTACCTGCGCTGGGCCTGGCTGGTCGAAGGCGGCGCCCAGTACTTCTCCCGCCAGGTCGGCCTCTACCGGGCGGCGACGATCCGCCGCCTGCGCGAGAGCGCCCGGCCCTCCTTCCCGCCCTCCCGCCGCGACGCCGTCATCCTCGGCGGCACGATCTTCGACCTGCTCGAGAACGAGCGCGGCCCCGAGGCCTGCGAGCGCCTCGTCGACGGCCTCCTCCCCGGCGGCCCCGCGGTCACCCTCGAAGACGCCTTCGACGCCCGCTTCCGCGACATCGAGGGCGCCTGGCGCGATTACCTGCGGGAGATGGCCCGGCCCGCCGGCGTCAACTGAGCGCGGGGCGGCCGGCCGCCCGCTCCAGTGCCGGGACGGGAGGCGCTCAGCCGCTGACTTCGAAGACGATCCAGATCAGGACGATCGCGACGATCAGACCGCCGGCGACCCACATCGCCAGCCGCTGCGGGCTCATCGGTTCGCCCCCGGTCGCCCGCAGGCGCGCTTCGCCCTCCAGCTCTTCGCGCTCCTCCGACTCGTCCTCACCCTCGGTCATCGTCTCCTCGAGGATCCGGCGGGCCTCGACGGCATGCTCTTTGTTGACCCAGATGTCACGCGGGCCGGCGGCGAGAAACTCCGGTGCGTCGAAGCCGCCTGAGCGTTTGAGGATGCTCGGGATACCGGACTCGGTCAGTAGCCCCTGCAGCATCTCCGCTTCGGCCTGGTTGCGGGCGAAGCCGACCTTGATCAGCTTGCCGCCGCCCCCGCCGCCACCACCGCCGCCGCCCTCGTCACCGAGGCCGCCGCCACCGTGATGGGAGCCGCGCGAATGCGCGCCGCGATGTTTGGTTGCCTCGGACATCCTTGTGTATTCCTACCCGATCTCGAGCTCGGCGGCGGCGATTTTCAGGTCGGCGAGGTGAAAAGCCTGGACATCGGGGTTCTCGGCGTCGGCGAGCGAGACGATCACGTAGATGGGTTCGGGCCAGTTCTGCGCCTGGTTCACGTCGGTCTGCGACGGATAGGCGGCGCTCTTGGTGTGCGAGTGGTAGATCGCCAGCAGCTCGCCGTCGGCTTCGATCTCTTTCAGCGCGTCGAACTGCCCCTGCGGATCCATCTCGTAACGCAGCGGACTGGCCGCCGCGTTGAGGACGGGGATGACCTTCGTCGCCACGCCGTCCCGCCCGCCGATCATGCCGCAGCACTCGTCCGGACGATCCTCGAGCGCGTGGACGATCATCTCGTCGACCAGAGCCTGGGAGATCTTCACCCCGCGAGCCTATCTGCCTTCGAGGAAGCGATAGAGCTTCGCCGCGGCTTCGCAGACCTGGCGACATTCGCGCAGCCCGAGGTCACCGATGCCGACCCGGCCGAGCCCCGCCGGGTACAGCGAGTAGCCGCTTTCGCCGGTGGCCCCCGGCAGCGTCTGACCGGTCTTGCCGAAGGCCGGGTCGAGCTTGCCCTTGCTGAGGATCCGCAACAGATGCGGCGCCGTCGCTTCGCCGCCGGTCAGGGCCATGGTCGATCCTTCGCGGCCCTGGATCGCGGCCGAGACCTGGAACGGCAGCAGCGCCAGGCCCTGTTCGGCCCAGCCTCGTCGCAGCGTGCCGTCGTGGTTCAGACGTAGCTCGAAGCCGCCGATGCTGCCCGCCGAGCCGAACAGCTCGACCGGGCCCCGGCGGCCGATCACCGCCGCAGTGACCCGCACTTCGTTGCCTTTGATCCCGTTCAGCCGCTTCAGCGCCTTCGTCGCCCGCCGGTCGAACCTGGTGTCGATCCGGCCCTTGGCCGAGACCCGCAGCAGGTACCCCGCGTCGGTCGCGCTGGTGAGGCCGCGGCCGCCGAAGTAGGTGGAGCCCGCCGGGGTGATCGCGTCGTATTCGATCTCGCCTTCGCCCGGCATCGGCGCGGTCACCGACCCGCGGGTCCCGTAGTCCTTGGCGCGGTGCCCGCTCGAGTCGAGCTTGATCAGGGTCGCCGTCGCCGTCACGCCGGGCTTCTTACCCTGCCGCTTCCGGCGCGTCTTCGAGGTCGAGACGATGAAGCTCGAGCCCCGCGGCCCGGCGAGCAGCTGGCTGTTTTCGCGTTCGCAGGGACAGGGGAGCCGGACCGCGCCGCCGGCACCGAAGCTCGTGTCGAGCTCTCCGTCGGTGAGCAGCCGGCGGACGACGATCGCGCCGGCCCCTTCTTCCTTTTCCGGCAGGACCGTGCGGGCGAGGATCGGCAGGCCGGTGGAGTCGACCGCGACCAGTGCCTGCCCGACCCTGTAGTAGCCGCCGGCCGCCGTGCTTTCGCTCGGGATTTCGAATCCGCGCCCGGCGGCGAACGCCGGTTCGAGAGCACCGCTGGCGAGATAACGGAAGACGTAGTCCCCCTGCGGGCAGGGGAAGGTCACACAGGAGTCGTTGCGCTGGTGGGCGACGACGTAAGTTTCGCCTTCCTGGCCGGTGGCGATCTGCGTCACCGCTTCGTTCGTCCAACCGGGCGGGAAGGGCGGATTCACCGCGGCCACCCCTTCCACGCCGAAGCTGGTGTCGAGGCGCGCCTGCGCGCCTGCCGCTCCCACCAGTGCCGCCACCAGTGCCGCCATCCCGATCAAGACCGCCTTTCGCACCGTGCTCCTCCTTGAGTAGGCCACAAGGCCGACCTCTGCCGTTCGTTCAACGCCCATTGATATATCGAAGTCCTGCCTGGCGAGCGCGACCACCGTGGACCGCGCTCAGCGCGATGTGTCGGAATCTCGACCAGGCCGGCTTCGGCGCGCCGTCGACCTCGAACAGGCCCGATCCCTGGCAGAACGAGCAGTAGGGATCGAACCGCGTGTCGTCCTGCAGGCTGAACCAGTCGACCCCGGCGAGGTGCCAACGTGAGCGCATCTCCAGCAGCCGCCCGAAGGCCCCGGCGAGGAAACGGGCCTGCCCGTCGCGGCCCTTGGTGAAGACCGAGCCGGCGTCACCCTCCGAGGCGACCCCGAGCTCGCTGATCAGCAGCGGCCGGGCGCCCAGCCCCGCCCGCACCATCACCCGACGCACCTTGACGATCGCGTAGTCCAACTGGGCGATCGAGGCGGAATAGGGGTGGAGGGAGACGAGGTCGAAATCCCGCCGCACGCCCCGCAGCCGAAAGAGGCGACGGAGGAAGGTCCAGGTCGGCAGGCCGTCGCCGACCGGGGCCACCCCGGCCAACGCGACCTGGGCCCGGCGATCGGCGGCGCGGATCACCGGTGCCGAGGCGGCCAGGAGCCGTGCGTAGGCGGCCGGATCCGGTCGCGGCTGCCAGAAGACGCCGAAGTTCGGCTCGTTCCAGACCTGCCAGATCCGCACCGGCTCGCGCCGCGCACGTCCTGTCCAGAAGCTGCCGTGGCCGCCGTAGCGATCGACGAGCGCCGCCAGGAACTTCCGCCATGCCCCGCGGGCGGCGCCGGCGAGCGGCGGCCGCAGCGGATCCGCCGAGTACGCCGCCGGGGTGCCATAGACGAACGGCTGCACGCGGATCCCGCGTTCGGCCGCCGCTCCGACCTCGGCATCGAGGCCGGCGAATTCATAGATCCCCGGTGACGGTTCGCACCCGGCCCAATAGACGGGGATCCGCAACGTGCCTACCACCCCTTCCATCCGCGCCAGCTCGCCGGCTTCGACCGGCCCCTGCGAGACGGTGCCGAAGAAGCCGACCGGGACCGCGGCGTGCCCCGAGGACGGCCTCGCGCCGCCGGCCACGCCGAGCAGGAGGACGGCGACGATGAGGAGCAGCCCCCGGCCGGTCGAGCCGTGATTCAGGGCGAGGCGCCTACCACCAGACGGTGGTGTCGAGGTTCTCGATCTCCTCCAACGGCTTCGTGTAGACGCCGGAGGAGAGGTACTTCCAGCCGTCGTCGGGGATCAGGAAGACGACGTTGCCGGAGTCGAGCTCACCGGCGATCCGCGCCGCCACCCGGGCGACGGCGCCGCCGGAGACACCGGAGAAGACACCCTCCTCCTCGAGCAGCTTCTTGGTCCAGACGATCGCGTCGCGGTTGGAGACCATGATTTTGCGGTCCAGCAGCGAGAGGTCGATGATCGGCGGGATGAAGCCGTCGTCGAGGGAGCGGAGGCCCTGGACCAGCTCTCCCTGCATCGGCTCGGCGGCGACCACCAGGGTCTCCGGGTCGGCCTCTTTCAGCCGTCGGCCGTTGCCCATCAGGGTGCCGCCGGTGCCGAGGCCGCCGACGAAGGCGGCGACCGAGTCGAGCTCTTCGAGGATCTCCACCGCGGTGCCGTTGTAGTGGGCCAGCGGGTTGGCCTCGTTGCCGTACTGGTAGGGCATGAAGAAGCCGGGCTGCTCGGCGAGCTCGAGCGCCACCTCGACCGCCCCGTTGGAGCCCTTCGCCCCCTCGGAATAGACGATCTCGGCCCCGTACATGCGCAGCAGCTGGGTGCGCTCCTCGGTGACGTTGTCGGGCATCACCACCTGCAAGGGGTAGCCCTTGCGGCGGCCGATCATCGCCAGCGCGATGCCCGTGTTGCCGGAGGTCGGTTCGAGGATCGTCTGCCCCGGTTCGATCGCCCCTTCGGCCTCCGCCTTCTCGATCATCGAGCGGGCGACGCGATCCTTCACCGAGCCGGTCGGGTTGTGGCCCTCGAGCTTGGCGTAGATCCGGACCTCCTCTTTCGGCGAGAGGCGCTTGAGCTCGACCAGGGGCGTATTGCCGATCGATTCGACCACGTCGCCGAAGCGGCCCCCACAGGGTCTGTTCAAAACTGGATCTGGTGCCATGGCGTTGCCGGGTCCCCGTTACTTCAGAAAGTGTAGCGAGGGTCAGCGGGCGTGACGGAAAAGCTCACGCGCCCGCAGGGCGAGCCAGAACTCGATCCGGTCGGTGGCCTTGGCGAGGTCGCGCCCGGTCAGCTCCTCGACCTTGCGGATCCGGTACCGGAGCGTGTGCCGGTGGCAGTGGAGCTCCCGCGCGGCGCGCTCCCACTGGCCGTTATGGAGGATGAAGAGCTCCAGCGAGCGCAGCAGTTCGGCGGCGTAGATCGACTCGCCGGCCAGCACCGGCCCGAGCAGCCGGTCGCAGTAGGACCCGAGGACGTTCTCGTCGGCGACCGCGAGCAGCAGCGACTCCACCCCCAGGTCCCGCCAGGAACCGACCACGACCTCGCCCCCGCCCGCCGCGTCGGCGCCGCTGCCGCCGCCCTTGCGCTCGATCGCCTCGAGCGCCCAACAGGCCTCCTGGAAAGTGTGCGCGAGCTCGGCGACCGGCCGTGCCTGGCCGACCGCGGCGAGGATCTCCCCCGCCTGCCCGCCGCCGACCACGTCGACGAGTCGTCCGCGCACCTCGCCCGCGAGCTCGATCGGGCCGCGCTCGCCGACCTCGACGATCGCGCAGAGCAGCTCCCGCTCCGCGATCCCCTGGGTGGAGACGGCCGCCGCGAGCTCCATCGCGACGAAGGCCTCCTGCAGCCCTCGCTCCGCCGCCGCCCCGGCGACGGTGAAGATGAGGACCGCGACCTCGCCCTCGATCCCGAAGGCGGCGAGCCTCCGGCCGAGGTCCTCGCCATCGATGCGCCCGGCGATCGCGTCACCGAGCAGACCGGCGGTGAGGCGGCGCTCGGTCTCCCCGGCGATACCGCCGCCGCGCATCAGCTCGAGCCCGACGATCGCCTCCGCCTGCTTGACCCCCAGGCGGACCGACTCGTCGACCCGGCCGTCGGCCGTGGCGATGACGATCCAGGCCTGGGCACGGGCCCCGGGCGTCGACGAGACCGGACGGGCGTAGGCCCCGGCGGGCAGCTCCGGATGGGCGAGCAGACAGGGCCGGGAATCGCCGCGGGCGGCGAGCTCCCGCCCCAGCTCGGCGGCAACCTCGTCGGTGAGCGCCCCGGTCGGGTCGTGGCGCGCGATCAACCGCCGCGTGGGCCCGAGGACGAGGATGCCGCCCCCGACCGCCGCCGAGATCGCTTCCGCGACCCCGTCGAGCCCGCGCCCTTCGAGGGCCGGCCGGGCCAACGACTGCTGCACGGCGACCGCCCGGCGCAGGCCGTCGTCACGCTCCTCGGCGGATTCGAGGCAGGGTTCCTGGAGAAGGTTGTCGATTGACGGCACCGGGACACGGAAGCCTGCTCCCTCGCCCTCCGCCGGACTTTGGACACTTGTCCCAAATTGCGCCGCCCGGATTGGCCCGGGGTGAACGCAACGGAACCCACGGTCGCTTCATACTTTCTGACCGTGCAGTTGCGGCGCGGCACCGCCGGCGGTGCCGGCCACTGCGGCAAATCTGACGCGGAGGCTTGAGCAGGGAGGCTTCACGGCCATATGTTCAGGTCGTCCCAATCCGAACGGAGGCACAATTCGTATGACCAAGATCCGTCCCGCCGCGCTCTTCGCGGCGCTCCTGCTGGCGATCGCCGCGCTTGTCGTGGCCGGTTGCGGTGGGAGCAGCAGCTCCAGCTCGAGCGGCACGAGCGAAGAAAGCAGCGAAAGCTCCGGCGGCGGTGCCGCAGCCGAAGGCGGTGAAAAAGCGGCAGGCGGCGGCGAAAAGCTGACCGTCGGATCCGACATCCCCTACCCCCCGTTCGAGCAGAAAGCGAAGGGCGGCGGTTACACCGGCTTCGATGTCGAACTGATGGAAGCGATCGGCGCCGAGATCGGCCGCGAACCGGAATTCATCGACTCCTCCTTCGAAACGATCTTCCGTGACGTCGCGCAGGGCAAGTTCGAAGCGGTGATGTCGGCAGCGACGATCACCCCGGAACGCGAAAAGGTCGTCGCTTTCTCCGATCCGTACTACCTCTCCGAACAGGCGATCCTGGTCAAAGAAGGCAGCTCGATCACGGGTCTGGCCGACCTCAAGGGCCTCACGGTCGGTGCCCAGCAGGGCACGACCGGTCTCGAACTCGGCAAGGAAAAAGCCGAAGCGGGCGAACTCCGGCCCTACCCGGAAGGTCCTGACGCGATCAATGCGCTGAAGGCCGGCACGGTCGAAGCAGTGATCATCGACGCTCCGGTCGCCGCCAACGCGGTCGAAGAATCCGGCGGGGTCGAAGTCGCCGAAAAAGTGCCGACCGAAGAAACCTACGGAATCGCGGTGGCTCCGGAAAGCACCGAACTGCTGGAACAGATCAACGAAGGCCTGGCCGCCACGATCAAAGACGGCAAATACGCGCAGGTCTACGAAAAGTGGTTCCACGAAGCGCCGCCGAAAGCGTTCCTCGAAGGCGCCGAATAGAGGGGGCGCTGCATCTAGGATTCATCCAGGAGCGGGGGCGCCGGCGACGGCGCCCCCGTCTTTAGGGCAAGCAGGCAGGAACCAAGGGCGAGGCAGCAGGAGCAGAGATGAAGGTCTTTTTCGAACAGTACTTCGACTTCCACATCATGGGAGAACACTTCGGGGAAGTCTTCGAAGCCTTCCTGCAGAACCTCCTGATCTTCTTCGTCGCGACGATCGTCGCCCTGATCTGGGGGCTGATCCTGGCGCTTCTACGCCAGTCGCCGGGGAAGAAATTCCTTCCCGTCCGCGTCGTCACGATCGCCTACATCGACGTCCTGCGGGCGGTCCCCCTGCTGATCATCATCCTGATGATCTCCGGCGGCGTCCCCTTCCTCACCTTCCTGCCGAAAGACATCCGCATCCCCGAGTGGTTCGGTAAGCCGGACCCGTTCTGGTACGGCGTCGCCGGCCTCGTCTTCGTCTACGGCGCCTACACGGCCGAGGTCTACCGGGCCGGGATCGAAGCGGTGCCGCGCGGCCAGATGGAGGCGGCCCGCTCGCTCGGCATGAGCCACCTGCAGGCGATGCGCCACATCATCGTGCCGCAGGCGGTGACGAAGATCCCCGCGCCGATGCTGAACGAATTGATCTCGCTGTTGAAGGACACCACGCTGGTCAGCGTGATCGCCTTCAGCGAGTCGGTCCTGGTCAGCCGCGAAATCCTCGCCGAACAGCTGAACAGCTCCGCGCTCACCCTCACCGCCGCCTTCTTCCTCGTCATCTGCCTGCCCGGGGCGCGGCTGGTCGATTACCTGATCAAGCGCAACCAGGGCAAACTCGCCCGCGGCGCCCACATCGAGGTCGCCTGATGGCCGAGCCGATGGTGCAGCTGAAAGGGGTGCGCAAACGCTTCGGCAACCTCGAAGTGCTGAAAGGCGTGGATCTGGACGTCGCCAAAGGCGAAGTGATCTGCATCCTCGGACCGAGCGGCTCCGGCAAGTCGACGCTGCTGCGCTGCGTCAACCTGCTGTCGCCGCCGGAGCAGGGCGAGATCTTCCTCGAGGGCCAGGACATCTGCAAGGGACCGGGCTCGGGCACCGGCGAGCAGAGCTGGAACCTCGACTTCGTCCGCCAGCGGGTCGGCATGGTCTTCCAGCAGTTCAACCTCTTCCCCCATAAGACGGTGCTCCAGAACGTCACCCTGGCGCCGCAGCAGGTGCTCGGGAAGTCGAAAAAAGAGGCCGAGGAGAAAGGCCGCGCGCTGCTCGAGCGGGTCGGCCTCGGCGATCGGCTCAGCCAGTACCCGGAAACGCTCTCCGGCGGCCAGCAGCAACGGGTCGCGATCGCCCGGGCGCTGGCGATGGAACCGCACGTGATGCTCTTCGACGAGGTCACCTCGGCCCTCGACCCCGAGCTGGTCAAAGAGGTCCTCGACACGATGCGCGAGCTGGCCGAGGAAGGGATGACGATGCTGGTCGTCACCCACGAGATCGGCTTCGCCCGCGAGGTCGGCGACCAGGTCGTCTTCATGGACGGCGGCGTCGTGGTCGAGCAGGGCGAGCCGAAACAAATCCTCGACAACCCCCAGGAAGAGCGCACGCAGCAGTTCCTGGGCCTGGTCCTCGAGCGCTGACCCGCTTGCGCGGTTCCTTTCTTCGCCCTGGCCGAAGTTTTGAACCGCGCTAGCGCGCGCCGCCGGCCATGGCCGGGAGGATCACCACGGAGTCGCCGTCCTTGACGCTCGTCTCGAGGCCGTCGAGCACACGGACGTCCTCGTCGTTCAAGTAGACGTTGACGTAGCGGTTCAGCTCGCCCTCGGCGTCGAACAGCTGCGCCGAGGTTTCCGGATGCGCGGCGGTGAGGGCGCGCAGGACCTCGCCCACGTTGGCGCCCGCGGCGTCGACCTCGGAGGAGCCGCCGGTTTTCGGGCGCAGGACTGGTGGGATGCGGACGGTCGCCATCGAGCGGGGATCCTAGTCGAGTCCGGGCGACTCAGTGGGGACCGCTCAGCGGTCCCCGCCGGCGCCGGCGCAGAAGAGGTCGTAGTCGGGGAACTGGCCCATCTCCGACTCGGGGATCTCCGGCGCGTGCTCGCCGCAGATCGGGCAGTCGGGATCGCGGCGGACCTTCAGCTCGGTGAAGGTGGTGCCGAGCGCGTCGTAGAGGAGCAGGCGGCCGATCAGCGGCTCGCCGGCGCCGAGCACCAGCTTGATCACCTCGTTGGCCTGCAGCGTCCCCATCGTCCCGGCCATCACGCCGAGGACGCCGTTGGCGGAGCAGCTCGGAGCCAGCTCGGCGGGCGGCGGGGTCGGGTAGAGGCAGCGGTAGCAGGGACCCTCGAAGGGCATGAAGGTGGAGATCTGCCCGTCGAAGCCGAGGATCGAGGCGGAGACCACCGGCTTGCGCAGCCGCACCGAGGCGTCGTTCAGCAGGTAGCGGGTGGGGAAGTTGTCGGCACCGTCGACGACGATGTCGTAATCGGACATCACCTCGAGGATGTTGCTCGCGTCGAGGCGGCCGTTGTGCTCGACCACGTTCACGTCAGGGTTCAGCTGTTCGATGAAGATCCGCGCCGAGGTGGTCTTCGGCATCCCGATCCGCTCGGTGTTGTGGATCACCTGACGCTGCAGGTTGGAGGCGTCGACCACGTCGTCGTCGACGAGGCCGATCGTGCCGACGCCGGCGGCGGCGAGGTAGAGGGCGGTCGGTGCGCCGAGCCCGCCGGCGCCGAGCAGCAGCACCTTCGAGTTCAGCAGCTTCAGCTGGCCCTCGACGCCGACCTCGGGGAGCAGGGTGTGGCGCGAGTAGCGCTCGCGCTGCTCGGCGGTCATGCCGGACGGAGAGACGACCGGGAGGCCTTGCTCCTGCCAGGCGATGATCCCCCCGGCGACCGAGGCGACGTCGGTGTAGCCCATCGCCTGTAGCTGGGCGGCGGCGATGCCGGAGCGGTTGCCGGAGCGGCAGTAGAGGATCGTGCGGGCGGACTTGTCGGGCGCGACCGACTCGATCTGGTCGGCGAGCATCGCGGGCGGCACCAGCTTGCCACCGCTGAGGTGGGCCTCCTGGTACTCGTGGGGCTCGCGCGTGTCGACCAGGACGATCTCGCCGCCCTCGATCTCCTGCGCCGCCTCGAACGGTTCGATCTCCTCGATCACCTGCGTCTGCTCGGTTCCTGCGCCAGTCGCCATTTCAAAATCCCCTAATTCGGATCAGCTTTACTTCAAAAAGTATAGCGACCCACTACAGCCCTGTGTAGGGCAAGAAAAACGCGCCGCGGCCGTCGCCAGAATCGACGGCCGCGGCGCTGACTTAGGTCACCGGACGAGACCTAGCCCTTCGGGAGGCGTCCTATAGAGAAGGACGCATCTGACGAAGCCTGCGCACCCGCTCCTCGATCGGCGGGTGGGTTGAAAAGAGACCGGCGATGCCCTTGCTCGCGAACGGCTTGACGATGTAGAGCGGCTCGGCCGCCTGGTTGACCTGCATCGGCATCGCTTCCGCTCCCTGCTCGAGGCGCAGGAGAGCACTTGCCAGCGACTCCGGGTTGCCGCAGATTTCGGCACCCCCGGCATCGGCCGCGAACTCGCGCTGACGGCTGATCGCGAGCTGGATGATGCTCGCCGAGATCGGCGCCAGGATCACCAGGCCGAGCGAGGCGATCAGGCCGAGGGGCGAGTTGTCGTCGTCGCCGAACCACAGCAGCATGTAGGCGATGTAGGTGATCGCCATGCCGATCGCCGAGGCGACCGACTGGATCAGGATGTCGCGGTTGCGGACGTGGGTGAGCTCGTGGGCGAGGACGCCGCGCAGCTCGTCCTCGGAGAGCAGTTTGGTGATCCCGCGGGTGACCGCGACCGCCGCGTGCTTGGGGTTGCGGCCGGTGGCGAAGGCGTTCGGCTGGTCGTTGGGGATCATGTAGAGGCGCGGCATCGGCAGCCCGGCGCGGGTCGAGAGTTCGCGCACCATCTGGTAGAGGCGCGGCGCTTCCGCTTCGTCGATCGGCTTCGCCCGGCTCGCGGCCAGTGCCAGTTTGTCGCTGAAGAAGTAGGAGCCCAGGTTGATCACCAGGGCCAGGATCAGGAAGCCGAGGGCTCCCTGGGGACCCCCGATGAGGGCGCCGATCACGACCAGCAGGCCGCCGAGGGCGGCGAACAGGATCGTGGTGCGCAGCGTCGCGCCGAGGGTCGATTGCTTGGTGGTGGTCATCTCGTTCAGGTCTCCTCAAGGAGAAAGTGGTCGACGGAGTATCGCTGAGGCCAGGCATTCTGACCATAGGGGCCACCCCCTGAAGATCCCTGGGGCAGCCCCTAGGCTGAGCCGATGCGCCGCCGCTCCCTCTTCACCCAGGTGCTGGTCGTCAACACCGTGCTGCTCGGGGCGGTGGCGATCGCCGCCGGCGCCGTGGCCGGACTGGCGGCGGGCGAGGTCGTCGCGCTCGCGGCGCTTGCGGTGCTCGCCGGCGCGACGGTCAACATGATCCTGCTGCGGCGCCGCTTCGCCCCGCTCGAGGATCTGATCCAGGAGATGGAGAAGGTCGACCTCTCGCGGCCGGGGTCCCTCCTCCCCGACTCGATCGACGGGGTCGGCGAGACCGAGGAGGTGGAGCGGCTCGAGCTCGCCTTCCTGCGGATGATGCGGCGCCTGGAAGCCGAGCGGCGCCGGGCCGGGTCGGCGGCGCTGGCGGCCCAGGAGGAGGAGCGGGCGCGGGTGGCGCGCGACCTCCACGACGAGGTGAACCAGTCGCTGACCGGGTTGCTGCTCCGCCTCGAGGCGGCGCGCGAGGCGGCGCCGCCGGAGCTCGAGTCGGAGCTGGCCGAGACGAAAGCGCTCGCCAACCAGGCGATGCGCGAGCTCCTCTCGCTCGCCCGCCAGCTCCGCCCCACGGCGCTCGACGACCTCGGCCTGGCGGCGGCGATCGCGGGACTGGTCGACCGGCTCGGCCAAGGCGAGATCGAGACGACGATCGCCGTCGACGGTGACTTCTCCGACCTCTCCGACGACGTCCAGCTGGTCGTCTACCGGGTCGCCCAGGAGGCGCTCTCCAACGCCGCCCGCCACTCCGGCGCCGCCCACGTCGCGGTGGCGCTGCGCCACGCCCCCGCCGGGGTCGAGCTGAGCGTCGCCGACGACGGGCGCGGCTTCGCCTTCGCCGAGTCCGAGCGCGGCCTCGGCATCGGCGGCATGCGCGAGCGCGCGCTCCTGGTCGGCGGCGACCTGACGATCGAGTCCCGGCCCGACGCCGGCACCACCGTCCGCCTCCGCATCCCCTCCCGTTGATGGGCCGAAAACTCCACCCCTGCTTGAGTTTTCGGCCCATCAACATGGGGGGCGCGGCCGATCGGGGAGGATTCGGGCGATGAAAGTGCTGATCGCCGATGACCACGGGATCGTCCGCTCCGGGCTGCGGCTCCTGCTCGAGCGCCAGCCGGACATCGAAGTGATCGCCGAGGCGGCCGACGGGGCGACGGCGCGCGATCTCGCCGTCCGCGAGCGGCCCGATCTGGCGATCCTCGACGTGAAAATGCCGAACCTCACCGGCCTGCAGGCGACCCGCGAGATCAAGCGCCAGGCGCCCGAGGTGGCGGTGCTGATCCTCTCCATGCACGACGACGAGCGCTACCTCTTCGAGGCGCTGAAAGCGGGTGCCTCCGGCTACGTCCTGAAGGCCCAGGCCGACACCGACCTGCTGGCGGCGATCCGCGCGGTCGAGCGCGGCGAGCCTTTCCTCTCCCCCGAGGCGCAGCGGATGCTGATCAAAGACGTGCTCGAGCGCGGCTCCTCAGGCGAGGAGGAGTTGACCCCACGCGAGGAGGAGATCGTCAAGCTCGTCGCCGAGGCCAACACGACCAGGCAGATCGCCGAGCTGTTGCACCTTTCCGAGAAGACGGTGGAGAACCACCGCGCCAACGCGATGCGCAAGCTGGGCATGCGCGACCGGGTCGAGCTGGTCCGCTACGCGATCCGCCGCGGCCTGATCGAGCCTTAGCCCCGGGTACCGCGCCCGCAAAACCGACCGCTTCGGTAGGATTTCGTCCTGATGTTGTTTTCGACCAAAGCCGAGTACGGCGTGCGCCTGATGATCGAGCTCGGTCGTCAGCCTGGGTCGACCCCGGTCTCGCTCAACTCGGTCGCCGAGGCGGAGCGCCTGCCGCTCTCCTATCTCGAGCACCTGGTGGCGAAACTGCGCAAGGCCGAGCTCGTCACCTCCACCCGTGGCGCTCACGGTGGCTACCGCCTGGCGAAGCCCGCCGAGGAGATCACGATGGACGCGGTGGTGCAGGCGTTGGAAGGGCAGATCGCGCCGATGGAGTGCTTCCACGAGACGCCGGAGGGGCGCGTGCTCTGCTCGCACGAAGGCGATGGCGACCGCGCCTGCTCGACCAAGCTGCTCTGGACCAGGGTGCAGAACGGCGTCACCAAGGCGCTGGCGGGCACCACGCTGGCGGAGCTGGTCGAATTTTCCGCGCCACAGGGACACAGCGACGCCCAGGTTCGTGCCAAGGCCGCGGTCGTCCACACCCTGTAGCCCCAACTTCCCGTAAGACCCCAGAAACGGAGCAAAATGGCTGAGCTGGAGATACGCAACCTGCACGTCAAGATCGAGGAGAAGCAGATCCTCAAGGGCCTCGACCTCGACGTCGAGAAGGGCCGCGTCCACGCCCTGATGGGGCCGAACGGCTCCGGCAAGTCGACGCTCGCCAACGTGATCATGGGCCACCCCGCCTACGAGGTCACCGAGGGGACGATCACCTTCAAGGGCGAGGACATCACCGAGGCCGCCCCCGAGGACCGCTCGCAGGCGGGACTCTTCATGGCCTTCCAATATCCGGTCGCGATCCCCGGCGTCTCCGTCTCCAAGTACCTGCGGATGATCATCAACGCCCAGCGCGAGGCGCGCGGCGAGGATCAGATCAAGATCAAAGACTTCGCCCGCACCGCCCAGGAGGCGATGGAGTTGGCGAACATCCCGAAAGACTTCTCCAGTCGTTACCTGAACGACGGCTTCTCGGGCGGCGAGAAGAAGCGGATGGAGCTGCTGCAGCTGGCGCTGCTGCGGCCGGAGATCGCGGTGCTCGACGAGACCGACTCGGGCCTCGACATCGACGCGCTGCGGACCGTCGCCGAGGGCGTCAACAAATTCGCGGGCCCCGACATGGGCGTCCTCATCATCACCCACTACCAGCGGATCCTCAGCATGGTGAAGCCGGACCAGGTCTCGATCATGTTCGAGGGCCGGATCGTCAAAGAAGGCGGCCCGGAGCTGGTCGGCGTGCTGGAGGAGAAAGGCTACGGCTGGATCCGTGAGGAGGTCGGGGCGACGGCATGACCGTCACGGCCGAGACCTTCCCGATCGAACGGGTGCGCGAGCAGTTCCCGCTGCTCTCCCGCGAGG
This sequence comes from Solirubrobacterales bacterium, assembly GCA_035572835.1. Lineage (GTDB taxonomy): Bacteria > Actinomycetota > Thermoleophilia > Solirubrobacterales > 70-9 > VAYN01. The sequence continues at coordinate 14,697 of DATNAG010000112.1, forward strand.
TCAACGGGGTCCCGGTCGCCTACCTCGACTCGGGCGCGTCCTCGGAGCGGGTGCTCGCCTCGATCGAGGCGGTCGCCGATTACGAGGGCCGCCACCACTCGAACGTCCACCGCGGCTCCCACACCCTCTCGGCCGAGGCGACCGCCGCCTACGAGGGGGCACGCGACATCGTCGCCCGCCACATCGGCGCCGGCGACCGCCGCGAGGTCATCTTCGTCCGCAACGCGACCGAGGCGCTGAACCTCGTCGCCCGCGCCTGGGGCGACGCCAACGTCGGTCCGGGCGATCGGATCGTGATCACCGAGATGGAGCACCACTCGAACCTGGTGCCCTGGCAGCAGCTGGCCGAGCGGGTCGGCGCGGAGATCGACTGGGCGCCTGTCGACGCGGACGGGCTGCTCGACCTCGAGGCTCTGCGGGGGTTGCTCCAACGCGGCCCGAAGGTGCTCGCCGTCGCCCACGTCTCCAACGTCCTCGGCACCGAGAATCCACTCGCCGAGATCTCCGCGATGGCCCACGAGGCGGGGACGATCGTGGTCGCCGACGGCGCCCAGGCGGCGCCGAAGCTGCCGCTCGACCTGGCCGAGCTGGGAGTCGACTTCTACGCGATCACCGGCCACAAGCTCTACGCGCCGACCGGGATCGGGGCGCTCTGGGGCAGGCTCGACCTCCTGCGGGCGATGCCGCCGTTCCTCGGCGGCGGCTCGATGATCCGCAAGGTCTCGCGCGCGGGCACCACCTTCGCCGACGTGCCGGCGCGCTTCGAGGCGGGCACCCCGGCGATCGCCCAGGCGATCGGTATGGGCGCGGCGCTCGAGTGGCTCGACGACGAACTCGGGATGGACGCGGTCCGCGACCACGAGCGGGCGATCGCCGACTACACCCTCGCCCGCCTCGCCGAGGTTCCCGGGCTGAAGGTCTTCGGTCCCCCCCGCGGCCCGGAGCGGCTCGGCCCGGTCTCCTTCGAGATCGACGGCATCCACGCCCACGACGTCTCCGAGATCCTCGACCGCCACGGCGTCGCCGTCCGCGCCGGCCATCACTGCGCCCAGGTGCTGATGGAGCGCCTCGGCGTCGCCGCCACCGCCCGCGCCAGCTTCGGCGTCTACACGACGACCGGCGAGATCGACCGCCTCGTCGACGGCCTCGAAGACGCCCGCCGGGTCTTCGGCCTCTAGCCGGCCGGGGCGCTCAGCGCGGGCACGTAGCGCCGCGCGTCGATCGGCAGCGGCCCGGTGACGCAGCGCCGTGCCCGACCGGCCCACCTCGTCGTGTGGACCCGGAGGTAGGTGCCGATCAGGCCCTTTCTCGTCTCCTGCCCAGAGATCTCGATCGTTTCGGTGTAGGGCGCGCCGGAGCGCCACATCAGGCCGCTGGTGCGCTCCCGATGGTCGAACCGCCCTTCGTCCACCTTTGCTCCCGCGACCTGCGGGAAGAGGGGCAGGGGCCGATCGAGCGACGCGTGGTGGTTGACCGGACATTCGGTGGCGATCGCGCCTCGAATGCCCGTGACGAGCTCGGGCGTCGCGCGGGCAAAGAACTGGGTCGGCCCGCCGTGGTCGTAATAGACCCGCGTTTCCCCTGGCGCGGGGGGTGCGGAGCGCGGCCGGCCGATCGGCAGATAACGACGCGCCCGGAACGGGGCGTACCCGCCGTTGCCCATTTCGCAGTCTAAGGATTCTTCCCTGTAGTCCAACTGGTAGACCCCGGTCGCCTCGTCGCCGGCGAAGTTCGCCAGCACGCCCGCTTCGGTGAAGCCCCCGTTCGAGCTCAGTTCGGCGGCCGAAAACCCGCGCGACTTAAGCCGCATCGTTCGCGGCGCCGGGAAGGCGCTGAGCCCGAAGGTGGGTGGCACCGGTTCCCCTTCGTCGTCGTATTCGCAGCTTGCCCGGGCGGTGAGCCCGAGCACGTATGCCCGGCCTGCTTCGGTCTTGAAGGCGATCGAGTAGTTCCGCTTCGCCCCGTCCCCGACGTACACCTTTGCGGCGCCCGCCGACGCCGCCCCGACGCAGGTCAGGATCGACAGCACCGACATGACCACCAACCCCCGCGTCCTCCCCATGCTCAGACTCAACACGGCCGTTCGGTGGAAGTCGCGCACGTCGCTTCGCTAGCCTCGTTGTACATGGACGAGCTCTACCGCGATCAGATCCTCGAGCACTACAAGCGGCCCCATAACTTCGGGGTCGTCGAGGGTGCCGACCTCGAGTTCGAGGACACCAACCCCTTCTGCGGCGACGAGCAGCACGTGACGATCAAGCTCGACGCCGACGACAGGGTCAGCGAGGTCGCCTTCGAGGGCAAAGGCTGCGCGATCTCGACCGCTGCCACCTCGCTGCTCACCGACGAGCTGATCGGCATGAGCCGCGAAGAGCTGCTGCGGCTGCCCAAGGATTACGTGCTCGAGCTGCTCGGGATCGACATCTCGGCGACGCGGATGAAGTGCGCGATGCTGGGCCTGAAGATCGTCAAGTCCGCCGCCCTCGGCCAGCCGGCCGAATGGGAGGACGAGGGCGAGACCGGCAGCCCGGCCGAAGCCGCAACCCTCTGAGGGTTAATCAGCCGAAGCTTGGACTGGGGACGGCCAAGGGGCGCGGCCATCTCGGAGGCGGCCCGGGCAGGCTGAGGCCGCCTCCGAGATGGCCGGGTCCGTGGGGGGAGGTGAGGGTGCGGGTCCCGTGCGGGTCTCGTCGGGAAGCGCGTGGAGAGGTGCGCGAGACGCGCGGAACGTCACGTCTGTCCAGGAGGGACGCGACAGGTGGGGTCGCGCCCCGGGCGGCGTCCGACTTTACCTGCCATATATGGCGGGTAAAGTCGGACGCTGCCGGAGCGGTCATGGGGATGTGTGGCGCCTCCGTGCCGTTCCCCGACATCTCCGTGCGGCCGTCCCCCGCAATGCGACGTCCCTGCGACTTCTCCCTGCAGGGGCACCCCTGCGCCATCCCCGGCATCTGTCTCTGCGCCAGCTCCCCCGCAGGGACACCGTCCCTGCGCCAGTCCCCCCCGAAAACCTCCCGGCCCGGGCGTCTCGGAGGCGGCCTCAGCCTGCCCGGGTCGCCTCCGAGACGCCCGGGCCTCCCGTCCCCCGGCCGCAGAGGCCCGGACCCTCGCCCGTCCCCGGCCGCAGGGCCGGGACCCGTACATGATCAGCCAGGCAGCTGGATCACGGCGAAGACGCCGGGGTCGGCGTTCGGCTCGGTGACCACGGCGAAGCGGCCGGCGGGGATGTCGACCGGGCCGAAGCGGACGTCTCCCCCGGCGGCCTTCACCTTCTCCACCGCGGCGTCGGTGTCGGCGACGCCGAAGTAGACGAGCCAGTGGGCCGGGACCTCGGCCGGGAGCACCCCGGAGATGTCCATCATGCCGCCGACGTCCTTGCCGTCGAGCTTCCACTCGACGTAGATCGCCGGGCCGGGGCCGCCGTCGGCGCGCTGGAGCTCGTGTTCTTCGGCGGTCCAACCGAAGACCGCGCCGTAGAACGCCGTGGCGCCCTGGACGTCACGGGTGCCGAGCTCGGTCCAGGTGAGCGCGCCGGGGCCGTTCACCCGCTCGGCGCCGGCGAAGGCGCCCGGCTCCCAGAGCTCGAAGACGGCACCGCCGGGGTCGGCGCACATGGCCGCCCGGCCGAGGTCGAACACCTGGAACGGCGGGGCGAGCACCTTGCCCCCCGCCGCCGTCACCTTCGCCGCCGTCTCGTCCGCATCGGCGACCGAGATGTGGGTGCTCCACATCTGCGGGCTCTCATGCCCCATCGTCGGCATCAGCCCGGCGACCGCATCGCCTTCGTATTTCGCCAAGGGGTAGCCGGGCACGTTCTCGCCGACCATCGGCTCGTACTGCCAGCCGAGCAGGTCCGCGTAGAAGGCCTGCGAGGCATCCAGGTCGGCGCAGCTGATGTCGACCCAGCAGGGCGTCCCCGGCGCGTAGCTCGTCACTTTGCTCATCGATGTCCTCCTCCGGGCCGTGGTCGCTCGGCTACGGAGCGTTTTCCCGGGTCTCGTCGCTGGGTGCCATCACCGCGAACATCGCCCCTTGCGGATCCATCAGGATCGCCAGGCGGCCGACGCTGATGTCCATCGGGCCGTTGAGCAGCCGCCCGCCGCCGGCTTTCGTCGTCTCCGCCGCCGCGTCGGCGTCGGGCACGGTGAAGTAGACGAGCCAGTGGGGCGGGACCTCGGCGGGCATCGCGCTGATGTCCATCATCCCGCCGCGCACGTGCTCGCCGTCTTTCCAGACGTAGTAGGTGCCCATCCCCTCCATCTCCTGCTCTTCGACCGTCCAGCCGAAGACCTTGCCGTAGAACTCGCGGGCGGCGGGGACGTCGCGGGTGCCGAGTTCGTTCCAGCCGAAGGTGCCGTCCTCGTTGACCAGCTCGGCGCCGGCGAAGGTGCCGGGCTGCCAGATCCCGCAGACCGCCCCGGTCGGATCGGTGAAGACCGCCATCTTGCCGAGGCCCATCACGTCCATCGCGTCGACGATGACCTGGCCGCCGGCGTCGCGCACCTTGCCGAGCGTCGCCTCGGCGTCATCAACCGAGACGTAGGTGGCCCAGACGCAGGGCTGGGAGTCGTCCATCTTCGGTGAGACGCCGGCGACGTCCTTCCCGTTCAGCTTCGCCCGCCGGTAGCCGCCCAGTTCGGCCGAGTTCGGCTGCTCCGGGATCTCCCAGCCGAGCAGGTCCCGGTAGTAGCTCTCGCTGCCGTCGATGTCGGGCGTACCGGCCAGTTCCACCCAGCACGGGGTTCCCGGTTCATAGCTGGTCCTCTCGCTCATCTCTCGCTCCTCCTGTGGAATGGCTTTCTCGATAAGACCACGCGGGGCGGCAAAAGTCATCGCTGACTGGTGAACGAGCCCAACCTGTAAAATCCCGACCCTGCAAGTAGGTTTAAATCTCACCTCGTCTCAATTGGGGCCCTGAGCCGCCCCGGGAAGCAGCATCCTCTTGACCGACACCGCAGGAACGACGATCTCAGTGTGCCCCGTGGCCGAGCTGCCGCCCGGCACGATGCGGCTGGTCGAGCACGACGGGATCAAGATCGGCGTCTTCAACTGCGACGGCACGATCTACGCGATCGAGGACCGCTGCTCGCACGACGACGGACCGCTCGCCGAGGGCGAGTTCGACTCGGCCAGATGCACCGTCGAGTGCCCGCGCCACGGCTCACTTTTCGACCTGACCACCGGCAGGCCGAAGACGCTCCCCGCATTCAAGCCGGTGCAGACGTTCGCGACCGCCGTCGCGGACGACACCGTCACCCTGGAGGTCGCATAGAACATGGCTACGTCGCCCGAGGTAATCGCCGAGAAACAGTCCCTCGCCGGGATCAACTCCGACTACAAGGAGAAATTCGGCTTCAACGATCCGGAGACCGGCTACGCCTATAAAGCGCCGAAGGGGCTGACGCGGGAGATCGTCGAAACGATCTCCGACTTCAAGGAAGAGCCCCAGTGGATGCGTGATTTCCGGCTGAAGGCGCTCGAGCATTTCGAACAGCGCCCGACCCCGAAATGGGGCGGCGACCTGGACCAGATCGACTTCGACGACATCCATTACTTCGTCCGCGCCTCGGACCAGAACTCGCGCGACTGGAGCGAAGTCCCGGAGGACATCAAATACACCTTCGACCGACTCGGGATCCCGGAGGCGGAGCGCAAATTCCTCTCCGGCGTCGGCGCCCAGTACGAGTCCGAGGTCGTCTACCACCAGGTGAACGAGAAGCTCGAGGAACAGGGCGTGATCTTCACCGACATGGATACCGCCCTGCGCGAGCATGAGGATCTGGTGCGCGAGTACTGGGCGACGGTGATCCCGCCCAACGACAACAAACTGGCGGCGCTGAACTCGGCGGTCTGGTCGGGCGGCTCGTTCGTCTACGTCCCCGCCGGGGTCAAGGTGGACATGCCGCTGCAGGCCTACTTCCGGATCAACACCGAGAACATGGGGCAGTTCGAGCGCACGCTGATCATCGCCGAGGACGGCGCCGACGTGCACTACATCGAGGGCTGCACGGCGCCGGTCTACTCCAGCGACTCGCTGCACTCGGCGGTGGTCGAGATCGTCGCCAAACCCAGCGCCCGGGTCCGCTACACGACGGTCCAGAACTGGTCGCAGAACGTCTTCAACCTCGTCACCAAGCGCGCCGTCGCCTACGAGAAGGCGACGATGGAGTGGGTCGACTGCAACCTCGGCTCGAAACTGACGATGAAGTACCCGTCGATCTACCTGATGGGCGAGGAAGCCCACGGGGAGATCCTCTCGATCGCCTTCGCCGGGGCCGGCCAGCACCAGGACGCGGGCGGCAAGATCATCCACGCGGCGCCGCGGACCTCGTCCTCGATCTTCTCCAAGTCGATCTCCAAGGACGGCGGCCGGGCGACCTACCGCGGCCTGATGGAAATCGCCGACGGGGCGAGCGAAAGCCGCTCGAAGGTGGTCTGCGACGCGCTGCTCCTCGACGAGGACTCGCGCTCGGACACCTACCCGACGATCCGCATCGACGAGAGCGACGCCGACGTCGGCCACGAGGCGACCGTCTCGAAGATCGGCGACGAGCAGCTCTTCTACCTCCAGAGCCGCGGGCTCGACGAGGAGGAGGCGTCGAAGATGATCGTCAACGGCTTCATCGAGCCGGTCACCAAGGAGCTGCCGATGGAGTACGCGGTCGAGCTCAACCGGCTGATCGAGCTGCAGATGGAGGGCTCCATTGGCTGAGCTCGCCACGAAGCCCCTGGCCGCGGAGCCGGGCTGGCTGGAGGAGCGCCGGCAACGAGGGGCCTCCCTCGTCGAGACGCTCCCCCTCCCCGACCAGCGATCGAAGGGGTGGGAATTCACCGACCTGGCGAGCCTCGACCTCGACTCCTACACGGGCGCCGACGCGGCGGTCGAGGTGGGTGGTGGCGAGGGCGCGACGGTCGTCTCGCTGGCCGAGGCAGTCGAGACGCACGCCGAGCTGCTCGAGCGGGCGCTGGGGTCGCTGGTCCCCGTCGAGGATCCTTTCGTGGCCCGCAACGAGGCCGACTGGCGCGACGGCGTGCTGGTGCACGTTCCGCGCGGGGTGAAGCTGACCGAGCCGGTGCGGATCGAGGTCCCGCTCGAGGCGAGTGGCTCGGCGGTCAGCTGGCGCACGCTGATCGTTCTCGAGGAGGGCGCCGAGGCGGAGGTCTGGGAGCACTGGTCCTCGCCCGACGACGAGGTCGACGCGCTGCTCAACTCGGTGGTCGAGCTCTCCGTCGGCCAGGCCGCGACGCTGCGCTACATCAACACCCAGGATCTCTCCGAGAAGGCCTGGATCTTCGCCACCCAGCGCGCCCAGGTGGAGCGTGACGGGCGGCTCGACTGGGCGGCGCTCGGCTTCGGCTCCGGCCGCGGCAAGGTGCGGATGGAGACCAAGTTGGCCGGCCAGGGGTCCGAGGCGCGGGTGACGGGCGGCTACGCGGGCGGCCCCGGCCAGCACCTCGACTACGACACCACGCAGGAGCACGCCGCGCCGAACACCAACTCCGACCTGGCCTTCCGCGGCGTCCTCGCGGCCGGTTCGACGGCGGTCTGGCGCGGGATGATCAAGGTCGATCCAGGCGCCCAGCAGACCGACGCCTTCCAGGAGAGCCGCAACCTGCTGCTTTCGCCGGAGGCCCACGCCGACGCGATCCCCGGCCTGGAGATCCTCGCCGACGATGTCCGCTGCACCCACGCCGCGGCGATCGCCCAGGTCGACAAGGACCAGCTCTTCTACCTCACCTCCCGCGGCCTCTCCGAAGCCGAGGCCAAGTCCCTGGTGATCGAAGGCTTCCTCGAGGCGCTGGTCGAACGGCTCGCCGAGGGCCCGGTCCGCGACGAGATCTCCGCCGCGCTCGAGTCCCGCCTCGCCGAGATCCTCTAGCGCGGTTCGAAACTTCGACCATCGCGAAGTTTCGAACCGCGGAGCATCAGCGGCGGCCTTTCTCCTCTTCCTCCTCTTCGCGTTCGCGCCGGTTGGCGGCGCGGGTCGACCAGAAGATCCCGGCGATCACGATGATCACCGGGAGCACGTAGAAGACCCAGAGCCAGTGGCCGATGTGGGCCAAGGGCACCAGGGTGGCTGAGAGCGTGCCGGTCATCCTTTCCCGGCCGAGAGCAGGTAGAGGCCGAAGCAGGTGAAGGCGACCATCACCGCCAGCATCCAGTATTGGCTGCGGGTGGCGCGGCGCGGCTCGGGCCAGATCGAGAGCGCCCGGTCGTGGGCCAGGGTGAGGCCGAGGACGTGGCCGCAGACCAGCGCCGCGACCTGGACATACCAGATGGTCTGCGAGCTGAGGACGGAGAAGTCGATGCCGACTTCGGCGGTGCCGAAGAGATCGGTGCGGCCGGTGCCGAGGGGGTCGGAGAGCAGGTAGGTGAACTGGGCCTGCTCCTGGAAGACGAAGAGGCTGAAGTAGTGGGCGATCAGGTAGGCGAGGGCGATCGGGATCAGCGTGTGGGCGAAGGCGGTCCGCAGGCGGGCAAGGGACGGCGCCCCGGGGATGGTCCGCATGCCGCGCACGCCGAGCTCGTAGACGAGCGCCACGCCGGCGAAGCAGAGAGCCATGAAGATCGTGTCCGCGAGGCGCAGGCTCGCGGTCGGTCCGAAACCGACGTCGCCCAACCATCCGAAGACCCTTTCGATCGCCCCCTTGAAGGCGCCCTCCTGGGCACCGTCGAAGCTGGTCGAGGCGATCGAGGCGATCACCACCGCGGCCGAGCCGGGGATCGCCGCCCAGGAGCCCGCCGCGGCGAGCGGCCGGCGACGGCCGAACCTGCCGTCGCGCACGCCGAGGAAGCCGAGCTGGGAGAACATTCCGAAGTAGACCGAGAAGATCTCCCCGGTCGCGCACCACTCCTCGACCCCGAAGAGGGCCATCATCGCCAGCGTGTAGGCGCTGTAGACGCAGGCGGCGACGGCGCAGGAGTGGGGGTCGAGGCCGACCGCGATCCCTCCGCTCGCGCCGTAGACGACCTCCAACCAGACCACCGCGAGGAGGCCGATCGCGGCGGGCCAGCGTCCCAGGCGCCCCGGGTAGGCGAGCTTGCGCGGCCTCCGCACCCCGGCCGCCCCCAAGGCGGCCCCCGCGGCCCGGCCCACGGCCCGCCACGGGTTGAACGGCCGGAAGACGTCACCGAAGATCGCCGCGAGGAACGGGAACCCGAGCCAGCAGGTGACGAAGAGGAAGGTGAGGGCGAAGTTCCGGTCGGGCGCTTCGGTGCCGTGCAGGCCGGCCCAGATCGCGAATCCGAGGAGGAGGACGCCGATCGCCCCACTGAGCGCCTGGAGCGGCGCCCCGGTGACGGCGCGGGAGAAACCCGCACCGCCCAGGGGACGCCAGTGCTGCTCCTCGAAGATCGGCCGTCGCCAGGCCGCCGAGAGGGCGAAGAAGGAGACGATCAGGACGATCGAGGCCGCCCAGGCGAAGAGCCAGGCAGGGATCGGAAGATCCTGCCTGGCCACCAAGGCGTGCCCGAACGGGAGCGCCAGGTCGACGCTCACGGTTCGACCGTCAGCTCGATGATCTGTTCCTTGCGGTCCTCAAGCTCGGCCTCGAAGACCCCTTCGATCGTCGCCGGCAGGTCATAGGTGACGGTGCCGCCGCCCTTGGGGACCTCCTTCGGGATGTCGTAGCCGTGCAGGTGCACCTCTTCCTCGAAGGGGACCTGGACCTTGAAATGGATCTGGTCGCCCTTGTGGTAGGTGAGGTCGGCGATGCCGCCCACCGGGTGGCCTTCCTTGTCGACGACGATCGTCGGCACCTTGCCGGCGTCGGTGCTGCTGCTCGCATCGTCGCTGCCGCCGCTGCTGAGGACGATCAACAGGACGACCGCGACGACGATCGCGAGTCCTCCCGCGATGGCGGTGTTCCGGTTCATGTCTTCGCTCCTTGCGCTCGGGCGCGCCACGCCATGCGGGCGCGCGCGTGAAACCGCGCCGGATCCCCGGCAACGGCATCGATCAGCGGATCAGGAGAGCGCGGGCGGCGGGCGGCGGGCGAGGCCGAAGGCGATCAGCAGGCCACCCCCGGGAGCCCACGAGGCCGGGAGCGTCGACGGGCGCCCGCCCGGCGCACGGCGGACCGGTCGGCGGCGCGCCGCGGCGATACGGCGCGAGAGCCGCTCGATCGCCTGCTCGCCCGGAAAGCGCCCGGCCAGCAGGAAGGCCACCAGCACCAACAGCGGTACGGCAGGCAGGAGGAAGGCACCGAGCACGTTGAGCATGCGCGCGCCAGGATAACGTCAGGGGCGATGCGACCCGCCGACGCGACGATCGCCGCCCCCGACCTCCCCCCCGGTCTCACCTGGATCGGCGCCGAACCGGAGTCGATGCCCGCGCTCACCGCGGGCGGCCCGGCGATCGTGCACTTCATCGACTTCGCCCAGCTGAACAGCGTCAGGACCCTCCCCTACCTGCGCGAGTGGAATCGCCGCTACCGCGAGGCGGGCCTGCGGGTGATCGGCGTGCAGTCGCCGCGCTTCCCCTTCGGCGCCGACCCGGATGCCGTCGCCGCCGGGCTGGCCCGCCTCGGGGTCGAATTCCCGGTCGCGATCGATGCCGAGCGCGAGCTCTGGCAGAGCTACGGCCTCGAAGGCTGGCCGAGCCTCTTCCTCTGGGCGATGGGCGGCGCGCTCGCCTGGTTCCACTTCGGCGAGGGCGAGTACCTGGAGACCGAGCTGGCGATCCAGGAAGAGCTGCGCGAGGGCGACGCGCTGCGCTCGCTGCCCGAGCTGATGCCGCCCCTGCGCCCCGAGGACGCGCCGGGGGCGCGGGTGATGGCGCCGAGTGCCGAGGTCTTCCCGGGCGGCGACTGGGAGCGCCCCTGGGTCGCGGGCGAGGAGGCCGACGAGCTGGCCGTGGAATACGAGGCGGGCGGCGCCTGGGCGACGGTGGAGGGCACCGGGAGCCTCTTCGTCGGCATCGACGGCGAAGCGCCGCGGCCGTTCGAGATCCCCGCCGCGGGCCTCTACCAGCTGGCCGAGCACGAGCGCCATGGCAGCCACACGGTCAGCCTCCGACCCGATCCCGGCATGCGGATATGGTCGGTGAGCTTCGATCCCGGCCTGCCCTGACCGCCCATCCCGGAGGACCAATGATCACCAAGCTCGACTTCATCGGCGTCCCCTCGACCGACGCCGAGCGCTCGCGCGCCTTCTACGTCGACACCCTCGGCCTGCGCGCCGACCCGAACGCGCGCTTCGAGTTCTGGGTCGGCGAGACCTGCTTCGGGATCTGGGAACCCGGTCGGCTCGGCTTCGAGTTCACGCCGTCGAAAAACGCCCATCCGGCGCTCCACGTCGACGATGTCGCCGCGGCCCGCGCCGAGCTCGAAGCCAAGGGCGTCGAGTTCCTCGGCGACACCCTCGACACCGGCGTCTGCCACATGGCCCTCTTCACCGACCCGGACGGCAACGACCTGATGCTGCACCATCGCTACGCCTGAGGCGTCTGGACCGGCGCATCTCGGCGTCCTCGGTCGCTCGACTCGGGTCACGCACTGGTGCGCTCCCCTCGCCTCGCCTCCCTGCGTCCTTGACCTGCTTGGTCCAGTCGCCTCAGGAAGCCGCCGCAGGGCCGGGGCGTATCTCCTTCGGCAGCATGAAGCGGACGTCCTCGTGGACGGTGCGCAGCTCGCCGACGTCCGCGGCGCCGCGCTCGCGGAAGAGGGTGACGAGGCTCTCGACCAGCTCCTCGGGGGCACTGGCGCCGGAGGTGATGCCGACCGTGTCGACGCCCTCCAGCCAGGCCTCGTCGACCTGGGTGTGGTTGTCGATCAGGTGGGAGGCGGCACCATGTTCGCGCGCCACCTCGACCAGGCGGTTGGAGTTCGACGAGTTGGTCGAGCCGATCACCAGGACCAGGTCGCACTCGCTCGCCAGCTGCTTGACCGCGATCTGGCGGTTGGTGGTCGCGTAACAGATGTCGTCGGACTTGCTGGAGACGATCGAGGGGAACTTGGCGCGCAGGGCTTCGATCACCTCGGCGGTCTCGTCGACCGAGAGGGTCGTCTGGGTGATGAAGGCGACCTTCTCGGGGTCGGGCACCTCGAGCGACTCGACCTCGGCGGCGGTTTCGATCAGGACGATCGAGTCGGGCGCCTCGCCCATCGTCCCTTCGACCTCCTCGTGCCCGGCGTGGCCGATCATCACCATCGTGTAGCCCTGGGCGGCGAAACGCCGCGCCGAGACGTGCACCTTGGTCACCAGCGGGCAGGTGGCGTCGATCGTCCGCAGGTTGCGGGTGGCGGCGTTCTCGTGCACCGCCGGAGCGACCCCATGGGCGGAGAAGACGACGATCGCCCCCTCCGGCACCTCGGTCTCCTGGTCGACGAAGATCGCCCCGCGCTTGGCCAGTTCCTCGACCACGTGCTTGTTGTGGACGATCTCCTTGCGGACGTAGACGGGGGCGCCGTGGACCTCGAGCGCGCGCTCGACCGTCTGCACGGCGCGGTCGACGCCGGCGCAGTAGCCGCGCGGGGCGGCGAGCAGGACCTTCCGCGGGCCCGCGGTGGCAGTGCTTGGCATGCCTCCAGGGTACCGGTGGCCGGGTTGCGGCCACGTCCCAGGGTTTGGCCGCAAGCCCCATCGGGGATAGCCTGAGCGGCGATGAGCACCCAGGGACGCCACCTCGACCGACTGACGGCCGTCGATGCCTCGTTCTTGACGAACGAGAGCACCACGAGCCACATGCACGTCGGCGCGATCCTGATCTTCGAGGGTCCACCGCCGCGCTACGTCGACCTGGTCGAGCACGTGCGCGGCCGCCTCCACCTGGTGCCGCGCTTTCGCCAGCGGCTGGTGGTGCCGCCGCTGGAGGCCGGGCGCCCGCTCTGGGCCGACGACGTCAACTTCAACCTCAGCTACCACATCCGCCACACCGCGCTGCCGGAGCCGGGCGGCGAGGCGCAGCTGAAACGGCTCGCCGGGCGGGTCTTCTCGCAGCAGCTCGACCGCTCGAAGCCGCTCTGGGAGCTGTGGCTCGTGCAGGGGCTGGAGCGCGACCGTTTCGCGATCCTGACCAAGACCCACCACGCGATGGTCGACGGCATCAGCGGCGTCGACATCGGCACGGTGCTGTTCGACCTCGAGCCGGTGCCGGAGCCGGCGGCGGTCGAAGACGATTGGGTGCCGCAGAAGTCTCCGAGCACGGCGGAGCTGGTCGGGCGCGGCCTCGGCGACGCGATCGGGCTGCCGATCAAGGCGGCGGAGAAGGCGATCGACGCGGTGCGCCACCCGGAGAGCGCCGCCCGTAAGGCGGTCGAGGGCCTGGAGGCGCTGAGCGCGGTGCTCAGCCAATTCGCCGACCCCGCCCCGGATGTGCCCCTGAACGTGCCGATCGGCCCGCACCGGCGCTACGTGTGGGCGCGCTCGGAGCTGGCGACCTTCAAACGGATCAAGGACAGCCTCGGCGGGACCGTCAACGACGTCGTCCTGGCGGTCGTGACCGGCTCGATCCGCAACTGGCTGCACAGCCGCGGGGTTCGCACCGAGGGGCTCGAGCTGCGGGCGCTGGTGCCGGTCTCGATCCGGGCCGAGGACGAGCACGGCAACCTCGGCAACCGGATCACGCTGATGCGCGGGCCACTGCCGGTCTACATCGAGGACCCGGTCCGCCGCCTGCACACGATCAGCGAGGAGATGGCCGGGCTGAAGGAATCCAAACAGGCGCTGGGGGCGGAAATGATCTCCCGCTTCAACGACTTCGCCCCGCCGACGCTGCTCGCCCAGGCCTCGCGGATCAACTTCTCGACCCGCCTCTTCAACCTCCTGGTCACCAACGTGCCGGGCCCGCAGATCCCCCTCTACGTGCTGGGACGGGAACTGGAAGAGGTCTTCCCGGTCGCCTTCCTGCCGCAGAATCATGCGCTCGCGGTGGCGATCATGAGCTACCACGGCAAAATCGGGTTCGGCCTGCTGGCCGACTACGACTCGATGGAGGACATCGAACTCCTCGGCGCCGGGATCACCGACTCGCTGGCCGAGCTCGAGGAAGCCGCCGGCACCTCCGCCGCGGCGGCCTAGCAGGGCGCCGCGCCCGGCCGAGGGTGGCGCCGGGCTACCCTCTGCAGATGGGTCTTCTGCTCGTCCTGCTGTTCATCGTCGTCCCGATCGCCGAGCTCTACGTGATCATCCAGGTGGGCGAGGCGATCGGCGTCTGGCCGACGCTCCTCCTCCTGCTGCTCGACGCGATCGTCGGCTCCTTCCTGCTCAAACATGAGGGCCGGGCCGCCTGGCGCCGTTTCAACCAGGCGCTGGCCGAGAAACGCGTCCCGGCGGCGGAGGTCGCCGACGGCTTCCTCGTCATCCTCGGCGGCGCCCTCCTGATCGCCCCCGGCTTCATCACCGACATCTTCGGACTGCTGTTCCTGATCCCGCCGACCCGGGCGCTGGCCCGCAAGGTCCTGTATCGCTTCACCGTCGGCCGTGTCGCCATCATCGGCTTCCCCGGCGGGTCCGTCGGCGGCTTCGGCAGAGGCCGCGGGCCGGACGGGAGCGCCGGCCCGAAACGCGCCTACGACTACGACGTCGAGGCCGAAGAGGTCCGCGAGGACGATCCCGGCGAGCCCCGCCTCCCGCGCGGCGACTGAAAAATAAGACGGGCCGTGCCGCGATTGCCCGCGGCACGGCCCGTTGTCTGACTTGCTGCTGCTTCTATTCGGTCAGCGTCACCGACCAGCGGAGCGAGCTCCAACTCGACGGGCTGGCGCTGCTCGGATCGGCTTCGAGGTCGATCAGGTCGCCGGCCGCGAAGGTGACCGTCGCACTGCTCGTGCACGCCTTCGCGCTCGACCCTTCGATCTTGCAGGTCACCGAGGTGGTGCTGCCGTTCTTGCGGATCGAGAGCACCCAGTTCCGGCCGGATCCCGGTGACGAGCCGATGTTGACCGCCAGATTCGAGATCGTCCCGGCGACGGGCATCACCATCTGGACGTTGCCCTCGGCCGTGGTCGAGGCACCCGTCTGGTACGGACCCAGGTAGCTGGAGAGATTGGTGCTCCCCGGCGCGCTGGTGGTCAGACCCGAGAGGATCATGCCCTTCAGACCTGCCGGGCCGATCGGACCCTGCGGTCCTTGAGCACCCGTGTCGCCCTTCGGACCCTGGGCACCAGTGTCGCCTTTCGGACCCTGGGCACCGGTATCGCCTTTGGGGCCGGCGGGACCGGCTTCGCCCGTGTCGCCTTTCGGCCCGACGGGACCGGCGGGGCCTACTTCACCCTGCTCGCCCTTGGGGCCGGCCGGGCCGACAGGACCGACTTCGCCCTGCTCACCCTGCGGACCGGCAGGACCGGCGGGGCCGACTTCGCCCTGTGCGCCCTGCGGGCCGACCAGCGAGGTGCCGTTCTGGGGCCATTCACCTTCGGTCATGGGGCCATAGATCGCGTTGTTTTCGGTGTCGAGGTAGAAGTCACCGTCGGCGCCGGTGGTCGGCGAGGGGGCACCTTTGCCGCTGAGGACGGTGTTGCCGTCCGCACCGGCGGGACCCTGCGGACCCTGGGCACCAATTTCACCCTGCGGGCCGGCGGGGCCGACTTCGCCCGTGTCGCCTTTCGGACCGGCGGGACCCGCGGGGCCGACTTCGCCCTGCTCGCCCTTGGGACCGGCAGGACCCGTGGGGCCGACTTCGCCCTGCTCGCCCTTCGGACCCATCGGGCCGATCGGACCCATCGGGCCGACATCGCCCTGCGCGCCCTGCGGACCGACCAGCGAGGTGCCGTCCTGGGGCCATTCGCCCTGGTCTTTGGGGCCGTAGATCACGTTGTTCTCGGTGTCGAGGTAGAAGTCACCGTCCACGCCGGCGATCGGCGAGGGGGCGCCTTTGCCGCTGAGGACGGTGTTGCCGTCCTTGCCGGCGGGACCCTGGGCCCCGGTGTCGCCCTTGGGACCTGCGGGGCCCACTTCGCCCGTGTCGCCTTTCGGCCCGACGGGACCGACATCGCCCTGCTCACCTTTCGGACCGGCGGGGCCGGTATCGCCCTGCTCGCCCTTGGGGCCGGCGGGGCCGACGTCACCCTGCTCGCCCTTCGGACCGGCGGGGCCGACTTCGCCCTGCTCGCCTTTCGGGCCGGCGGGGCCTGCGGGGCCGACATCGCCCTGCGGACCGACCAGCGAGGTGCCGTTCTGGGGCCATTCACCCTGGTCTTTGGGGCCGTAGATCACATTGTTCTCGGTGTCGAGGTAGAAGTCACCGTCGGCGCCGGTGGCCGCTGAGGGCACGCCTTTGCCGCTGAGGACGGTGTTGCCGTCCGCACCGGCGGGACCCTGCGGACCCTGGGCACCGGTGTCACCCTTCGGACCGGCGGGACCGACTTCGCCCTGCTCGCCCTTCGGACCGACGTCACCCTGCTCGCCCTTCGGACCGGCGGGACCGACTTCGCCCTTCGGACCGATCGGACCGATCGGACCCATCGGGCCGACATCGCCCTGCGCGCCCTGCGGACCGACCAGCGAGGTGCCGTCCTGGGGCCATTCGCCCTGGTCTTTGGGGCCGTAAATCACGTTGTTCTCGGTGTCGAGGTAGAAGTCGCCGTCCACGCCCGCGATCGGCGAGGGGGCGCCTTTGCCGCTGAGGACGGTGTTGCCGTCCTTGCCGGCGGGACCCTGGGCCCCGGTGTCGCCCTTGGGGCCGGCGGGACCGACTTCGCCCTGCTCGCCCTTCGGACCGGCAGGGCCGGCGGGACCGACTTCGCCCTGCTCGCCCTTCGGACCGGCGGGACCCTGGGCACCCGCGTCGCCCTTTTCACCCTTCGGGCCGGCCGGACCGGCGTCGCCCTGTCCACCCTTAGGACCGGCGGGGCCTGCGGGACCGGCGGGGCCGACTTCGCCCTGCTCGCCCTGGGGACCGACTGCGCCCGTT
Source organism: Solirubrobacterales bacterium (assembly GCA_035572835.1). Classification (GTDB taxonomy): domain Bacteria; phylum Actinomycetota; class Thermoleophilia; order Solirubrobacterales; family 70-9; genus VAYN01. Next base: position 31,550 of record DATNAG010000112.1, read on the forward strand.
TCGCCTTTCGCACCCTGTAGGCCGGCGTCGCCTTTTTCACCCTTCGCACCGGCTTCGCCTTTGGCGCCGCTGGCTTCACTCGCGCCGAGCACGTCCTGCGCGGTTTTCGGCATCACCTGGACGAGCTGTTCACCCGGTTTGCATTTGGGGGCGGCGGAAAAGCGGACAGCACCCTTTTCGGGTCCGCTCTTGACGACGCAAAGATTGATGGTGGTCGTCTGCTTCGCACCGGCAGGTGCCGCGACCGCGACCAGCGCGACAAGCGCCAGCGCGACCGCAAGCGCAACGCTTGCCAATCGCGATCGACCATAGGACAGTCCGGACATCGGTTTTCTCCCTTGCTGGGTTGTAGGGCTGAAGAGGCGAAGCCGCTTCTTCACGACCTCTGGCCGGACGAGTAGCTCCAGTGCCGTTCGCCCGCCTGCAAGAGCGGTTTTCGGACCCGCTCCTACAGCCGAATCAACGGCGGGCGCGGCTCGGACTTCTAAAAGCGCGGCTCGGACTTTTGTCCAATCTCGCCGCAATCACGCAGAACACCGGGGCCCGGCGGCGATACAGGCCGCATGGCGCGCCGACTTACCGTCCTCTGCCTTCTTCTCCTCGGGATCACCCTGGGGACGGCCGCCAATGCCGGCGCCGCCGGCACCCAGGCCTCGCTCTTCTCGGCCTGCCCACAACCCGGCGCCGACGCGCCGGCCGCCGCCCAGGTGACGACGATGCTGTGCCTGACCAACGCGGCGCGCGCCCAATATGGCGAGGCGCCGCTCGAAGCCAACGCTCAGCTCGCGGAATCGGCCGTCGACAAGACCGCCGACATCCTCACCTGCGACACCTTCAGCCACACCGCCTGCGGACGCAGCTTCAGCTATTGGATCTGGGAGACCGGATACGTGACGCAGCCGTGCTGGAAGATCGGCGAGAACCTCGCCTGGGGCGCCGGTTCGCTCGGCACCGCGGACTCGATCTTCCGCGCCTGGCTACGGTCCCCGACCCACCGGGCGAACGTGCTCGGCGAATACACCCAGTTGGGCATCAGCACCGCGGTCGGGCAGCTCGAAGGAGAAAAGAGCGCCCGCGTCTGGACGGTCCACTTCGGCAACCTCTGCTGAGCGACGTCAGCCGGCGACCCAGGAGCGGGCCTTGGCCTCCTCCTTCACCTCGAACAGCCTCACCTCGACCGGGATCACCCGCGCCACGCCCGGGAACAGGCGGCGGATCAGGAAGTTGGCCTCGGCGACGACCGCGACGCGGCGCCAGTCCTTGCTGTGGCCGAGGTCGAGCTCGGGGTCCTTGCGCGCCGCTTCGAAGCGGGATTTCAGCGAGCCGAGGTCGAACCCCTCCGCACCGACGAGCAGTAGCCGCACCTCCCCCGCGGATGCCGCCTGCTTCAGCGCCGGCGCAAATACGTCGGCATAGTCGGCATCGGTCATCTCCCCGGTGACCAGGAAGCCGATCACGCCGGCGGGCACGTCCTCGATCGGCTCGATCACGCCTGGCACGCTAGCGAGCCGGGCCGATCGAAGAGTCGGGATCCTCAGCGTGCCGGCAGCGGGCAGGCGACGGTCTCCAGCTGCAGGATCGCCAACATGCGGCCGAAACCGATGTACTGGCCGGCCATCATCATCAGCTCGAGGATCTGGGCGTCGTCGTAGTGCTCGCGCAGGGCTTCGACATCGGCGTCGCCGATCCCGTGATGGTCGATCGCCATCCGTTCGGCGAACTCGACCGCGGCCTGCTCGGCCGGTGAGTAGCGCGGGTTGTCGCGGAACTCGCCTTCCCAGACGCCGACCGCCTGGTCCTCGGGGACCGTGTCGGCGGCGAGGCGGGCGGCGGCGCAGGTCTCGCAACCGTTCAACTTCGCGATCCGCAGCCGCATCAGCTCCTTCGTCCGCGGCGCCAGCCGCGCCGCGTCCTCGGCGCCCTCGGCGTTCGTGTGCCAGGGGTAATAGAAGGCCAGGTACTGCTCGAGGAACTCCGGGTGGGCGTCGAAGACGCGGGCCACGTGACGGGTCGACCAGTCCCCATCTCCGGCGCCGTCGTGCATGTCCTTCAGGAACCCGTCGAGATCATTCTCTGCGGCCAGCGGCAGTCGGGCCATTCGGCACCCCTCTCGTTCGCGCTCGGGCCGATGGCCCGATCCAGTCACCCGAAGCTAGTTCAGGACCTCCGCACGCCGGGCCTGCCGAGACCCGGCGCTTGTGGGTTTCCCAACGCGTGCGCGCTATCCGAGCGTGTCGTCGATCTCCTCGGCTTTGCGCCCGTGATCTCGCGCATGCACACGCTCGCGCTCCACCCGCGCGGCGGCATCATCGGCCTCATGATCCAGGGTCTCGGCCCGGGCTTCGGCTGCCTCGGCTTTTTTCGCGGCCGCCTTTGCCTGGTCTGCCAGTCGCTCGGCCTCCGCCTGCCTGGCGGTCGCGTCCTCCCGTTTGGCCGCCTGCTCCTCGGCGAGGCGGTTCGCTTTGGCGGCATGGGACTCCGCCTCGTCGCGATGGGCCTCGGCGCGCGCGGCAAGTCTTTCCTGTTCGAGCCGCTGCTGCTCGCGGCGGCGACGCATCGCGAGGGCGGCGAGTACGAGCACCGCGATCACGGCGATGACGATGATCACTATCAGCACAGCGGACATCTCTCTCCTTCAGTCGAGGATCAGATGTGCGGTACCCGTGATGCGGGGTCCTGACGCGCCCGGGGGAGATTTCGTGACCGGATGGGCACGGCGCGACCAGACGGATGGGCGGGTAGGTCCCGCCCGTGAAGGCTTAGAAGCCGAGGGCGAACTTGGCGTCCTCGGACATCATTTCCGGGGACCAGGAGGGGTCGAAGACCATCTTCGGGTGGACCGCCGAGACGCCGGGGAGGTCGCCGACGAACTCTTTCATCTGCTCGGAGACCTGGGGGCCGATCGGGCAGGCGGGCGTGGTCAGGGTGAAGGTCACGTAGACGTCCTCCTGCTCGATCGCGACGTCGTAGACGAGGCCGAGCGAGACGAAGTCGAGGCCCAGCTCGGGGTCGATGACCTCCTCGAGCGCCTCGTAGACGTCTTCCTCGGTGACGGTTTCGGGATGGGTGACCGGGACGTCCGCGGGCTGCGCGTCCGTGGCGGTCGGCTGGTCGGTGACTGGCTGCTCGTTATCTGCCATGGCCAGATGGTAGCCGGGTCAGGCGGCCGGCCCGGGCGGCAGGGGCGGCTCCGGGGCTCCCTCGCCCAACGGGGCGAGCGGACGCTGCCAGTAGCCGACGTCCCGCCAGCTGCCTTGCTTCCAGCCGATGTCGCGGAGGGAGCCGATCGGCTGGAAGCCCATGCTCTCGTGCAGGCCGATCGAGGCCGGGTTCGGCAGCGTGATCCCGGCGACGGCGATGCGGAATCCCTGGGCCGCGAGGCGAGCGAAGAGCTCGGTGTAGAGGGCGCGGCCGATGCCCTTGCCCTGGTTGGCGGCGTCGACGTACACCGACGTCTCCACCGACCAGTCATAGGCGGCGCGCTCGGCCCAGCGGCAGGCGTAGGCGTAGCCGACCACCTCTCCCCCCTCCTCGGCGACGAGGAACTGGTGCGTGGCCGCGTACTTGGCGATCCGGCGGGCGAACTCGGTGGCGTCGGGCGGCACGAGCTCGAAGGAGATCGGCGTCGTTTCGACGCTGGGCGCGTAGATCGCCGCGCAGGCGGCGGCGTCGCGGTCGGGATCGGCGGGGCGGATCGTCATCTGCAGGTCGCTCACAATAGGCTGCCGCCGATGAGCAGGGATCCGGGCAAGGTGCTGCGCCGCTCGATCGGCATCGTCTTCACCGACGGCGGCCTCTTGACGCTGAGCGGCACCGCCCCCGTCGGTGGTGGCGGCCATGGCGACGAGCCGCTGCTGGCGGTGCTCTGCGACCCCGACGCGGCGCCGCTGGTCTTCGAGGAGGCGCTGCTCTCGACCGAATACGGCAATGACGGGGTGCAGAGACGGGTGACGCTGGAGCTGTGGCTCGACACCGATGAGGGTCGACCGCTGCGCGGCGCCGGCACGCTGATCAGCGCGGTCGAGATCGAGGCGGAAGGGCTGGAGACGCGGATCGCCTTCTTCCGCTGGTCGATCGAGGGACGCGAGGGCCTCGGCCACTACGAGATCGCCCGAGCCCGTGGCTGAGATCGAGGCGGTCGTCTCCGACTTCGGTGGCGTCCTCACCACGCCGCTGATGGGCTCCTTCATGGCCCTCCAGGACGCCCACGGCGTGAGCGTCGAGAACTTCGGCGACGCGATGCGCGCGGCCGCCGCGGAGGAAGGCGGCGAGATCCCCCTCTTCAAGCTGGAGCGCGGCGAGATCACCGAACCGGAATTCCTCGAGATCCTCCGCGCCAAGCTCGAGCCGCTGCTCGGCCACCGGCCGGAGCTGCACCGCTTCCGCGAGGTCTTCTTCGACGCCCTCGACCCGAACGAGCCGATGATCGATCTGCTGCGGGAGTGCAAGCGCGGCGGCCGGCGGATGGCGATGCTGACCAACAACGTGCAGGAGTGGGAGCCGCTCTGGCGCACGATGCTGCCGGTCGACGAGATCTTCGAGCTGGTGATCGACTCCGGTTGGGTGGGTTACCGCAAGCCGGAACGGCAGATCTACGAGATCACCGTCGAGCGCCTCGAGCTACCCGCCTCGGCCTGCCTCTTCATCGACGACCTCGAGGTGAACTGCGAGGCGGCGCGGGAGCTCGGCTTCACCGCCGTGCACTACCGCGAGCCCGAGCAGGCGATCGCCGAGGTCCGCGCCCTCCTCGCCTGACCTCGTGTTGATGGGCCGAAAACTTGCCTATATGGCAAGTTTTCGGCCCATCAACACCTAGCCCTGCTCGGCGGGCGCGGGCATCGGCATCGGCGGGCGCTCGCGCCAGCGCCTCGCGAACGGCAGGCGCCAGCTGTGCGGAGCGATCAGGCCGCCGATCTCGGTCGGTCCCCACGATCCCGGCGGATACGGTTTGACCGCGGGGGGGTCCTCCAGCAGCGGCGCCGAGACTTCCCACAGCCGCTCCATGTCGCGGGCGCTGGTGAAGAGCGTGTGGTCGCCCGCCATCGCGTCGCGGATCAGCCGCTCGTAGGCCTCCAGGGTGTCGTCGCGATAGTCGGTTTCCTCGAGTGAGAACTGCATGCTGGCCTTGTCGAGGACCATCCCCATCCCCGGCCGCTTGCCGTAGAAGGAGAGCGAGACGCGCGAGGACTCGTCGAGGTCGAAGGTGAGGTGGTCGGGGCCGTAGCGGCCGACCCGCGAGTGGGCCGGGAACATCGACTGCGGCGGCTCGCGGAAGGCGATCGAGATGATCCGCGCCCCTTCCCCCATCCGCTTGCCGGTGCGCAGGTAGAAGGGCACGCCGCTCCAGCGCCAGTTGTCGAGTTCGCATTTCAGCGCGACGAAGGTCTCGGTGCTGGAGTTCGGATCCACCCCGGGTTCGTCGGTATATCCCTCGTACTGGCCGCGCACCACCTCGTCGGGGTTGAGCGGCAGGAGGCTGCGGAAGACCTTGTTCTTCTCCTCGGTGATCGGCAGCGAGGCCAGCGCGGTCGGCGGCTCCATCGCGACGAAGGCAAGGATCTGCATCAGGTGCGTGACGACCATGTCGCGGAAAGCGCCCGTGTCCTCGTAGAACTTCGCCCGCGAGCCGACGCCGAGCGTCTCCGGCACGTCGATCTGGACGTGGTCGATGTGGTCGCGGTTCCAGATCGGCTCGAACAGGCCGTTGGCGAAGCGCAGGGCGAGGATGTTCTGCGCCGCCTCCTTGCCGAGGAAGTGGTCGATGCGGAAGATCTGCTCCTCACGCAGCACCGCGTGGAGGGTGTCGTTCAGTTCCTGTGCGCTTTTCAGGTCGGTTCCGAACGGCTTCTCCATGATCACGCGCGAGTTCTCGGTGAGATCGGCGGCGGAGAGCATGTGGATGACTTCGGTGGCCGCCGCCGGGGGCACGCTGAGGTAGTGGAGGAGGCGCGTATCCGGCCCGAGCAGGTCGACCTCGTGGTCGACCGCGGCCTTCAGCGCCTCCGGGCCGGCGCCGACCGGGACGTAGACGATGCGGCGCGAGAATTCGCGCCAGACCTCCTCGGAGAACTGGTGGCGGGCGAACTCCTCGCAGGCGTCGTGGACGATCTCGCGGAATCCCTCGTTGTCGATCTCCTCGATCGAGGTCCCGAGCACGCGGAATTCCGGCATCAGCTCCGACTGGAAGAGGCGCAGCATCCCCGGCAGTAGCTTGCGCCTGGCGAGGTCACCGGTGGCGCCGAAGATGACGATCAGGTGGGTCGGCAGCGGCTGGACGACGCGGGCGTCCATTTCTTCGGTGATGTGCTGCTGTTTCTCGCGGTGATCCGGGGGGACCCCGTTGTGTTTGCCGTCGGCCATAGGCCCAGGGTAGTCATTGCCTGCGGGCCTCGAGGGGGTCGGGGCGCGACGTCGTCGTGGTCGAGCGCGACGAGTCGAACCGTCACGTCCAGCACGCGGGCGTGCACGGCGCCCGCATCAGCGGCGTCGCGATGACGCTGTTCGCGCTCAGTTGTCGGAGCCGGCGCGGTCCCAGATGTAGAGCTCGACGGCCTCTACAGCCAGGGTCATCAGGCGCGGCGGGGAGAGCAGGCCGAGGACCAGCTCGAGGGCGTCGTCCTCGGTGACGCCGGCGTCGACGGCCTCCTCGCCGCGGAAGCCGGCGGCGAGCTT
>DATNAG010000113.1:0-36522 GCA_035572835.1 Solirubrobacterales bacterium
TCTTGCCGGCGAGCGTCTGGACAACCTTTCCCGCCGACTTCACGATCACCTTGCGCACCGTCACCGCTCGCGGCGGGAAGACCGACTCGTTGGCGATCACGAGCTCGTAGGCGAGGTGTTCGCGACCGTCGCCGCCGCGCACCGGTTCAGGCGCGTGCAGGACCCGGGCGCTCAGCGGCGTGAAGTGGTCTTCGCCGGCGGCCGCGCTCCCCGGCGCGACCAGCGCGACCGCGAGGAGTGCCCCAAGAAGGAGCGAGATCTTTGAGCGGTGGACGATCGCGGCATCCTAGCCACGCCGCGGGCGGGGCGGACGCTCGTTCGGCCGGCGCCTGGACGCTCGGCGGAGGATCAGCCCCGCGAGGGCTGACGCCGGCCGGCGCGCTCGGTCTCCAGCTGTGCCTCGGTGAGGCGCCGCACCCGCCGGCAGACCTGGCGATAGAAGCGCAGCTGTTGGGTGCGACCGAAGAGGCGAAACCCGATCCGGATCGACAGCGCTCCTCGGCGAGCCGGACGGGATATCGCCCGCAGGTGGAACTCGACCTCGCCGGTGTCGAGCCACTTCCACAGTTCGTAATGCATCCGCCCCTCCTCGAAGTGGCCCTCGAGAGTGTCGTAGCTCCAGCCGAAGACATGCACCTTCCGTCCTTCGACCTCGCGCGTCTCCTCGTAATCCCGTCCTACCCTGACTCCGACCCACAGCGGCAGACCCTTGAACGAGATCCGCAGCAACATGTCCCGTCCGGCCAGCGGCGCCGATTCCTCGTAGGTGGCGTCGACCACCCCGGGGTCGGCCAGCTGGTAACTGTCCATCAGGGCGCGGGCGACCCGCCAACTGCCGCCGTCCGATGGGGGGCCGGAGGGCTCGGTGGGCAGCGCCACGACCATGTCGTCGTGGTGCCAACCGCGCTCGTCGGGCCGGTCGGCGAGCAGCGCCGGGTCGAAGTTGGCACCGCGACCTGCCAGATCCGCCAAGCGCGCGCGGCGGCCGCGATCGGCCTGCCGGTCGGGGTCCCCACCGGGCAGCGCTTCCTCGGGCACGAGGCGGGTGACGATCACAAGCCCGCCCTCCATGGTGCCCTCGGTGAGCCCGACCAGCCGACGCAGGACCGATGACCACATGTGCAACTGCACCTCCTTCGAGATCCGCAGGTGGTCGTAGAGAAAATCGCTGAGGCGGTCGCCGCTGCGGGCCCACGACTCGATTTCGAACCACAGTGACCGATAATCGGCGCCGGCCCGGAACTCGATCTGGCCCGCCTCGAGGTGGTCGGCCAGGGTGGCGAGGCGGAACGAGGTCGGATCGACGGCGACGATGCGAACCGGGCCGTCCCACGGTCCCGGCATCCGCACCACGTACTCGTCGCCCACGGCGACGGCGTCGCTTTCCTCGCCGATCCGCTGGAAGGTCGCGAACTCCGACGGGGCGACCTGGTCGAGGTCGGTCGTCATCAACTCCATCAGCTCCTCGGGCTCGAGGCTCGAGCCGACGATCCGGGTCCGGTAGATCCGATGGATCAACGGCCCTACCCCATCCTCCGCCGTCTGCAGGCCGTCCGGGTCGGCGTCGGCGGGGAGAGGGGGCGGCGCGTCGTCCGGCCAGTACCCGCGCATCTCCCAGCGGTGGACCGGCGTAACGCTCCACAGGTAGCGCCAGTAGGCGATCCCGACGCCGACCGGCCAGCGGGCGGCGGTTGCCCAGCGCTTGCGTCGAGTTTGGGTGTGCGACACGTCTCCCCGGGTACCCGCTCTCTGCCGATGCGATCGACCCCCACCCAGAAACTCCGGCTTCGCGGCTCTCATCTCCACGGTCTCTCGCTCGCCGGGATCGCCCTCTGTCTCGGCTTGTGGGGCCGGGCGAAGACGATCGGCGAGGACGAACGCGGCAACGCCGAACGCCGGGCGATCTTCGTCGGGCTCTGGCCGCCGATGCTGTGGCTCATCGGCGATGCCCTCCGCCGCGAGGAGACTCGCCGGCGCGGCGGTCTCCTCCGACGGTCCTGACGTCTTGATTCGACCGCACCGCGACGGGGGACCTGTTCCCCGACCGCAAGACCGACGCGAGGGAGAACGAAGATGAAGGCGCTGACCTACCACGGCAAGGTGCCCTGCGCGAGCTGACCGACGGCCGCGGTCCCGACTCGACCATCGACGCGGTCGGCATGGAGGCCCATGGCGCCGGCGCCCCGCTCGCCGAGCTGGCCCAGAAGGCCGCCGGCCTGCTGCCCGACGCGATGGCCGCCAAGGTCACCGAAAAAGCCGCGGTCGATCGGCTCACCGCGCTGCTCGCCTGCATCGACAGGGTGCGCCGCGGCGGGACCGTCTCGATCTCCGGCGTCTACGGCGGCCAGCTCGACCCGCTGCCGATGATGCAGATCTTCGACAAGGGTCTGCAGCTGCGGATGGGGCAGGCGCACGTGAAGCAGTGGACCGACCAGATCCTGCCGTTGCTGGAAGGCGACGACGACCCGCTCGGCGTCGACGATCTCACCACCCATCGCTGGCCGTTGGATAGAGCACCGGAGGCTTACTCGATGTTCCAGAAGAAGGAAGACGGGGCGGTCAAGGTCGTGCTGAAGCCCTGAAGGAATGGAGTCCACGAGGGCCGCGGCCCGGCTTCGCTGAAACCGCTCGTTTCCGATCAGACGGGTACCTACCAACTGAAGGCCGCGGGAAAAACGCCCGGCCAGATCATCTGATGACCGGCGCCACCACGCCGATGTCTCAGTCCGATATCCACAGAAGGAGTCACAATGGAGGCCCACTCAGCCTCAAGGCGCGGCGCGCCTGCAGCCTCGGCGCCACCGCGCGCCGTTCGTCGTTCGGTCACCGAGACCAAGCAGGCACTCAAGACGACCGAGTTCTTTGCGATGGTCGGCGTGATTGTCGCCATCCTCGTCGCCGCCGCTCTGATCAAGGGCGGGGACACCAGCGGCGGAGACGGCTTCGTCGCCAAGCAGGCTTGGCTCTACGTCGCCATCGTCGCCTCGGCTTACATCGTCAGCCGCGGTCTCGCGAAGTCGGGCTCCAGCGAGCCCTACAAGGAAGATCGCGACGATAGCTAGACGGCGTTTCTCGATTCAGGCCTCGTCACCCTCCGGGGGGGCGGGGCCTGTTTCACGTTCCTGCGATCGTGATTCGCTTTTGTCCGGCTTCCAGGCAAGACCTATCTTCACGAGGACTGCCTCTTGGTACTGCTGCGCGAGGGTCACACGAGGAGCGAGGCGACGATCTTCGAGAGCGGCGGCAGTCGGGGTGTGGCGCAGGGCCGCGTGGACCTCGCCGAGGCGATCCGCGAACCGCTGAGCCCTACCCAGCGTCGACGCGATCCGGCCCCGCTCCCCGCGAGGCGAACTGCCGCCGCAGGAAGGCGTTGGAATGGGCGGCGACACCGATCTTCGAGCCGGCGTAGCGGACGCCTCCTTCGCGCCGACGCAGGAGTGCCAGCCAGGCGCAGACCGCGCGCTCCGTCGCCCAGGCCGGAGCGAGGAGCGAGGCGTCGGCGGGGAAGAAGCGCCGGCCTCCGGCGCGCCTTCGGCCTCGCTCGGCGGCGAGCACGAGCACCGCGGCGGCGATGGCGAGGAGGTCGAAACGTCGACGGCTCAGGCCCAGGACGAGGGCCGGGAGCAAGGCCAGCTCGAGCGCCATACGGGCGGGCAGGGCGAAGTCATCGTAGGCCTGGCGCACACGTTGGCCACGGAAGTGGGCGCTCGACGGGGGAAGCCGACGTACGTAGAGATCGAGTGGCGAGTGGGTCCGCCCGCCGTGCGCGCGGACGGTCCGGATCAGCTCCAGGTTCTCGAAGAGGACGTCGCCGTGATACCCGTCCATCGCCAGGAAGCGCGAGCGACGGATGCCGAGGGTGCCGGGGAAGTCGGCTCCGAAGCTGCGGTTCAGAAGGCTGCGAGCGCTGTCCCAGCGTGCGTGCCAGGGCAACGGGTCGAAGTAGTTCTGCGGCCGGACCAGGTCGTAGTCCTCCAGGAGGTCGAGGAGGCGCCGCAGGGCGTCGGGCTCGTAGCGGACGTCGTCGTCGGCGATCACCAGACGCTCGCGGGTGGCGAGCGACACCGCGGTCCGCACCCCGGCGACCTTGCCGTTCAGGCACGCCTGGGCGGGATCGGGAGGGACGTGCACGGCGACGTGAGGTCGCCAGGCATCGGCGTTGGCCGCGAAGACCGGCGGCGGAGATCCGTCGACCACGATCACCTCCGGGCCCATGGCCGCCAGGCCGGCAAGGTACTCGGTCATCGCTCGGCGCTCACCTCCGTCCTCCCAGCGCACCGGGAGCAGGTAGGAGCACTCGGAGAGCGGGGCCACCTCAGGCTTGGTCGAGCGACCGGCGCAGAGACGTCGTCCCCGCCTCCCAGCAGCCCAGCAGGTGTTCCGCCCAACGTCCCTCCAGCGCCAGCAGCGCCCGCGCCCCGAAGAGGATGTCCCCGGCGAGGTCGGGCTCGTCGCGGGCCAGGCCCCCGGCGAGGTCCCAGGCCGCGATCGCCTCGTGGACGGCGTCGGCCTCGACGTGCTCGTCGTAGAAATCGGTCACCGTCTTGTCGTAGCCGAGTCGCCGCATCGCGTTGCCATAGCGGCGGTTCGGCACCGACGAGGTCATCTCGAATGCCGCCAGGTGACCGACGAGGGCGCCGCGCCGGCGCCGGTGCAGCCCGAACCCTGACAACAGGTTGACGGTCGCCAGGGTCACTCCGGGAACCAGCTCGACGTAGGCACCGTAGGTGTCATCGAGGCCGAGTGCCGTCATCGTCTTCGCGAAGAGGACAGAGTGCATCCGGTCGGCTCGGCCACCTCCGTACTCGTCGAACTGCACCTCGAGGAGGGCGGCCTTGGGCGCCGGGGTCAGCCGTGGGATCGCCCAGGAGTGGGGGTCTGCCTCCTTCAGCTGGTAGGGCGACCGATGGACCACGTGCTCGAGCATCTGCTCCCTGGTCCCCGCGGTCTCGAGATAGCGCGACAGCGGCGGCCCGTCGTCCTCGGCGACGATCGCCTGCAGGCTCTCGCCGACGGCGTCGAGCTCGGTCGGGTCGTTCGGCGCGGTCACCTCGTCCACCGCCCGCTCGAAGGCCGCCTCGATCTCGGCCCGGAAGCCAAGCAACCCGGGTGCCCACTCCCAGCGTTCGTCGACGCCATCGAAGCCCGCGTAATGCAACTCGTAACAGACGTACAACGCCAGCTGCAGGTCGAGGTCGGCGATCACGTCGTCGGGCAGCGACAGGTCACCCCAGGCGACTTCCGTCCCGGGATTCAGCCTGAGTGCCCCGAACAGTCGCTCCGTCCACGGCCCGACCGATCGGGGCAGGTCCGTCCGCCTGCCGGTCCCTGGACGCGGTTCAGCGAGCGACGGCATCGGCTGCCTCCTCGGCGTCGGGGTCGGCGACGCGGATCATTCGGGGGCCGACTCCGGCGGCCAGCTCTCGAGCACGCCGGGCGCACGAAAGCCGATCAGCTTGTGGGTGCCGTCGCAGTAGGGCCGCATCCGTGACTTGCCGCAGCGGCAGAGCGCGATCGTCCGTCGTGAGGTCGGGATCTCCTCGCCCTCCTGGTCGCGGAGGGTGAAGGGGCCGCGGATCAGATAGGGGCCGTTTCGGTAGGGCGTGATCGTGGTCGGCTCGGCACCGACGTCCAGTCCCTCGAGTTTGCGTATCGGGTGCGTCACAGCTCGCTTTCGGTCAGGTGGCACATGGTGTATTTGGTCCCCCCGAATCCACCTCTCGAAACCGGTGGGGCCGCGCCACACGGGACCAGTGCCCGCTGACGATGAGCAGGACGATCTGGGGGATCAGCGCCGGCGGCGTCCCGATCAGGCTCATCTTCGAGAAGAAGCGGAAGAGCCCCTCGAAGCGCACGCCCTGGGCCAGGATGAGGCTGTTCGCGAGCGGGCGGGATCGCGCCGTCGGCGAGCCGCTTGCCGCTGCTGGTGCGAGCGCAATGTGGATACCGAGCGGTCACGGCATTTTTGGCCGCGGCCGTCGAGTCGGCATTCTCGAGGCGATCGGCGTGCCCTCGACCGGCTGGGACTCCACGGTCCATCTGAAGATCCTCCGTCTAGGAATATTGGATCCGACAGTCCGACGCAGGCCAGCGATGGCCGGTGACGTACCTCGAAGTGTTGCGGGTGGCCCGGGAGCCCACGGGAGAGTTCTCCGGCCGAGACTGTCAGTTACCCGCCCCAGGGTCCCTGAACCAAGGCCAACCCTCCGGTGCCGGCGCCCGAGGTCATCCAAGCATGTCGACCGGGTCGCGAGTCAGCGGGCAGGTCAGACAGCGGGGCCCGCCGCGGCCGCGACTCAGCTCCTCGCCCGGTATCGGCAGGACGTCGACGCCGGCGGCGGCCAGGGCGTCGTTGGTGCGGGCGTTGCGACCGAAGGCGATCACCTGCCCGGGAGAGACGGCCACGGTGTTCGCCGCCAGCGTCCACTGCTCGCGCTCGTCCGCGACCTCGACGACGCGCATCCGGTCGATCCCGATCGCGGCCGCGATGGCTCCCGGAAGAGCGGGCAGGATACGTGCGGTGACCTTCCCGCCCGGTGGCAGCATTTCGACTACCGGCGCGGTCAGCAGCCTGCGGTCGGCGAGCAGGACATCCAGATCGACGAGCGTCATCAGACAGTCGAGGTGGATGGAGGAGCGCTCGGCGGGGATCTCGACCGCGAGGACGCGCTCGAACCCGCGCTCGAAGAGTCGCGTCGCCAGCCGTTCGACGCCGGCGCAGTTGGTCCGCGACCCGACCCCGACCAGCACCGCGCGGTCTCCGAGGCAGGTCAGGTCGCCGCCCTCGAGTCCGGTCGCCGTGATCGGCTGCGTGCGGGCGGTGACGCGAGCGAACATGGGGTGGTGCTCATAGACCTGTTCGAGCGAGCGGGTCTCCCGTCCGCGCACGGGATTCGATCCTGCCCCGAGGACCAGTTGGGTGCCCAGCCATACGGAGGTGTCACGAACGAACATCTGGTTGGGGAGCGGGGGGACCGCGAAGCGTGTCTGACCCGACCGGGGGGGCGCGATCTCCATCTCGGCGAAGGTGGCGCCCCCGATCAGAACCTCCGCCAGGCGTTCTGGGGTGAGCCCGGCGAGCCAACCGGTGACGCGGTCACGGGTTCCGGGCCCGAGTCCGGCGCAGGCGAGCTCGATCGCCTCGTCGGCGGCCGAGCCGACCCGCAGCGCTCCGGCCAGGAGGTCGCCGAGGTAGAGCACCTCGACCTCGGCTTCGGTCAGCGTGGCGACGAGGATGTCGTGCTCCCGGCGAGCGAGGTCGGGCCGGACCACGTCGTCGAAGAGCAGGGCGCCGGCGTTGTCGGGGGTCAGGCGGTCGAGCTCGCGGCCCGGTCGGTGCACGAGCACCCGTCGCAGCCTGCCGGTCTCCGAGCGGACACCGCCGACCGAGGCCGTGGCGGCTGACGAGATCGAGATCGCCATCAGTCCGCCACCGAATACCTATCGTCCATCTAGGTCCTTTCACGTTCGTCGTGACCGACGGAGAGCCCGCCCGGCTCCGGGACCTCCTCGCCGGTCTCGGCGTCGCTGCCGGCGAGCTCGTCGCCGAGCGCCTTGGCCGAGCCGAAGACCGAGTCGCGCAGGTCCTCGTCGGTCGCCAGCGCCGCGGCGGCGCCGGCGAGGGAGGCGCCGATCAGCACGAGGACGACCTTGCGGCTGGTGCGCCTCGGCTTCCGGCGCCCCGAGGCAAGGGCCGCGGTGCCCAATGGCTTCAGCTTGGCGAGGATGTCGGTGGGGGATGCGCTCATGGCTCTCCTTCGCGGGGGGTCAGGTGGTCTGTCGGCGCTTGGGGTCGTCGCGGGGTTCGAGCTGGATCTCGCGCTCGGCGCGGGGCCGGCCTTCGGCCAGCTCGAGGCTGCGCTCGCGCTCCGCGTTCAGCTGGTGGCCGAAGAGGATCGCCAGGTTCGAGATCCAGAACCAGACGAGCAGCGCGATCAGACCGCCGAGCGTGCCGTAGGTCTTGTCGTAGGAGCCGAAGTTGGAGACGTAGAGGGCGAAGAGGGCGGAGGCGACGATCCAGACGACGATCGCCACCAGGCTGCCCGGGGTCACCCACTTGAAGCCCCGCAGCTTCACGTTCGGCGAGGCGTAGTAGAGGACCGCGATCATAAAGAGGAAGACGAGGGCCATCACCGGCCACTTGGCGATCTCCCAGACGTCGACTGCGGTCTGGCCGATCCCGAGCGGCCCGGCGACCGCTTCGACCACCGGCCCGGTGAGGACGAGCGAGACGGCGAGCAGCGCCAGCAGGACGATCATCGCCAGGGTGACGAGGAGCTGCAGCGGGCGCAGCTTCCAGAACGGCCGCCCCTCCGGGGTCTCGTAGATGACGTTCGAGGCGCGCATGAAGGCGCCGGTGTAGCCCGAGGCGGACCAGAGCGAGGCGAGCAGGCCAAGGATCAGCGCGATCCCCGCCGTGCCGCTGTTTTCGGTGATCGACTTGATCGGCCCTTCGAACGTTTCCGCCGCCGATGCCGGGCCGATTTCGGTGATGATCTTGGTCAGGCTTTCGGTGGTCGATCTGGGGTCGCCGAAGATCCCGATCAGCGAGACCATCGCGATCAGCGCCGGGAACAGCGAGAGCAGGCCGTAGTAGGTGAGTGCCGCCGCCCAGTCGGTGAGGTTGTCCTCCTGAAACTCCTTCGCGGTGCGCTTGATCGTCGGCCACCAACCGGTTCCGGCGTCGGTGCCTTGCGGCGCGTAGTCGCTCCGCGGCCCCTCGGCGCGGTCACGGAACTCGCGGTCGGAGTCGCGGCTGTCGGGTCGGTCGGTCACGACCGCAGCAATCGCCAGAGGACGAAGAGGATGAAGACGGCCGCGGCGGTCGCCACGGGTTTCGGGTTCTCTTCGATCTTGGCCTTCGCCTGGGCTTTCTTCGCGTTCGCCTTCGCTTTGACGTCGGTCTTCTCGGCGAGCGCCTCGACCGTGTCGCCAAGTGCCGCCCGAGTCTTCTCGATTTCCGCGCGGATCTCGGCGGGAGATTTCTGTTCCTCGCCGCTCATGCTCTTCCTTCCTGGGCGCGAGCCTTCGCTTCCTGGACATCGGCCTTGACGGTTTCGATGGTCTGCCGGGGGACCGGCGGCGTCGCCTTTTCGACCTTCGCCTTGCCGAGCAGCGCGAGCACGCCGGCAATCGCGGCGAGGACGACGGTGACAATCAGCGCCGCCAGCCAGGCGGTCATCGCCGTCGCCAGCAGCAGGATCACGGTGGCGACGAGAGCCCCGAGGGCGAGGACGGCGACCACTCCGGCCCCACCGAACGCACCGAGGCCGATGCCCGCCTGCTTACCCTTCGCGGACAGCTCGGCCTTCGCCAGCTCGATCTCCTTCTGAGCCAGGCGGCTCGTCTGTTCGGTCAGCTCTTTGGTCAGCTCCGAGATCGATCGGGACTGGGGGTCGATGCTCATCGGGGCTCCTCGAGTCGCGATTGGATCGGGACCTTCAGGTCCCCACCGCAGGTCCGACCAAACAGCAAAGGGGGACGGGTTATCGGGACCGGCCTACGGGTAGTCCACATCCGCATCGCACATGGCCTCGAGGGGACGCGTCGTCGTCCCACGGGCATCGACGAAGAGGAGGAGCACGATGGCCGACCTGACGACCCTGGAGGAGAAGCTGGCCGAGGTGACCGGCCTGGCGGCTGCTGCGCAGGACGCGACGAAGAAAGTCGAGGGACTGCTCGACGACGACTCCGAGCTGCTCGCCGCGCTGCAGAAGATGCGCGAGGAGGCGGAGGAGACCGAGCGCCGCTGCACCGAGGCTGCCGGGGACCGCGACGGCAAGAAGACGGCGATCCTCGAGAAGGCCCAGGAAACGAAGAACGAGGCGAAAGCCTTCATGGACATCTATCTGGACGAGGACTCCGACGAGCTCGACGGCTTCGAGTTCCTGACCATGACCGAGGCCGGCGAGGCGGGCCATTGGGCGATCCTCGGCAAAGTCAACGAGAACGCGGGCGAGGAGGGCATCGGCACGCTCGTCGAGTGGGCGCTGCCGATCCAGGAGCGCCATCTGGAGGAAGTCCGCGACGGATCTCTCCAGCTGGCGGCGGCAGAGGACCCGTACGCGGAGTGATCCTTGAGCCGGCGACGCACCCGGCAGGAGCGGCACGACGACGACGGCGGCGCCACGGCGCTGCTCGTCGTCGACATGCTGAACCCCTATGACCACCCGGAGGCCGACCGTCTGGCGGAGCGGGTCGCCCAGACTCTTCCGGGCATCCGCGCGCTGCGGCGGCGGGCGGCGGAGGCAGACATCGCGGTCGTGTATGTCAACGACAACTACGGTGACTGGACCTCGGCCTCGCAGCAGCTCGCCGCGGCGGCGATGGACGGCGCCCACCCCGAGCTGGTCGAGCCGGTGCTCCCCGAGGACGGGCAGTCTTTGATCGTCAAGGCCCGCCACAGCATCTTCTACGAGACCCCACTCGAGTATCTCCTCGACCAGCTCGGGGTGAGTCGACTGGTGTTCTCCGGCCAGGTCACCGAGCAGTGCATCCTCTACAGCGCCCTCGATGCGTACGTACGGCATTTCGACGTGGTCGTCCCGCCCGATGCGGTGGCGGCGATCTACGACGAGCTCGGCGAGGCGGCCCTCGAGATGATGGAGCGCAACATGGGGGCCGACCTGGTTCCGGCGGAGGAGGTCGAGCTTGCGTGAGGTGGCCCGGTGAGGCCGTGGGTCGGCGTCGCGGTCGCCCTCGTCGTCTTGATCTTTGCCACGGCCGGCTGCGGCGAGCTCAGCCGCGGCGAGCTTTCCCGCGGGGTGGAAAGCCTGAGCGCTCTGGCGGCACAGGGCTCGCTGGTCGCCAAGGGGGTCGCCGACGACGGGACGAAGTCGACGTACGTCCGGGTGATGGCGAAGACGCTCGGCGGTGAAGCCGAGCACGAGGCGGAAAAGCTCGCCGACGCCGAACCCGAAGAAGCGGTGGCCGCCGATCGCGGCAGAGCCGTCGCCGTCGCCCGCGAAATCTCGGAGCTCTTCGCCGAACTGCAGACCTACCCCGGCGACGAGCGCCACGGGGCGACCGTCCAGGCCCACATGGCGGCGTCCAAGGCGAAGGCGGACGCGATCGCCGAAGACCTGACCGGGGAAGAACAGTGAGACGGCCGTGAAAGTGATCTTCAAAGTCGCCCTCGGGATCATCGCCGCGGTCGGCGGCTTCCTCGACATCGGCGACCTCGTCTTCAACACCCAGGCGGGGGCGCTCTACCGCTACGACCTGATCTGGGCGGTGGTCCTCGGGACGCTCGGGATCGCCGTCTACGCCGAGATGTCGGGTCGCGTCGCCGCGGTCAGTGGCCGTCCCGTCTTCGACGTGATCCGGATGCGCCTCGGGTTCGGGCCCGGGCTGATCGCGCTGATCGCCAGCACCTTCGTCAACGTGCTCACCGTCGCCGCCGAGCTGGGCGGCCTGGCGATCGTCCTTACCCTGCTCTTCGACGCCGCCTTCAGCATGTTCGTCGTCGTCGCCGCTCTGGCCCTGATCGCGATCGTCGCCCTGCTCCCCTTCGGTGGCCTCGAGCGGCTCTTCGGCTACGGCGGGCTACTGCTCCTGGTGATGGTGGCGACGGCGATCGACCAACATCCCGACTGGGGCGCGGTGGCGAACGGGCTGGTCCCCTCGCTCGACTCCTCGCCGCTCTACCTCTACTTCGTCGTCGGCGTCTTCGCCGCAGCACTGATGCCCTATGAGGTCCACTTCTACTCGTCGGGGGCGATCGAGGAGGGCTGGACCAAGGACAACCTGAAGGAGAACCGGCTCAACGCGATCGTCGGCTACGCCCTCGGTGGTGTCCTCGCGGTCGCCCTAGTCGTCGTTTCCGGCTACCTCTTCCACCCGCTGGGGATCGAACCCGGCGATCTCGGCACGGTCGCCCTGCCGGCCCAGAACTCCTTCGGCGAGACCGGACTGCTGCTGGCTCTCGGCGGGATGCTCTGCTGCGTCGGCGGCGCCGCGATCGACTCCAGCTTCGCCGCCTCCTACAACCTCGCCCAGTTCCTCGGCTGGGAGTGGGGGCGCTATCGCGGCCCGGAGCGGGCGCCGCGCTTCACCGTCGCCTGGCTGGTCTTCCTCGCCGTCGCGGTGATGATCGTCGAGAGCGGCATCAACCCGGTCGAGATCACCGAGTACAGCGTCGTCTTCTCGGTCGTCGCCCTGCCCCTGACCTACTTCCCGATCCTGCTGATCGCCGGTGACCGCTCCTTCATGGGCGAGCACGCGAACGGGAGGGTCGCCTCTGTCCTCGGTTGGCTCTACTTCGCCGTGATCATCGTCCTCGCCGTCACCTCGATCCCCCTGCTGCTGATCACCAACGGGGGCGGCGGATGAGCGGGCACGACGACATCGCGGGCGGGCCGATCTTCATCGTCCACCGGCTGCTCGACGAGCAACTGTTGGACGCCGAAGGGCGGCGCTGCGGTCGGGTCGACGACCTCGAGCTGCGCGGCAGCCCGCCGCGGGTGACGGCGCTCCTCACCGGCGCCGGGCTCTATCCGCGCCGCCTGCCACGCGGGATCCGTCATCTCTGGCGGCGGGTGGTCGGGCCCACGCGCTGGGGCGCCAACGCGGTCCGCATCCCCTGGGAGGAGGTCGACTCGCTCGGCGCCACGGTGCGGCTGCGCAAGAAGGCCGAGGAGCTCGGGCTGGGCGAAGGCGACGATCCGGAGCGCTGGATGGTGAGGAGGCTGCCGTGGAACTGAGCCCGGCGCCGCTCGGCGTCGCGCACCTGATCGGTGCCCGGGTCCACGATCCGAGCGGGCGCGAGCTGGGGCGGATTCACGAGCTGCTCGGCCACTGCGAGGACGACGGCACGGTCGTGGTCGATCACCTGCTGCTCGGGCCGCGGGCGTTCTGGGTCCGCCTGCGCGGCCCCGACGCCGCCAAGCCGCGGGCGATCCCCTGGGAGGCAGTGGTCGAGGTCGACCGGGAGCGGATCGTCGTCTCGGCCGGTGGCCTGGAGGGGTGACGATGGAACGGGTACGGATCGGCTGTTCGGGGTGGAGCTACGACGAATGGCGCGGCGGCCTCTACCCGGAGGGGATGCCGCCGCGCCGGTGGCTGCAGCGCTACGCCGAGGTCTTCGACACGGTCGAGATCAACGCGACCTTCTACCGGTTGCCGAAGGAGGAGACCGTGCGCGGCTGGACCGAACAGGTTCCCGGCGACTTCCGCTTCGCGGTGAAGGCGAGCCGCTACCTGACCCACATGAAGCGACTGCACGAGATCGGCGACGGGGTGGCGCGGTTCTGGGAGCCACTGGAGCCGCTGCGCCGCTCCCGCCGGCTCGGCCCCGTCCTCTGGCAGCTGCCGGAGAGCTTCCAGCGTGACAACGACCTGCTCGGCGCGGCGCTCGACCGCCTGCCGCGGGCCGAGCACTGCTTCGAGTTCCGGCACCCGAGCTGGTTCACGGCGCCGGTCCGCGAGCTGCTCGCCGAACACGGCGCCTCGCTGGCGATCGGCGACGACAAGCGCCGGCCGTTGCCAGAGGCGACGCCGGTGGGTCCGCTCGCCTACCTGCGCCTCCATTACGGCCACCGCGGCCGCGGCGGCAATTATTCGGATGCAGAGCTCGACGGCTGGCGCCGCCGCATCGCCGCCTGGCGTTCCCGCCGCCCCGTCTTCGTCTACCTCAACAACGACTGGAAGGGCTACGCGCCCGCCAATGCCCGCTACCTCCGCGAGGGCCTGTCGCGATGAGCGAGGCGAGCTCGGCGGCCGATTTCGTCCCCGACGGCCGCTCGCTGCGCGCCCTGCGGGAGGCCGCCGGCGAATGCCGCGGCTGCCCGCTCTGGAAGGACGCCACCCAGACCGTCTTCGGCGAGGGCCCGCGGAAGGCGTCGCTGATGCTGGTTGGCGAGCAGCCGGGTGACCGCGAGGACGTCGAGGGGGAGCCCTTCGTCGGCCCCGCGGGCCGGGTGCTCGACGAGGCGCTCGACGCGGCCGGGATCGCCCGTGGCGACGTCTACCTCACCAACGCGGTCAAGCACTTCAAGTGGCGTCCCCAGGGCAAGCGTCGCCTCCACCAGACGCCGCGGGCGGGAGAGGTGGCGGCCTGCCGCCCGTGGCTCGAGGCCGAGCTCGAGGCGGTCCGGCCGATCGGCCTGCTCGCCCTCGGCGCCACCGCCGGCAAGGCGCTCTTCGGCTCCAAGGTGAGGGTGGGCAAGGACCGCGGGCGCCTGCTCGAGTCTCCGCTGGCGCCGCTCGCCGCGCTCACCCTGCACCCGTCCGCGGTGCTGCGCCTGCGCGATCGCGACGAGCGCGAGGAAGCCCAGGAGACCCTGGTCGAAGACCTCCGGATGCTCGCCGCCGCGGTCGCCGACCGCGCCTGAGACCGACGCCAGACGGGGCGATAAAACGCCTGACGCCCGGGTACCACTGCCCTCGGTATGGAGTTCTTGCGGGAGGCATTCAAAGGCAGCAACCGCTTCATCCTGCGGCTGGCGCTGATCGCGGCGCTCGGCGGGTTCCTCTTCGGCTACGACACCGGCGTCATCTCGGGGGCGCTCCTCTACATCGAACCCGACCTCCAACCCTCGGGCTTCGAGGCGCAGGCGTTCGTCGGCGCGCTTCTGGTCGGGGCGGTGATCGGGGCGGCGATCTCGGGTTGGTCGGCGGACGCGCTGTCGCGCCGGCGGACGAAGATCATCGCCGGCGCGATCTACGTGATCGGCGCGCTCGGATCGGCCGCCGCGCAGTCGCCGTGGGAGCTGATCTGGGCCCGCTTCGCGCTCGGTATCGCGGTCGGCGCCGCCTCCTTCGTCGCCCCGTTGTACATCTCCGAGCTGGCACCGAAGAAGATTCGCGGCGGCGTCACCTCGTTCAACCAGCTGATGGTCGTCTCCGGGATCTTCGTCTCCTACATCGTCAACTGGGCCTTCGGCGGCGCGGTCGGCAACTGGCGCTGGATGCTCGGGCTGGCGGCGGTCCCCGGCGCGGCGCTGGCGATCGGCATGTACTTCCAGCCCTTCTCGCCGCGCTGGCTGGTCGGGCAGGGCCGCGACGACGAGGCGCGCGAGGTGCTGCGGCGGGCGCGCGAATCCGACGAGGAGGTCGAGGAGGAGCTGCAGGAAATCGAGGAGGAGGCGTCCCAGAAGGGGAGCCTGCGGGACCTGCTCGCGCCCGGTGTGAGGGCGATGGTCCTGATCGGCCTGGTGATGGCGATCGCCCAGCAGCTGATCGGCGTCAACACGGTCATCTACTACGCGCCGACGATCCTCAAGCTCACCGGCCTCAGCACCACCAGTGCGATCACCCAGGCCCTCTCGGTCGGGATCACCAACGTCATCTTCACGATCGTCGCGATCCTCATCCTCGACAAGGTCGGCCGCCGCCCGCTGCTGATCGTCGGCACGATCGGCTGCGTCGTCGCCCTCACCGCGCTCGGCATCTTCTTCGCCTCCTCGACCCTCAAACAAGACGCGCCCGGCGTGGCCCTGGTCTGCCTGATCGTCTACATCGCCTCGTTCGCGGTCGGCCTCGGCCCGGTCTTCTGGCTGATGATCTCCGAGATCTTCCCGCTCAAGGTGAGGAGCGCCGCGATGTCGGTGTCGACCGTGGCCAACTGGGCCTCCAACTTCCTCGTCTCCACCTTCTTCCTCACCCTCACCGGGGCGATCACGATCCAGGGCACCTTCTGGCTCTACGCCGGCTTCGGCGTCGCCGCGATCGTCTTCTTCGCCTTCCGCCTGCCGGAGACCAAGAACCGCTCCTTGGAGGAGATCTCCGAGGAGGTCACCGACGAGACGGTGGAGAAGTGAGCGCGCCGACCGTCGTCCTCGACGTCGACGGCACCCTCGTCGATTCCAACTACCAGCACGCGATCGCCTGGCACCGCGCCTTCCGCGAGCATGGCTACCGGGCGGCGATCTGGGAGATCCACCGCCACGTCGGCATGGGCGGCGACCAGTTCGTCGCGGCGGTGCTCGGCGAGGAGGCGGAGGACGCCGATGGCGACGAGCTCCGCGATGGCCACTCGGAGGCCTTCTCGAAGCTGATCGGCGAAGTCGAGGCGATCGAGGGGGCGAGCGAGCTGATCGCCGAACTCGATGACGCGGGGGCGACCGTGATCATCGGCTCGTCGGCCGAGAAGGACGAGTGCGATCACTACGTCGAGCTGCTCGGGGCGGCGGATCGGATCGCCGGCGCGACCACCGCGGCCGACGCCGAGCACAGCAAGCCGCATCCCGAACTGGTGCAGGTTGCGCTCGACAAGTACGGGTCGGGCGGCCCGGCACTGATGATCGGCGACTCGACCTGGGACGTGAAAGCGGCGAAGGCTGCCGGCCTGCCGACCTTGGGTCTGCTGACCGGCGGCTTCTCGGAGTCCGAGCTGCGCGAGGTCGGCGCGGTCGAGGTGTCGCACTCGATCTCCGCCCTGCGCGAGCACGGCGTCGACTGGCTCCTCGGCCTCGCCCGCCGGTGACGGCGCGGGGTCGGCTGGGGTTGACGTGATGAGCTCGATCGGTGAGGTTGACGCCATGCCAGAGGCGCCGGTCATCCGCGCCGGCGGCGTGCTCGAGTGGCGCGACGGCGAGGGGCGGCCGCATCGCGACGACGGGCCGGCGCGGGTCTTCCCGAACGGCCGCGAGGAATGGTTTCGGCACGGCCGCCTGCACCGCGACGACGGGCCAGCCGTCCTGCATGCCAACGGGTCGGTCAAGTACTACGTCGACGGGGTCCGCCATCGCGAGGGCGGGCCGGCCTGTGTCTACGTGAACGGGACCGAGAAGTGGTACCGCCGCGGGCTGCGTCACCGCGACGACGGGCCGGCGGCGATCTACCCCGACGGCCGGCGGATCTGGTTCGACGAAGGTGTGAAGGTCGCCGAAGAGCGCTGACCGATTCGACCTCGCCGCGGCGGGTATCCGTGGCGCGTGCCCGAGTTCGGCTACACGATGATGTGCGAGCAGTCGCCGCCCGACGCGCTCGTCGCCGACATCCGCCGCGCCGAGGAGGCGGGCTTCGACTTCGCCGTGATCAGCGACCACTTCCAGCCCTGGCTGGTCGAGCAGGGCCACTCGCCCTACGCCTGGTCGGTGCTCGGGGCGGCCGCCGCGGTGACCGAGCGGATCGGCCTGATGACCTACGTCACCTGCCCGACCGTCCGCTATCACCCGGCGATCGTCGCCCAGAAGGCGGCGACCATGCAGATCCTCTCCGGCGGGCGGTTCCGGCTCGGGCTCGGGGCGGGTGAGAACCTGAACGAGCACGTGGTCGGCGAGGGCTGGCCGGCGGTCGGAACCCGCCATTCGATGCTGTCGGAGGCGCTCGACGTGATCGCGGCGCTGTTCGACGCCGAGGACGAGGCGGTCAGCTGGCACGGCGATTTCTTCGACCTCGAGACCGCACGGCTCTGGGACCGGCCCGAGCAGCGGGTGCCGATCGGGGTGGCGGTCTCCGGCGAGGCCTCCTGTGCCCTGGCCGGGCGCAAGGCCGACCTGATGATCGCGGTCGAGCCGAAAGCCGAGCTGGGCGAGATGTTTGATGCCGCCGGCGGGGCGGGCAAGGGCCGGGTGGGCCAGATCGCCGTCTCTTACGACGAGGATCGCGAAGCGGCCTTGAAACGAGCGCATGAGCAGTTCCGCTGGTTCGGGCTCGGTTGGAAGGTGATGGCCGACCTGCCGAACCCCGACAGCTTCGACGCCGCGGCCCGGTTCGTCACCCCCGAGGACGTCGCCGAATCGATCCCCTGCGGCCCCGACGTCGCCGAGCACGTCGAGAAGATCAAGCCCTTCGTCGACGCCGGGTTCACCGAGATCGCCCTGGTCCAGATCGGCGGCGACCGGCAGGAGCAGTTCGCCGCCTGGGCCGAGCGCGAGCTGCTGCCGGCGCTGCGCGAGCTCTGAGTCGGATGGCGCTCGAGGCCATCGACCACGTCGACCTGGTCGTCTCCTCGTTGGACCGGAGCCTGCCGTTCTACGAAGGGCTGTTGCACCCGCTCGGCTACGTCGAAGTGGGCGACATCGTCGGCGAGGAGGGCGAGCGGGTCGTCTACCTGAGCCGCCACCAGACCGACGGTGCGATCGGTCTGCGGGAGCGCCACTCGGGTCTCGATACCGCCGATCGCTACGCGATCGGCCTGCACCACCTCGCCTTTTCGGTCGCGAGCCGAGAGTTGGTCGGGGAGATCGCCGCGTGGGCCCGGGAGGCGGGCGCCGAGATCGAGAGCGGCCCGCACGAATACGACTACACGCCCGGCTACTTCGCCGTCTTCATCCATGACCCGGACGGGATCAAGCTCGAGTTCGTCCACCGACCCGAGGAGGGTGACCTGGTCGTGCGGCTGGCGGCCTTGGAAGCGCGGCTCGCCGAGCTCGAGCGGGAGGGCGGGCCTTCGGTGTGACGCCGGAGGGGCCGGGTACCTCCATAGCTCAAAGCAAACATCGCCTCCAGGGAGGGTCGTGCCCTCGCGGGCATGAGAAAGGAGTCACGCATGTCTGAGATAACCCCGTTGGAGGAGAAGCTCGCCGAGGTGATCGGGCTGGCCGAGGCGGCGCAGGCCGCGATCGACAAAGTCGCCTCGCTGCCCGAGTCCGACTCGCAGTCCGACCTGCTCGACCGGTTGAAGCAGGAGTCGGAGGAGACGGCGAAGCGCGGCCGCGAGGTCGCCGAGCAGCGCGACGGCGCCGCCGACGGTATCCATGCGAAGGCCAGGGAGACGAAGAACGAGGCCGTCGAGATGATGGAGAGCTACCTCGGCGGAGACTCCGACGGGCTCGACGGCTTCGAGTTCCTGACCATGACCGAGGCCGGCGAGGCCGGGCATTGGGCGATCCTCGGCAAACTGAACGAGAAGGCGGGCGAGATGGAGATCGGCGAGCTGGTCGACTGGGCGCTGCCGCTGCAGGAGGCCCATCTCGACGACGTCCGCGAGGCCTCGCTGCGGCTGGCCGCCGAGGAGGACCCTTACTCCGAGTGAGCGGGACGGTCGCCCTCACCTACGACGACGGTCCCGACCGCGTCTGGACGCCTCGGGTGCTGGCGACCCTGCGGCGCCATCGCGCCCGGGCGACGTTCTTCGTGCAGGCGCGACGGGCGGCCGCCCATCGCGACCTGATCGAGGAGATGGTCGCGGACGGCCACGAGGTCGGCTTTCACTGTCTCGACCACGTCCGCCATTCGCACCGCTCCTGGGACGGCGTCGCCGCCGACGTCGAGATCGGCATCGGGGTGCTTGCCCGGATCGGGGTCGAGCCGCGCGCCTGGCGCGCCCCTTGGGGCATCGAGACCGACGCCACCCGCCTGCTCGCCGGGCGCCACGGGCTGCGCCTCTGGGGTTGGAACGTCGACACCCACGATTGGCGCGGCGACGCGGCGGCGGAGATGTTCGACGCGCTCGCGGCCCAGGGTGGGCTGCGCGAGGGCGACGTGATCCTGATGCACGACGGGCTCGGCCCGGGAGCACGCCGCGACGACTGCGCCGAGACGGTGGCGCTGACCGAGCTCCTGCTCGCCCGCGCCGAGCGGTCCGACCTGGCGACGGCGTCGGTCTCGGCGGCGGAAGGGATGCCGGCATGAGCGACGGGCTCGATACCGCCACCGACTCCGCGGCGCGGACGGCACGCCTCGACCAGGCTCTGGCGGCGATCGCCGGCGGGGCGGCGGGGCTCGACCGGGCTCCCTGCTTCCCGCGCGAGGCGTTCTTCCACCTGGCCGACGCGGGCGCCCTCACGGCGACCGTCGGAGCCGCCCGGGACAAAGCCTCGATGCGCCCCGGGTGGGATCTGCTGCGCCGGGTCGCCGCCGCCGACGCCTCCGTCGGCCGCATCCTCGACGGCCACCAGAACGCGATCGAGCGCCTCGAAGTCGCCGCCGACCCGGAGACCCGGGAGCGCGAGTTGGCCGCGGTCGCCGGCGGCCGGCGGCTGTTCGGGGTCTGGGGTGCCGATCCTGGTCCCGGCGAGGGCGACCCGGCCCGCCTGCACGAGGCCGGCACGGGCCAGACCCTGCGCGGCGCCAAGACCTTCTGCTCGGGAGCGGGTGGCGTCGACGCCGCCCTGGTGATGGTCGGCGCCGACGATGGCGCCGCCCCGTCGCTGGTCCTGGTCGAGTGCGGCGAGCGGGTCGAGGTGGACCGCGACTGGTACCGCGCCGCTGGGCTGCGCGCCTCCGAGAGCCACCGCGTCGTCTTCGCCGACGCCCCGGTCAGCGCCGTCCTCGGCGGCCCCGGCGAGCTGGCCCGCGACCCGTGGTTCTCACGCGATGCGATGCGCACCGCGGCGATGTGGGCGGGGATGGTCGACGCCGCCGTCGAAGCGGCGATCGAGGACCTGGGGGAGCGGCGCCCCGAGGATCCCCTCGCCGCCCTCGCGGCAGGGCGGATCGCCGCCGCCCACGGCACCGTCGACGCCTGGCTCGATCGCGCCGCGGCGGTCGCCGACGCGAGCATCGCCGATTCCGGCGGGGTCGACGCGCGGGCGACCGGCATCGCGATGCGGGCGGAGATCGACCGCGCCGCGAAAGCGATCCTGGAGACGGCGGCGGCAGCCTGCGGCTCATATCCGTTCGTCACCGGCGGTCGTCTCGATCGTGCCCGCCGCGACCTCGAGACCTTCCTGCTCCAACACCGCCTCGATCCGCTGCTGGCGCGGTCGGGTGCCGAGAGGCTGGCGCGCCGGTGAACAACGGCACCGAACGCGACCGTGCCCCGGTCGAGCACT
This sequence comes from Solirubrobacterales bacterium, assembly GCA_035572835.1. GTDB lineage: Bacteria > Actinomycetota > Thermoleophilia > Solirubrobacterales > 70-9 > VAYN01. The sequence continues at coordinate 20,661 of DATNAG010000113.1, forward strand.
TCGAGCGGCTCGCCCGCGAATCCGCCGACCCCTGGGACTACGCGACCAGCGAGTACGAGCAGGGCAAGTACCGGGCCACCCTCGCGCACCTGCCCGAGCGCACCGGACAGACGCTCGAGCTCGGCTGCTCGGTCGGCGTCTTCACCGCGATGCTGGCGCCGCGCGCGTCGCACCTCGTCGCGGTCGACTTCAGCCCGACCGCGTTGGCGCGGGCGGCAGACCGGCTCGCCGGGTTCGAGAACGTCGAGCTGCTGCGGCGTCGACTGCCGGAGGAGATGCCGGTCGGTCCCTTCGAGACGATCGTCTGCGCCGAGGTTCTCTATTACTGGAGCGCCGATCTGGTCGAGGAGGGTGTCGCGCGGATGGAGGCGGCGTTGGCCCCGGGCGGCACGTTGCTGGCGGTCCACTGGCGCCATCCCGATCCTCGCCGCGAGCTGATCGGCGACGACGTCCACGCGATCCTCGACGAAGCGACCTCGCTGGTCCTCGACGCCAGTCGCACCACGCCCGACTACCTGATCGACCGCTGGCGGGCGAATGGCTAGCGCCGTCGAGGCGGAGCGGATCGTGATCGTCGGCGGTGGCCCCGCGGCCCACGCCGCGGCCGGCTCCTACCGCAAGGCGGGCGGGACCGGCCTGGTCTCGATCCTCGCCCGCGAGGACGACCCTCCCTACGAACGCCCGCCGCTGACCAAGGCCTTCCTGCGCGGCGAGTCGGGACGCGAGGCCTTGCCGCTCGGTGAACCCCGCTGGTACACCGAGCGGGGGATCGATCTGCGGACCGGGGTGGAGGTGGCGGAGCTCGACCTTGGCGCCGCCGCGGTGCGCACCGGCGATGGCGAGAGCTTCGGCTTCGACCGGATCGTCCTCGCCACCGGGGCCGAGCCGATCGTCCCGCCGATCCCCGGCGCCGATCGCGAGCTGGTGCAGACCGTGCGCCGGATCGCCGATTCCGAGCGCCTCGCCGGGCTCGCCGGGGACGATCGCGCCCTGGTGGTCGGGTCCGGCTTCATCGGCTGTGAGGCCGCCGCCTCATTGGCGATGCGCAACGTCGAGGTGACCGTGGCGACCCAGGAGGAGGCGCCCCAGGACGCCCGCCTCGGCGAGGAGGTCGCGGCGCGGATCGCGGGCTGGCTGGAGGAGCTCGGCGTCGAGATCGCCGCCGGGGCCGAGCTGGAGTCGATCGGCGCCGCCGGCGACACGGCCGGGCGCGCCCGCTTCGCCGACGGCGCGGAGATCGTCGCCGACCGGATCCTGCTCGCGCTCGGGGTCGAGCGCAACGACGGGCTCGCCGCCGCGGCCGGGATCGCGGTCGACGACGGGATCGAGGTCGATGCCTCGATGACCACCGCCGACCAGCGCGTGCTGGCCGCCGGCGATGTCGCCTTCGCCTTCAACCCGGGCGCGGGCCGGCGGCTGCGAGTCGAACATTGGGGCGAGGCGCTGAACATGGGCGAGGTCGCCGGTAGGACGCTGGCCGGGGTCGACGCCGGCTGGGACGTCGCCCCGGGTTTCTGGTCGACGATCGGCGAGCAGACCCTCAAGTACGTCGGCTGGGGCGACGGCTGGGACGTGTCGCGCTTCGAACCGGGCTCCGACGGCGCCTTCGTCTGTCGCTACGGACGCGATGGCGAGCTGGTCGGCGTCGCCGCCCATGGCGACGACGCTGCCTATGAACGCGGACGCGAGCTGATCGAGGAACGGGCGGCATGGAGCTGAGCGCGCCCGGCAGGGATGCCGTCACCCGCCTCGGGGCGGCGCTGCCGCCGCCCGGCGCGGAGGTGCGCGCGGTCGTGATCATCCCCGCGCACGACGAGGAGGAGCGGATCGGAAGCTGCCTCGGAGCGCTTGTCGCCCAGGTCGAGGTGGACCCTGCCTGGTTCGAGGTGATCGTCGTGATCGACGACTGCCACGACGGGACCGAGGCGATGGTCGACGCAACCCGCGCCAGCCTCGGTGTTGATGGGCCGAAAACTCAAGCCCTTCTTGAGTTTTCGGCCCATCGACCGGGTGGCCCGGCGATTCATGTGGTGGCCGGGCCTGGGCAGGGGGCCGGGCCGGCACGCGCGACGGGGATGGACGTCGGCTGCGCGCGGCTCGAATCGCTGGGGCGTCGCGACGGGCTGCTCGCCAGCACCGACGCCGACTCGACGGTCGCTCCCGACTGGATCGCCCGACAGCTGGAGGCGATCGCGGCGGGAGCGGAAGCGATCGGCGGCGAGGTGATCCTCGACCCGGTCGAGGCGGCGGCATTGCCGCCCTCGGTGCTGGCCCGCCGCGAGGCCGACCTCGCGGCGCGGACCAGGGCGGCCGCCGCGCGCGGGCCGGCCGAGCACGCCCACTTCTCCGGCGCCAGCCTCGGTGTCACCCCGCGGGCCTACCGCCGCGCCGGCGGGATGGCCTGGATGGCGGCGTTGGAGGATCAGGAGCTGGAGGACCGCCTCGCCGCCGCCGGGGTGCGGATCCACCGCCTGCGCCCGGTGTCGGTGATCACCGCGGCGCGGACCGACGGGCGCGCCGAGCGCGGCCTCGCCCGTGACCTCGAGCTCGGCCGCTGGCTCGCCGAGCGCCGCTACGACGGCGCCGCCTTCTCGCTCCCGGATCTGCTGGCGGCGAAGACGACCTCGATCGCGGCGATCCTGCCGACCCGCGAATGCGCGGCGACGATCGGCCCGATCCTCGAGCGGCTGACCCCGCTGCGCGAGGCCGGCCTGGTCGACGAGCTGCTGGTCGTCGACGCCGACTCGGCCGACGGGACCGCGGCCATCGCCCTCGAGCGCGGCGCCCGGACGCTGCTCGAGTCGACGCTCCGGCCGGAGCTCGGTCCGGGGCGGGGCAAGGGCGACGCGATGTGGCGGGCGGCGGCGGCGACCGAAGCCGAGCTGCTCGTCTTCATCGACGCCGACACCGTCGACTTCGACCCGGCCTTCCTCACCGGGCTGGTCGGGCCGATGCTGGCCGACCCGGACCTGGCCCTGGTCAAGGGAACCTTCCGGCGTCCCCTGGCGCTCGGCGGCGCGGTTGCCGTCGGCGAAGGGGGGAGGGTCACCGAGCTGGTCGCCCGCCCTCTGCTGAACCTTCATTTCCCCGCACTCGCCGGCTTCGCCCAGCCGCTGGCGGGCGAGGTCGCGATCCGCCGCGACCTCTTCGAGCGGCTCAGCGTGCCGGTCGGCTACGGGGTCGAGATCGCGATGCTGATCGACGCGCTCGGGCTGGTCGGCCTCGACGCGCTCGCCGAGGCCGATCTCGGCGCCCGCCAGAACACCCACCAGAGCCTGCGGGCGCTGAGCGCGATGGCGGGCGAGGTGATGGTCGCGGTCGAGCGCCGCACCGGCGGCGCCCCGCGGCCCTCGTGCCCCGCCTTCCGTCCCCGCCCGGAGGAAGACGCCGGGTCGGAGATCTGGCGCCTGCGCTGCGAGGAGCGCCCGCCGCTCGCGAGCATCCTGGCCGACCGGTCCACCTCGCCATACGCTTAACTTTCGCGCGAGATGCTTCGCCGCCAGACCGGCCTCGTGCTGTGCCTCGTCGCGCTGTCGGCGGCGACCCTCGTGTCGAGCGCGCCGGCGGCGGCGATGGGGCCCGCCGAGGTGGTGGGCCAGTCGGCGCCGAAGCTGGTCCCGCACTCGACCCTGCCCGGTCCCGGCGCCTTCGAGGGCCCGGTCCGCAGGGTGGCCGTGAACGGGATCGAAATCGGCTACCGCCAGTTCGGCCACGGTCCCGACCTGATCATGGTGACCGGCGACACCGCCCCGATGAGCCTCTGGCTGCCCTATCTGCTGCGCCCGCTGGCGGAGGACTTCACGGTGACGATCTTCGACAATCGTGGCGTCGGCTACACCACCGACGACCTCTCGCGCCCGATCACGGTGCCGCTGATGGCGCGCGACACCGGCGAACTGATCGAAGCGCTCGGCCTGGTCGACCCGACCCTGGTCGGCTGGTCGATGGGGGGCGAGATCGGCCTCACCCTGGCCGAGCGCCAGCCCGCGGTCCTCGGCGCGCTGGTGACCACCGGCGGCGACGCGGGCAGCCTCCACACGGTTCCGCCGCCGCCGGGCCTGGTCCGCGACCTGGCGGATCCGAAGACCGGTGACAAGGTCTTCCTCGAACTGCTCTTTCCGCCGACCGGGGCAGGCGGCGCGGCGACCGCGCGCTTCGTCCGCGCCTACGAGTCGATCCCGCAGGAGAAGGTCTCGCCCCGCACGCTGAAGCGCCAGGAAGCGGCCGAGGAAGGCTTCCTCCGCTACGGCGGGACCTGGCACGGCCTGGGCGGGATCACGACGCCGACGCTGCTCACCAACGGAGCCCTGGACCGCGGCGTGCCGCCGGTCAACGCGCGCCGCATCCACGCCCGCATCCCCGGCTCGCAGGTCTCGATCTACGCCGGTGCCGCCCACGGGATGCTCTTCCAGGACGCCGAACGCTTCGCCGCCCAGATCGCCTCCTTCAGCTCCGCGGCGCGTTAATGGTCAGCCTCCGTCGGGCGCAGGCTCTCGTCCGGGTAGAGGCGGAAGCCCGGGATCTTGTTGTGGGGGAAGCGTTCGTAGAGCGACATCGCCCGATCGGAGGAGAGCAGGTCGAGGCGCAGGACGCCACTGTCGACCAGAGTCCGCTCGACCAACGCCTTGCCGATTCCGCGGCCGCGCGCGTCGGGGTCGACCAGCAGCATGCAGAGGTAGCCGCCGAAGCAGCCGTCGCCCACCGCCTGGGCGAAGCCCAGCGCCCGTTCCTCCTCGCCGTCACGCTCGACCGCCACCAGCGCGGTGACGCCCGGCCCGGTCATCGCCCTGTCGGCGCGCTCCGGGTTGGCGGCGAAGCTGATCCAGCCCTCCTGCCTACACAGCTTCAGGAGGGAGTCCAGGAACTTCGGTTCGTAGGCGACGATCTCCATCGTCACCACTGTGCCACTCGACCACCGTGCGCAGCGCCGCCGCCACCGTGGGATCGAACTGGGAGCCCGCCCCGCGGTCGATCTCTTCCAGCGCCCGGGCCGACAGCATGGCGACGCTGTAGGGGCGCTCGCTGATCATCGCGTCGTAGGCGTCGCAGGCGAAGACGATGCGCGAGCCGAGCGGGATCGCCTCGCCCGCCAGCCCGTCGGGATAGCCGCCGCCGTCCCAACGCTCGTGGCTCGAGCGGACCAGCCGCGCGATCGGCACCAGCGCCGGCGCCGCGGCGATGATCCGCTCGCCGATCAAGGTGTGCTTGCGCATGAACTCCCACTCGGCCGGGTCGAGTGGCCCGGGTTTGGCGAGGATCGCGTCCGGGATCGCCATCTTGCCGACATCGTGGAGCTCGGCGGCGCGGAAGATCTCGTCGCGTTGCTCGGCATCGAGGCCGAGATGGTCGGCGAGGGCGAGGGCGAGGTCGGCGACCCCGCGGAGGTGCTTGTGCAGTTCGGGCTCGCTCTCGCGCAGGGCGGTGAGGAGAACTTCGGTCGACTGGGCCCCGGCGGAGGCCCGTTCGCGGCTCTTGTTCGCGTACATCCGCCGGTCGGCGAGCTGCAGCGCGCTTTCGCGGCTCCGCGCCTCGACCGGGATCAGGACGCTGCCCTGGGCGGCGGTGACGACGAAGCCGTCGCCGCGCTCGCCGAGCGAGGCGGTCGCGCCGGCGACCAGCCCGTCGACCTGCGCGACGCTGCACTCGGCGAGCAGGCAGAACTCGTCGCCGCCGAGGCGATAGGCGCCCCCACGGTCGTCGATGAAGGCCGAGAGGCGTATGCCGAGGCGGCGCAGCAGGGCGTCGCCCGCCGGGTGGCCGTAGGCGTCGTTGTAGGCCTTGAAGCCGTCGAGATCGAACATGACCATCAGGCAGACCTCGCCCGGGCGACGCTCCCGGTCCACCGCCTGGTCGAGGTCGGCGATCAGATGGCGGCGGTTGCCGAGCCCGGTCAGTGGGTCGGTCAGCGCCTCGTGGGTGGAGACGGCGAGGCTCGCCTGGTTGTCGCGGAAGGACAGCGCCATCCGCACGACGACCGCGAGCAGGGTGAGCAGCGAGAGGAATGCCGCCGGCGGCGGCACGGTGGTGAAGCGTTCGGCGGCCTGGATGCCGACCGCGACCAGTGCCCCGGCGGCGGGGATGACGATCTGACGGGTGCCGATCCCTTCGGTGGCCGAGGCAGGCGCCGGCCGCAAGGACTTCAGCCAGGCGGCGGTCGCGATCAGGATCGCCCCGAGCGGCCAGGCGGCGTCCAGCAGGCCGCCTTCGACGTAGGTGCCGTTGGCCGATTGCAGGAGATAGATGCCGTCGGAGATGGCGAGCACGACCAGCCCGGCAGCCAGCACCAGCCAGCGGGTGCCGAGCCGCCAGCGGTCGAGCGCCGCCGCGGTCGCGATCAAAGCCAGCAGGGCGAGGTCGCCGATCGGGTAGGCGAGGTTGGTGGCGACGGCGAGCGTGTCGCCGGACTCGGTGCCGGCTTCGACGATCGGGCCGAGCGCGAACGCCGCGAAGAGGGCCGCGGCGGCGGCGCCGACGATGATCCCGTCGAGCCAGCGGGCGGTGCTGAAGGAGTCGAGCCGGCGGCGGACGAGGACGATCAGCCCGGCATAGGCGATCGGATAGAAGAGCAGGTAGCCGGCGTCGGCGGGGGAGGGGATCGGGATCGACCCGGCGCCCGTGAGCACCGCCCCGTAATAGATTTCGCCCGCCGTCCAGCAGCCGAGGGCGAGACCGAGCAGGCCCCAGCCCAGGCGCTCGTCGCTGAACCGCCATGCGCGCAGCAGGCAGGCGGCCGCCGCCGCCAGGATCAGCGTGTCGTAGAGCCAGTCCTCGAACGTCACACCCGTCACATCGGCAGTACGGGGCAGTTTCCAAAGCCTCGGGCCCGAAAGATCGGAAAACCTGATCGGACGCACCGCACTGGAGCCACGGCCGCATTACGGATAGGATGCCGCGCTTCCGGTCCCGGAACCCCTGCCCCGGACACCCATGCGTAGAGCCACCCTTGCCATCGTCTCCGTCCTCGCCCTCGGGCTGGTGCTGCTCGCCGGTTGCGGCGGCAAGAAGTCGAGCTCCTCGTCGAGCGGCGGCGAAGGCGAAGGCACCACCGCCACCGCCTCGGACTGCACGCCGTCGAAGATGCAGACCCACAACGCGGGCGAACTGACCATCGCCACCGACAAACCGGCCTACCCGCCCTACTTCGAAGACGACGAACCGGCCAACGGGGAAGGGTTCGAGAGCGCCGTCGCCTACGCGATCGGCAAGCAGCTCGGTTACCCGAAAAGCAAGATCAAGTGGACGGTGGAGCCGTTCGACTCCTCCTACGCGCCGGGCCCGAAGAACTTCGACTTCGACGTCAACGAGATCTCGATCACGCCGACCCGCGAAAAGGCGGTCGACTTCTCGGTGCCGTACTACTCGGCCAATCAGGCGGTCGTCGCGCTGGAAGGCTCGGACGCGGCGAAGGCGAAATCGCTCGCCGACCTCAAGGACACCAGGATCGGCGTCCAGATCAACACCACCAGTCTCTCCGCGGTCGACGAAGAAATCGATCCGTCGAGCAAACCGGAAGTCTTCAACGGCTCCGGCGACGTCGTCACGGCGCTGAAGAACGGCCAGGTCGAAGCGGTCGTGGTCGATCTGCCGACGGCGCTCTACCTGACCGCCGCCCAGGTCGAAAACGCGACCATCGTCGGCCAGTTCGGCAAGGCCGAAGGCGAAGAATGGGGCGCCCTGCTGGCGAAAGGCTCGTCGCTGACCGGATGCGTGTCGGGGGCGATCGAAGCGCTCGAAGAATCGGGCGAACTTGAAAAGATCACGCAGCGGTGGATGAGCCAGGCCGCCGAAGCGCCGCAGCTCCACTGAGCCGGAGGCTCGAACGGGAGGCGGCCAAGCGCGCCGTGGAGCGCCGCAACGCGCTGATCGCGGTGCTCTCCTCGGTGCTCGTGATCGGCGGCCTCGCGGCGCTGGTGCTGACCAGCCCCGGCTGGCCCACGGTCCGCGAAACCTTCTTCAGCTGGAGCGAATTCGAGAACGCCTTCCCGGAAGTCCTCGACGGGTTCTGGCTCGACATCAAGGTCTTCATGGTGGTCGAGGCCGCGGTGCTCGTGATCGCCCTGGCGATCGCGCTGATCCGCGTCAACGCCTCGCCCGGCCTCTTCCCGGTGCGCCTGCTGGCGACGGTCTGGGTCGACGTCTTCCGCGGCGTGCCGACGGTGCTGCTCGTCTACCTGGTCGGCTTCGGCGTCCCGGCGCTCGAACTCGAAGGCCTGCCGACCTCGCCGGTGGTGCTCGGCGGCATCGCCCTGACCCTCTCCTACAGCGGCTACGTCTCCGAGGTCTACCGGGCCGGGATCAACTCGGTCCACCGTGGCCAGACCGATGCGGCGCTCTCGGTCGGCCTGACCCAGGGCCAGACGATGCGCCACGTGGTCCTGCCGCAGGCGATCCGCCGCGTCGCCCCGCCGCTGCTGAACGACTTCGTCGCCCTGCAGAAGGACGTCGCGCTGATCTCGATCATCGGCCCGCAGGAGGCCTTCCGCGTCGCCCAGATCTTCCAGGGCGAAAACTTCAACTACACGCCGATCATCGCCGCGGCGATGCTCTACCTGGTGATCACGATTCCCTTGGCGCGGATCGTCGACCGCATGGGCGGCGCCGGTGGTGTGCGGTGATGGGATCGGGGCGTTGATGGCCCGCGGCGGCCCGCCGGTGATCGAGGTGCGCGGGGTGACCAAGGCGTTCGGCGAGCGCGAGGTCCTGCACGGGGTCGACTTCGACGTCGCCGAGCACGAGGCGGTGGCGCTGATCGGGGCGTCGGGGTCGGGCAAGTCGACGCTGCTGCGCTGCATCGACCTGCTGGAGGAGATCGACGACGGCGACATCTTCCTCGACGGCGAGGTGATCACCGACCCGTCGGTCTCGCCGGTCGCGGTGCGGCGCAAGCTCGGCGTCGTCTTCCAGGCCTACAACCTCTTCCCCCACATGAGCGTGCTGCAGAACGTGGTGCTGGGACAGATGCGGGCCCAGAAGGTCGGACGGAGCGAGGCCGAGGAGGAAGGGCGGGCGCTGCTTGCCCGGTTCGGGCTCGCGGGGCGCGAGGGCGACCGGCCCGACGAGCTCTCCGGCGGCCAGCAGCAGCGGGTGGCGATCGCCCGCGCCTTCGCCGGCAAGCCGCGGGCGCTGCTGCTCGACGAGGTGACCAGCGCGCTCGACCCGGAGCTGGTCGGCGAGGTGCTGGAAGCCGTCCGCGACCTGAAGTCGGACGGGATGACGATGGTGATCGCCACCCATGAGATGACCTTCGCCCGCGAGGTCGCCGACGAAGTCTGTTTCCTCCACGAAGGCCGGATCGTCGAGTCCGGCCCGCCGGCCCAGGTGCTGGGAGAACCGCACGCCGAGGAGACCCGCAAGTTCCTGGCGCGGCTGCTGAAGGCGGGTCGCGCGTAGGTACGTGGCGGGTTTGGCGGTACTGGGAGGGACGGGGAAGGGACGGGGAAGGGACCCGGCCATCCCGGAGGCGGCCCGGGCAGGCTGAGGCCGCCTCCGAGATGGCCGGGTCTGCGGGGGGAGGTGAGGGTGCGGGTCCCTTGCGGGTCTTGGGGGAGACCTGAGGGCACGTGATGCTTTCGTGACAGCCCCCGGACGCCGGTGCAGTTGTGCCGCCTATGGGCGGCTTGAGAGCACCGGCGCCGACGCCGGTGCACTTATCCACACCAGGGTGTGGCCAAGTGCACGGGCGCCCGGCGGGCGTCATCGATCTGTGACGACTCCTCGGAGTTCGTGCCGTCCCTGTGACGGCTCTCCCCCGCAAACCTCCCGACCCGGCGTCTCGGAGGCGGCCTCAGCCTGCCCGGGTCGCCTCCGAGACGCCCGGGCCCGCCGTCCCCGACCGCAGAGGCCTGGACCCTTCCCCGTCCCCGGCCGCAACGCCCCGGACCCTTCCCCGTCCTGACCTCGGCCGTCCCCTAGCCCTGGCAGAGGGACCTGAGCATCAGCACCGGGACCGATGCCTTGTGCAGGACGCGCTGGGAGACCGAGCCGAGCAGGGCGCGATGGACGCGGCTGTGGCCATGTGAGCCCATCACCAGCAGGTCGTAGGTCTCCGAGGCGACCAGCTTGAGGATCGTGTCGGCGATCTCGCCGTGCTCGAGCCGCGTGGTGACGCTGATGTCGCGCGGAATCTCGGCCAACGCTTCCTTGATGATCTCGTTGTGGGACTCGTCGGTCTCCGGCGGCGGCGCGACGCCCGGGCCGACCGGGGTCGGGGTGTGGGGGACCACCGTCATCAAGGTCAGCTTCGCGTTCTGATCGCGGGCCAGGGTGACCGCGTGGCGAAGCGCCGTCTTCGAGTCGGCCGACCCGTCGAGCGCGACGAGGATATGGCGGTAGATGCTCATCTCAAGGTTTTGTCACTGTCTGATGACAACTCTTCCCAAAGGTACACGGCCCGTCCCACGGGCCCGATCGATAGTGCCCCGCCGCGAGCATAAGCCCTCTGAAATGCTGCGTTTGCGGGCGATTAGTCAAAACGCTTGCGCAAATCAAAACGCGTGTTATGCTGCCGCACGAATCGAGCATTCAGGGAACTCGATCCATGGGTGGTGTCGGGACTCGGGGCTCGTTTCGCATAGCCAGCACCTGTGCCTTAATCGGTTAAAGGACCGGACTTGTAAGCCGGTGATCCGGGTTCGAGCCCCGGCAGGTGCATTCCGCAATCGGGAGCGTCCGGGGGGACGGGGCTATGGCAGGGAATCTTTTCGACAGCATCGACGGGGTCGTCGCGGGGGACGGTGGGACGGCTCCGTGGGCGGCGCGCTCGCCGTTCCGGCCGGAGGCCGACCGGGACCTGATGCTGGTGCCGCGGGTGCGCGGGGACTGGACCGTCGACGGGCGGGCGCGTGAGGCGCTCGATCGCATCGCCGCCGACCCGGCCATCGCCGAGGTCCGTGAGCACGCCAAGGGCGTCGACGTCCGGCTCGACGACGAATGGATCGAGGCACGTGGCGAGCCGCTCGAGGAGGGTGGCGACCCGGACGCCGACGCCGACCTCGTCGCGGGCGAGCGCTACGCCGTCTACTTCTGGGGCGCCAACACGACCAAGGCGCTGCACATCGGCCACCTCCGCAACCTGGCGCTCGGCAACGCGATCGCCGCGGCCCTGCGGGTCGGCGGCGCCAAGGTCGAGAACCGCAGCCTGATCTGCGACGTCGGCCGCAGTATGGGGGAGGCGATGGCAGGGGTCGTCGCGTCCGGGCGGGCCGACGACGAGCTCGGCTCCGAGGGCGGCGAGAAGTCCGACCACTTCGTCGGCCTCTGTTACGCCGACTACGTCAAGGCGGGGCGTGAGGCGATGGGCGACGACGGCGCCGAGGACTCGGTCGCCCGTGAGGCGGCGCTCTACGACGACAAGGCCGACGAGCTGATGATGCGGGTGCTGGACGGCGACCAGCGGGCGCTCGAACTGTGGTCGAAGACGCGCGCCTGGGTGATCTCCGGCCAGCGCAAGACGCTCGCCCGGCTCGGCGTCCCCTTCGACAGGGTGATCTTCGAGTCCGACTTCCTCCCCGAGGTCGCCGAGCTGACCAACCTCGGGCTGCGCGAAGGGATCCTGCGCCGACGTGCCGACGGGATGGTCTTCTACCCGACCCGGCGCGAGGAGCTGGAAGAGATGCCGCTGGTCCGGTCCGACGGACTGCCGACCCAGCACATGCGGGCGCTCGCCTATTGGGCGGCGGCGCCGGAGCTCGACGACTGCACGTCGCTGCAGGTCTGCGGTACCGAGTGGGTGGCGCACGTGACCTGTCGGCGGCAGCTGCTGGACGCGCTGGCGATGGCGTCGGGCGGCGGCGAGGCGAACCCGGTGGTCAACGGCAACGGGGCGGGCGGGCCGCCGACCCACGACGTCTTCCACGGGATGGTCGCGCGGCGCAACGAAGCGGTCAGCTCCTCCAAGCAGGGGGCATTGCTGATCGACGACATGGTCGAGTGGCTCGACGAGCGGATCGCCGCCGACCCGGCCCTGGAGGCGGTGCGGCGGGCACACCCGCAGCCCGACCGGGTGGCGGCGCGGGTGATCATGGCCTGGTTCCTCCTGACCACGACCTCGAAAGGGGTCGAGTTCGAGCCGGAGCTGCTGTTCGAGCCGGAGCGCAGCCTCGGCTGGGACATCGTCGTCGCCCAGGCGCACCGGGCCGCGGTCCCGGCCGGGGCCGGGGTTTCCGGCGGCGTCGCGGTGGCGACCGGAGGCGCCGGCGACGGCGGCGCCGAGGACCCCGATTACCGCTTCGCGGTCGTCCAGTCCGAGCTCTTCCGCCGCCACCTGCGCAGCGCGGTCGCCGACCTCGACCCGGTGCCGCTCGCCCGCTACCTCTCCCACTTCGCCCGTTGGTACGGCTCGGAGGAGCGCTCGCCCCGGGTCGAGGCGGTCGCCCAGGCGGTGCTGGACCGGGGAGTCCGCGGGCTCGGGCTGGAGGCGGCGTGATGCGCACCCTCCTGATCGACAACCACGACTCCTACACCTACAACGTCTTCCACCTGCTCGCTGCGGCCTCGGGAGAGGAGCCGGTGGTGGTGAACAACGACGCGGTCAGCTGGCGCGTCCTGAGTCGCTCCAGGTTCGACGCCTTCGTCCTCTCGCCGGGGCCGGGACGGCCGGAACGCTGGCACGACTTCGGCGTCTGCCGGGACATCCTCCGCTACAGCGAGGTGCCGGTGCTGGGGATCTGCCTCGGGCACCAGGGGATCGGCAACCTGCTCGAGGGCGGCGTGGCGAGCGCCCCGCAGCCGATGCACGGCCGGCTCAGCCACGTGCGCCACCGGGGCACGGGGATCTTCACCGGGGTGCCGCAGGACTTCTCCGTCGTCCGCTACCACTCGCTGGCGATCACCGGGCCGGTCGGCCCGGAAGGCCACGTGGTCGCCTGGGCCGACGACGGCGTCGTGATGGGGGTCGAGCACGACACGCGGCCGATGTGGGGGGTCCAGTTCCACCCCGAGTCGATCGCCACCGAGTTCGGCGACCGCATCGCGCGCAACTTCTTCGAACTTGCGGAGCGAGGCTCCGCCACTCCGACCGCGCGCCGTTCCCAGGGCCCCGATGGTCGACGGGCCGAAAAGCGCTCTATTTCAGCGCTTTCCGGCCCATCAACCATCGGGGTGGCGCGTGGAGCCGAGGGATGGACCGTCCTCTCGCGGACGCTGGAGGGGGCGGCGCCGACCGAGCATCTCTACGAACGACTCTTCGGCGACGCCGAGACGTCCTTCTGGCTCGATTCGGCCGACGCGCCGACCTGGCTGGCCCAGTGCTCGTACATGGGGACCAGCGCCGGGCCGGGGGAGCGCCATCTCTCCTACGACGTCGATGTCGCCGCGACGACGATCCGCACTCCGGCCGGCGAGGAGATCCGCCATGGCTCGATCTTCGAGCTGCTCGAGCGTGAGATGGCCGACCTGGAGGCGGATGCTCCGATCGGCGTCGACCGCGGGCTGATCGGCGGCTACGTCGGCTACCTCGGCTACGAGCTGAAGGCCGACTGCGGCGCGACCAACGTCCACAGCTCCGACCTGCCCGACGCGGCGCTGATGTTCGCCAACCGCGTCGTCGCCGTCGACCATGCCCGCGAACGCACCCACATCTTCGCCCTCATCGACAACGACGATGTTGACGGGCCGAAAAGCGCTGAAATAGAGCGCTTTTCGGCCCATCAACACGAAGCCGCGGTGCAGGTGGCTTGGCTGGAGGAGGCGACGCGGGTCGCGGCGGCGGCGATCTGCGACCCGCCGACCGAGCGGCCGCTCGACCCGCCCGCCGAGCCCGGCTCCCACGTCAGCTTCCGCTGTGGCCGCGGCCGGGCCCGGTACCTCGCCGACATCGAACGCTCGCAGGCCGAACTGGCGGCGGGGGAGTCCTACGAGGTCTGCCTCACCGATCAGATCTCGACCGACGCGAGCCCGGACCCGTTCGCGCTCTATCGGCGGTTGCGGCGCTCCAACCCCTCGCCCTTCGCCGCCTTCCTGCGCTTCGGTGACACCGCGATCGTCAGCTCCTCGCCGGAGCGCTTCCTCTCGGTCGGGCGCGACGGAGCGGTGCAGGCGCGGCCGATAAAGGGAACGATCTCGCGCGCCGCCGACCCGGCCGAGGACGCCGCCCGGCGCGCCGAGCTGGCCGGCGACGAAAAGACCCGCGCCGAGCACCTGATGATCGTCGACCTGCTGCGCAACGACCTCGGCCGGGTGAGCGAGGTCGACTCGGTCCGCGTCCCCGACCTGATGGTGGTCGAGCCCTACGCGACCGTCCACCAGGTCGTCTCCACCGTCACCGGGCAGTTGGAAGAGGGCCGCTCGCCGGTCGAGTGCGTGCGCAACTGCTTCCCCGGCGGCTCGATGACCGGGGCTCCGAAGGAGCGGACGATGGAGATCATCGACGAGCTCGAGGACGAGGCGCGCGGGGTCTACTCGGGGGCGATCGGCTACTTCGGCGTGGACGGGGCGATCGACCTCTCGATCGTGATCCGGACGATCGTGATCCGGCCGGGGCGGACGACGATCGGCGCCGGCGGGGCGATCGTGATGCAGTCCGACCCGGAGGAGGAGTTCGACGAGATCCTGTTGAAGGCGCGGGCGCCGATGGCGGCGGTCGCGCGCACCGTGACCGGGCGCGGCGACGAGGGCGCGTGGAGCGTCGAGCTGGAGCCGCAGGCGGCGAGGAGCGCCGAGGCAGCATGAGCGGGGCGACCACCCAGAGCCCGGCCGGGCGGCCGGGGACGGTCGGCTGGGAGGTCCGTCCGGCCCGGGAGGACGACGCGCCAGTCGTCGCCGCGGCGGTGGCGGCGTTGGTGGTCGAGCTGGGCGGCTCGCCGCCCCCGCGCGCCGCGATCGAGAGCGAGGCGCGGGCCCACATCGCCGACCCGAGCCTCGGCATCGTCCTCGTCGCCACCGAAACCCTCGACCCCGGGTCGAGTTCGCAGAAATCCTCGGATAGCGGGGGAAACTGCGAACGCACCGGGGGTGGGGAGCCGGTCGGGGTGCTGACCGCGAGCTGGGCACGGGCGATCCAGGTCGCCGGGCGCCTGTTGACGATCGAGGTGCTGTGGACGCGGCGGGAGTGGCGGGACCGCGGGGTCGGCGCCGCCCTGGTCGAGGCGCTGGCCGCGGCGGCCGCCGCCGAGGGCGCGGGCCGGGTCGAGGTCGGTCTGCCGCGGGAAAGCTTCGCCGCCCTGCGAGCGACCGAACGGTTCTACCTCGCCAACGGCTTCGAACGGCTGGGCCCGCGGATGCGGAGAGCCGTCCCGTGAGCGAACTGGTGATGGTCGAGCAGCGCACCAACGGGCACGACGCGAGCTCGGTCTGGATCCGCGAAGGGGGAGAGCGGCTGGAAGGGCGGGACTGCGACGCTCGCCTGATGGCGCTGCGGGTGGGGCTGCGGCGCCACTTCGGCGTGCGCGCGGTCGGCGCCGCGGCGGGCGACGAGGAGCTCGAGCGGGCGCTGACGGCCCTGCACGGGCCAAGCCACATGGAAGCGCTCGATGCGGCGGGGGAGGAGGCGGCGGTGATGCCGGAGCTGGCCCCGCCCGGGCTCGAGCCCGACATCCCGGTCAACGCGGCGCTCGTCGCCGCCGCCCGCGAGGCGGCCCGCACCGCGATCTCGGCCGCCGGCCGGCTGGTGGACGGCGACCGCTACGCCTACGCCGTCTGCCGTCCACCGGGCCATCACGCCGGGCGCGATTTCATCGGCGGCTACTGCTACCTGAACAATGCCGCCGCGGCGGTGCAGGCGCTGCGCGACGGCGGGATCACCCCGGTCGGGATTCTCGATCTCGACCTGCACTACCCGAACGGCACCTCGGCCCTGCTCGAGCGGCTGCCGGAGCGAAACGGCGACGGCCCGCTCGCCACCCTGCACTCGCTGCACGCGGCGCCG
>DATNAG010000114.1:0-48374 GCA_035572835.1 Solirubrobacterales bacterium
TCCTCGGTCAGTGAGGCCACCAGCGAGTCGACGCGCGATCCTCCGTCGGGCCCGCAGGCGGCCAGGACGACGCCGCAGGAGTAGAGGTCGGATCGTTCGGTGGCGGGGCGGCCGGCCAGGACCTCGGGGGCCGCGTAGCGCTCGGTTGCGAGGATCAGCCCGGTCTGGGTGAGCGCCGTCGCGTCGGGCGGCAGGGCGATGCCGAAGTCGATCAGCTTCGCCGCCCCGTCGGCCTCGAGCATGACGTTGTGGGGCTTGATGTCGCGGTGGACGATCCCGGCGGCGTGGATGTGGGCGAGCGCCCCGAGCAGCTCCCGCGCCAGCCGGTCGCGGTCGATCGGCCCACCTCGGGCGATTCGCGAGCCGAGGTCCCGTCCGGCGACGAACTCCATCACGAGATAGGGGCGTTCGCCGCTCTCGGAGTAGTCGTAGACATCCACGAGGTTGGGGTGCGAGAGGCCGGCGGCGACGGTTGCCTCGCGCCGGAAGCGAGCGAGGAAATGGGGATCGGAGGCGATCGTGTCGGAGAGCACCTTGACCGCCACCGGGCGGTCGAGAACATCGTCGTGACCGAGCCAGACCGCCGCCATCCCGCCCCTGCCGAGGAGGCGTTCGAGGCGGTACCGATCCTTCAACACCGCACCTGAGGAGATCGACGCCATGACTATCTGGTTACCCGATCCGGGGCCCGGGCCGAGGGGGGCAGGGGGTAGACCTCTATGCCTCGGGCAGTCATAATTGGATGTCATGGAGAGCTTCCATCTGACGATGCGTGCGCGCGATGAGGGGACCCGCGTCATCGAGGTCCACGGGGAGCTCGACCTCGCCGTCGCCGCGCAACTTGCCGACAAGATCGGGGCGATCCCGGCGCCCGATCACGTCGTGATCGACCTGGCCGGATGCGAGTTCATCGATTCGACCGCGCTCGCGACCCTCCTCATCGCCAGGCGGGATCTGGCCGGCGCGGAGCGCGAGCTGAGGCTGGCCGGCGCCTCCGGCCAGGTCCTGAGGATCCTGCAGGTCGCGGGTCTCGACCACATCGGTCTGCTGGAGGGCGAGGAGATCGAGGTCAGCTGAGCCGGCTCGGGCGCCGCTCACTGCCGTGGCATCGACACGGTGAGGACGGTGCCGTGTCCGCGACGACTCTCGAGCCGGAAGCTTGCCGACAGTGCGCCGATGATCGGCAACCCCATCTTCAGGCTCGGGACATCGCAGTCGGGGTGGGGGAGGATGCCGCGACCGTGGTCGGCCACCACCAGCTCGACTTCGTCGTCCGAGGTCCGGCAAAGATGTATCTCGACCGAGCCGCCCTCCTCATAGGCGTGGACTACGACGTTGTTGAAGGCCTCCCCGACGACCGTCCTCAGGTCGGCAGTCCGGGCCGCCGACATCCCGACGCGCTCGGCGTAGCTCCCGGCTTCCTCGCGGACGCCACCGACCGCATCGGCGACTGCCGGGACCTTCATCGACACGTCGGGGCCGCTCAAGGGACATCCTTTCCTTCGGTCCGACCGATATACCCCGCCGGCCTTTGGATCAAAGACCTTCAGCGAAGGGCCGATGACGGAGAGACGGCGCGACCCCTCGGTGGTCGCGCCGCCATGCTCCGTCGCCCTTCGCGCGGGGTGCTCCCGGCGACGGACGTCTTCAGCGCTCGCAGCCGCGGATCGAATCGCGGCCGGGGCCGCCCACGCAGCGGTCGAACCCACGGCCACCGCGGATTCGATCCGAACCGGTACCGCCCTTCAGCGCGTCGTCACCGCCCTGGCCCTTCAGGAGGTCCGGTCCGCCACGTCCGAGCAGGCGATCCTTGCCGGCCGCACCGAAGGCTCGATCGGCGCCGCCGCCCGCGTTGACGTGGTCGTTGCCCTTGCCGGCGCAGATCAGGTCACGACCACCGCGACCGAGGACCGTGTCGTTCCCGCCGAGGGTGACGATGACGTCGCGACCGGAGGTGCCGACCAAGGTGTCGCCCGCCGGGGTGCCGACGATCGACGCCTTGACGCCTCGGCAGGAGGCGGTGCGGCCCGGTTTGGGCGGTTTGGTCGGCGGCGGAGCGTATTTAGGCCCTTCCACCACCGCGGTCGTCACCGACGCCTGATTGTTACCGGCGACCGGATCGCCCTGGTCCCCGCGGACCGAGAACGTGTTGACGACCGAGCCGGCTTTCGACGGCGAGACGGTGAGGGTGATCGTCGCGCTCGAGACTTTCGCGGCCGTGCCGCTTTCGAGCGTGCCGATCGAGCAGACCACCTTCCGGCCCTGGGGTGCACAGCTGCCGACGGTGGAACTGGCCGAGGTGTATCTGACCTGGGCGGGCAGGGCGTCTTCGACCGTCACTCCGGTTGCCGTTTCCGGGCCCAGGTCGGTGACCGTGATCGTGTAGGTGAGTGATCCCCCGACCGGGACCGAGCCGGCGTTCGCGGTCGCGGTGATCTGCAGGTCCGCGGAGCCGGTCGGAGCGGCGGTCCCGGCGGCGGCGAAGCAGAGCAGGCCCAACGGTATGACCGCGAGGAGCGAGCCGAGTCGGCCTCGTCGCCATGCGTGTGGCGTCGAGCGTTTCATCATTCTTCCTCTCGTCGATTCTCTGGGCGAGCGGAACTTAGGACTGGTAAGCCGTTCTCCATCTGAAACGTGGAGCGCCGACAGATGTCAGGTGCTATCGACCGGGGTTTCCTCGTTGATCGGTTTCGCGTATCGCGATCTCTTTTCTGGCGAACCATTACGGCAAAGGGTCGGTATACCTGTAGGTGGGAGCCAAGGGCGAAGCGGAGAACAGACTCGACTCGGAGGAGCCGGTGGTCGTCTCGAAGTCCCCGAAGATCGGAGATTCGCGGGAAGGTTCTCGATCCGCGCGGCGTCACCGGGTGATGAGGGGCATTTTCCGCTGGGCCGGCCCGGCAGCCGCGGCGGCCGTGCTCGCGATCGTGATCTGGCGGCTCGGCAGCGGCCCGCTCCTCGACGGCGTGCGGGCGCTGGACGGCCGGGCGCTGGTGGCCGCGGCGCTCGTCTTCCTCATCACCACCGCCTGCTTCGCCTGGCGGTGGAAGACGGTGGCCGACGGCCTCGGCGTGCGGCTGTCCCTGGCCGACGCCGTCGCGGCCTACTACCGGTGTCTGTTTCTGAACCTCACGCTTCCCGGCGGCGTCGCCGGGGATGTGCATCGCGGCGTCCGCCACGGGCGCGATGCGCGGGACCTCGGCCATGCCCTGCGGGCCGTCGTCTGGGAGCGCACCGCCGGGCAGGTCGTCCAGGTGTCGCTGACGATCTCGGTCCTCCTCGTGATGCCGTCGCCGTTGCGCTCGTCGATGCCGTTCGTGGCGCTCGGGCTGGCCGCGACGGCGGTGGTGGTCGTTCTCCTCGCGCGGATGAAAAGGGGACGGTTGCATTCCCGTTGGGAGCGTGTACGGAGCACGGCGGTGGTGGACATCCGCAGGTGCCTTCTCCACAAGCGTGCCTTGGCGACGGTCGTTCTCGCATCGACCGTCGCCGTCCTCGGTCACGTGCTCACCTTCCTGATCGCCGCCCGCGCGGTGGGGGTCACCGCTCCTGTCACCCGACTTCTGCCGTTGGCCTTCATCTCGATCATGGCCATGGTGCTGCCGAACATCGGCGGTTGGGGACCGCGGGAGGGCGTCACCGCCTGGGCGTTCTCCGCGACGGGGCTCGGCGCGGGCCTTGGCGCCGCCACCGCCACCGCCTACGGGGTCATGGTGCTCGCCGCCAGCCTCCCCGGCGGATTCGTGTTGCTCTCGGAGTGGCGCCCCCGGCGCCGCGGGCCGAGACCCGAACCGCTCCTCCGCGCCTGGCCTCGCCACCGTCCTCACGCGGGCGGGACCTCATGAGGGCGACGCGATGACGATCAGATCCGAGAGCCGGCTGGCGATCGCCCGCAGCGTCCCCGAGGTGTGGGACTACATCTGCGATGTCGGCCGGTGGCCGCAATGGGCGCCGACGGTGAAGGAATGCTGGGTCGACGGAGGGGCTCCGCTGACGCCCGGCGCACGGGTGGAGCAGCGGGCGAAGTTGATGTTCGGGCTCAGCCGCCACCGGGCCCAGCAGGTGACCGCGGTCGAGGCGCCGCGCAGCTTGGCGTTCGCCGGTCCCCTGGGCACCTCGAGGGGGCGCTGGGGAATGGAGTTCGCACCGATCGACGGTGGACAGACCGAGGCCGAGATGTGGGTCGAGGTCGACCTGCGGAACATCATGCGGGCGCTTCCCCACCGCGCTTTCAACGGCCGGATCCAACGGGTGATGGACATCGAGATGATCGCGATCAAGGCTGCGGTCGAGTCCTCGCCTGCCGTAGGGGAGGCGCCGTGAGCGAGCCCGACGCCACGCAGGATCGTCTGATCGAGATCTACCGCAAGAAGGCCAAGCACTACGAGATCGTCTCCCGACTCTACCCCGTGCCGGGCTACCCCCTGTGGGCCCAGCGTCGCCGGGCCGTGCGGGCACTGCGCCTTCGCCCCGGCGGCACCGTCGTCGACCTCGCCTGCGGCACCGGTCAGAACTTCCCGCTGCTCGAGCGGGCGATCGGTCCCGGGGGCCGGATCATCGGCGTCGATCTCACCGACGCGATGCTCGCCCAGGCCCGGCGCCGGAAGGAGGACAACGGCTGGAGCAACATCAGCCTCGTGCAGGCGGACGCGGCCGACTACGCCTTCCCGGCCGAGGTCGACGCGATCCTCTCCACCTACGCCCTCTCGCACGTGCCTGAATGTGGGGATGTCATCGGCCACGGCGCCGAGGCGCTCGCTCGCGGTGGGCGCTGGGTGGTGCTCGATCTCAAGGCTCCCGACCACGTGCCGCGGCTGCTGGCGCAGCTCGGAACCGCGCTTGGACGGCGGTTCGGCTCGATCGACGAGTGGCTCGCGCGCCGCCCGTGGGAGGAGATTCGCGCGGCCATGCAGGACGCGCCGGGCGATCTCTCCTGGAGCGAGTTGTGCTTCGGGACCGCCTTCCTGGCGGCGGGGACCCGCTAATGCTTCTCGGCGACCAGGACGATCTTGCGCACGCGTCTGGCCCGCAACCAGGCGCTCCACAGCCGGTGGGCGCTCAGCAGGTCCTCCAGTGCCGCGTCGCCGATCTGCGCGGCGATGTCGATGGCATCGGCGGCGAACGCCTCGGTCAGCGATTCGGCCGTGGCGGCGTGCGATCCGGTGCAGTCTTCCTGCCGGCGGACGACCAGCCCGACCCGATCCAGGGCGGCGAGCATCTCGTCGATCTGGACGAGCCACACCGTGTCGGCGTCGGGCATCTGCCCTCGCTCCGCCTCGGCGAGGGGGAGGCCCGCCTCGAAGGTGCAGGCAAAGCGCCCGCCGGGTGTGAGTGCGCGGGAGATCTCTCGCAGCAGGGGCTCCTTCTCGGGAAATGCCAGCAGCGTCTCGAGCAGCAGCACCACCTCGAACGGGCCGGGAGGGATCGGTGGGACTCGTGCCACCGCGAAGCGACAGAGGTCGCCGGCGCGCCGGCGCGCGATGTCGATTGCGTCGGCGCTGTAGTCGACCCCGAGGTAGTCGCAGCCCAGCTCCCGGGTGATGAAGCGTCCAGGGCCGCCGATGCCGCAACACAGGTCCAGCACCGAGACGCCGGGGCCGATGCCCGCCTGCCGCGCCAGCTCCCGGATCTCGCCCGCCCGCATGAAGCTCTCCTGTTCGACGAACTCGCCGGGCGCGTACGCCGCGACCCGGGCCCGTTGGAGGGCGCTCACGAAGGGAGCCCGCTGATCCTGCTTCACGGCGGCGATGCTAGCCCGCCCATCGCCCCGGGGGAATCGGTCCCCGGACGGAGTGGCGCCGGATATGGCGGCTGATCCCACCGGCCTTGACGCGCGGTCGATGCGAACGGTGCTGACCGCCCCGCTGGCACTGCTGGCCGCGCAGGTGGCGCTGATCACCGGCATCGCGGTCGCGCTCGGCCTGGGCGACGACGAGCTCGGACCGGCCGGGTGGGCAGTCGGGATCGCCTGTGGCGGAGCCATGGCCCTGGCACTGGCCCGCGGGTGCGCTTACTGGCACATCGACCGACTGGGCCCGGCTGACCGGGTGACGCTCGCTCGGGCGGCGCTGGCAGTCGGCGTCGCGGCGCTGGTCGCAGATTCGTTCGCCGCGCCCGTGCCGGTCGCCCTGCTGGTGTCGCTCGCGTCGCTCGCGCTGGTCCTTGACGCCGTCGACGGGCAGGTTGCGCGGCGCACCCGGACCGCGTCCGAGCTGGGCGGCCGCCTCGATGCGGAGGTCGACTCGTTCCTGATCCTGGTCCTGAGCGTCTACGTCGCCCGCTCGGCCGGCGCCTGGGTACTGGCCATCGGCATGGCGCGCTACGCGTTCCTCGCCGGCGGATACCTGCTGCCCTGGCTACGGGCGCCGCTGCCGCCGCGCTATTGGCGCAAGGTCGTCTGCGCGACCCAAGGGATCGTCCTGACGATCGCGGCCGCGGAGGTGTTGCCGACGGCTGTCGCGGACGCCGCGCTCGCCGGCGCGCTCGTCCTGCTCACCGAGTCGTTCGGCCGAGACGTCTTGTGGCTGTGGGGACACCGTCGCGACGAAACTCCCCGTACGCGACCCGACTCGGACCCGCCGCTCGCGGATCCCGGCCCCACCGGCCCTGTACGCGGACGGGCTCGGGCTGTCATCGCCGTGACGCTGACGATCCTCTCGTTCCTGATCTTGTGGGTCGCGCTCGTCGCTCCGGACGAACCGGCACACTTCAAGTCGACCGCCCTCCTGAGGATCCCGATCGAGGGTCTCGTCCTGATCCTGCTCGCACTCGTCCTGCCGCTCACCGGTCGGCGGATCGTCGCGGTGCTCGCCGGTCTGGTCCTGACGCTGGTGGTCGTCCTCAAGGTCGTCAACTACCAGATCTTCTCCTTGTTCGATCGGCCGTTCGAACCCCTCGGCGACATCGGGCAGATCGGCAACGCCATCGAAACCCTGCGCCTGGAGGACGGTGCGTCGCAGGCGCGGCTGGTCGAGATCGGTGCCGTGGCGGGTGTGGTGGCGGCGATCGTCATCCTGCCCCTGGCGATGCTCCGGGTCACGCGGGTGGCGGCCGACAATCGCCGCCTGGCGGTGCGGACCGTCGGCGCTCTCGGCGCCGTCTGGGCGGTCTGCGCGGTGCTCGGCGCGCAGTTCGTCTCCCACGTGCCGATCGCCTCCGCCGTTTCCGCCGGCCTGCTCTTCGACGAGGCACGGATCGTGCGGGCCGAAGTGCAGGACGTGGGGGTCTTCGCCGCCGAGATCAAGCACGACGAGTTCCGCGACACCCCCACCGATTCGCTGCTGACGGCTCTGCGCGGGAAGGATGTCCTGCTCGTGTTCGCGGAGTCCTATGGCCGCGTGGCGATCGAAGATTCGTCCTTTGCGCCCGAGGTGAACGAAGCGCTGGCCGCGGGAGACCGGCGACTGGCGAGTGCCGGGTTCCACTCCCGCAGCGGCTATTTGATCTCACCGACCTTCGGCGGCGGCAGCTGGCTCGCCCACTCCAGCCTGAACGCCGGGCTCTGGGTCCACAACCTCCGCCGCTACGCCCAGCTGCTCCCCGAAAGGCGCTTCACGCTGGCCGGCGCGTTCAACCGCGCCGGGTGGCGGACCGTCGACGACGTGCCTTCGAACGACCGGCCCTGGCCGGACGGGAAGGCCTTCTACCACTGGGACAGGCTCTACGACCGCAATCAGGTCGGCTACCGCGGCCCCACCTTCTCCTACGGGGCGATGCCCGACCAGTACATCTACTCGGCACTCCAGCGTCTCGAGCTCGGGAGGCCGCACCGCCGCCCGCTGTTCGCGGAGGTCGACACGGTCTCGAGCCATCAGCCCTGGAACCGCATCCCAGAGGAAATCGCCTGGGACCGGGTCGGCGACGGCTCGATCTACAACCGCATCCCGATGGATTACGAAGGAGGGTCGTTCCTGTCCTTCTGGGACGACCCGTCGCGTGTGCGGGAGGGGTACGGCAAGTCGATCGTGTACACGCTGAACACCCTCACCAGCTTCGTGCGGCACTACGGCAAGAAGAACCTCGTGCTGATCGTGCTCGGTGACCATCAGCCGAGGGAACCGGTCACCGGTGAACAGGCGGGTCACCAGGTCCCGATCTCGATCATCGCCCATGACCCGAACGTGTTGAAGCGGATCGAAGGCTGGGGCTGGGGGCCCGGCCTGCGGCCCCGCGCGGATGCACCGGTCTGGCCGATGAGCGGCTTTCGCAACCGGTTCCTGACCGCATTCGACTCGAAGCCGACGGCCCCGTAGAAAACAGCACATGTCCGACCGTCCTTACGTCCTGCTGAGCTGCGCCCTGTCGATCGATGGCTATCTCGGCAATGCGGCGCCGCGGCGGCTCGAGCTCTCCAACGATGCTGACTTCGACCGGGTCGACGCGGTGCGCGCCTCATCCGATGCGATCCTCGTGGGGGCGGCCACCGTCCGGGTCGACAACCCACGGTTGCTGGTGCGCTCGCAGGACCGCCGTGAGGAACGAAGCGCCCGTGGCCTGCCGCCGTCGCCGATGAAGGTCACCGTGACCGATCGGATGGAGCTCGACCCTGGCGCGGACTTCTTCACCGCCGGCGACATCGAGAAGCTCGTCTACTGCTCGAGCCCGCGGGTGCCCGATGCCCGCTCGCGACTCGGAAAGGCGGCGACCGTGGTCGACGGCGGCCGGCGGGTGAAGATGCGCCGCCTCACCGAGGACCTCGGCGAGCGCGGCGTGCAGCGACTGATGGTCGAGGGTGGCGGAAACGTCCACACCCAGTTCCTGACCGACGATCTCGTCGACGAGCTGCAGCTGGTCGTCGCCCCCTTTTTCGTCGGCGACTCCCGGGCCACGCGCTTCGTCAGCGACGGACGCTTCCCGTGGAATCCCGACCGCCGCGCGCGGCTCGCGGAGGTCCGCCAGATCGGCGATGTGGTGCTGTTGCGCTACGCCCTCTCGCCCCGCTTCGAGATCGACTGAGGGAGTGGTCGGGGCGCCGGCCGGGGACGGGGAAGGGACGGGCAAGGGAGGAAAGGGACGGCCGAGGGACGCGGCCGTCTCGGCCACGGCCCGGGCAGGCTGTGGCCGTGGCCGAGACGGCCGGGGGTGCGGGGAGCGCGCGGGGAGCGTCACAGGGATGGGGCGTTCGTCACCGGGACGGGCGGAACTCCACGGTTCTTCAGGAGTCGGAAAACGCGCTGTCGACTTTGACCCTGCCCTGGCATGGTCAAAGTCGACAGCGCGACTTTTGGTCCCCTGTAGGGGACCAAAACCCTGGTCGCGTGTCTGTGACGGCCACGTCTCCGTGGACTTCCCGCCGGAAGCGTCACGAACCTCCCCGCTTCCCGCCGGAAGGGTCACGTCCCGGGCGTCTCGTGGCGGCCACAGCCTGCCCGGGCCGCCACGAGACGCCCGGGACGGCCGGGCTCCAGCCGCCGGGGCCCGGACCCTCGCCGTCCCGGCCCCCCGGGGCCTGGAATCAACCCCTCACGGGAAGACGAGCAGGTCAGCGTGACCCACGGTGACGGTGAGCTCCCCGGCGCTCGCCTGCTGCAGGCGCCGGCTGGCGTAGGACTCGCAGTCGTCGGCCAGCTCGGCCTCCTGCTCGCAGGCGGCGCCTACCCACCCGGTGAACCACTCCGTGGCCAGGGCGGAGTGCGCGGGCCCGAGTCGCCAGGGACTGGGGCGGACCAGGACCTCGCCACCCAGGCGGCGGAACACCTCGACGGCGAAGTCGACGGCGCCCGGCCCGAGCAGCCTGCCGCGCTTCGTCGCGCGACGTTGGTGTGCATCGAACGCGGCGGCCACGCGGCGATCGAGCGGGTCTGAGGGCGTGATCTCGACCCTGCCGACGACCGAGAGGGTCAGCAGGATCGGGCACCCGGCTCCCACGCAGAGCCCTGCCAGCCGGTCCAGCTCCGCGGCGGTGAGCATGTCCAGCAGCGCCGAGGCGGTGATCAGGGTCGCGCCGGCGAGGTCGCGCGCGTCCATCCGGACGATGTCCGCGCGCTTCGTCTCCACGGTGACGGGCGCGCCGTCCGCGGCCGGCCGGGGCGGGTCGGCGGCGGCCAGTGCCAGCAGGTCCGCGTCGCGGTCGTGAAGGACCCAGTGCTGCGGTCCCGCCAGCAGCGGCGCCAACCAACGGCCCATCGCGCCGGTGCCGCAGCCGAGGTCGTGGATGACCCTCGGACCGTCGGCCGGGAGCGCTCGCTCGAGGGCTTCCGGGAGGTCGCGGGCGCGGGCCTCGGCATCGGCGGGCTCGCGCAGGGCGAGCCACCCCGGACCGACGCGGATCGGCTCGGCGCTCATCCCGACGCCTCGGCAAGCACCCGTGCGACCTTCGACGCGGTGGTCGACCACCGGGGAAGCGACTCGCGCCGATCGCGGGCGGCCCGACGCAGCCGTGCCCTCAGCTCGGCGTCGCCGAGCCAGGCCCGCAGGGCGTCGCCGAGCGCGACCGGGTCCTCGGCGGCGACGAGCAGACCCGGCCGTGCTCCCGTCCCGCCCTCGCCGAGCGCCTCGGCCAACCCGCCGACCTCGGCCGCGATGACCGGCAGGCCATGCGCAAGCGCCTCGCTGACGACGAGGCCGTAGGTCTCGGCGCGCGACGCGTGCACCAGCAGGTCCGCGGACGCGTAGCAGCGCTCGAGATCGGCTCCGGTGCGCGGGCCGGGGAAGGACACCCGCTCGCCCAGCCCCCGCTCGAGCGATCGCCGGCGCAGGCTTTCGACGAATGCCGGTTCGCGGTCCAGGCTCCCCACGCAGGTGCAGTGCCAGGAGAGCGCGGAGATCGACTCGAGCGCTTCGAGCAGGATGTCGTGACCCTTCTCGGAGACCACCGCACCGACGCAGAGCAGCGCTTCCCCGGCCTCGGTCCCGCTCGCCGGCTCACCGGCCTCGGCACCGGGCTCGGCGACACCCACCCGCGCGGCAGGCAGCCCGTAGAGCTCGATCAGTCGGCGCCGGGCCCAGGCGCTCGTCGTCACGGTCGCGGTGGCGGCGGTGAGGACCGCGCGCTCCCGCGGCCGCGCGTCGTCGTCGGGCGGGCGGTGACCGAGCGGCATGTGCACGAGCACGACCAGGCGCAGGCGGTCCGCCTGCGGCACGAGCACCTCCGGCGCGGTCGAGGCGACCAGACCGTCGAGCAGCACGACGGCGTCATCGGGAATCTGCCGCAGGGCCTCCTCGAGGGCCGCGTACGATGTCGCGTCGGAACGACCCCAGAAGCCGGCGACCGCGCGCTCGTGCACCGACCAACCCTGGGAGCCGAGCTCGTGGCAGAGATGGCGGTCGTAGGTGTTGCCGCCGCTCGGCCAGCCGGGATCGTCGATGCCGTCGGGCACGACGACGAACACGTCCCTCACAGCGGCCGTTCGTAGCTCGCCCAGGCGATGTGAGACTCGTGCAGCGTGACCAGGAGGGAATCGATCTCCCGGGCGGACTCGCCCACGGCGCCGGCGAGCACGCGCTCGGCGAGCCGATCGGCGATCACCCGGGCGAGCTCCTCGGTCGTCGTGTTCAGGCCCGCCAGGGCCGACTCCTCGTCGAGGTTGCGGTAGGTGAGCTCGGCCAGCACCCCGTGCAGCTCGGTGGCCGCCCGGCCGATGTCGACCACGATGCCGTCGGGGTCGAGGGCGGCGCGCCGGAAAGCGGCGTCGACCACATAGGTGGCGCCGTGCAGGCGCTGCGCCGGCCCGAAGGCCTCGCCGCGCAAGCTGTGGGCGATCATCATGTGGTCGCGGACGTTCACACTGAACACGTCACTCCTCCTCGTAGGTGATGATGTGGCAGAGCGCAGGCAGGCGCCCGGCGAGCCGGGACATCACCTCGGGCAGCTCGCGGAACTGGGACCGGCCGGTGAGCAGCGCGTCGAAGGCAGGGTCGCGCAGCAGCTCCAGCGCGAGCGCCCGGCGCTCGGCGGTGGTGCGGCTTCCGGCCTGGGCCGGAGAGAGCGTGCCGACCTGACTGGCGCGGATGCCGAGTCGGCCGGAGTGGAACGCGCCGCCGAGCGACAACCGGACCTCCTCGTCCCCGTACCAGCTGAGATCGATCACGGTGCGCTCGGGCGCGAGCAGCTCGAGCGATCGCTGCAGCCCCGCCGAGGTGGCGCTCGCGTGGACGACCAGATCGCGGGCGCCGGCGGCTTCGGCAGGCAGCGCGAAGTCGACCCCGAGCGCGGCCGCGACCTCGGCCTTCCCGCCGTCGACGTCCACCAGCGTGACCTGCGTCGCCGGGAAGGCGCCCAGCAGGCGCGCCACGCAACAGCCGACCATCCCGGCACCGACGACGGCGACCCGGTCGCCGAGGAGCGGTGCCGCGTCCCAGAGGGCGTTGACCGCGGTCTCGACCGTGCCCGCGAGGACGGCGCGAGCCGCGGGCACGTCCTCGGGCACGACGGTCACCGCGCTCGCCGGGACTACGTAGGAGGTCTGGTGGGGATAGAGGCAGAAGACCGTGCGCCCGCGGAGCTCCGCGGCCCCCTGCTCCACCGTCCCGACGTTGAGGTAGCCGTACTTGACCGGACCGGGGAAGTCCCCCTCCTGGAAGGGCGCCCGCATCGCCGTGTACTGATCGCGTGGCACGGCGCCCCGGAAGACCAACGTCTCGGTGCCGCGGCTGACGCCGGAGCAGACGGTGCGGACCAGCACGTCGTCCGGTCCGGGCTCGGGCAGCGCCACCGGGCGGATCTCGCCGTGGCCAGGAGTGCGCAGCCAGAACGCGTGCGCGTCGAGACCTCCGTCCTGCGGGTGATCGTCCATGGGCTCCTCCTTTCTACATCTCCGCGCGGCGATCGCCCACCAGTACATTGGGAGCTTGGCTCCCGACCCGCCCGCCGATCAGAACGCCGAGAAGATCACCCCGGCGAAAACGCCCCCCACGGCACCGCATCCCTCCGGCTTCCGCGTGGACCCGGCGCCCGACGGTCGCGGCGCGCCGCCGCCGCAGAAACAGCCGTTCATCCCTCGCAACCGGACCTTCCTCTGGATCCTGGTCGGGCTGCTGGCGGCGAACGTGCTGATCGCGATCCTCACCAGCAGCCCCGAGAGCAGGCCACAGGTGCCCTATCAGCCCTTCTTCGTCGAACAGGTGACGGCAGACAACGTGCGTGAAATCAGCTCGACCGCGGATTCGATCGAGGGGTCGCTGAAGAAGGAAGCGACCTACACGCCGCCGGACGGCGGCGACCCGGTGAAGGTGGGCGAAGACTTCAAGACCGAGGTCCCCTCGTTCATCGACAACCGGGCGACCACGGAACTACTGACGGAACATCACGTCGTGATCAACGCGTCGGCGCCCGACTCCGGTCGCTCGGTGCTCGGGACGATCCTCCTCAGCTTCCTTCCGACCCTGCTGATCATCGGCTTCTTCCTCTGGCTGATCCGCAAACAGACCGGTGGCAAAGGGGGTGGCATCCTCGGCGGCTTCGGGCGCTCGACCGCGCGGCGGGTGGGGGCCGACAGCAAAGACCGGGTCACGTTCAAGGACGTCGCCGGGATCGACGACGCCGAGGAGGAGCTCGAAGAGATCGTCGATTTCCTCAAAAATCCGGACCGCTACACCAAACTCGGGGCGCGCATCCCCCACGGGGTGCTGCTGTATGGGCCGCCGGGCACCGGCAAGACGCTGCTCGCGCGCGCCGTGGCGGGCCAGGCCCACGCCGCCTACTTCCACATCTCGGCCTCGGAGTTCGTCGAGGCGATCGTCGGGGTCGGCGCCTCGCGAGTCCGCGATCTCTTCAAACAGGCCAAAGAGGCGGCCCCGGCGATCGTCTTCATCGACGAGCTCGATGCGATCGGCCGGTCGCGCTCGGGCAACGTCGGTGGGATCTCGGGCGGGAACGACGAGCGCGAGCAGACGCTCAACCAGATCCTCACCGAGATGGACGGCTTCGAGCCCGGCACCGACGTGATCGTGCTCGGGGCGACGAATCGTCCCGAGATCCTCGACCCGGCGCTGCTCCGGCCAGGCCGCTTCGATCGTCGCATCGCGGTCAACCCGCCGGATCGGAACGGACGGGTCGCGATCCTAGAGATCCACACCCGCGGCGTGACCCTGGCCGACGACGTCGACCTCGAGCGGATCGCGGCCTCGATCCCCGGTTCGACCGGCGCCGATATCGCCCTGCTGGTCAACGAGGCCGCGCTCTTTGCCGCGCGTCGCGAACACGCCAAAGTCGCGCAGCGCGACTTCACCGACGCGATCGAGAAAATCCTGCTCGGGGCCGAGCGGCAGGTGGTGATGACCGACGCCGACCGCAGGCGCACGGCCTACCACGAGTCGGGCCACGCCCTGGTGGGGATGCTCACGCCGGGCGCCGATCCGGTGCGCAAGATCTCGATCATCCCCCGCGGGCAGGCGCTCGGTGTGACGCTCTCGACCCCCGACAGCGACCGCTACAACTACCGCCGCGAGGACCTGGTGGCGAAAATCAAGGTCGCGCTCGGGGGTCGTGCGGCGGAGAAGATCGTCTTCGACGAGATCTCGACCGGCGCCGAGTCGGATATCCAGAACCTCACCCAGGTCGCCCGCGGGATGGTCGGGCGGTGGGGGATGAGCGACGCGATCGGCCCGATCGCGGTCACCGACGGCCGCCAGGACGGGATGCTGCTGCCCGGCACGATGCCGGCCTCCGAGCCGACCCAGGAGTTGGTCGACAAAGAGGTTCACCGGCTCGTGGACGAAGCCGAGGCCGAAGTCCTCGAGCTGCTTAGGCGGGAGCGGGATCGACTCGAGGCACTGGCGACGGCACTGCTCGAGCGCGAGACGCTCGACCAGCCCGAGGCCTACGAGGTGGCCGGCGTGCCGCTGCCCGTCGCGGAGTCCGCCGAAACGGACCCGACCTCAACCTCAGCGATCGGGTGAGGTCGCGGAGGCACACCTCCTTCAGGAACGCATCGGCCGGTCTCCTTGCCGGCAGAGGCCGGGGCGACGACCGCCGGCCCCCTGACGCCACTGGCGCGACTCCCGCGCATGTGAGAGCTTGGGCAGACGGGTTGCGAGGCTAGGAGGAGGTAGTGATGGCACTTGCACGAGTGGTGTCCTTCGACGGAGTCAGCCAGGCTCGGGTCGAGGAGATGAAGGCACGGATGGCCGAGGGCCGCCCGGACGACGTCCCCGCCACGGAGATCGTGATGCTCTACGACGCCGACGCGGAAAAGTCGATGGTGATCCTCTTCTTCGACAGCGAGGAGGATTACCGGCGGGCGGATGAGACGCTCGGTGCGATGCCCGCCGACGACACGCCGGGGAGGCGCGAGTCGGTGGGGAGGTATGACGTCGCCGTACGGCAGCTCGCCTGAGAGCTGATGGAGAAAGCGCTGTGGGGACCGCCGTGTCCGGCGGGCCCTTCAGCGCCAGAGCTCGCGGCGCAGCAGCGCGTTGCCGCGCTCGAGCTGGTCGATCGTGGCGCCGGCGACCGAGCGCACCCGGGTTTCGCGATTGATGCGGCTCTGGATCTCGCGGTGCGACTTGCTCGTGCGGCGGGCGAGGTCGCCGACCAGGCGGCTGCGCTCGGCCCGCAGGCGCTCGCGGGTCTCGTACGCGGTCTCGCGGGCAGGCTCGCGGTCCTCGGACGCGGCGGCGGTCTTGGCGACGATCGGCTTCTTCACCACCGGCTTCGGATCGTCGGTGGCGAAGAGCTGGAGCGTCGTTTCGCTCATGATCGCCTCGTCCAGCTCGGCGTCGCCGGAGCTCAGGGCGGCGAAGCCGGCACCGGGCTCGCCCCGATCCGGTTCGACCTCGTCGAACTCCTCGTCCTCCTCGCCCTCGCCGGACGGCGAGAGGTCGAGCGCATGGCGGCGCTCCACCTCGATCTCGTGCGCCAGGGCCTTGAGCCGGTGGTCGGCGGGCATCAGGAGGTAGCTCATCTGGCGCCGCGGCCCGTCCGGGGTGGTGCGGATGAAGCGACCGACGACCTGGCGGAAGAAGAGCTCGGTGCGGGCCGCGGTCGCGTAGACGCCGACCCGCAGGCGGGGGATGTCGACGCCCTCGGAGACCATCAGGACCGAGACCAGCCAGCGGCGATCGGAGGCGGCGAAAGCGGCAATGCGGCGGCTGGCGCCGGGCTCGTCGCTCATCACCAGCTCCGGCTGTTCGCCGGAGATCGATCCGAGCCGCGCGGCGATCGCCCGCGCATGCTCCTGATCGGAGGCGATCACCAGACCGCCGGCGTCGGGGTGCCCGTCGGCTCGCACCTCGCTGAGCCGGGCATCGCCGTCACGCAGCACCTCGCCCATCCACTCGCCGTCCGGGACGAGCGCCGTGCGCAATCGCCGGGCCGACTCCGCCGCCGGCAAGGCGAGATCGAAATCGGCGCTGCGCAGCCGCCCGTCCGAGACCCACTCCATCTCGCCGTCGTAGGGCAGGAAGGTGATCGGGCGGCAGACCCGGTCCCGCAGCGCCTGCGGGTAGCCGTAGTTGTAGTCGGCCCGACTGACGCCGTCCTCGTCGTAGGGGACCCAGGGGATGGCGGAGTTGTCGGAGCGGAAGGGCGTGCCGGAGAGGAGGAGCCGGAAGCGGGCGCCGTCGAAGGCCTTGCGGGTCTGCATGCCCCAGGCCGCGAGGTCGCCCATGTGGTGAGGCTCGTCGGCGATCAGCAGGGTCGAGCGGCGGCCGGCCGCCAGCTTGTGCGTGTCGGGTCCGGCGGCGATCGTCTGGTAGGTGACGGCGACGCCGTGGAAGTCGGTCGACTCCGGTCCGTCCGAGTTCGGCCGGTTCGGCTCGAGGTCGATCCCGTAGCGGGCCGCGTCCGCCGCCCATTGGCGGCAGATGTGGGTCGTCGGCCCGGCGACGACCACGCGCGAGACGAACCCGGCGCTCAGCATCCGGTGGGCGATGTGCAGGCCGAAGGTCGTCTTACCCGCCGCGGGCGTCGCCGAGGCCAGGAAGCTGGTCCCTTCGTGGGCCCGCACCGCTTCGGTCGCCTCCTTCTGCCAGGCGCGGAGGGGCCTGGCATCGGGCCAGGCCGGGAGTGATCGGGCGCGCGTCGGGGCGCCTGCGGGTGGCCGAGAGGAGTCGTACAAGGGCGGGCAACAATAGGCGCGTCGGCGGCGGAGGACAGCACCCCGGATGCCCTCGGGTGGATGTCCGGCCGACCGGATCTCGGTTCGCACTACCGCTAAGGAACCCTTGTGTTGCTTTCGACTGAATTGACTTTAGGGATGATCTCCACTAATCAACGGTCTACTTGGGGAAAAGCGGGGATCGGCACCCTGACGAACAGGGGATGGATGGTCGGGGCGGTGCCGCCGGGGGGACGAGATCGCGTCGTACCGACAATTGAAGCCACGCCCCGGAACGTCGGGGGAGGCGGTGGCGGAGCACCAGCGCGCGCGCATGCACGCGGCCACCATCGAGCTGGTCGACGAGCGTGGCTACGCCGGCCTGACCGTTGCCGCGATCGTCGAGAAGGCAGGCGTCTCCAAGCACACCTTCTATGAGAATTTCAATGACAAGGAAGACTGTTTTCTCGCGACTTACCGGGTGATCGTCCGGCAGACGGCACGTGAGATCCTCTTCGCACGCCAAAGGGAGCGCGGATACCGCGCGCGGGTTCGTGCCGGTTTTCTCGCATTTTCGCAACAGGTTGCGAAGCAGCCGATGGCCGCGCGGCTTGCCTTGATCAGCATTCTCGAGGGCGGTGGGGCCGCGAAAGAGGCGAGGTTCCACACCAGTGGCCTGTTCGAAACGCTGGTCGCGGACAGCCTCGCCGAGGAAGAAGACGGGGTGGCTCTGCCTCCGATCCTTGTGAAAGGCATCGTGGCCGGCGCCATCCGGGTTGCGCAGGCGCGCCTGTTGGCGGGCCAGGAGGCGGACCTGCCCGACGCTGCCGATGGCCTGGTGGGGTGGGTGTTCTCGCTTCGGAACGAGGTGGCGATGAATGCATGTCTCGTCGGCGCCCATGCCGGAACGTCTTCGATGGCGGTAGTCGCCGACGGGAAGGCGACGAATTCAGGCGTCCGTCGCGAACAATCGATCGGGGATGAGCGGGCGATGATCCTCTCGGCCTTTGCCCAGCTCGCGATGAAGGGGCAGTTCGAGGCATTGACGGTGGCTGGGATCCGCCGGGCGGCGGGTATATCCCGGCGCTGCTTCGAGCAACATTTCGACAGCGTCGCCGAGTGCTTGTTCGCGACCCTGGAACAACGAGCCGAAGGAGTCCTTGCGGAAGCGAGGTCCGCGTTCTATCGCGCCGGGGAGTGGCCGGTGGGCGTGTATCTGGCGGTGAGTCGACTATGTGAAGGCTTGGCGCGCGATCCCGTCCTGACCAGCCTCAGCCTCTTCGAGCTGCCCGTTTCCGGCCCCGAGGCGGTCAAGTGGGAGACCGACCTCGTCGGTGAGCTGTGCGATCTGCTCTGGTGCGCCGTGCCGCCGCGTGAGCGTCCGACCAGGCTCGTCGCGGAAGCTTCGGTCGGGGCTGTGTCGTCACTCGTCTATCACCACGTCGTCGCCGGCAAGGCTCAGCGCCTTCCATCGATCGCCGGCGCTGTGACCTATCTGCTGCTCGCTCCATCGATCGACGCGGAGCGGGCGGCGTCCGTGATCGACGGCAGCCACGCCGATTCGCCGACCATTGCACGAAATGACGACCAGGAACGGTTTGGTCAATCTTCTTGAATGTGCTCGGTCCTGAGGCGATTCTCGCCCGGTGGTGCAGCGGGGCGGCTCCACGGCAGAAAGGTGGCGGAACGGGCAACCAGGTGGGTGCTCGGGTCGCTGCCTGGAGCCACGGTTTCTCCGTCAGATCACCCATTTCATTTAGCCAGCTACCTCAAGGTCAGAGATAAGGAGAGGAAATGACCCAAGGGCGCCTATCAAAATTCAGCGCCAGCCTCACTGCGGTCCTGATTGCGGCACTGAGCGTGACCGCGGTTGCATCCGCGCATACCGGTGAATGGGCGAAGTTCAACTACTGCCCCTCCACCACGGCGGGCGTACGTAAGTGCCTTCAGGCGGTGACGTCCGGCGGAGAAATCGTCCTCGGCAAAAAAACCGTGCCTATCGTTCACCCGGTTACGTTGCAGGGTGGATTCAGTGCGGAAAATGAAGAAACCGGCATCTCCACGATGTTTGCGGCGACCAACGGAGAAACGTTGACTAAAGCGGCGCAGGCAGTCCCGGGGGGCCTGCTTGGAATCGTGCCGCCGGAAGGCTCGCCTCCGCTGGTGAAAGCTCTGTCGGCATTCTTCTTTGAAAACGGCCTGACCGGTGTCAATGCGACGCTGGAACTGGCAAAGCCGGCGAGCGAAATTCAGATCAGCCAGATCAATCTCGTGTCCCAAGAAGGGGTCGCGATGAAGCTGCCGGTAAAGGTTCATCTCGAAAATCCGTTCCTCGGGAAATCGTGCTACATCGGCTCGAGCACGTCGCCGATAATCTGGAACCTCACCACGGGCACGACCAGTCCACCGGCTCCGAACAAACCACTCGCGGGTTTTGGCGGGCTCCTCGAATTCAAGGAAGAAGCCCAGATTGCCCAGATCAACGGGTCGAAATTGGTCGATAACGCATGGTCCGCGCCTTCGGCCAATGGATGTGGTGGGATCCTGTCGTTCCTGGTGAACCCGATCATCAATTCTCAGATCGGCTTGCCGGCGGCGGCTGGGACCAATACGTCCATCCTGAACAACACGATCACCATTGCCCTGGCTGAACAGGTCAATTTGCACTAGGCAATTGCTACGTAAGGAGACGATTCGATGAAAGGAACGAAGCCAGCCAAGCTCCTGCGCGCTGCCGTGGTAGCACTTGTGCTTAGTGCGGTGTTTGCAGGATCCGCCGGCGCAAGTCCCGTCTGGAAGTTCAACGGGACGGAACTGAGCGGGACGGAAAAGATCGTCGGAGCTGCGGTCTCGAGCAGCCTGACGATCCCAGGAATGACGACCACTTGTGGTCATTTCCTCTACACCGTAAAAATCTCGAACAGCGCCGGAACCGGTAAAGGTGAAGTCACCGAACTGCCGCTGTTCGAATGCGGCACGAATACGGTGTGCACGGTTGAAACGATCACCGCGGAAAAATTCCCTTGGCCAGCACATCTGACCACGGTCGCGAGTAAAAATTACCTGGTGATCGAAGGTGTCCGGGTGAGCATAAAATATGGCGGCAAAGGTTGCTCGGTCGGTGGCTTGACGGTGCCGATCACCGGTACCGCCGGCGGGTTGCTGGACAACACGACCGAATCCGCAACGTTCAGTCCCACGACGTTCAGCGCAACGGGTACCGCCCTCAAATTCGGCTCGAACACGGTCGAATGGAACGGCCTCTTCCCGACTGAAGCGTTCGAATGGCACAGAGAACAAGCGCTGTCTGTCTCGTAGCGCTCGTCGCGCTCGTCGCGTTTGTCGTCTCGGGTTGCGGAGGGGGTTCGTCCTCCTCCGCGACCGGGACGACGGATGCCTCGAGCGCGGCGACGCACAGCGCTTCTAGTACGACTGCTGACGCCCAGGGGAAGAAGCAGGCGGATCAGCGATCGCAGAAGCCGCAGGAGCAGGCCACGCCGAAGAAGCAACACACGCAACCGGCGTCCAAGTCTTCACCTGAAGCCACGTCCGGTAAGCACGGCCAGAAGGTCGTCCTTCCGGAAGGCCCGACGGTGCCGGAAGCGACGCCGAAGCAGCAAGAAGAAGCCACCTACGCCAACATGTCCTTGTCGAGTGCCGCTGTGGACGGGTCCGGTGCCATCTCGAAGACGTATACCTGCGACGGCAAGGGGGCCTCGCCTCCGCTCGAATGGCGCGGAGTTCCCACCGGCACCGACGAGCTCGTCGTATTCGTCTCGAATTTCGCTCCGGTGGAAGGCGAATTGTTCTTCGACTGGGCGGTCGCGGGGATCGATC
The DNA here is from genome assembly GCA_035572835.1 of Solirubrobacterales bacterium. Classification (GTDB taxonomy): domain Bacteria; phylum Actinomycetota; class Thermoleophilia; order Solirubrobacterales; family 70-9; genus VAYN01. The sequence continues at coordinate 20,814 of DATNAG010000114.1, forward strand.
CCAAAAGCTCCGGTCTCGAAGCCGGCAACCTGCCTCCCGGCGCGGTCGTCGGAAAGAACAGCGAAGCCAAGATCGGCTATTCGCTCTGCCCTCAGGGACCGAGCGGCGAAACCTATGTCGTCACGGTGTACGCGCTCGAAAATGCTTCCGGGGCGAAGCGGGGCTTCGATCCGGCGGCGCTCCGTGAACGAGCGCTGGATCTATCGAAGACCGCCGGGCTGCTCTCGTTTTCCTATTCCGGCTAGGGCGCCGCGGTTGTCGGGGTCTCGACGATCGGTTAAGTTCGATTGAGAAATCAGAGTCGGGGTCAACAACCCGGCTCTGACGCCCTTGGAACTACCGGAGGAGCTCCATGTCTGCCTTTTTCCGCGCTCGCACCCGCCTACTCGTCTGTGCCGTTGTCGTCGTCGCGTTCGCAGCGCTCCTACTCGCTCCGACGGCCGGCGCCTTCGGTCCGGGCAAAACTTATCTCGCGCTCGGCGATTCGCTGGCCTATGGCTACCACCAAGCCCTGTTCCAGAAAGAACTGAAAGAAAAAGGCTTCGTCGAAGCGGCGAAATTTAACGATGGCTACGTCGACGACTTCGCCAAGGGACTGAAGCTGCTGAACCCGAAACTGAATGTCGTCAACGACGGCTGCCCGGGGGAGACCACCGAAACGTTCATCAAAGGGTCCGGCGTCGGGCCCGGGTTCTGCGCCGGCGGGCCGACCGGGAGCCCCTTCCCGAAGGCGTTCCTGCACCATGCCTATCCCGGCACCCAGCTCGAAGACGCGCTGGCGATCGCGGAAGCACCGGGCACCGGCACGATCACGCTGGACATCGGCGCCAACGACATCCTCCAGTTCCTCGGCCACACCTGTGGTTTTCCGGTGACGTTCAGCTGCAGTGAAGCCGAAGTCGGCGCCGAGATCGGTCACGTGGTGACGAACATCGGCGTCATCCTGGCCCAGCTGCGGGCGGCGGCGCCGAAAGCGAAGATCGTCTTCGTCTCGCAGTACAACCCCTACCCGACCGTGTTGAGCCCGGAAGGCAGGGGAGACGCGACGGTCGAAGCGCTGAACGCCGCGATCAAATCCGTCGCCGCCGGATTCGGGGTCAAGTTCGCGAACACCGCGCGGGTGATCAATTTCTCGGGCACCCACGGTGGGCCGGAAGCGGGGGACATCCCGACCGTCTGCGCGTTCACCGCGATGTGCCCGGGCGGCACCTTCAACCCGGCCAGTCCGGAAGCCGACATCCACCCGACCAAGGCCGGCTACGCGGCGATGGCCGGGGTGCTGGGGGTCGCCTACCTGACCCCCTGAGCCAACGACTCAGCGGACGCCGAGGGCGCGGACTCCGGCGCGAACCTCGGCGAGGAAGATCTCCGGCGGGCGAGACGCTCGTGGGTCAGGATCAAGGCACGGCCGCGGGATGCGGCGAGCGCAGGTGGATCAAGTGGATGCCGAGGCCGTCGATCGGGATCGTGAACTGGGGCACCGCGTTCAGGCGCCGCGCCACCCGGTCCATCCCGTACTCGCGCTCCCAGTAGGCGCAGAGCTCTCGCGCGTAGGCGAGCGGCAGCCCCTGCGACCAGTCCTCGACGGGTCTCCGCGTCAGGCCGGCGCGTCCGGGCCGGCCTGACGCGCAGGTCGGCCTCCTCGGCCTCGCCGATCTCGACCTTGGATGGCGCCGGCTCCTCGATCGTGAGACTCTACGTCCTATGGGCATCAACGAGGAGATGGTCCTGGCCCACTTCATCGTCTCCGACGATGTCGAGCGCTCACGCCGGTTCTATACCGACGTCCTCGGTGGCAAGACGGTGATCGGGGGCGAGGCGGGCGATCAGGTCACCTACGTCGCGCTGGCCAACAGCTGGGTCATCATCAACGTCGGCGGCGGTCCGACCGACGACAAGCCGACGGTGACCCTGGAGACCCCGCCCGACCCGGATCGGGTGAGCAGCTTCCTCAACATCCGCGTCGCCGACATCCAGGCGGTGTACGAGGAGTGGAGCGCCCGCGGCGCTGAGTTCCTCACCCCGCCCAAGCAGCACGAGACCGAGATCCGCTGCTACGTCCGCGATCCCGACGGCTACATCATCGAGGTCGGTCAGACGACCCTGGACAGGGGCTGGCGGCCGCCGTCCTGACCGCGAGCTAGGCGCTCGGTCGCAGGCGCAGCGTCCGGCCTGAAGCAGCGATCCGCCCGCTGGGCGTCGACGGCAGCAGCAGGGCCGAGAAGCACACCATCGCGAATGCCGTTCCCTGCAGGACGATCCCCAGCGCACCGGGAGAGAGCGGGTCGCCGAAGACCAGGAGTCCACCGATGATCTGGACGGCGTTCGCCACCAGGCCCATCAGCCCGATCGTCTCGATCGCGCCGCCACCTTGCAGCGCACCCACCGCGGAGTACTGGGCGGACGCGCCGCAGGCGACGATCACGACGACGAGCGGGATGATCATCACGAGGCCGCCGCTGCCGCCCAGCACCGCCTTGATCGCGATCCCGGCGAGGGCGAAGAGCAATCCCGCGAGCACCGCCCGCAGGACCCCGCGACGCTCCGCGAACCGCTCCGAGCGGTGCCCGAGGGCGATCCCGGCGGCGAGCAGGATCAGCCCGCCCTCGAAACCGATGATCGCCGCGGTGGAGAAACCGGAGTCGGCGCCGTGCGGCTGCGGCAGGGTCACCACGAGCAGGACCAGCCCGACGGCGCCGATGGTGAGGGCGAGCCACTGGCGCGGCTCGACCCGGTCGCCGAACAGCCGCTGCGAGAGCACGGCCAGGGTCACCGCGCCGCCGGCGAGCACCGCCTGCACCATCGAGATCGGAGCCAAGGAGAGGGCGGCGACGTGCGCCAGCCAACCGACGCCGGCGAGCAACCACCCGGCGACGAACCAGCGTGAGCCGGCCAGGGCGCGCAGCCCGGTGAGCGGGCTGCCGATCGAGACGGCGGGAGCGGCCTGGCACCCACGGTGCTTGAGCAGCGAGGCGAGGTTGGTGATCAGCGCCACCGCCACCGCGAGTCCGATCCCGATCTCCATCCTCTGTCCTCAGCTCCCGACGGGAGCGCCCGACCGATGCTCCGGCGAGGCCAGGTCGAGGGCGCGGCGAACCGTGACCACGGTCATCAGTGAGGTGCGGCAGGCCTGGGCGATCGCCCGATTGGGCGCCTCTGGGACCCGGCCGATCTCGAACTCGATCACCGCGTCACGGCGCAGCCGGACGCGCTCCTCGCGAGTGCAGGCGGGCGGCGCGGCATCCATCGCCGCCTCGCCCACCAGCGCCCGGCTGCAGAGCAGGCAGTAGGTCTCGCCGTCGACCCGCGCCCAGGTCGCCGGCAGCCCGGTCGGCTTACCGTCGATCTGGCCGACGGAGACGTCGCAGCGGGCGCAGCTCCACCGGATCGAGGCCGAGCTCATCGTCAGGCCGTCGCGCCCGAGCGACGGCGGCGGTTGCGTCGGCGCCGAGCCGGCCGGTCGGGGCCGGTCCGTCCGGCCCTGCCGAGCCCGTGGTCGAGGCCGAGGGTGGTGCCGATGCGGCTCATGTCCTCGGTCTGCTCGGCGAGCACGAAGCTGACCGCGCTGCCGCTGCGCCCGGCCCGGCCGGTGCGCCCGGTGCGATGCACGTAGGCGTCGTGATCCTCGGGGGCGTCGTAGTTGATGACCTGGGCGACGTCCGGGACGTCGATGCCGCGGGCGGCGACGTCGGTGGCGACCAGGGTCATCACCTTGCCGCGCTCGAACTGCGCCAGCGCCCGCTCGCGTTGACTCTGGGTCTTGTTGCCGTGCATGGCGACCGCGACGACGTCGTGAGCCTGCAGTCGCTTCACCAGCCGGTCGGCACCGCGCTTGGTGCGGACGAAGACCAAGGAGCGCCCGGTGTCGGCGCCGCCGAGGCGGTCGACCAGACGCTCGAGCTTCGCGTCCTGGGAGGCCACGGCGATGAAGCTGTGTTCGATCTTGGCATCCGCGCGCTTGGGCTCGGCATGGGTGTGGGAGCGGGCGTCGCTCGTGTAGGAGGTGGCGACGCGGCCGGCGGCGCCCGCGAGGGTCGCCGAGAAGAACAGGGTCTGGCGGTCGTCGGGGGTGCCGTCGACGATCCGGTCGACGGCGGGACGGAAGCCCATGTCGAGCATGCGATCGGCCTCGTCGAGGATCAGCACCCGCACGCGGCCGAGGGAGACATCACCGCGTCCGATCAGGTCCTCGAGACGGCCGGGAGTGGCGACGAGGATGTCGGCGCGCCGTGCCGCCTTGACCTGCGGTCCGAAGCCGACGCCACCGTAGACGGCGGTGGTCTTCAGCCCGCGCGCTTTCGCCAGCGGTGCCAGCTCGTCGACGATCTGGCCGGCGAGCTCACGGGTCGGCGCCAGGACCAGGGCCTGCGGGCCCTTGTCCCGCGGCTCGATCAGATCGACCAGCGGGACCCCGAAGGCGAGCGTCTTGCCGGAGCCGGTGGGGGACTGGACGAGAAGGTCATGCCCGGCGAGCGCGTCGCGGATGACCATCTCCTGGATGGGGAACGGATGATCGATCGAGCGAGCCGCGAGGGCGTCGACGACCGACCGGGAAGTGCCGAGGTCGGCAAAGGAAGTAATTAGGTTTTCTCCTGCGTATCGAACGTCTTGGGAGATCCTGCGGCCCCAAGGCACCCGATGGCACACGGAGGAAACGGAACCTCTCGGGCGGCGAATCGGCCAAACCCGACCCATCCACCGTAGCAGCAGGTCCTGAATGCACCGAGGAAAGAAGACCGCCGGGCGACCGTCGTCAGGGGGCCACCCGACGGATCGCCCAGGCGTCGCCCTCGCGCGAGTCGTCGCCCTCGCGCGAGTAGAGGAAGCGATCGTGCAGTCGGTCCTGCCGGCCCTGCCAGAACTCGATCGACTCGGGACGCAGGACGAAGCCGCCCCAGAAGTCGGGACGGGGTATCTCCTCGGTGTCGGCGAAGCGGGTGCGGATCTCGCCGAGGCGGCGGTCGAGGTCGGCGCGGTCGGCGAGCGGCCGGCTCTGCGGCGAGGCCCAGGCGCCGAGGCGGCTCTCCCGCCCGCGGGTCGCGAAGTAGGCGTCCGAGTCGGCGGCGGAGAGGCGCTCGATCGGGCCGCGGGCGCGCACCTGACGGTCATGCTCGCGCCAGTAGAGGATCAGCGCGCCGCGCGCGTCGGTCGCGATCTCGGCCGCCTTCGCGCTCTCGTAGTTGGTGAAGAAGCGGAAGCCGTCCGGGCCGTGGCCCTTCAGGAGCACCATCCGCGCGTCGGGAGCGCCCGCCGCATCGACCGTCGCCAGCGTCATCGCCTCGGCCAGCGGCACCTCCGACGCCGCCAGGTCGTACCAGCGCGTGAACTGGGCGAAGGGGTCGGGATCGAGGTCGCTCCGGTGCAGCGGCGGGAAGGCGCGTCTCGCGGTCATCGGGGCCCGTAGTGAACCAGGCCGATAGGAAGACCCGAATACCCTCTGTAGGTATGACCGACGTGACGCCACCCACCGCCGCCGAGGTCGACGGCTTCTTTCCCGCCGATTCGATGGTCCGCCGCCTCCACGCCGAGCGCGTCGTTCTCTTCTCCGGCGCCCGCGCGCTACTGATGCAGGCCTGCGAACCGCTTGGCGTGATCGGCTTCGAACGGCACTCGATCATCTTCGACGACCCGCACCTGCGGCTCCAGCGCACCGACGAGCGGATGTCGCGGATCTACTTCGGCACCGGCGAGGAGGCCGAGCGGACGGGGCGGATCGTGCGCGCGATGCACGGCCGCGTCAGCGGCGTCACCGACGAGGACTACGGGCCGATCCCCGCCGGGACCGCCTACACCGCTGCCGACCCCCGTCTCGGCCTCTGGGTCCTCGCCAGCCTGGCCGACTCGGCGCTCGTCTACCACGAGCGCATCTTCGGCTCGCTCGATCCGGCCGATCGCGAGCGCTATTGGCGCGAATACCGCCGGGTGGGTGAGCTGCTCGGCCTGTCCGACGATTCGATGCCCGCCACTTATGCAGACCTGCGCGACTACATCGACGGACGGCTCACCGACGGCAGCCTCTGGATCTCCGACGACCGCCGGAAAGCCGCCAAGCAGATGGTCCTGGCGCCGCCCTTCAGTGGCCTGCGGCGGGCCGCGGTCACGCCGCTCCACGAGACGATCAAGCTGATCTCGATCGGCATGCTCCCGGCCGAGATACGACGCCTGCTCGGCTTCTCCTGGGACCCGGCCCGCGAGGCGCTGCTGCGCTCGGCGCTCCTCCAACTGCGCCTGGCCGCGCGCTTCTGGCCGGACCCGGTGCGTCTCCACCCGGCCGCGCGCGCCGAGGCCGGCGAGCGCTACGGCGAGCTTGCCGCCTGAGGCCGCCCTTCTCGTCGCCGGGTAGGTTCTGAAGATGGTCGAGCGGATCGAGGAGATGCCCGCGGGGACGATCGGATTCAAGGTCGTCTCCGACCTGACCTGGGACGACTACCGGGACCAGGTCGAGCCGGCGTTGGCGGAGGCGGCCGACCGAGGCGAGGTGCGCCTCCTGTTCGAGGTCGATTCCAGCTTCGGCATGGATGCGGCCGCGGTTCTGGGGAACGCGAAAACCGGGCTCAAACGCGGCCTCGGTCACATGAAAGCGTGGAAGCGGACGGCGATCGTCACCGACATCGACTGGATCCGGAAAGCGATCAAGGCGTTCGGCTTCATGGCGCCGGGAGAGATGCAGGTCTTCGACCTCGCCGAGCTCGCCGTCGCCAAGGTCTGGATCGCCGAGTAGCCCAGATCATCGGACTTTGACCACACCAGGGCGTGGTCAAAGTCGCCCGGGGTAGAGAACTGGCCAGCCAGCCGGCACAATGCCTGGCGATGCCGGGGGAGAGGGAGTTCGACCTTGTTCTGTTCGGGGCCACCGGTTTCACCGGCGGGCTGACCGCCGACTACCTTGCCGCCGCCGCGCCGGCCGGGCTGCGCTGGGCGCTGGTCGGGCGCAACCGGGCGAAGCTCGAGGCGGTGGCGGCGCGCCTGGCCGCCGCCGGTGGCGAGGCGCCGGCCCCGGCCCTGATCGAGGCGGATGCCGCCCACGCGGCGGCGCTAGCCAAGGTCGCCGAGTCCACCCGGGTGGTCATAACCACGGTCGGCCCATATGCGCTGTACGGCGCGCCGTTGGTCGCCGCCTGCGCCGCCGCCGGGACCGACTACGTCGACCTCACCGGCGAGCCGGAGTTCGTCGACCGCACCTGGCTCGACCACAACGCGACGGCCGAACGGACCGGCGCGCGGATCGTCCATTGCTGCGGTTTCGACTCGGTCCCGCATGACCTCGGCGCGTACTTCACGGTGAAGCAGCTGCCCGAGGGCGTGCCGCTAAAGCTCGAAGGCTTCGTCCGCACCAACGCCCAGTTCTCGGGCGGCACCTATCACTCGGCGGTCAACGCCTTCGGCCGCGGCCGCCAGACGCTGGCCGCGGCGCGGGAGCGAAGGAAGGCCGAGCCGCGCCCGGACGTTCGCAAGGTCCACTCGGCTCCCGCGCGGATCCGCCGCAACGACGAACTCGGTGGCTGGTCGGTGCCCCTGCCGACCGTCGACCCGACGATCATCCGCCGTTCCGCCGCCACGGTCGACCGCTACGGCCCTGACTTCACCTATGGCCACAATCTCGTCGCCCGCCACCTGGCGACGGTCGCCGGGATCGGCGCCGGGATCGGCGCGGTCGCCGTCCTTGCCCCGATCCCGCCCGCCCGCAAGCTGTTGCTGAAGGCGAAATCGCCGGGCGAGGGACCTGACGAGCGGACCCGCGCCGGTAGCTGGTTCAAAGTCCGCTTCGTCGGCGAGGGCGGCGGCAAGCGGGTGGTCACCGAGGTCTCGGGCGGCGATCCGGGCTACACCGAGACCTCGAAGATGCTCGCCGAGTGTGGGCTCTGCCTCGCCTTCGACGACCTCCCGGAGCGCTCCGGTCAGCTCACTACCGTTGCAGCGATGGGTGACATGCTTCTCACAAGACTGCAAAACGCCGGGATAGCGTTCCGGGTGCTGGAGACCGCCTGAGCGGGCGTCCCGTCCGCCCGTGGTCGCGAATAGAGGAGGAAGAGTGACGCCAGAGACCCTCACCAAGAGCCCCGGGGCGCGGCCTGAGCCGGGCGAGCCGGAGCGCGTCGACGTCCTCATCGTCGGGGCCGGCATCTCCGGGATCGGCGCCGCGTACCACCTGCAGGAGCGCTGCCCCGGCAAGAGCTACGCGATCCTCGAGGCGCGGGAGGCGATCGGCGGCACCTGGGACCTCTTCCGCTACCCGGGGATCCGCTCGGACTCCGACATGCACACGCTCGGCTACCGCTTCCGGCCGTGGACGGCGGCGAAGTCGATCGCCGACGGCGAGTCGATCCTCGCCTACGTGCGGGCCACCGCCCGCGAGGGCGGGATCGACGGCAAGGTCCGCTTCGGCCACCGTGTCATCGGTGCGTCGTGGTCGAGCGAGGAAGCGCGCTGGACCGTGACGGCGGAGTGCAATGACGGCTCCCAGGTGACGATCTCGTGCGCCTTCCTCATGAACTGCAGCGGCTACTACCGCTACGACCAGGGCTACACGCCCGAGTTCCCCGGGATCGAGAACTTCAACGGGAAGGTCATCCACCCCCAGCACTGGCCCGAGGAGCCCGAGTACGAGGGCAAGCGGGTGGTGGTGATCGGCAGCGGCGCGACCGCGGTGACGCTGGTCCCGGCGATGGCCAAGGACGCCGCCCACGTGACCATGCTGCAGCGCTCGCCCACCTACATCCTCTCGGTGCCGGGCGAAGACCCCGTCGCCGGGGCGCTGCGCAAGGTGCTGCCGGCCCGCGCCCTCTATCCGATCGTGCGCTGGAAGAACGTGCTGCTGCAGAGCCTGACCTACCGCCTCTCGCGCAACCGTCCCAACTTCGTCCGAAAGGTGTTGCGGAAAGGCGTCGTCGCCGCGCTGCCGGAGGGCTATGACGTCGACACCCACTTCAACCCCAAATACAAACCGTGGGACCAGCGGCTCTGCATGGTTCCGGACGGGGACCTCTTCAAGTCGATCTCCGACGGCAGCGCCGAGATCGTCACCGACCAGATCGAGACCTTCACGCCGGGCGGGATCAAGCTCGCGTCGGGCAAGGAGCTCGAGGCCGACGTGGTCGTCACCGCGACCGGGCTGAACCTGCTCTTCCTCGGCGGCATGAAGCTCGAGGTCGACGGCGAGGAGGTCGACCAGTCGCAACTGCTGGCCTACCGCGGGATGATGCTCGGCGAGGTGCCGAACCTCGGCTTCACGATCGGGTACACGAACGCCTCGTGGACGTTGAAGGCCGACCTCGTCGCCGAATATCTGTGCCGACTTCTCAACCACATGGATGCGAACGGCTACGACATCTGCGTGCCGAAGCTGACCGACCCGAGCGTCACGCCGGAGCCGATCCTCGACTTCAGCTCGGGGTACGTGGTGCGCGCGGTCGCCGACCTGCCGAAGCAGGGCTCCAAGGAGCCGTGGAAACTGCGCCAGAACTACGCCGTCGATCTGCGGAAGCTGCGCTACGCGCCGCTCGAGGACGGGGCGATGCAGTTCAAGCGGAAGGTCGCCGCGCCGCCGCGGGTGCCCGCCTGAGCGTCGCCCGGCGGGCGACGCTCCTCGCGCTCGCGGTCTTCCTCCTCACCGCCGCGCCGGCCGCCGCGAAGCCGTGGATCGGGGTGCGTGGCGGGAACCTGGTCGACGGTTCCGGCCGGACGGTGCGCCTGCTCGGCGTCAACCGCTCCGGCACCGAGTACTCCTGTCAGCAGGGATACGGGTTCTTCGACGGCCCCGGCGACCTCGCCTCGATCAAGGCGATGAAGTCCTGGCACATCAACGCGGTGCGGGTGCCGCTGAACGAGACCTGCTGGCTGGGGATCAACGGGATCGAGACGAAGTACGGCGGCGCGGCCTACCGGCGCACGATCCGGGCCTGGGTCGGGCGGCTCGAGTCCCAGGGGCTGTACGTGATCCTCGATCTGCACTGGGCGGGGCCCGGCTCGAGTCAGGCGACCGGGATCATCCCGATGCCCGACGCCGACCACGCCCCCGACTTCTGGCGCTCGGTCGCGGCCGAATACAAGGACGACCACGCGGTCCTCTTCGACCTCTACAACGAGCCGCACGACGTCGGCTGGGCCTGCTGGCAGCACGGCTGCCAGATCCACGACGAGCGGGTCGGTTCCTACCGTGCGGCGGGGATGACCGAACTGGTGGAGGCGGTGCGCTCGACCGGGGCGGTCCAGCCGGTGATGCTCGGCGGCACCGAGTGGGCGCGCAACGACGACGGCTGGCTCGCCCACCTGCCGCCCGACCCGGCCGCAGCCGAGGTCGCCTCCAACCACACCTATGACTTCGCCGCATGTTACGGCACCTGCCGCACGGCGCTCGCCCGGATCACGCGCACCCACCCGGTGGTGACCGGCGAGATGGGGGAGGGCGATTGCCGCACCGGCTATATCGATCCCTACATGGAATGGGCCGACGTCCACGGGATCTCCTACCTCGCCTGGGCCTGGGACACCCACGGTGGCTGGACCTGCCGGTCGGGGCCGTCCCTGATCACCGATTACGACGGCACCCCGACCGCCTTCGGCCGCGGTTTCCGCGACCACCTGCGCCTGCTGGCGCGGCTCAGACACGGACCCGGGCGGGCGGCCGACTAATCTAGGGGCCATGGACGACCAGCAAGTACTCGACCGCATCGACGAGCTCGTCAAGGAGGAGGAGCAGCTGCTCCATCGCCACGAGGGCGAGGGCCTCGACGACGACGAGCACGCTCGTCTCGAGGAGATCAGACTGCAGCTCGACAAGACCTGGGACTACCTGCGCCAGCGCCGCTCCCTGCGCGAGGCCGGCGACGACCCGGATCAGGCGAGCGAACGCGACGGCGGCACCGTCGAGGACTACGGCACCGTCACGCCGTACGACGACACCGACGCCGACGCGCCCGAATAGCGTCGGCGCGCCCCGGCGCGCCCCTCAGAGGTTCCAGCCGAAGTAGACCTCGGCCCGGACCTGCCGGTCGCCGGCGAAGGTGAGCACCTCGGTGTTGCGGAAGCGACTGCCGTCGGTGCGGGTCGCCTCATAGGTGACGACCACCTCGTCGCCGTCCTCGATCAGCCGCACGAACTCGAACTTGGCGAGGCTCTCGCCGTTCGGCCAGCAGCGCTCGAAGTAGCCGGCGCGGTCGAGTCCCGCTTCGTCGGCGGGGCTGTGGAAGGTGAACTCGGGAGCGATCAGCTTCTCGATCAGCTCCCGGTCACGCGTCTCGTAGGCGCGGTAAACGGCTTTGGCAAGCGCAATTCGGTCTTGGTTCATCCTTATTTCCTCCGTCAATTCACAACTAATTGACCCAGATCTCGGATATCAACCGGTGGGTGTCGTTCGTCCGTTCACTCCAAAGACTTCCTCGCGGCCCGATTCTCATCGGTCTCGTCGCGGTGTTCGCCGTCGCCGCGCTCCTACCGGCGGTGGCCGGCGCGGGCGGGACGACGCACCACCAGTTCGAATTCCGGCTCTCCGGCCCGGAACACCAGGACATGGTCGGCGAACGCGCGATCCTGATCCGTGCCCGTTGCATCGGTGAGCCCTGCACCGTGGTCGCCTCGGCCAAGAGCGAGAGCCCCGCGCTCCACAGCGGCACCGCCCGCGCCAGGATCGGCGCCGGCGAGACCGAGGTCCTCACCCTGCCATTGGCCCCGCGCCAGCGCGGCAAGTTGAAGGCGGCCCTCGAAGCCGGCCGCTCACCGACCTTCACCGTCGCGGCCACCGCCCACGACGCCGCCGGCACCTACGTCCCTCTCTCGCTCGAGGTCCGGGCCCAGAAGCCCTGACCGGCGCCGGCTCGCGGCCCGGGTATCGCCGCGGTCGACCGGGTACCTGGCTCGCGATTCGCGACCGCGGGCCCCAGCGGCTTTCCACCGGTTCGCCCCATCCGGTTCCCGCTCGGGTGAAAAGACCAACCGTCCCTGCAAAAAGGCGGAGTAAGGCGCCTGCGGTCGCGGATCGAAGACATCGGCCGAACCACGCCCGGCCAACCACGTCCCGAATCTACGCTCTAAGCTGCACGTCGCTTCTCGGCGCCTTGGCGGAGTGGCTACGCAGCGGCCTGCAAAGCCGTTTACACCGGTTCGATTCCGGTAGGCGCCTTTCGTCTGAGCAGCCACGTGGGCTCGATCCCGACCTAGTCCGGGGTCACGCGCGCCGCTGAGCCAGGCGGCGGCGACATCGCGGTGATCGACCGCTTGACGTCCCCGGAGCACTTAATTAGGCTGCGGTTCTCGAAGAGGAGGGGCGGTGCTTCGAGTCTCGTCCATCGGAGCCCCGCTACGGAAGAGAGATTCCAGTGCGTGGGCTGCTTCGTGCCTCCTTCGGTGGCGTCGCCACCATCATCGTTCTTGCTCTGGGGCTGCTCGTCATGATCGCGGCCCACCCGGCCGGCGCCAAAGGGGCCACTCGGGTTGTGGAACAGCAATTCGAGAGCGGCGCTGCGGGTTGGTCGTTCTCGGGGTTCTGGCATATACAGGCCAACCCTCAGACGATCAGCGTCGCTCCGGCGATCAACCCCGCTCTCGTCACCCTCCCGGACGCGGGGGATCTGCCTGCCGCCTTCTCGGGTAGCCATGCGGCCTGGTACGGCGAGCCCTCGACCGGGACCTTCTGCGGATCGGACTTCGCCGCGGTCGAAGCCAACGCGGAGCCGAAGTCCGGTTGCATTTCGAGCGCCCCGAACTCCGGGGAGCTCACCTCACCGACCTTCAACCTGGTCGGGGCGAGCAGCGTCCGCGTCGCCTTCATGGCCTGGTATGAGATCGAGGCGGTGAACGCCGACGCCTTCGACCTGATGGACGTCGAATACTCGACCGACGGCGGCGCGAGCTGGTCGACTGCGGGCAAGCTCAATCCGATCTCCAACCCGGCGGGAAGCCACGACGAGCCGTACTCCAACAACGGCCTCGCCCAACCCGGCTCCTGGCATCCCTACATCGTCGATGTCTCCGCCGCCGCCGGGAGCCCGGAAGCGCGGGTGCGGATCTCCTTCAACACCGTCGACGCCCTGTACCAGGGATTTCGCGGTCTGCTGATCGACGACCTGAGCGTCGAGACGCCGTTCGAAGGGGCTCCGAGCCTCGCCGCCGTGCAGCCGGCCTGCTTCCACGAAGGTGAAGCACCGATCGGTGTCTTGAGCGGGAGCGGATTCGTCACCGGATCCGACCTGCTGGTCGACGAACAGGTGGTGCCGAGCGCGGTCGTCTCGTCGGAACGGATCGAATTCGGAGCGCTGGAGGGGGTCCACTCGCTCCAGGTCCGCTCGCCGAGCGGCGCGCTCAGCAACGTCATCGTCACCTGCCCGCCCGCGCCGAAACCGCCGCCGGAACCCGAACCGGCGAAAGGGGCGCCGCGGGCGCTCTGCGACGCCTACTGGGTGAAGGAGCACGGCCACCTGACGGTGCCCGCCCCCGGCGTCCTGGCGAACGACGCCGACCCGCAGGGGTTGCCGCTGACGGCCCACGTCGACAGCATCAGCTTCGGCGTCAAGGACCATCCCTACGCACTCGACCCGAAGACCGGCGCGCTGAGCTTCACGCCGAACTCGACCCCGGGACACAAACCGTCGGTCGCGACGATCACCTACCACGTGACCAACACGCTCGGGAAGTCCTCACCGAGCACGACCGTCCAGATCTACATCCAGGCAAAGAGTCCGAGCGCCCAGGTGCCGAACGCGTGCGGGCACGGCTCGCCGCCGGTGGCCAACCCCGACAGCTGGACCGTCCCCCGCGGCGGCACCCTGCTCGAGAACGTGCTCGCCAACGACAGCGACGTCGACGGCGAACCGCTCACCGCGGAAGTCCTGAAGATCGATTTCGCCGCCGACGAGTGGACCGGGTTCGGCGGCCTCCTGCAAGGTGACGGCGAGTTCCTTTATACCGCGGGCATCGGCACCAGCAGGGACCTGACGAAGACGATCACCTACGTCGCCGTCGACGCGGCCGGCAACCGCTCTCAACCGGCCACCGCGGTGATCCACGTCGAGGTCCCCGGCGGCGACGATGAACAGGCGCTCAGCGGCTCGCGGCTCGCCCCGCGTCTGTTCGATCCCGCCGAGCGCAAGGGCTCCTGTGCAAAGCGCATCAAGCTGGTCTCGATCAACGGGGCGTTGAGTGGCTTCCCCGATTCGGGCAAGTGCTGGAGCGTGATCCGCCTGCACGGGACCGATGGCGCGACGCGCTGCGTCCTCGGTCTCAAGCCCCACGACTACGGGTTCGACGAGGTATCTGCGGCAAAGAGCGAGTTCAAGAAGCGGGGTGCGCTGGCGCGGAAGTGCACCGCCCGGGCTCGCGATCGCGCCAACTGCCCCCATGTCGGTCCGTGTCCCGCGGTCGGGACCGCCTTTTACGGCTACGACCATGGCTTCAACCCGCCCTGGGGCTTCTCGGCCCCGGTGCCAGGCTTCGGCGTCAAACTGCTCGAGCTCTACGACGGCGTGGCCGAAGACGCGGTCAAGAGCGACGCCGAGTCCCGCTGGAAGAAGGTGCGCAAGAGCTACGGCGCGATCGTCGAGCTCGGCGGCAAGCACGGCAGCACCGCCTCGATCGGCGCGACGGTGAAGCGAGTCTGCGAGGAGACCCGGATCTCCTATCTGGGCCTGTACGCCAACACCGGTCAGCGCCCGCGCGCCGAATCGCGCCGGGACGCCGTCAAGAAGGCGATCGACCAATGCACCAAGAGTTGACCGGCGTCGGCGCCGGCTGAACCCTTCGCGACCGGCGCCCGTATCACGACCAAAGTCGTGGTGAGGACGTCGAGCAACGGAGGGAACGATGAAGCGCGCGTCGTGGGGCAGGGTTCTTATCGGGTATGGCGTGGCGACGGTCGCAGTCGGGCTGATCGTCGCCGCGGCCCTGTCGGCGGTGAGCGCGTCGGCGGCGGTGCTGTATCCACCGGCGGCTGTCACCCGTCGTGCGGACGGCGGAAGGTTTTGAACTGGAGGGGGTCGTCTACGGCTACGGCGCCACCACGACCTACCACTTCGAATACGGGACGACGACCGCATACGGGACCAGCGTTCCGATGCCCGACGCCACCGTGACCCCCGGGATCACCAACGTGTCTCAGCCGGTCACCGGCCTGGCGGCCGACACCGTCTACCACTACCGACTGGTCTCGACCAACAGCGAAGGGACCGGCTTGAGCGAAGACGGGACTTTCTCGACCGCGGTCACGTCGGCGCCTGCAGCCGGCGGTGGCCTGTACCCGGCGGCGGGCGGCGAAGCCGCCGGGCCCACCGCCGGCAGCGGCCCGAAGAAGGTGGCGAAGTCGCTGCGGCTCGGCCGCCGCACGGTGCTGACGACCATCTCCGGCCGCACGCTCTACAGCCTCAGCGCCGAGCGCCACGGGAAGTTCATCTGCACCGAGGCGAGCGGCTGCACGGGGATCTGGCATCCGCTCACGGTCCCCGCCGGCGTCGTCCCCGAGGGCCCGGGGAAGCTGGGGACGATCCAGCGCCCGGAAGGCACGATCCAGGTCACCTATCGCGGCCTGCCGCTCTATACCTTCGCCGCCGACAAGAAGCGGGGACAGACCAAAGGCGAAGGGCTGAAGGACGTCGGCACCTGGCACCCCGCCGTCATCCCCTCGCCGGGTCGCACGGGCTCCCGCTAGGCCGCCACCGGGGCGCCGAACCAGGTGGCGAGGGCCTCGGTGAGGCCGGTGTCCAGGTCATCCTCGCCGACCCAGGCGACATGGCCGTCTGGGCGGACCAGGACCGCCGTCGGGGGAACGACCTCGCCGATCGCCGGGAGCTCCCACGGTGCGTCACACCTCGCGTCCACCATCCGCACCTGGTTGGCCCAGTCCCGGATGTCGACGGCATCCGGATCGCCCAGGTTCAGGAGCAACGGCTGCGCCCCGTGGAGCAGCGCGTAGACGGTGGTGGGGCCGGCGGCGGTGGCGATGTCGAGGTCGGGGACGCGTCGACCGCGCAGCGGGTGTCCCGGGCCGAGGTCGAGGCGGATCCCGAGGCCCGAGGCGAGGGCACCGAGGTGCCTGCGCGGCTCGTCCATCACCGTCACCTCGGCCAGCGTGTCTGCAAGCGCTTCGGTGCGGGGATCCACGCGCATCAGGGCATTGAGGGCCATCGTGTACTTGAGCGACCGCGCGACTGCCGGGCGACGCTCCGCCTCGTAGGTGTCGAGAAGGCTCTCCGGCGAGACGCCCTTCAGGACCTGGGCGAGCTTCCAGCCGAGGTTCACCGCGTCCTCCATGCCCATCGGGATGCCTTGGCCGCCCATCGGCGAGTGGATGTGGGTGGCGTCGCCGGCGAGCAGGACCCGTCCCGCGCGGTACGAGGCCGCCTGCCGCGTCGCGTCGGTGAAGCGGGAGATCCAGGTCGGGCTGTGCACCCGGAAGTCGGTGCCATAGACCGTGAATAGGGCATCGCGCAGTTCGTCGAGCGACGGTTCGTCGCCGCTTTCCAGGTGCGCCTCGGGGACGACGATCCTCAGCGTCTCGCCACCTTCCATCGGGCCGATGCCACCGACGCCGAGCGGCCCACGATGGAGCCCGAACCCGGATTCGTCGGCCATCTGCGCCTCGGCCACGATCGTGCTCTTGCTCGCCTCGGCGCCGGGGAAGTCGATGCCTGCCGTCTTGCGGATCCGGCTGCGCCCGCCGTCGCAGCCGACGAGGTAACGGGTGCTGAGCTTTCCCCCGTCGGCCAGTTCGATCTCGACGGACTCCGCGCCCTGCTCGAAGCCGACGACCTCCTGGCCGTACCGGACCGCGACGCCGAGGTCCCAGATCCACTCGGCCATGATCCGCTCGATGTGTTTCTGCCAAAGCGCCAGCCCGTAGGGGTGGCGGGTGGGAAAGTCGCCGATGTCGATCTTGGTCTCGCCGAAGGAGATGATCTGAGCCGTGTAGCCCGCGGCCAGGAAACGATCGGCGACGCCGCGCTGGTCGAGCAGCTCGATCGCCCGCGAGTGCAGGCCGCCGGCGCGCGACCCGTCGAGTTCATGGTTCGGCCGCCGCTCGAGGACCAGCGCATCGACTCCCGCCAGCGTCAGCTCGGCCGCCAACATCATCCCGGTCGGGCCGCCGCCCACGATCACCACTGAATGCTCCGCCATACACACCCTCCTGTCTCTTTGGCGGCGGGCAGTATGGGGCACGGGCGGGGCTTGTTACAAGGGCCACATGCGCTATAAATTGGGTGTGGCAAGGGACGGGGAGCCCTTGCAATTTCTCGCGTCCATAGGATGCGGCGATGCCGAATTCGCCGATCGCCGACCCCAACGAGGACTACCCGCGCTGGTACCAGGACGTGATCGCCAAAGCCGCCCTGGCCGAGAACGGCCCGGTGCGCGGCACGATGGTGATCCGGCCCTACGGCTACGCGATCTGGGAGCGGATCCAGGCCGAGATCGACCAGCGGATCAAGGCGGCCGGAGCCGACAACGTCTACTTCCCGCTCTTCATCCCGGAGAGCTATCTACAGCGCGAGGCCGAGCACGTCGAGGGCTTCAGCCCGGAGCTGGCGGTGGTGACGATCGCGGGCGGCAAGGAGCTGGCCGAGCCGGTCGTCGTGCGGCCGACCTCGGAGACCGTGTTCGGCGAGCAGATGTCGAAATGGGTGAACTCCTACCGCGACCTGCCCTTGCTCTTGAACCAGTGGGCGAACGTGGTCCGCTGGGAGCTTCGCCCGCGCCTCTTCCTGCGCACCAGCGAGTTCCTCTGGCAGGAGGGCCACACCGTCCACGCGAGCGCCGGGGACGCCGCCGAGTACGCCCTCCGCATCCACCATGAGGTCTACCGCGACTTCCTCGTCGACACCATGGCGCTGCCGGTGCTGCTCGGCCGCAAGACCGCCGAGGAGCGCTTCGCCGGGGCGATCAACACGATGACCTGCGAGGGCATCACCCGCGACCGCAAAGCGCTGCAGCTGGCGACCAGCCACGAGCTCGGCCAGAACTTCGCCCGCGCCTTCGACATCACCTACACCGACGAAGGCGGCGAGGTCCAGACCGCCTGGACCACCTCCTGGGGCGCCTCGACCCGGCTGGTCGGCGGGCTGATCATGGGGCACGGCGACGCCCAGGGGCTGCGCCTGCCGCCGCGGATCGCCCCGACCCAGGTGGCGATCGTCGTCGTCCGCGACGAGGACGGGGCGGTGGAGAAGGCGCGTGAGCTCGGCGACGCGATCGCCGCCGCCGGCGTCCGCGTCAAAGTCGACGCCGACGTCCACACCGGCTTCGGCCGCCGCGCCGTCGACTGGGAGCTGAAAGGGGTGCCGCTGCGGATCGACCTCGGGCCGCGCGACCTCGCCGAGGGCCAGGTGACCCTGCTGCGCCGCGACAGCGGCGAGAAGAGCCAGGTGCCGCTGGAGGGTGTCGAGCACCGGGTCGCCGACCTACTCGACGACATCCAGGCGGCGATGCTGGCCGAGGCGACCGAGTTCCGCGACAAATCCACCACCGACGTGACCACGGTCGAGGAGGCGCTCGACGCCGGCCGCGAGGGCGTCGGTCGGATCGAGTGGGCCCGCCTCGGCAGCGAGGGCGAGCGCCGCCTCCTCGCCGACGGCGTCAGCGTCCGCTGCATCCAGCGCCCCGACGGCACCCTCCCCGTCACCGAGGACGAGCCCGACCTCCAGGCGATCGTCGCCCGCGCGTACTGATCGCGCCGGTCAAATATGTGTGTGCGGAGTTTCGGGTCCTCAGCAACCGAAACTAAACACAGACTTTCCTGAGCACTTCTCCTGGGTCATCGGACCCGCCGGCCGGTCATGAAGATCGTGACGCCGATCGTCGCGGCGACGACGGAGCCGCCGAGGATGCCGAGCTTCGCGGCGCCGGCCAGCAGCGGGTCGTCATAGGCGAGCGGGGTGATGAAGAGGGAGACGGTGAAGCCGATCCCGCCGAGCGCCGCCGCGCCGAGGAGGCCGCGACGGTCGACTCCGGGCGGGAGCGTGCCGAGACGGAGGCGTAGCGCCGCCAGCGTCGCCCCACCGATGCCGATGAACTTGCCGACCACCAGCGCGACCGCGACCGCCAGGGCGATCCGTCGCCCGGTCGAGTCGGAGAGCTCGCCGCCCTGAAGCTTCACCCCGGCGTTGGCGAGCGCGAAGAGCGGCAGGATACCCAGGTTCACCCAGGGATGGAGGCGGTGCTCGAGCTCGCCGAGGACGTCACGGCCGCCCACCGGCACCGCCGGGGTGAGCAGCGCCAGGGCGACGCCCGCCAAGGTGGCGTGAATCCCCGACTCGAAGGTCGCCACCCAGACGAAGATCCCGATCGGCACGTAGGCGAGTATCCGCCGCACGCCGAGTCCCCGCATCGCCGTCACGCCGAGGAGGCCGGCGATCGCCAGCGCCAGCCAACCGAGGCTGAGGTGGTCCGTGTAGGCGACGGCGATCACGAGGATCGCGGCGACGTCGTCGACCACGGCGATCGTCAGCAGGAGGAGCTTCACCCCTTCGCTGACCCGGTCGCCGAGCAGCGCCAGCACGCCGATCGCGAACGCCGCGTCGGTCGCCATCGGGATACCCCATCCGCTCGCGTGGTTGCCGCCGGTGACGGCGAGGAAGATCGCGATCGGGACGACGATGCCGCCGAGCGCGGCGATGATCGGCAGCGCCGCGCGTTTCGGGTGACGGAGCTCGCCGGTCACCAGCTCGCGCTTGATCTCCAGCGAGATGAGGAAGAAGAAGAGGGTCATCAGGCCGTCGTTGACCCAGTGGCCGAGGCTCTCGTCGATCGAGGCGCCGCCGATGCCGATCTCCAGGTGGGTGCCCCAGAAGGAGATGTAGGAGGCCGGGTCGACGACGTTCACCCAGAGCAGGGCGGCGACGCTGCCGATGAGCAGCGCCAGGCCGCCCGCCGCTTCAGCGCGCAGGAAGTCGCGCATCGCTCCAGCCTTGGCAGAGGTAGGCCTCTTCGAAGCCGGCGCGGAGAAGGTTGGCGTAGCTGCTCGAGGGGCGGCCGGGGACACGCTCGCCGGTCTCGACGAAGAGGGTGCGGGCGCCGGACGCCGCCGCGTCCTCGATCCGCCGCCGCAGCAGGGCCAGCTGGCAGCCGCGCCGGCGGCCGCCCTCGAGCGTCGCCGCGACGCCGAACTCGGCCACCTCGCCGTCGAGCAGCATCGCCGCGCAGCCCTGCGGCTCACCGTCGATCCTGGCCAGGTAGCAGCGCCAGTCGGGCAGGCCGGGGAGGGGTGCGAGAAGCGAGGCCGCCCAGGCGGGGAGGCCGAAGCCGAGCGCCGCGATCGTCCCGAACGGCGAGTCGGTGTCGGAGGAGTCGATCTCGACCACCTCGACCGCCTCCGATGCCTCGAAGCGGGGCGGGTGGGGGTCGCGGACGAAGCGCATCCAGTTGACGCTCTGCTCGAAGCCGGCGGCGGCGAGCGTCGCGGCGGCCGTCTCGGTGCCGGGAAATCCGGGCGAGAGGAGGGCGAAGGCGGTCGCGCCCTCGCCGCGCGCCCACTCGATCGCCTCGCCGAGAAATCCCTCGGCGGTGGCGTCGGCGGTCTCGGCGCCGAGCAGCAGGTTCAACGTCCGCACCTCGGGCGCCGCCGCGGTGACGGTCGCCTGGACCGGCCCGAACTCGGCCTTGCGCACCCCGTGAGCGGCAGCGACGGCGGGCGGGACGGCGTCGAAGAGCGTGCCGAAGAAGCGACGCTCGGTCCGCTCCAGGGCGGCGGGGTCGAATTCAATGCCGCCCTCGGTCCGCTTCGTCATCCCGACGCAGGATATGGGCGCCGCCTTGACGAGCGGCGTTCGGCGCTGTGTAGCCTGCCGGCAATGAGCGTCACCACCGAGAGCGCCCGGGAGGATCGCGCCGCCGAGCCGGTGACGACGAACCAGGTCATCATTCTTTTCGGGGCGACCGGCGATCTCGCCAAGCGCAAGCTCCTGCCGGGGATGTTCCACCTCGCCCAGGTGGGGCTGATGCCGGAGGGGTTCCGGATCATCGGCGCCGCCCGCCACCCGATCTCCACCGACGAATTTCGCACGCTGGCGCGCGAATCGGTCGCCGGTTCGGGGCGGAAGTCGCGGGTCGACGAAGCGTGGGAGGACTTCGGCAAGGCGCTCTCCTTCGTCGGCGTCGGCGATGGGTTCGAGCCGCTCGGCGAGGCGATCGAGGCCGCCCGGACGGAACTGGGTGGCGAGGTCGACCTGCTCTTCTACCTCTCGCTGCCGCCGAAAGCGGCGGAGGGCACCGTCGGCGAGATCGGCAAGCTGAAGCTCGGTGACGATGCCCGGGTGATCACCGAGAAGCCCTTCGGCACCGACCTCGCCTCCGCCCACGAGCTGAACGAACGGCTGCATTCGGTCTTCAAGGAGGACCGGATCTACCGGATCGACCATTACCTCGGTCGCGAGGCGGTGCAGAACCTGCTGGCGCTGCGCTTCGCCAACGGCATGTTCGAGCCGGTCTGGAACCGCAACCACATCGACCACGTCCAGATCGACATCCCCGAGACGCTTTCGATCGAAATGCGCGGGAGCTTTTACGAGAGCACGGGTGCTTTTCGCGACATGCTCGTCACGCACCTGTTCCAGCTCCTCGGCTTCGTCGCGATGGAGCCGCCGACCACGCTGGAGCCGAAGCCGCTCGGGCTGGAGCGGGAGAAGGTCTTCGACTCGATGCTGCCGCTGCGGCGCGAGGACGTCGTCCGCGGCCAGTACGTCGGCTACCGCGAGGAGGACGGGGTCGACCCCGACTCCGACACCGAGACCCTCATCGCGGTCAAGACCTACGTCGACAACTGGCGCTGGGAGGGGGTCCCGTTCTACCTGCGTTCGGGCAAGCGGATGGCGGAGAGCCACCACGTGCTGACGGTCGCCTTCAAGCAGCCGCCGCGGCGGATGTTCCCGCTCGACGCGGCGCTGATCCCGGAGGGCTTCGGGCGCGACCACCTCACCTTCGAGCTCGGCGACCCGGGCAGCATCTCGGCCTCCTTCCTGGCCAAGGTGCCGGGGGCGACGATGCAGCTCGGCGAAGCCCACATGCAGTTCAGCTACGCCGACGCCTTCGGCGGTGACAACAAGGACGCGCTCGACCCCTACGAGCGGCTGATCCACGACGTGATGAACGGTGACCGGACCCTGTTCACCAGCTCCGACGCGATCGAGCGGCTCTGGGAGATCTCCCAGCCGGTGCTGGACGATCCGCCGCCCGCGATCCCGTACGAGCCCGGCAGCTGGGGCCCGGAGGAGATCGACGAGTTGATCGCGCCGCGCCGCTGGCACCTTCCCAGCGACCACATCTAGACGCGAGAGCCAGATCCGGGTGCATGGGCGTTACTGGGCTCGAACCAGTGACCTCCAGCTTGTCGAGCTGGCGCTCTCCCAACTGAGCTAAACGCCCGGGGCGGAGGAATCTAGCAAGTGCAACTTTTCCCTGGAGGAGGGGTTTATGCACACGTCGTCGGAAACCGGCGGCCGAACTTCAAAGCTTGAGGACCGACGAGCCAGTGACGTCTGAGTCGCTGGTGGCACGTCCTTCGGAAACAGGGGGCCCCGTCAGGGGCCCTTTTCCGTTCTAAGGTCGGCACATGGGGGAGGAACGGGACCCGGCGGTGCGGATCGTCGACTACGACCCGAGCTGGCCGGAGGAGGCCGAGCGGGAGCTGGCGCGCGTGGCGCAGGCACTCGGCGTCGTCGCGGTCCGGCTCGATCACGTCGGCTCGACCGCGGTGCCGGGCCTGGCGGCGAAGCCGATCATCGACCTGCAGGTGTCGGTGGCGGCGCTCGAGCCGCGGGCCGCCTACGTCGAGCCACTGGAGGCGATCGGCTACCTGTTCGTCCCCTTCGCCACGGCGCCCGAGTACCACTTCTTCGGCAAGCCGCCGGAGCGGCCGCGCAGCCACCACCTGCATGTCTGCGAGGCCGGCAGCGGGGAAGAGCTGCGCCACCTCGTCTTCCGCGACTACCTCCGCACCCACGCGGAGGAGGCGGCCCGCTACGAGGCGATCAAGCGCGAGTCGGCGCGACTGCACCCTGAAGATCGCCTCGCCTACATGGCGGGCAAGGAAGCGTTCCTGCTCGAGCTGGAGCGGCGGGCACTCGAACGAGCCGAATCTCGACCTTCTGGATGAGGATGCAGAACAGTTGTAGCGGCAGTTCACAAATTCCCGTCCGCAAATCGCCATAATCGCGGCGTGAACTCGACCGAGACGCCGGGCGGGTCGGGGATACCGGCCGGCTGGTATGACGATCCAAGCGGTCAGGGCCTCCGTTGGTGGGACGGCGAGCAGTGGACCGAACACGTCCACACGGTCGAGTCCGCGGCCGCGGCCGGCGCCGCGGCCGGTGAGGGTGAGCGCGAAGCGCCGCCCCCGCAGCTGGTCAAGCTCCGCCGGTCGATCCAGGCCAGAGGAGCCAAAGGCGTCGGCATCGTGCTCGGTGGGCTCGTGCTGGCCATCGTCGTCGTCGCCCTGCTTCTCTCCGGCGGCTCCGACGAGAGCGGCAAGCCAGCCCAGCCCGGGGACGCGACGCCGACCGCGGCCCAGCCGGTGTTGACGAAGCAGATCAAGGCGTTGCACCAGCGGCTGAAAAGCCCGAACCTGCCGAAGGCGGTCGAGAAGCAGCTCCAGCAGCAACTGAAGCAGCTCGAAAAGAAAGCGGGCGGTGGCGCCAAGAGCGCCGAGTCCGGCGGCGGCCAGGGCAAGCCGTCGAAGAAGACGACGCCCGACGAAGAAGGCAACTAGCCGTCCGGTTCAGGGCGGCCGGACGGGGCGGCCTTCGCCCGGCCGCCCCGCTCGCCTCCGGGGCCCCGCCAATCCCTCCTAGTAGGAGGTCAGCGCCCAGGTCACCTGGGTGAGGCGGATCGCGTTCCCGGAGGGATCGCGGAAGCCCGCGTCGATCCCGTAGGGCCGCTCTTCCGGCGCTTCGGTGAACTCGACCCCGCGGGCGACCAGCTGCTCGTAGTCGGCCTGGCAGTTCTCGGTGGTCAGGAACACCGTGCCCGCGAACCCCTTGGCGGCGAGATCGCGGATCTGTGCCTGCGTCACCTGGTCGATCATCGGCTCGCCGGGGACCGCCATCAGCACGATCGAGACGTCCTCCTGTCCGGGCGGGCCCACCGTCAGCCAGCGGAAGTCACCCATCTCCTCGAGCGTCACGTCGGCCCGCACCTCGAAGCCGACCTTCTCCGTCCAGAAGGCCAGCGCCTCCTCCTGGTCCTGCACCCACAACTGCGCGTTCGCGATCTTCACTTCGTCCTCCGTTCGTTCCGTTCAGCAGCGATGGATCGACTCTAGGAGGCGCCCGACGAGCTGTCTTCTCGAAACGTGCGCTTTCGCGGACGGGCGTTGGCGCGCACCACGCAGCCGGGCACGACGGCGAAGGCGGAGGCAGGGGGGAAGGAGGCGCGGTACTCGGTCGGCGTCTTGCCGAAGGTCCGTTTGAAGCTCGTGGTGAAGGAGCCGACGCTCGTCAGGCCGACGTCGAGGCAGACCTCGGCGACCGAGCGATCGGTGTTGCGCAGGAGCGCCGCCGCGCGCTCCAGCCGACGGGTCAGCAGGTAGCCGTGCGGGGACTCGCCGAAGGCGCGGCGGAACTCGCGGCTGAAGTGGGCGCGGGAGAGCCCCGCCGCCGCGGCCATCTCCTCGACCCCGAGCGGCTCCGCGTAGCGGGCGTCGGCGAGATCCTTGGCACGCAGCAGGTGCCGGGCGGGCGGGGCGAACGCCATCATCTTCAGAGTCTAGGCTCGCCATCCTGTGATCGGCACCTACGCAGCCGCCCTCGCCATCTGCGTCGCCGCCCTGGCGATCGGCCAGGCGGTCATCACCCTCTGCGGCAGGCGCCGCTGGTCCTGGGCTTCGGGCCCGGTCGGCCTGGCGATCCTCTGCGCGGTCTGCTGGGGGACGGTGCGGCTGCCCGGCCACGGGGAGGTCTCGGCGATCGTCGTCCTCGCCCTCGTCGCCGCCTCGGCCGTCTACCTGCAGGGCCGCGGTGTCGGTTGGCGCGAGGCGATCGGGGCGGGCTGGCCGGTCGCCGTCCTCGCCGCCTTCTCCGCCTCGCTGCCGTTCATCGTCGAAGGCCATTTCGGGATCCTCGGCACCAGCTTCAACCCCGACATGTCCCAGCATCTGCTGGCCGCCGACCAGCTCGCCCACGGTCACTCCGGCCAGCTCATCCGGCAGGGCTACCCGCTCGGTCCCCACTCGATCGTCGTCGCTTTGAACAAGGGCCTCGGCATCGGCCTGGTCAAGGGGTTCAGCGGCCTCAGCGTGGCGATCGCGGTGCTGGCGCCGCTGACCGCGCTGGGGGCCTTCCGCGAGCTGCGCCCGCTGCCGCGCACCGCGGCGGCGCTGGTGGTCGGGCTCGCCTACGTGGTCGCGAGCTACTTCGCCCAGGGCGCCTTCAAGGAGACGATCGAGGCCTTCCTGCTGCTCGGCTTCGTCCTCGCCCTGCGCGAGACATGGCGCGAGCCGATCGACTCGCCGTTCCGCTTCGTCCCCTGCGCTCTGATCGCGATGGGCACCGTCTACGTCTACAGCTTCCCGGGCCTCCTCTGGCTGCTGGGGACGGTGGTGGTCTGGGCGTTCGCCGAGGCGGTGATCGGCTGGTTCGGGAACCGGGAGCGGGTGCTCTCCGCGGCGAGGGATCTGGCGAAGCCTGTCGGGATCGCGGTCCTCGCGCTGGTCGTCCTGATCGCCCCGGAGATCGGGCGGATGATCGACTTCCACAGGTTCGAAACCTTCGACCCGAACGGCCCGGGCCTGGGCAACCTGTTCGGACAGATCTCACCGTTCGAGGCGCTCGGGATCTGGCCCTCCGGGGACTTCCGCCTGGCGCCCGGGGACGGCGCGGTCCCGGCCGCCGCCTACTACCTCGGCGCCGCCTTCGCGACCGTCCTCCTCATCTACGGCATCTGGGCCTGTTGGAAGCGGCGCGAGATGATCGTCCTCGCCGGCCTCGCCGTCGCCGCGGTGGCCTACCTCGCCGCCCGGGTCGGTGGCACCGCCTACACGGCGGCGAAGGCGATCGAGGTAGCCGCGCCGCTCTGCGCCCTGACGATCCTCCTGCCGCTCACCCGCGAGGCTGCGTGGTTCGTTTCTTCGGCCATGCCGAAGAAAGGCACCGCGGAAGGATCCTGGGCTCGACTCGCGCTCGCCGCCGCGGTCGTCTTCCTCGGCGCCGCCGGGCTCTGCTCGGCGCTGGCGCTCGCCAACGCGCCGGTCGGCCCGTCGTCCTACACGTCGTCGCTCACCCGGCTGCGCCCACTGGTCGAGGATGGCTCGACCGTCGTCCTCGCCTCGCCCGAACTGCTCGCAGACGACCACGGCACCAACTACATCGCCTGGGAGCTGCGCGGCGGTCGGGTCTGCATCGAGACCCGCGCGGAAGCCGACGGGAAGCCGCCGACGGGGGCCCGTTACGTCGTCGTCGAGGGCTCGCGTCACCAGCCGCCCTTCGAGGGGCTGCGGCTGCGCAAGGTGGTCGCGCCCTACGTGCTCTGGGAAGTGAAGGGCCCGATCGCGGAGCAGAGCGTCTGCCCGCTGATCGCCGTGCGCCAGGCCCGCCAAGGCCCCGCCCGCTGACGCCCCGTATCCTGCCCTCCGTGGAGGCCGCAACCGACAAGATCGTCGTCACCCTGCCCGACGGCAAGCCGCTCGAGCTCCCCGCCGGGGCGACCGGCGCGGACGCCGCCGCGGCGATCGGCCCGGGCTTGGCGAAGGCGGCGCTGGCGATCAAGGTCGACGGCGCCCTGCGCGACCTCGACGCGCCGCTGCCCGAGCACGGCGCCGAGGTGTCGATCCTCACCGAACGCGACCCCGAGGCATTGGAGCTGATCCGGCACGACGCCGCCCACGTGATGGCCGAGGCGGTGACCGAGCTCTACCCGGGCACCAAGGTGACGATCGGCCCGCCGATCGAGTCCGGCTTCTACTACGACTTCGAGTTCCCGCCCGATACACGGATCACCGAAGACGACCTGCCGAAGATCGAAAAGGCGATGGAAAAGCACATCGCCGCCGACGAGCATTTCTCCCACCGCGACGTCCCGGTCGGCGAGGCGATCGAGATCTTCGGCTCCCAGGGCCAGGGCTTCAAGGTCGAGCTGATCGAGGACCTGGTGAAGAACGAAGGCGTGGAGACCGTCTCGCTCTACAAGAACGGCGAGTTCGAGGACCTCTGCCGCGGCCCGCACTCGCCCTCGACCGCGCGGATCAAGGCGATCAAGCTGAGCTCGGTCGCGGGCGCCTATTGGCGCGGCGACGAGAACCGCGAGCAGCTCACCCGCATCTACGGCACCGCCTTCTTCTCGAACAAGGATCTCGAGGCCCACCTCGAGCGGATCGCCGAGGCCGAAGCGCGCGATCACCGCCGGCTCGGCCCCGAGCTCGACCTCTTCATGCTCCGCCCCGAGGCCCCCGGCATGCCCTTCTGGCTCCCCAACGGGACGACGCTCCTGCGTCTGATCGAAACCGAGGTCCGCGACCAGCTGCGCAAGCGCGACTACAAGGAGATCGCGACGCCGCAGGTGCTCGACGAGGGCCTCTGGCACCGCTCCGGCCACTGGGACAACTACAAGGACGAGATGTACTTCATGCAGGACGACGACCGCCGCTACGCGCTGCGG
>DATNAG010000115.1:0-18127 GCA_035572835.1 Solirubrobacterales bacterium
GAGAAGCCGGTCGACACCGACACCGGTCCGCCGACCACCGACTCGAGCGTCCGCTCCAGGGCGGCCACCGACAACCCGATCCCGACCCCGCCCTACCTCGGGGTGCGCGACGTCGAGGTCGACTTCGACGACATCTACCCCTACCTCGACCGCCACGTCCTCTTCAAGCTCCACTGGGGCGGCAAAGGCATCAAGGGCGAGGCCTGGCGGCAGCTGGTCGAGGGGCACGACGGCGAGGAGGGCTTCGTGCCGCGGCTCGAACGGATGTGGCGGGAGCAGGACTACCTGCACCCGAAGGCACGGCTGGGCTACTTCCCCTGCAACAGCGACGGCAACGAGCTGGTCATCTTCGACCCGGAGAACCCCGAGGTCGAGCTGGAGCGTCTGGTATTTCCGCGGCAGCCGAAGCACGACCGCATCTGCCTGGCCGACTTCTATCGACCGGTCGACTCCGGCGAACGCGACGTCGTCGCCCTGCAGGGCGTCACCGTCGGCGCCGAGGTGACCGAGCTGATGGACCGGCTCGGCGCCGAAGGCGAGGTCACTGAGCAGTACTTCGTCCACGGGCTCGGCGTCCAGTCGGCCGAGGGTTTGGCCGAGTGGCTGCACTCGGAGGTGCGCCGCGGCCTCGAGATCCCGCTCGACCAGGGACGCCGCTACTCCTGGGGCTACCCGGCCTGCCCGGACCAGTCCGAGCACGAGAAGGTCTGGCGCCTGCTCGGCCTCGAATCGATCGGCATGACCCTCTCGGGCGGCTACGCGGTGATGCCGGAGCAGTCGACGGTGGCGATCATCGCCCACCACCCGCAGGCGGTCTACTTCGGCATGAAGTCCGGCTTCATCCCCGAGGGCAAGACCTCCGACGAACTGATCGCCGGGACCGAGCGCGGTGGCGACCTGCCGCCCGAGGAGGACCCGAGCACCGACGACGGCGACGCGGACGAGGCGAAAGCCGAGTCCGCGGCCGAGCCGGTCGGCTGACGCACCGCGGAGTGCCGGAGCGGGCCGGCGACGGCTGGATGGCCCCGTCGCCGGCCGGCGCCTCCCGGCATGCGAGGGGAGCCGGCCTGGGATCGGTGGCGACACCCCTTCCCGGCCATCGTAGCCTGTTACACGAGGGTTTTTTACAGATCAGCGAATATTGCGTTAAGCGACGCCGATCAGGCCATCCTCGGGCAGGCGTACATCCTGATCTGTTGGCCTGAGAATCGATCGGTATCGGTGGTAGCCTGCCGCGTCTTATGGCCGACCTCGGTGCGCCACAGTGGGAGGTCGAACGTCGTCGATTCGCCAAGCGCATCGCATTCTGGATCGCGGTCCTACTCGGGGTGCTCCTGCCGCTCGGGATCGTCACCGCGATCTACTGGCATTCGCCTCATATCGCGCACGATCTGCTCATCGGGGTGTCGGTGGGCGTCTCCGCCTCGGCCGCCTGGTGGGCGTTCTTCTCCCATTACGCCGAGCGCCAAGCCCGCCTCCTGCTGACCACGGAACTCGCCAAACAGCGGACGGTCCTCGATCGCGGCATCTCCGAGCTGATCGAAGAGGCGGAGCGCAACTCACGGCGCTGGCAGGACGAGCGACTGCCATTGGATCTCTATGCCTCCAACAACGGGACCGACCTGCGCTTCAACCGTGACGTGACCAGGGACCTCGCGCGCTCCAAGATCTATTACTTCTCGGGTCCCACCGGGATCTACGTCCCGGCCAGGATCGAAACCCGCGAAGTCGCACAGGATTTGCGTGAACTGCGGCTGCGCCTGATCGACCCGTGCAGTCCACCGGCGATGAAACGGGCGGTCGAAGAGCGCCTCCGTCGCGACGAGAACGCGGGCCGCTCCGAGGAGGAGATCCGAGAGAAACTGGAACTCGACCTGATCATGGTCCACGTGGCGCTATGGCGGATCCGCAAGAAGGTCGGCAGGATCGCTCTTTGTTACGAGAACGTCCCCGTGCTCAATCGGGTCGAGATGTTCGACGACTGCATCTACGACTCCAGCATCGAGAAGGATGGCCGCTCCGCCTTCCCCACCACGGCCAGGTGGGGCCGCGACCATTCGACCTGGACGCTCGCCGAGCAGGACTTCAAAGCCCAGGAGTTCACGAGCTTCATGCTCAGGCCGAGCACCTCCGAGGACGACCTACGCGTCCACCTGAAGAAGCAAGGAATGACGCTCGACCGCGACTTCGACAGCTACCTCGAGGAGTACGATCGTCGGTACGCATCGTGGATGCGGGAGACCCTGAAGGAAGCTCGCGATCATCGGGACGTGGTCGACGAGGAGGAGGACGACCCGGATGAGTAGCTCGGATGACGGTGGATCCCTCGCTCGGCTTCGCGAGACCTTGGCGACGTTCGACTGGTCCGACCGGGCGAGCGCTCACGCACGGGCCGCCGATGCCTTCGCCGCGGCAGGCGCCGACCGCCTGACCGCCGATCTGGGCATCAATCTCCCCGGCGCGGTCGACGTCGCCCGTTCGGTCGAGAAGACCACCCACTACAAGTGGTTCCTGGGCGAAACGCCAGATCGGTCATTCGAACTGTGGCTGCACGAGTACAAGCCCAAGCGCTTGCGCCGCGAAGGCCACGCCATGGTCGCTCACAACCACCGGTTCTGGCTCAGCTCGATCGTCCTGCAGGGTGGCTTCACCGACACGCGCTTCGAACGCGACGACGCGTCCCCTACGCTGCTCCGAGAGATCACGAGTCGGTCGCTCGCGACCAGCGAGACGATGGTCATCGATCCCGACGAGATCCACTCACTTTCGGCATTGGAGGACGGGACGATCACCCTGATCGCGCAAAGCGCTCCGGTCCGCTCCTACAGCGAAGTCTTCGAGCGTGGGTCGAAGAACGTCTACTTCGACCTGGAGGCGAAGCTGACCGGCCTGGGTGAATCCCTGCGCCGAGAGTGATACGGCTCGAGGTGAACAGGCGCGGTCGACAGCGCCTGCACGCGCAGGTCGCTCCAGGTGAGGCCCTCGCGGACCAAGGCGGGCAGGCCGAGCGCCACGGCGGTGGCGATCTCGACCCCCTGCAGGATCACTCCGTAGGCCAGCGCGTCGGCGGTGCTCACCCCGAATCCGGTGTGGAGGACGCTGATCACCGCCAGCTGGAAGACACCGATGTTCGACGGGGTCGCCGGGACGACCGCGGTGACGTTGACCGCGAAGAGGACCGCGGCGGCGGCGCCGATCCCCGCCCGGCCGTCGAGGCCGAGCGCGTAGAGGAGCGTCCAGCAGGCGGAGAGCTGGATCGCCCAGGCGCCGAGCTGGGCGGCCGCGGCGGCGGCGCCCTCGCGCGGGTCACGGAAGATCTTGAGGCCGGCGCGGACCTGGACCATCGCCCGGTGCGCGGCGGCGCCGATCCGGGCCACTCGCCCGTTACCCGTCTGCCGCATGATCACCGGCGCGACCAGGACGACGAGGAGCAGGATCAACGGCACCAGGCTGAAGGCGAAGAGCTGCTTGGTGCCGGAGTGGAAGAGCGGCGTGGTCGAGACGATGATCACCCCGAGCAGCGCCAGCGCCACCAGGTTCAGCAAGGTCTGTGAGACCAGGGTGCCGAGCAGTACCGGGAAGGTCTCCCGCATCCGGCCGGTGCGTCGGGCGAGGGCGAGCGCCCTGGCGGGCTCACCGAGGCGGGCCGGCAGGGTCGCCGACATCAGCACGCCGATCATCGTCGCCGAGGTGACGTCGCGGCGGCGGACCGGACGGCCCGGCAGCGCCGCCCGCACGATCCAGTACCAGGACGCGGCGCGGAAGAACATCGAGACCGACATCAACGCGAAGGCGAGGAAGACCAAGGTGAGGTTGGAGCGGACGATGCTTTCCGCCACTTCGTCGACGCCGATCCGCTTCAACGCCTCCCAGGTGAGGAAGGTGCCGAGCGCGGCGGCGAAGCCGAGCCCGAGGCGACGGGCGACTCGGCGGCGGCGGCTTCCGGTCTGGGCGGGGGCAGGGTCGAGCGAAGGCAGCTTCCGCGGCGGGATCGGCGGATTGCCGTCTGCCGGCCTCAGGCCCATCCAGTGGGCGGTGCGGGCGACGGCGCCGGCCGGCTCCGGGCAGGACACCGCGCGCTCGTAGACGGTCGTCACCTGGTCGGCGATCCGCGGCCAGGCATAGCGTTTGGCGCTGTGGCGGGCGGCACTGCGCATCGCCGCGAGCCGCTCCGGCTCATGCCAGACCCTCTGCAGCGCTTCACCAAGTGCTTTCGCATCGCCAGGTGGAACGAGGATTCCGTCGACTCCGTCGCTGACGACGTCGCTGTAGCCGGCGATCGCCGAGGCGATCGGCGGCGTCCCGCAGGCGAAGCCCTCGGTGAGGACCATGCCGAAGCTCTCGCCGGCGAGCGACGGCGCGCAAAGTACGTCGGCGCCCGCGACCTCGGCCCAGAACCGGTCCTGATCGACCTTCCCGAGAGCGTCGATCCGCCCGCGGACCTCCGGTTCGACTCCATAGCGATCCAGATCCTCCGGGGTGAGCCCGATCAGCGTGAGCCGGGCCGGGATGTGCTCGGTGAGCGCGCTGAAGGCCGAGAGGAGGACCGGGATCCCCTTGCGCTCGTCGGTCCGCCCGACGCAGACGATCCGCAGGTGGTCGGCAGGGATGCGCTCGATCTGGCGCGGGGCGACGACGTCGACGCCGTTGGGGATGATCGTGTACTCGCCGCCGAACCAGCGCTGCCCCGTCCAGGCGGCCGCCTCGGAGACCGCGATGCGGGCCGAGAGTCGGTTGAACATCCGGCGGGCGCCGAAGGCGCTGGCCAGGTAATTGGGGAAAGGCTTGGTCGAGTAGGCGTGGAAGGTGCCGACCACCGGAGTCTTGGCGCCGAGCACGGCGTTCCAGCCGACCAATGGGGCGAGCGGCTCGTGGACGTGGATCACGTCGAATTCGCCCGCCCGGACCTCGTGCCGAGGACGGACGTAGCCGCTCACCGGCGTCGCCGCGATATTGGAGACAGCGCCGTTGGCGCCGAAGCCGACCGTGCGGCCGAGCGGCACCAGGTAGTCGGGCAGATCGAGCGCCTGCGGAGTCGTCCGGTGCGTGGCACGGCTGAGCAGCCCGGGCGGATCGACCGGTGCGAGGACGCGCACGTCGTGACCCCTGCCCAGGAACTCCTCGGCGAGCGCTTCGACGTGCCGGTTCACGCCCCCATGGAAAGACCAGGAATATGGCGAGACAAGACCTATGCGCACGAGCATCTAAGGGTAGTTGATAGGGCGGCCTGCACGAGAACCTCTACCCGTTCCCTGCCTGAGGATTACGCGGCGCGCGCGGATCTCCCTGCTTCCGCCCAGGCCCAACCGACCAGGACGAGGAGATAGGCGGAGCCGATCTCCAGCAGCAGAGCGCCTGAATCGTTGGCCAGGGTGCCGACCACGGTGGCGACGACGGCGCCGATCAGGGCCGCCCGCACGGCCGGGTAGTCGCGGACCCAGGCTGAAAGCCGGTCGCGCCGCCACCAGGCGAGGGCCGCCAGCGCCGCGACCACCGGCAGGGCGACCAGCAGTACCGGGCGGGTGAAGCTGTGGCCGGAGAGCTGGAGCCGGCGCTGGGCGACGTCGCCGAGCGAGCGCAGGCCGCCCGCGTCGAGCACCGAGCGGGTGAAGTGCGAGTTGGCGCCGGTCACCAGGTCGGCGAGGGCGAGCAGGCCGAGCACGGCGAGGGGGATCGCGACCACGAGGACGATCCATCGGCGACGCCCACCGGTGACCGCGACCGCCGCACCCGCGACCCCGGCGGGGAAGACGATCGCGGCGCCGACGTCGGCGCCGAACTCACCGGAGGCGAAGATCGCGGCGAAGAGGAGGCCGATCGCGAGGAACGCGGCGGCGCAGCGGCCCGCCGAGAGGCGCGGCGCGAAGCCCGCCAACCCGGCGCCGATGCCGCCGACGATCAGCACCGCGAGAAGTGCCTCGAGCTCGTTGCCGATCCCGTAGAAGCGGACCCCGAGGCCCGGATTGGGACCGAGCAGGGACAGTGAGCTGAGCGGCGACCCGGCGATCGCGTCGATCGCGTAGGCGCAGACGGTGAGCGCCGCCGCGACGGCGAGCGCCCGGTAGCCGGGGAGCACCTTCAAGGTGAGCGCCGCGAGGGCCGGCGCGGCGATCATCACCAGGAGCATTTCGGGGTACTCGGCCGGTTCGAGCGCGGCGCCGGCGAGCAGCATCAGGGGCAGGTAGACGACCGAGAGGCCGAGCAGGCGCACCGCGAGCGCGGCGAGGGCGCCCCGCGAGAGCAGCGCCGGCAGCGCCGCCGCGATCACCCAGGCGAGCAGGCTGAGGCCGATCACCGGGCCGCGCCGGTGGGAGACCACCGCCATCCGGGCGCCACGCGCTTCGATCCCCGCCGGGTCGACCGAGCCTTCGGCACGGATCGGCTGTCCCGACATCTGCGAGGGGACGTCGAGGCCGAAATGGTCGAGGATCGTCGGCGCGATGTCGGTCGAGGCGACGTAGCCGTCGGTACGGGTGGTGTCGGAGGTGAGGTCGCCGTCGAAGCCGGGGCCGGCGATGCCGATCGGGACCGGGTCGTCGGTCTTCCCGGTCGGTCTCGCGATCGCGATCGCGAGACCGGACTTTTCGACGGCTCCTTCGGCGATCCGGGCTGCCAGTGAGAGCGGCGCGGAGGAGTCGACGAGGAGGCCTTTCCCTTCGCCGACCGAGTCGAAGAACCCGCCGCTGAGATCGATCCCGAGCGGGCAGGCCGACGGCCCCTGGCCGACGGCGCCCATGCCCGCCTGCTGAAGGCGCCGCGCCAGCAGCCCCGGTTCGATTTCGTCCGGCGCCGATCCGGCCCGCTTCACCGCCTGCTCGAACCAGGCGCCACACTCGAGTTCGGTTTCCGGCTCGGACGGGATCCCGCTGTCGTAGAGCGAGTTGAAGACCCGGTTGCCGGCGCCGACGTCGAGGTAGGTCTGGGTCGGCGTGACCGTCCCCAGCCCGGCGCTCATCAGCCCCGGGGAGAAGCCCGCCTGGGCGAGTTCGGCGACCGTCGTCGACGGCGGTACCCAGACCAGGTTGACTTTCGGCACCCCGGTCAAGGTCGGCGCTGCGGCGCCCTCGGCCGCCGCAGCGCCGAACAGAAGCAGGCACCCCGGTATCGTCAGGGCAATGGCCGCCGAGCGGACTTTCGCCAAATTCAGTTTCTTCAAGGTAGACCCCGCCTGGCGCCGACGCGACGCCGATCTCCGCGCGGCCGACAAGCAGGAGTTCCTCGCCGCATGCGAGGACTTCGGCATCGATCGGTCGCTGCGCGCCTACTCAACCATAGGTACGCGCGGCGATGTCGACTTGGTCCTTCTCAGCCAGAGCGCCAACCTCGATGACATCCACACTTTCCACGTGGTGCTCGGGCAGTCGGGCCTGGCGAAGTGGTGCGAGACGCCCTACTCGTTCCTCTCGATGACCAAAGCCTCGCCGTACTCGGAGGAGAAGGCGCGGCCGGAGATCTGCGTCTCCGACCGCAAGTACCTCTTCCTCTACCCGATGGTGAAGCAGCGCCGCTGGTACGGCCTCGAGCCCGCCGAGCGCGGTCGGATCATGAAAAGCCATATCGAGATCGGCCGCAGGTACCCGGAGATCACGATCAACACCACCTACTCCTACGGGATCGACGACCAGGAGTTCGTCGTCTGCTTCGAGGGCGACGACCCCGGCGAATTCCTGCAGTTGGTCAACGACCTGCGCCCGACCGAGTCCAGCGAGTACACCGAGTCGGAGACGCCGATCTTCACCTGCGTCTCGATGTCGGTGGGCCGTGCGCTCGACGCCCTCGACGGCGTCCACAGCGCGGCCACCCTGCCCGCCGCGTCCTAGGAGAGAGATGCCCAAGATCGGTACCCCTGAGAACCCTCTTCGCGTCGCCATCGTCGGCGCCGGCCCGTCCGGCTTCTACGCCGCCGAGCACATCCTCAAAGACGGTGACGTCCACGCCCAGGTCGACCTCTTCGACCGCCTCCCCACCCCCTTCGGCCTGGTCCGCGGCGGCGTCGCCCCCGACCATCCGAAGATCAAGTCGGTGACCCGGGTCTACGAAAAAACGGCGGCGCGGGAGGGCTTCCGCTTCTTCGGCAACGTGAAGATCGGCCACGACGTCGAGGTCGAGGAGCTGGAAGGGCTCTACCACGCGATCGTCTTCACGGTCGGCTGCGAGACCGACCGCTCGCTCGGGGTCCCCGGCGAGGACCTGCCGGGATCCGCCGCCGCCACCGCCTTCGTCGGCTGGTACAACGCCCACCCCGACTACGCCGACCATGACTTCGACCTTTCCGCCCGGCGCGCGGTGGTGATCGGCAACGGCAACGTGGCGATGGACGTGGCGCGGATGCTGGCGCTGACCGACCACGAGCTGCGCCAGACCGACACCGCCGACCACGCGATCGAGCTGCTCGACGCCAAGGGAATCGAGGAGATCGTCGTGCTCGGGCGCCGCGGCCCGGTCCAGGCCGCCTTCACCAATCCCGAGATCAAGGAGCTCGGGGTGATGGAGGACGCCGACGTGATCGTCGATCCCGCCGACATGCAGCTCGACCCGGCGAGCGCCGCCTTCCTCGCCTCCGAGGAGGCCGACAAGACGACGCGGGTCAACGTCGAGACGCTGAAGGAGTTCTCCGAACGCGCGCCGACCGGCAAGAAGCAGCGGATCGTGCTCCGGTTCCTCGTCTCGCCGGTGGAGATCAAGGGCGAGGGCAGGGTCGAATCGATCGTGGTCGGGAAGAACGAACTGGTCGAAGAGGGCGGTCGGCTGGTGGCCAAGGACACCGGCGAGCGGGAGGAGATCGAGTGCGGGCTCGTCCTGCGCTCGGTCGGCTACACCGGTGTGCCGATCGAAGGGGTGCCCTTCGACAACAAGCGTGGGCTGATCCTCAACGAGGGCGGCCGGGTGCTCGACTCCCACGACTCGGGCCACAAAGTCGGCCACTACACCGCGGGGTGGATCAAGCGCGGCCCCTCGGGCGTGATCGGCACGAACAAGAAAGACGCCCTGGAGACGGTGCAGCACCTGCTCGCCGACGTCGGGTCGGGAACCCTGCTGGAGCCGGTGGACCCGGCTCCGGAGGCGATCGAGCGGCTGTTGGCCGAGAAGGGCGTCCGCTTCGTCTCCTTCGAGGACTGGCAGGCGATCGACCAGGCCGAGGTCGGCCGCGGCGAGCCCCACGGCCGTCCGCGGGTCAAGTTCGTCCGTGTCGAGGAGATGCTCGACACGGTCGGCGAGGGCGTCGGCTGAACCGATGGCAGTCGATCTCACCGAGCTGCAGGCGATGATCGAGGCGGCGCTTCCCGGCGCCACGGTCGAGGTCTCCGACGAAGACGGCGGCGGCCAGCACCTGCGGGCGGTGGTCAAGGCCCCCCAGTTCGAGGGCCTCTCGCGGATCGACCAGCACCGATTGGTGAAGGCGGCGGTGAAGCCGCGCTTCGACGACGGCACGATCCACGCGCTGTCGGTGAAGACCCAGCCCGCCTGAGCCCCATCTCACTGGCACACAAAATTTACGGTTCCGCGCGCCACACGCGCGTAATTTCTCCCTACGCTTCCAAGCATGGAGGCAGCAAGGGCAACCTGGACCGATTCGCGGCTCGACGACCTGAAGGAGACGGTCACCAGCATCGACGAAAACGTCGGGCGACTTGACGTCAAGGTGGACACCGGTTTTGGACGGCTAGATCACCGGATCGACAAGCTCAACCACAATCTGGTTCAGGGCCTCATCGCCCTGATCGCCATCATCGCGGTCTTGCTCTCGGCCCTGGTCACCATCGTCGCGACCCATATCTGAGCCGGCGGGGGCGCTTGGCTAACCTTTGGCCATGGCCGACCAAGAGCTGAAATCCAAAGTCGAAGAGTTGATCGCAGCCAATCCCGTGCTGCTCTTCATGAAAGGCACCCCGGATGAGCCGCGCTGCGGGTTCTCGATGCGTGTCGTGCAGATCCTCGACTCGATGGATGCCGAGTACGGAGCGATCGACGTTCTCCCCGTGCTCCAACCGCTGCGCGAGGTGACGACCGAGATCTCCGACTGGCAGACCTTCCCCCAGCTCTACGTCAACGGCGAGCTGCTGGGCGGCGCCGACATCGTCCAGGAGATGTTCGAGGCCGGCGAACTAGGCGAGGCACTCGGCCTCGAGCAGCCGGAGACGGTGGCCACGGCCCCTGCGGCCCCGGCCAACGATCTGCCGGCCCAGTCGCCCCCGCTCCAGATCGAATAAATCTCGAGTCCCGGCCGAACACCGCACGGGCGCGAAAACCAAGCAGATCGGTGGACGCAGGGAGCGAGGTGAGGGGAGCGCACTAAAAGTGCGTGACCCGATCCGAGACGACCGAGGACGCCGAGATGCGCCGGTTTGCAGCGTCCGCGCCTAGGCGACAGCAGGTGACGCTTCAGCGTCGTCTTTGACCTGAAAAGAGGAGCCGCAGCCACAGGCGGCGACGACGTTCGGGTTGTTGACCTGGAACCCGGCGCCCTGGAGGCCTTCCACATAGTCGACCTCCGAGCCGAAGACGAACTGCATCGAGACCTTGTCGACGACGACGGAGACTCCGTCGACGGTGAAGACGTGGTCGTCCTCCTTGGCCTGGTCGAAGGCGAGCGCGTACTGGAAGCCGGAGCATCCGCCGCCGCGGACGGCGACGCGCAGGGCCTGAGCATTGTCCTCCTGACCGCCGAGCAACTCGCCGATCTTGGCGACGGCTTTGTCAGAGAGGGTGATCGCTGCGGTGGTGGTCGTGTCAGTCACTTCACAAAGTGTAGCGGGGAGAGGTGTCGGCTCCTAGGGTTCGCCGCCAAGCCCACCTCACCCCCGGCGGGCGACGTGGATGATCTTGTGGTCGCGGTCCTCGTCCCAGTCGTCGACGAGGGCGAGGCCAGACTCCGACTCGCTCTGGCCCATCGCCGCCAGCGGGGTGAGGCCGACGGCGCGCATCGTCGCCTGGACCTCCTCGACCGGGCGGTGGCGCTCGCGGTGCAGGTTCGGCTCGATCCGCTCGCCGGAGATCTGCGCCTCGAAGAGGGTCCCGTCGCCGCCGCGTCCGCCCCACGTCCACCGTCCGTCCTCGGTCTGCTCCTCGGCGCCGAAGAGCTCGCTGAAGAGCCGCTGGGTGTTGCAGTCGAAGACGAGCAGGCCGTCGTCACCGAGGTTCGCCGCCATCGCCGTGAGCGCGGTGCCGAGATCCTCGTCGCCGAGCAGGTAATTGACCGGGTCGTTCAGCGCCCAGACGAGCTCGAAGGTTCCGTAGACGGGCAGCTCGCGCATGTCGGAGACGTCGAAGGTGACGCCGTCGGGGAATTTCTCCCGCGCTTTCTCGATCATCGCGGGCGAGATGTCGCAGGCGGTGATCGTCCAGCCGCGCCGCAGCATCGGCGCGATCGCGCGGCCGGTCCCGCAGCCGACGTCGAGCAGCGACCCGCGGCGCAGCCCGAGCGCCTCCAGCGCCGGCAGCAGGTGGCCGAACCACATCTCGTAGTCGTTGGCCCTGTTGAACTCGTCGTAGACGCCGGCGAAGGTTTCGTAGGCCTGTTTGGCTGGATCGATCTCGGTCATGGCCCCAAACTTACGACCTCTGACAGTATTGGCGCCGGTGACCACCAGCACCGATACCGCAGTCTGCTGCGACAGCAGCCAGTACCTGCCCGCCGAGGTCATCGCCGCGAAGGGAATCGGGGTGGTCAGCCTCTATGTCTCGATCGACGGTGAGCAGCAGCGGGAGACGGAGATCACCGATTACGACGACTTCTACAGCCGTCTGCGCCAGTCGAGCCAGGGCGCGACCACCTCGCAGCCCTCGGTGGGCGACTTCCTCGCGGTCTGGCAGCCGCTGCTCGAGCAGGGCCGGGAGATCGTCTCGATCCACATCTCCGCGGCGATCTCCGGCACCTTCGAAGCCGCCAACCAGGCGCGGCAGCGGCTGATCGACGAGGGCCAGGGCGGCGAGCGGGTCCACCTCTACGACTCCGAAATGGCCTGCGGGGCGACCGGCCTCTGCGTGCTCGCCGCGTCGGCGGCGATCGAGGCGGGTGGCGGGCCCGAGGAGGCCCTGGCGAGGGCGAAACAGGTGCGCGAGACGCTGAAGATGTGGTTCGCGGTCGACACCCTCGAGTACCTGCGCAAGGGCGGCCGGATCGGCGGCGCCAGTGCCTGGATCGGCGGCGCGTTGAAGATCAAGCCGATCCTCACGATCGACCGCGAGATCGCCCCGGTGGAACGGGTCCGGACGCGATCGCGATCGCTCGAGCGGCTGCGCGGCTACGCCCGCCAGCTGCACGAATCGGGCGCCGATGCCTGGGTCGTCCAGCACATCCAGGACCCCGAGACGGCCGCGGTGCTGGCCGCCGACTGCCGCGAGATCTTCCAGAGCGAGCCCGCCTTCATCTCCGAGATCGGCCCGGTCATCGGCGCCCACGTCGGGCCGGGCCTGATCGGCCTCGGCGCGATCTCCTGGCCGATCCTCGACGCGAGCTGAGCCCACTCACGTGGCCAAGCTGCTGCTGATCTCGGGCAGTCTGCGCGCCGGTTCGACCAACTCGGCGACGCTGCGCACGGCCGCGGTTCTGGCTCCCGCCGGGGTCGAGGCCGAGATCTACGCGGGAATAGGCCGCCTCCCCCACTTCAACCCCGACGACGACCCGGCCGACGGGGTCGGGCTCGACGCCGAGGTGGCGACGCTGCGGGCGGCACTGGCGGAGGCCGACGCGCTGCTGATCAGCACGCCCGAGTACGCCGGGGCGCTGCCGGGTTCGTTCAAGAACCTGCTCGACTGGACGGTCGGCGGCGGACAGACCTACGGCATGCCGGTCGCCTGGATCAACGTGTCCGGCGCTGCCGCCCCGAGCGGCGGCGCCGACGCCCACGACAGCCTCCGCAAGGTCCTCGGCTACACCGGCGCCAAGGTCGTCGACGAGGCGTGCCTACGCCTGCCGCTGGCGCGAGACGACGTCGGCGAGGATGGCCTGATCACGCCGATCGAGGCGCGAGCGGCGATCGTCGAAGCACTCAGAGCCCTCGACGCATGCGCCTCCGCCTTATAGACCAAGCAGGTCAAGGACGCAGGGAGCGAGCCGAGGGAGCGCACTCCGGTGCGTGACCGAAGGCGAGCGTCCGAGGACGCCGAGATGCGCCGGTCTAGAAGCCGGAGCGCTTGCGGCGGCGGCGGCCGCGCATGAGTTTGATGCCGATGAGGAAGCCGACCGCGGCGGCGCCGATGATCAGCTGCTGTTTGTGCTCCTCGACCTGAGCCCGCCAGTCGGTCACTTCGGTCACCTTGCTGCGCAGGGCTTCCACGTTCGTCCCCAGCTGCTGGCGCTGGATGTCGATGTCGCGGCGGATCTGGTCCGCCGAGCGTCCGGGCTGTCCGGCGCTCAGGGGACGCCCCGTTTTGGGGTCGACGCTCATTTGTCCTCCTTGGTGAGCATCTCTTTGGTCAGCTTCGCCTCTTCGATCGCCTGTTCCGGCAGTGGCGGCGAACCCGCCTTCACCGCTTTGTAGGCGACCAAGGCGGCGAGCGCGGCGATCAGCAGGAAGACCGCGGCCTCGATGAAGAAGCCGGGCCAGGTCTTGCCGTCGAAGACCTCTTCGTTCAGCAGCCAGGCGATCCCCTCCATCACCAGGATCAGCGCCAGGAAGGCGAAGACGCCGGCGGAGATCCCGACGACCGCGCCTTTGGCGATCTTGCTCGCCTTCTCGGAGACCTCGGCCTTGGCGAGCTGGATCTCCTCGCGGACGAGGCCGGAGACCCCTTCGGTGACGTCGAAGACGAGCTCGCCGAGTTTGCGCTCGGACTTCGGGTCGCCAGGCGGCGGGACCGCGGGCGGCGTCTTCGGCCCGGTCGAGGTTCCGGTGGTCGGCTGCGAATTCGATGGGGTCTGGGAGTCAGGCATCGGGTTCCTTCCTACTCCGGTGGATCTTCACCGTAGATGCGGCGGAAGACGAGGGCCGCGATCCGCGCGGCGGCGATGCTCGCGAGCGCGCCCGTCGCCGCCAGGAGCCCGCTATAGACCAGTCTCTTCACCAACTCGTTGTCCACTGCAGACCTTTCCCCTTGGTAACTGAAGGTCAAACCCTAGTCAGCGCGGCTCGAGGCCGTCGCAGATCGTCATCACGAGAAGGTTTCTTGCTTCGTCGAACCGGCCTTCGGCGGGCGGCACGTCGTCGAAGATCCACTCGGTGAGGAGCTGCTCGACCGCGCCGTAGAAGGCTTGCGCGGCGAAGCGCGGGGCGATGTCGGAGCGGAACTCGCCCGCCGCCTGGCCGTCGGCGACGATCTTCGCGATCCCTTCATAGGCGCGGCGGATCTCCTCCAGATGGGTGCGGCCGAAGGAGTTCGCGGCGCGGGTGACCTCGACGATGATCACCTTCATCAGCTCCGGATCGTGGCGGTAGGACTCGAAGATGAAGCCGGCGACCGCGGCGAGCTTCTCGCGGTTGGCGCCCTCGGTCTTTTCGGCCTCCTCGATCGCGGCGAGGAGCAGCGACCAGCGCTCCAGGAACAGTTCGTTCAGGACCTGGTCCTTGGAGTTGAAGTAGTGGTAGACGAGGCCATAGGCGACCCCCGCCTCGTCGGCGATGTCGGAGACGCGGGTGGCGTGGAAGCCCTGGCGGGCGAAGACGGTGACCGCGGCGTCGAGGATCTGCCGGCGTTTGTCGACGGCGCCGGAGCGCTGCTGCACGGAGCGCTCCATCAGGCCCGGCCCTCGGCGTGGGCGGCGGCGAGCGCCGCGGGCCAGGCATAGGCCTGGGGACGGCGATTGGCGAGGGCCGGGAGCGCCTCGCGGATCCGCTCTTGGGCGGCGAGGTCGAGGTCGGCGGCGATGAAGCACTCGCCGTCCGGGGCGGTGGCGAGGACGACGCCCCAGGGGTCGACGATCGCCGAACGGCCGAAGGAGTCGAAGTGCGGCGGAGCTTTGCCGACCTGGCCCGGGGCGAGGACGAAGACGGCGTTCTCGATCGCCCGCGCGCGCAGGAGGACCTCCCAGTGGTCACGGCCAGTGGCGGTGGTGAAGGCGGCGGGGACGGTGATCAGGCGGGCGCCGCGGACGGCGAGGATCCGGTGCAGCTCGGGGAAGCGCAGGTCGTAACAGACGGTCAGCCCGGCGATCAGGTCGCCGACCGGGGCGGTGACGATCTCCTCACCCGGCTGCTCGTGGGCCGACTCGCGGTAGGAAACACCGCCCGCGTCGACGTCGAACATGTGGATCTTGCGGTAGACGGCGAGATCCTCGCCGTCGGGGCCGAGCAGGACCGAAGTGTTGAAGGGCTTCTCGCCGTCGCCGACGTGCTCGGAGATCGAGCCGGCGAGGAGGTGGATCCCGAGGGTGCGGGCCCAGCCCCGGGCGGCGGTGAGACTGGGACCGTCGAGCGGCTCGGCGGCCGCGACCAGCTCCTCCCCGGGAGCGAGCAGGTTCCACTTCTCCGGCAGGGCGACGAGCTCGGCGCCGTCGGCCGCGGCGGCGCGCACCAGGCCCTCGGCAGCGCCTAGGTTGCGGGCCTTGTCGGCGGTGGAATTGAGTTGTACGGCGGCGACGCGCATATGCGTGTTTTACGGGGCTTTCTCGGATGAAGCGACCCTGATTGACTCGTCAATCGGGTGGTCAGTATAAGTGCCCCGCCCCCGAGAGACGGGTGCGTTCGCAGAAATCACCGGATCGCGAGGATAAGTGCGAACTCACTCCGCGTCGGGTGGCTTCGGGAAGCGCATCGCGCGGGCGATCATCCAGTCGAAGGCCGGCGTCGGAACGAACGGCTTGAGGCGTGCCATCACCTGCGCGTCGATCCCGATCAGGTAGCGGGAGCGTGGTCGCCGGGCCTCCAGCGCGTGCTGGATCTTCGCCGCGACCTTGCCGGCCGGGATGCCCCGTTCGGCGGTGTCCTGGACGACCTTGCGGTAACGCTCGATCGTCGGGCCGTAGAGCTCACGCACTCGCGGCGCACGCTCGAGCAACTCGTCGGCCTCCTCCTGGCCGCTTTTCCAGATCGGCGTGTCGATCGAGCCCGGCTCCACCAGGACCACCCGGATCCCCCACGGGGACAGCTCCTGGCGCAGGGTGTCGCCGACGGCCTCGAGCCCGAACTTGGCGGCGTGGTAGGCGCCGGTCAGCGGCAGCGCGACGCGGCCGCCCATCGAGCTGACCAGGACGACACGGCCGCGGGCGGTGCGGATCGCCGGCAGCATCGCCTGGGTGACGGCGACCTGGGCGATCAGGTTGAGCTCGATCTGGCGGCGGAAGTCCTCGATCGGCAATGCCTCGAGCGGTCCGGCGACGGCATTGCCGGCGTTGTCGACGAGCCCGTCGAGCCCGCCCGACTCCGCCCCCACCCGCTCTGCCGCGGCGGCGATCGCCTCGGCGTCGGTGACGTCGAGCAAGAGCGGCTCGAGCCGCGCCGAGGACTCCTCGCGCAGCTTCGCCGCGTCCTCCTCCTTGCGCACCCCGGCGAAGACCTTCCAACCCGCCTCGTCCAACCGCCGCACGGTCGCCCTGCCGATCCCGGAAGACGAGCCGGTGACGAGGACGGTCTTCATCGGTCGAGGATACGGTGACGCGGCACCCGGGGTCAGGGCGGGCAGCCCTTGCCGATCGATTTGCGGCACAGAGCTTCTTCGATCGCCGTCCCGATGTCGGCGCGTTCCTGCCGCTGTGCCCTGGAGTCGGTCCGCGATCCGCCCGGACTCTCAGAGGCGCCGGATTCGTTGACGGTGAAATCGACGACGACGCCGAGATGCCCCTGGATCGTCCCGGTCAGGATCCCGTTCGATCCTTCGCTCATCGAGACGCCATAGGGCAGCGCCTCGATCGCTTCGCGGGCTTCGCTCGTCCAAGGGTCGGAGTCGGATCCGAAGAGCCGCTGGGCGATGAATCCGGCGGCG
The DNA here is from genome assembly GCA_035572835.1 of Solirubrobacterales bacterium. Taxonomy (GTDB): domain Bacteria; phylum Actinomycetota; class Thermoleophilia; order Solirubrobacterales; family 70-9; genus VAYN01. Next base: position 16,861 of record DATNAG010000115.1, read on the forward strand.
AAGACCGCGAGCAGGACCAACACGCCGCTCGTCAGCGCGCGGGTCATCCGCGGCGCTGTTCCAGCTCGGCGACGAGGAGCTTGGTGTGGAGCGAGGCGATCAGGTCCTTCAACGGTTGGGCGCCGGCTTCGAGCATCTCGACCACGCGCCCGGGCGGCACCTCGCCGGCGAGGCGGTTCATCACCATGTCGACCTCCTCGCGGACGAGGTCTTCGAGGGCGTTCTTGTAGCGCAGGGTGTCGTAGACGGTGAAGCCGATCTGCTCGTCGTAGCCGCCCGCGCGGAAGCGGCCGATCGCCTCGATGATCGTCACGTCGGAGGGCGAGTAGCCGCGGCTGTTGGGAGTGAGGACGCCGATCTCGGCGAGCCGGTCGAGCACCTCCTTGGGGACGCCGTAGCGGCGACGGACATCGGCGGCGCTGGTCCGGGTGCGCTCGCCGACCAGGGCGCGGTCGAGGATCTGGTCCTCCAGCGCGAGCAGCGCCTCGGCCCGGTCGGCGCCTTCGTCGAGCACCCCCTTGATCGCCTTCAGCGGCATGAAGCGCTCCTCCTGGAGGCGCTTGATCAGGCGGATCCGGTCGACGAACTCGGGTGGGTAGTACGCCATGTTGCGGCTCGTCTTCACCCCTTCCGGGAGGAGCCCCTCGCGCAGGTAGTGCTTGATCGTCGGCGCCGGGACGCCGCTGGCCTCGGCCAGCTCCCCCATCCGCAGCAGCTCGGTCGTCTTCGCCGCCATCGGGCGCGCCTAGGCCGTGGTGGCGGAGCGGGCGGTGATGCCGAGCAGCTCGCGCGCCTCGGCGGCGGTGGCCGGGCGGCGGCCGACGTCTTCGGCCATCTGGCGCGCCTTGCCGATCAGGTCGCCGTTCGAGCGGCACATCGTGCCGTCGGGCAGGTAGAGGTTGTCCTCGACCCCGGCCCGCACGTTGCCGCCGAGCACCAGCGCCGAGCCGAGCAGCTTCCACTGGTCGCGGGAGATGCCGATCAGCTGCCACTGGTTGGGGCCTTCGGGCCCGCCCGGGATCTGGTCCGACATCAGGGTGACGTTGCGCGGGGTCGGGCGGATGCCGCCGGTTACGCCCATCACCAGCGAGATCTGCAGCGGCGGGTCGAGCAGGCCCATGTCGAGGAGCGGGTCGAGGTTGGCGACGTGGCCGGCGTCGAAGCACTCATGCTCGGGCTTGATCCCGAGCTCCCGCATCGCGGTGAGGAACTCGGTGATCGTGTCGAAGCTGTTCTCGAAGACCGCCTTGAAGACGAAGTCTTTGCG
>DATNAG010000116.1:0-6008 GCA_035572835.1 Solirubrobacterales bacterium
TCCAGCCAGCCCCACTGGAAGATCGCGACGAGCACACCGAACGCGGCGCCGATCGAGAGCAGGTTCATCAACACCGCCTTCAGCGGCAGGATCAGCGAGCGCAGCATCACCATCAGCACCAGGAAGCTGAGCGCGAGGACGAAGAGGATGATCTTCCACATCGAGCCGGAGACCAGTTCGCGGACGTCGCGGGCGCGGGCGGTTTCGCCGCCGACGGCGACCACGGTGGCGCGGCCCAGCGCCGTCGCCGGGACGACTTCGTCGCGTAGGCGCTCGACCAGGGCGATCGTCGCGGCGGACTCGCTGGGCGCGCTCGGGATGACCGTGAAGAGGTAGTCGGAACCGCCGCGGACCGGCGGGGCGACCGCGTGGACGCCGGGGGTGGCGCGCAGGGCGGCCTCGAAGCCGGCGACCTGGCCGGCGCCGGGAACGGTGCCACCGGTCGCCTCGGCGACCACGTAGACCGGGTCGGTGCCACCACCCACCGCCTGCGCGGCGAGTTCGTTGCCGACCCGGACATCGCTGTCCTTGGGGAATTCGCCGAGTGCCTGGGTCCCCGTCTGCAGCGAGAGGACGGGGATCGCGAGGGTGAGGAGGACGGCCGCGACGCCGATCACCGCGAGCCAGGGACGGGCCATCACGCGCGCCGTCCAGGCCGACCAGAACGGCGACGCGCCGGGGACGACGGATGAGCCGGGAGGCAGGGAGGCATCGTCGGCCGGGCGGTGGCGGCGGAAGCGACGGCGGACCCAGCCGGCGACCCTGCCGACCACGCCCCCGGGCAGCACCCGATCGCCGAGCATCGCGATCAGCGCCGGCAGCAGGGTGGTCGCGGTGAGGATCGAGACCGCGACGACGACCATCGCGCCGAGCGCCATCGAGCGGAGCGCCTGGTTGTCGACCATCCAGAGCCCGGCGAGCGAGATGATCACCGCGAGTCCGGAGAAGGTGACGGCGAGGCCCGAGGTGGCGAGCGCCCGGGAGCGGGCCTGGGCCGGGTCGGCGCCGGCCTGGCGCTCCTCGCGGAAGCGGGCGAGGATGAACAGGGAGTAGTCGATCGCCACCCCGATGCCGATCATCGAGGCCATGTTGGTGACGAAGACCGACATCGTTATCTGCAGCGAGAGGAAGTAGATGAGAGCGCCGGTGATCAAGACGCTGGCGAAGCCGAGCGCCAGCGGCAGGAGCGCGGCGGCGAGTGAGCCGAAGACGACGAGGAGGATCAGGAGGACGATCGGGAAGCCGGTCGCCTCGGCCGCGGAGAGGTCCTTCTTGGAGATCTCCTGGAAGCCCGCCCAGACGCCCGGCTGTCCGACCAGATAGGGCGTCACGCCGCCGGCCGCGGTGCCCGGATCGAGTTCGTCGCGCAGCGTGCCCGCGGTGTCGATCAGGGCGTCGGCGGAGAGTTCGCTGCGCAAGGGCAGGATCGCGACGTCGCCGCGGGCGAGATCACGACGGGCGGCGAGGGCCGCGGCGGGCGGCAGCGCCACGTCCGCGACCGACGCGATCGTCCGCCGCACGCGCCCGATCGCCGCCTGCCTCTGGGCCTCACCCGCCGCGGGCGAAGCCTGCAGCAGCACCGAGAGCGCGTTCGCCTGGTCGCCGAAGTCCTCGCGCAGAGCCTCGCCCGCCTTCTGCGATTGAGACCCCGGTACGTCGAAACCGCCGCCGGTGAGGTTGTCGGTCTGCCGCGCCGCGAACGGCAGCGCGAGGATCACCACGGCGATCCAGACGGCCGCCACCCACCGGCGACGGCGGCCGAGGAAGTCGGCGAGTCTCTTCATCGTGGTGCGCATTGGCCGGCCGGCCAACCATCCCCCACTCGGGGGGTCCGTTGTGTGCGCCCGGTCACGCGGCGGCCGCGGATCGCGGCGGCCGGCTCAGTCGGAGACGAGCAGGAAGCGGGCCGAGGCGGCGCCGGCGGTGAGGGCCGGGGTGATGTCGCGGCTCGGATCGCTCAAGGCCTGGAGGGCGAAGCCGTCGGCGACGGCGAGGAGGTAGGCGACGACGGCCTCGGCGTCGAAGCGGAGGCTGAGGATGCCCTCGTCTTCCTTCGTCCGCATCACGTCGGCGACGTGGGAACGGGTCGCCTCGAAGAGCTGGCCGACCTCGTGCTGGATGTCGGGGTTGCGACGGCCGGCGCTGAACAGCTCGTAGAGCAGCAGGAAGTAGCCGGGATCGTTGTCGATCATGTCGGTCAGGCTCGAGACGAGGACGTCGAGGACGGCATCGGCGGTCTTCGCCTTCGCCAGCATCTCGTCGAGGCGGGCGATGCGCAGTTCGGTATCGCGGCGGACCACCTCGACCAGCAGGCGCTCCTTGGTGCCGAAGTAGTAGTGGAGGAGGCCGCGGCTGACCCCGGCTTCGCGGGCGACGTGCTCGAAGGTCGAGCCCGCCGCACCGCGCCGGGCGACGCTTTCGCGCATCGCGTCGACGATGCGCTGCGCCTTCTCGCCGCTGAGCTGACGCTCTTTGGTCGCCGCCTCCACAGGCTCCTCTCTAGGAGCCGTTGATGCTGGTGGTCGAGGTGTACTCGAACTCCTCTTCGGCACCGAAGAGGGCGTCGAGGACAGCCTTGCGCGCACCCTCGCTGACGACCAGGGCGACGACGCCGCCGATGATCGCGAGCATGATCAATTTGCCGAGACGGTGCTTCTTCTTCGGCTTCTGCAGACGCTCGCGGGCTTCCTGCAGCGCTTCCGCGGCCTGGCGCATTTCCTTCTGCACCTTCTTGTCGGAGGTGACGGCCTTGACCGTCCCCTTGCCGTTGCCGGTCGCGCGGCTGTAGGCCTTCTTCGCCGAGCTGTAGGCGTCCTTGAGGTTGTCGCGCAGATCGTCGTCCTCGATCAGGCGCTGCACGTACGGGTTTTCGCGCGCCGCTTCGTACAGGTCCCCGGCGCGGTCGGCCGTATGAGTGGTCTTGCTCTTGGACATCCCTTCTCCCTCGCTGATCTCGCGGTTTCGCCCAGGATATACCCGCGATTAGCCGCGGGACACCGTGGACGGCTTCGCCGGCGGACGTTCAGGCGGGATCGGAGGCCGCCTCACTGGGGCCCGACGCCGTCCAGAAGGACGCCGTTACTGCGGAAATCGAGACGCGCCTGGCGCAGCAGACGCAGGCGCAACGGGGCCAGCCCGGGTTGCTGGAAGCGGTAGCGGCGGATGACCAACCGGCCGGTGTCTTCGTCGGCGACCTGGTGGAAGCCGGGTCCGAGGAGGTGTCGCGGCGGCGCCGGCGCCGAGCCGTCGGAGACGAAGTCGACTTCCTTCACCAGCCAGTCGTATCTTTCGCTCGCCCGCACCTGGATCGCCCCGGTCGAGAGGTAGTAGCGCAGCGGCGCCTCGCCCAGCGTCCAGGTGACCGTGGCCCGCGGGCCGCGCGGCTCGCCCATCCGTTCGGCGACGGCGCTCCAGTTCGGCCGCTGGAACTGTTCGTCGGCACTCGCCAGGATGCAGAAGCCGAGCGAGTAGGCGAACAGCAGCGCGCCGACCGCGGCGCCGAGGCGGCGCGAGGCGGGCGAGGAGACCGCGATCCCGATCGCCGCCAGCAACGGCACCAGCGCCGGGATCAGGTTGCGGGCGAGGACGAAGTCTTTGCTCGCCGCCACCAGCGCCAGGGCCGCCGGGATCCCGATCCCCGCCGCGACCAGGAGCAGCGCGCGGCCGGCCGCCCGGCGCTCCCGGCCGGCGCGGCGGCGCAGCAGCAACGCCAGCGCGCCGAGGCTGAGCGCCAGCGGCACGAAGGCGAGCCAGGGCCGCTCCGGCCGGGCGATGATGTCGCCGGTCTCCCCGGTGACGAAGGTCGTCGCCGTTTCCCCGAGCCGGTGGCCGAGGCTGAAGTTGCCGATCCACTCGGCGTGGCCCAGCGACATCTGGTGGATCGCCACCGGTGCCACCGCGATCGCGCAGCCGGCCAGGATCGCCATCCCGACGAGGCTCGCCCGCAGCCCGCGCCGGCGCAGCAGCATCACCGCCTCGGCGAGGATCGGGAAGGCGACGAAGTAGTGGGTGGCGATCGCGAGGCCCGACCAGATCCCCCACCAGACGAAGTCGCGCCGCCCGCCGCGCCGTTCGGCCCGCAGCCAGTAGAGCGCCGAGAGCGCCCCGAACAGGGCGACCAGCGCGTAGGCGCGGGCCTCCTGCGAGTACCAGAGCATCATCGGGTTGACCGCGACCAGCGCCGCCGCCCAGAGGCCGGCCCGCCGCCCGCGCAGCTCCCGCGCGATCAGGTAGGCGACCGGGACGGTCGCCACCCCGGCCGCCGCGGAGACCGCGCGCAGGCCATATTCGTGAGTGCCGGCCAGCTGGGTCCAGGCCCAGGCGACGGCGTAGTAGACCGGCGGCGTCGACTCGCTGAACCAGACCGCGTTCATCGCGTGGCCGAAGCCGTCGCGGAGGACGCGGCTGGCGGTGACGATCTCGTCGTGGTGGTAGCTCTGCACGCCGAGCGTGGCGAAGCGCAGCACCGCCGCCAACACGGTCAGCCCGGCGACGATCCAGAAGGCGCGCGAGCGTTCGCCCGCCCACTCGCGGAAAGAGCGGCGGCGACCCGCTCGGGGCTCGGCGGCCCCGGTCCGAGGGAGGCTCGCGACCTCCATCAGGACAAAGCGACGTCGAGCGCTTTCGAGACCTCGTCGACGAACACGAACTCGAGCCCCCCGAGCTCGGCAGCCGGGATCTCGGCCGCTTCCCCCTCGTTGCGCTCGGGCACGATCACCCGTTTGATCCCTGCCCGCTGCGCCGCCAACGACTTCTCCTTCAGTCCGCCGATCGGCAGCACCTTGCCGGTCAGGGTCACCTCGCCGGTCATCGCCACATCGTTGCGGACCGGTCGGCCGCTGATCAGCGAAGCGAGCGCGACCGTCATCGCCACCCCCGCCGAGGGCCCGTCCTTCGGCACCGCCCCGGCCGGCACGTGGATGTGGACGTCGTGGTCGGCGAACCAGTCGCCCTCCCGCTGCGGCGCGATCTGCGCCTGGTGCCCGCGCACGTAGGAGAGCGCCGCCTGCGCCGACTCCCGCATCACGTCGCCGAGCTGGCCGGTGATCGTCAGGTTCCCCGAGCCCGGGGTGCCGGTCGCTTCGATGAAGAGGACGTCGCCGCCCGCCGGCGTCCAGGCCAGTCCGGTGGCCACCCCCGGATCCTTGGTCCGCCGCCGCGTTTCGGCGAAGACGCGCCGGCGCCCCAGCATCTCGCGCGCTTTCTTGGCCGAGACGCGGACCTTGCCCTTCGCTTTCTTTTCGGCGACCTGGCGGGCGACTTTGCGGCACACCGTGCCGATCAACCGCTCCAGGTTGCGGACGCCCGCCTCGCGCGTGTACTCCTCGACGATCGCCGTCAGCGCCGCGTCGGAGAACTCGATCTGGCTCGGTTTGAGCCCGTTCGCGGCGATCTGCCGGGCGACCAGATAGCTGCGCGCGATGTGGCGCTTCTCGTCCAGCGTGTAGCCCGCCAGTTCGATCGTCTCCATCCGGTCGAGCAGCGGCCCCGGGATCGTGTCGAGCACGTTCGCGGTGGCGATGAAGACGACGTCGGAGAGGTCGAACGCGAGGTCCAGGTAATGGTCGCGGAAGGTGTCGTTCTGGGCCGGGTCGAGCACCTCGAGCATCGCGCTCGCCGGGTCGCCGCGGAAGTCGGCGCCCATCTTGTCGATCTCGTCGATCATGAAGACGGGGTTGCGCGAGCCCGCGTCGCGCAGCGCCCGCACGATCGTCCCCGGCAGCGCCCCGATGTAGGTGCGGCGGTGGCCGCGGATCTCCGCCTCGTCGCGCACGCCGCCGACCGAGATGCGCTCGAACTCCCGCCCCAGTGCCTTCGCGATCGAGCGCCCGAGGCTCGTCTTCCCCACCCCGGGCGGGCCGACGAAGCAGAGGATCGGCCCGGGGCTCTTCGGGTTGAGTTTGCGCACCGCCAGGTACTCGAGGATCCGTTCCTTCACGTCCTCGAGGTCGTAGTGGTCGGCGTTCAGGACCCGTTTCGCGTGGCGGATGTCGAGGTTGTCCTTGGTC
>DATNAG010000117.1:0-14175 GCA_035572835.1 Solirubrobacterales bacterium
TCGCCTTCACCGCCGCCGAGCCCGAGGCGGCCCGCATGGTGATCGTCGAGGCCCGGGCCGCCACCACCGACGCCGCCCTCCGCCGCGTCGCCCTGCTCGACCACTTCGCCACCTGCATCGACGACAAGGTCCGCGAGCTCCTCCCCGCCGGCACCACCCACTCCCCGATCACCGCCTCCGGCGTGGTCGGCGGCGTCGAATCCCTCCTCTACGCGCGCCTCAACAAAGGCCAGATGGACGACCTCCCGGCCCTCCTCCCCTCGCTCATGTACTTCGCCGTCCTCCCCTACGAAGGCCACCTGGCCGCCAGCGAGGAGCTCGGCCTCAAGTCGACGTGATCGGGTGAGCGGCGCGGCCCAAGGCGGCCGCCGAGGCGGAGGGGGTGGGATTCGAACCCACGAGCGCCTTGCGACGCCAACAGTTTTCGAGACTGCCCCGTTCAACCACTCCGGCACCCCTCCGCGGGGTCTAGGGCATAGACCATGATCCTATCGACGCGCCGCGAGACGGTCGGGTCTAGCTAGGCTCTGGCGATCACCTGGAGAGGTGTCCGAGTGGCTTAAGGAGCGCGATTGGAAATCGCGTGGGCGGGGTTAACTCGCCTCGTGGGTTCGAATCCCACCCTCTCCGTTGCCGCCGGGGCGCGTGGCGGCGTCGTCGGTCGCTTGTGTGCGTTGCACACGGCGCTCCCTGCCTCCTGGCCACGCTGGCCGGCAGCAACGGAGATCGCTCCCCTCGCCTCACTTCCCCTGCGTCCTTGCGAGGCTGGCTCGCATCCCCGGAGACCGGCGGTTCGTCCGGGTCAGCGCCTGGCGGCGAAGAAGTTGCGCAGGAGGGTGGCGGACTCGGCGCCGCGGATGCCGGCGATGACGCGGGGGCGGTGGTTCAGGGCCGGCTCGGCGAGGACGTCGAGGACGCTGCCGGCGGCTCCTGCCTTCGGGTCGGGCGCGGCGAAGACGACGGTCGGGATGCGGGCGAGGACGATCGCCCCGGCGCACATCGCGCATGGCTCGAGGGTCACGTAGAGGGTCGTGTCGGCGAGGCGCCAACCGCCGAGGGCCTCGGCGGCGGCGCGGATCGCGAGGACCTCGGCGTGCGCCGTCGGGTCGCCGCGCAGCTCGCGCTCGTTGCCCGCGACGGCGAGGAGCTCGCCGTCGCGCAGCAGGGCGGCGCCGATCGGGACATCGCCGTGCTCCTCCGCCCGGCGCGCCTCGGCGAGCGCGATCTCCATGCCTCGCTCGTGCTCCGCCGCCTCGCGCGCGGGGTCTTTGCGTCCTCCGGGTTGCATCGATGCTGGAGTATCCCGGCTGGAACTTCGGCGCGGTCGCCGTGTTCGCAATAGGACCGGCAATGCAATTGACACAAAGAAAATTGGCTCTGGGAGCGGCTTTGATCGCTTGCGTCGCGACGCTCGGCGTGACCGCGGCAACCGCCGCGGCAAACGCGATCGGATCTGCGCGCGCCTTCGCGCCACGCCAGCTGGTGGTCAAGTTCGCCGGCGAAGAGCGCGGCCGCACGATCGGGCTGCCGCAGGGCGCCGGCGTCATCGCCACCGCCCATGCATTGCGCGCGAAGCCGAACGTCGAATACGCGGAGCCCAACTACGCCGCCCACGCCTCGGCGGTCGAACTCGAACCGATCGATCCCGACGATCCCGGCACGCTGGAAATCGGTGCTCCCGGCTCGACCGCCACGCCGGGCGGCTGGGCGACCAGGCAGTGGGACTTCCTCGACTACACCGGCACCGCGACGACGAAGCTGCCGATCTCCCCGGGCGGCATCGACGCGCCCGGCGCCTGGGCGAACCTGGAAGCGGTCGGCAGGCCGGGCGGCCGAGGCGTGGTCGTCGCCGTCCTCGACAGCGGCATCGCCTACCGCGACCTCGGCACCACGTACGTGCGCAGCCCCGACTTCAGCGCCGAACAGTTCATCCCCGGGGAAGACTTCGTCGACCACGACCGCCTGCCGCTCGACGAGAACGGCCACGGCACCCACGTCGCCGGCACGATCGCCGAGCAGACCAACAACGGGCTCGGACTGACCGGGCTCGCGTACGGGGTGAAGCTGATGCCGGTGCGGGTGCTGAACCGCGCCAACGTCGGCTACGCCAACCGGATCGCCGCCGGGGTCCGCTTCGCGGTCGAACACCACGCCCAGGTGATCAACATGAGCTTCAACTTCGCCTGCGGCGAGAAGGTGCCGCAGGTGGACGAAGCGCTGCGCGAAGCCTACGACCACGGCGTCGTCACCGTCGCCTCCGGCGGCAACCTCTCGGCCTCGGCCTCGAGCGTCAAGAGTTGCGTCTCGGAGCCCGCGACCGGGCCACGGGTGATCGGCGTCGGCGGCACCACCGAGGGCGGCTGCATCGGCTCCTACTCGCTGGCCGGCAAAGGGATCGACGTCGTCGCCCCGGGCGGCGGGACGCCCGCCGCCGGCTGCCCTTCGATCCTCTCGCGGCCGATCTACCAGGTGACGCTGAAAAACGGGACGACCGACGAATTCGCGATCCCGAGCAACTACGCGGGCACCTCGATGGCGGCGGCGCACGTCTCCGCCACCGCGGCCCTGGTCCTCGCCTCCGGGGTGATCCCGCAATCGCTGAAATCGAAGGCGAGGGTCCGCGCGGTCACCCAACGCCTCAAGGTGACGGCGCGCAGCCTCGGATACCCGAAGACGGTCCAAGGAGCCGGCCTCATCGACGCCGGGCGGGCGACGACGCCCGGGACGACGGGGCTCGCCGCCTCGCGCGAGGTGCGCTAGGTCGTCTGGGCGATCAGCACGCTGCAGGGAGCGTGATGGGAGACGTTGTTCGGCACGCTGCCGAGGAAGTAGCGCCGCGCCCCGGTCATCCCCTTGTTGCCGACCACGACCAGGTCGGCCTTGATCTCTTCGGCGACGTTCAGGATCGCGTCGGCGGCATCGCCCTCGATGGGATGGGTCTGCACCTCCACCCCGGCGGCGCGCGCCTTCGCGGCCGCGGCGTCGAGCACCAGGTTGACATCCTCCCGCGGGCCGATCTGATTGGCGATGTCGGGCGGGGCACCCTCCTGCTCGCCCTGGATGCGGCGTTTGGGGACCGGCGCGAAGGCGCTGACGATGCTGAGCCTCGCCCCGGTCAATTTCGCCAGGCCGATCGCCTGCGACACCGCCTCTTCCGCGGTGTCAGAACCATCGGTGCCGACCACGATGCGAGTGAACACGCCGCCTCCCTCCGCCAGGTGACAGTACGGCGCCGATACTAGCCGCTCGGTTCCCCGCTGCCGTACTCCGCACGATGAGATTCGATGAAGGAATGCGGCAGGCCGTGGAAGCCGTCGCCGATGATCTGTTCCGGCGTGGTCGAGAGCCGGATCACCGCGATCACCATCGAGGCGACCAGGCAGACCACCAGGACGACCATCCCGATTCTCCACAGGTAGGGCACGATCGGAACCCTAGGGGTTAGGGTTGGCCGCATGGCGTTGGAAGGGGTTGCCGACGGGGTCTGGCTGCTGCGTGGGGATTTCCGCGGCGCGATGAACATCTATTTCATCGAGAGCGATGGCGGTGTCGTCCAGTTCGACGCCGGGACCAAGTCGATGCGCAAGAAGGCGGCGGCGACGGCGCGCGAACTGGGCGGCCTGAAGCGGGTGGTGCTCGGCCACGCCCACGCCGACCACCGCGGCACCGCCCCCTACCTGGACGCGCCGGTCTTCTGCCATCCCGACGAAGTCGACGAAGCCGAAGGCGACAATGCGGTCAGCCCCTACTTCAACCTCTCGCTGGTCGAGGTGGCGCCGGTGCGCTGGATCTACCCGACCCTGCTGAAGCATTGGGACGGCGGCCCAGTGAAGATCGCCGGCACGGTGGCCGAGGGCGACGAGGTGGCGGGCTTCAAGGTGCTCCACTTCCCCGGCCACGCACCGGGCCTGATCGGCCTCTGGCGCGAGAGCGATCGCGTCGCGCTGGTCTCCGACGTCGTCTACCTGGTCGACTCGGCGCGGCTGAAACCGCTGCCCGACGGCGAGGCGAGCGTCCCCCACCCCGCCTTCGCCTGGAACCACCAGGAGGCGAAGCGGAGCCTGCGTCGGCTGGCGGAGCTCGAACCGCTGGTCGTCGGCGCCGGCCATGAGCGGCCGCTGCGCGGTGACGGCCTGCGCACCGTGCTCGAGCGCGCCGCCGAGAAGTACTGAGGGTCCTCCGGGGTGGGACGGCGAGGGTCCAGGCCCGCCGGGTGGGGACGGCGAGGGTCCGGGCCGTAGCGGCGGGGGCTCGGCCGTCCCGGGCGCGTCTCGAGGCGGCCCGGGCAGGCTGTGACCGCCACGAGACGCCCGGGACGTGACCCTTTCGGCGGGAAGCGGGGAGGTTCGTGACGCTTCCGGCGGGAAGTCCACGGAGACGTGGTCGTAACAGACACGCGACCAGGGTTTTGGTCCCCGATCGGGGACCAAAAGTCGCGCAGTCGACTTTGACCATGCCGGGGCAGGGTCAAAGTCGACTGCGCGTCTCCGACTCCTGAAGGGACGTGGAGTTCCGCCCGTCCTGGTGACGAACGCCCCATCCCTGTGACGAGCCCCGCGCGCTCCCAGCACCCCCGGCCGTCTCGGCCACGGCCACAGCCTGCCCGGGCCGTGGCCGAGACGGCCGCGTCCCTTTCCCATAGGTTTGCCTGCTGATGATCGGGACCTACGCCTCGGCGGCACTGATCTGCCTGGCCTCGCTCCTGGTCGGCAGGGCGACCTTCTCGCTCGCCGGGCGGCGGGAGTGGTGCTGGCTCGAGCCGGCCGTCGGGTACGCGGCGATCCTCACCGTGTCCGGGATCCTCGCCCGGGCACCCGGGCACGGCACCGGCGCGACGCTCGGGATCGTCGCCCTGATCGTCGTCGCCGCGCTGATCTCCTGGCGGCGCGGGTACGCGGCGCCGGGTGCGCTCGGGGTCGGGATCGCGACCGCCGTCGTGATCGCCGTAGTCCTCTCCTTCCCCTTCGCCGTGACCGGCCGCTGGGGGCTCCTCGGGGTCGGCTTCAACAACGACCTCGGGCTGCACCTCGCCTGGGCCGAGTGGCTGCGCAGCGGCGTCGGCCCGTCGCCCGACCCCGGCTATCCGCTCGGCCCGCACGGGGTCGCGGTCGCGACCGCCGCCTTCCCCGGCATCGGCCTCGGCCAGGCCTTCGTCGGCGAGATCTTCGCGATCGGCATCCTCACCGGGCTGACCGCGCTCGGGGCCCTGCGCGAGATCGCCGCCTGGCGCCGGGTCGTCGGCGCGACGCTGGTCACCGCCACCTACATGGCCGCCTCCTACTTCGCCCAGGCCGCCTTCAAGGAGACCGCCGAGGCCCTCTTCGTCCTCGCCGTCGCGATCTTCCTGATGCGCCCCGAGGCGCCCCCGCGAGGACTCTGGCCGCGGGTCGGCTGGGCGCTGCCCTGGGTCGCTCTCGCCGGCGGGGTCGTCTTCTGTTACTCCTTCGCCGGGATCGCCTGGCCGGCCGCGATCGTCGGCGTCTGGGCGCTCGCCCAGCCCGCCACCTGGAGGGCGCTGCGCCCGGCGCGGGTGCTGCGGATCGTGCTGCGGCCCTGGGTGCTGCTCGGCATCCTCGTCCTCGTCGGCCTCGGGATCGCGCTGGCGATCACCGGGCCGTTCGGCTTCGGCTCGAGCTTCAACCAGGTCGCCGGCAGCAACACCTACGGGCCCGTCTCGCCGATCGAGACGCTGGGGATCTGGCCGGCCGCCAACTACCGCCTCGACGCCGCCGGAGGGGCACCCCTTCCCGGCCTGATGGGCGCGGTCGCGGTATTGGCCCTGCTGTGCGCGGTGGCCTGGTGGATGCAGCGACGCGAAGCGGCGGTGCCGCTGGCGCTCGGCGCGGGGGCGGTCGTCTACCTCGCCTCGCTGCCCGTCACCGGCGACTACTCGCAGGCGAAGGCGCTGATGATCATCGCCCCGCTGACGATGCTGGTGATCGTCCGCCCCGTGGTCACCGAATTCGGTCGCACTTCGCCCCACCCAGCCGGTCGACGGGCCGAAAAGCGCTCTATATCAGCGCTTTTCGGCCCATCAACCTTGGGGTGGTCGGTGCTTGGGGTGGTGTTCGTCGCCGGCGCGGTCTGGTCCAGCTTCCTGGTGCTCCGCGACGCGCCGGTCGGGCCGCCCGGGCACGGGGCGCAGCTGGAGGCGTTCCTGCCGATCGTCCACGGCAAGCCGGTGCTCTACGCGGGGCAGGACCGTTATGCCGCCTACAACCTGCTCGGCGCCGACACCCACGTGCCGCTGGTCGAGTTCCCCGACGACGCGGTCTCGCCGAACTCGGAAAAGCCGTTCGACACCGGCGACGCCTACTCGCCGATCGACTTCGACTCCTTCAACCGCGGCACCCTCGACCGCTTCCCCTACGTGGTCACCAGCCGCGGCGCCTGGAACAGCGAAGCGCCGCCGAACTTCAAGCGGATCGCGAAGACGGACGACTTCATCCTCTGGGAACGGACCGGGCAGACGCCACGCGGCCGCCATGTGCTGCTCGAGGGCACCGAGGCGGGCGCCCGCGCCCACTGCAACTCGCCCGAGGTGCGGATCCTGCTGGAAAGCGGCGGTGAGGCGACGCTGTTCGGCGAAACCCAGGTGGGGACCAAACCGGAATGGTCGAACGGATCGGTCCTCGGCAACGGCGAGACGACCTCGCAATCGCTCCAGCTGCCGGCAGGGACGTGGAACCTCTCGCTGCAGTACTTCTCCCCCTTCGCCCTCCGGATCACCGCGCCGGGCTTCAGTCAGGAACTGATCGCCGCCCTCGACGGCCAGCGCCCGAACACGATCAGCCTCGCCAACAACGGCCAGTTCTGGCCCGCGGGCAAGCTCGAGAGCAAGGGCGGCGAGGTCGAATTCACGATCCACGCGGCGGACGCCGACTGGATGCAGAGCCTCACCGGCTACGACGGCAAGGCCTACGTCGGCGAGCTGGTCGCGACCAAGGCCGAACCCCGCAAGACGGTGCCGCTGGCGCAGGCGTGCGGCGGCTGGATCGACTGGTACGAAAGCGCGCAGGCCCCCTGAGGACGCTGGACCGACACCGCGCCGTCAGGCCAAGGACTTGGCGGCGATCCGCTCTGGACTGACGCGGACCACGTCCCAGACCAGGTCGACCTTCTCCAGCCCGTCGATCACCAGCGCCGAGATGTCGACCTGCCAGCGGTCGAGACCATGGGTGGCCGAGGTCGGGAAAGCATGGTGGCTGTTGTGGAAGGCCTCGCCGAGGGTCGGGATCGCGATCAGCGCCAGATTGCGTGACTGGTCGTCGGTCTCGAAATCACGACTGCCGAAGAAGTGGCAGAGAGAGTTGATGCTGTAGGTGAAGTGGTGGAGGACGAAGACCCGCACGAGCCCGCCCCAGAGCAGCCCGGTGAGGCCGGCGAAGAGCGTCCCACCGATCGCCCAGCCGAGGAAGAACGGCAGCAGCAACCCGACGATCGCCCAGAGGATGAAGGTGCGGTCGACCCAGGAGATGATCGGGTCGTTGACCAGATCCCGGGCGAAGCGTTCCTTGTTGCCCCGCTGGGTGTGGATGAAGATCCAACCCACGTGGGCGTGGACGAGGCCGCGCAAGGCCCCGCTCCAGCCATGGCCGTGGTCGACGTGGGGGCTGTGCGGGTCGCCCTCCTTGTCGGAGAAGGTGTGGTGCTTGCGGTGGTCGGCGACCCAGGAGATCACCGGGCCCTCGATCGCCGCCGAGCCGAGGATCGCCAGCAGCCCGTGCAACCAGCCGTAGGTCTTGAACGCCCGGTGGGTGAGATGGCGGTGAAAGCCGACCGTGATCCCCAGCCCGGTGAAGAAGTACATGCCGAGGAAGAGGAAGACGTCGGACCAGTGGAGAGCCGAGCCCCAGACCTGCCAGGCGGCGATGAACAGGGCGACGAACGGGACCAAGGTGACGAAGCCGGTGATGATCCGGTCGCGGGTCTCGTTCGCGACCGGTTGGATGTCGCCTGGCTGCGGGCCGGACTGGGGCGCGACCGCCGCGGGCGCGGGAGCCTCCGGCAGGGTTCGGGTCTCAGACATGGCCGGCGATCATAGGGTCACCTAACCACGGTTTGCCTGAGAAACCGCAAACATTTAGATTTGAGCGCTCGGCCGGACGCCCGATGGTGGGCGGTCGCTAGGGTCCGGCCTCGATGCCATTCGCGAACACCACGCCACTGCGACGCGAGATCGCCGCACGCATTCCCGACCGCCCCTTCACCGTCCGTTTCTGGGACGGGACGAGCCTCCCCGCCACCGCCGGCGAGGGTCCGACCTTCACCGTCCGCTCGCCCCGGGCCGCTGCCCACGCGCTGCGCGCGCCGGGCCAGCTCGGCCTCGGCCGCGCCTACGTCTCCGGCGAGCTCGAGGTCGACGACATCGACGCGGTGATCGCCTTGCTCGACGGCTGGCAACCGCCGAGCCTCGACGGCGCCGACAAGCGCGCCCTGCTGCTCGGTGCGGTCCGCGCCGCCGGAATCACGGCGCCGCCGCCGCGCCCGGCCGCGGAGCTGGTGCCGACCGGCCGCCGCCACAGCAAGGAGCGCGACGCCCGCGCCGTCCGCCACCACTACGACGTCTCCAACGAGTTCTTCGGCCTCTTCCTCGACGAGTCGATGACCTACAGCTGCGCGAACTTCTCCCAGAGCGGCGCGAAGACGCTGGAGGAGGCGCAGGAAGCGAAGCTCGACACGGTCGCCCGCAAGCTCGCGATCGAGCCGGGCGAGCGGGTGCTCGACGTCGGCAGCGGCTGGGGCAGCTTCTCGATCCGCGCCGCCAAGGAGTTCGGCGCCGAGGTGGTCGGCATCACCCTCTCGAAACCGCAGGCCGACGAGGCGACGCGGCGTGCCGAGGCCGCCGGCGTCGGCGACCGGGTCGAGTTCCGGGTGATGGACTATCGCGACCTGGCCGGCGAGCGCTTCGACGCGATCTCCTCAATCGGGATGGCGGAGCACGTCGGCGCGGTGCAGATCGACGCGTACGCGCGGACCCTGGCGGGACTGCTCGAGCCGGGCGGCCGGCTGCTGAACCACGCGATCGCGCGGTTGCGCCATACCGACGGCGAGGCCGGGGCCTTCTCCGAGCGCTACGTGTTCCCCGATGCGGCGCCACTGCACCTCTCGCGCGTCTTGCTGGCGCTCGAACGGGCCGGCTTCGAGGTCCACCACGTCGAGGACTACCGCCTGGACTACGCGGAGACGCTGCGGTACTGGGCGGAGAACCTCGACAGGAACCTGGAGCGCGCGACCGAGATCGCCGGGCCGGAACGGATCCGCGTCTGGCGCCTCTACCTGCGCGCGGCCCGCAACGGGTTCGAGAAGGGCTTCACCTCCATCTACCAGGCTCGCTGCGAGAAGTCCTAGCGGCGGGTTGTCCGCGGACGGGCAAGGGACCCGGCCATCTCGGAGGCGACCCGGGCAGGCTGAGGCCGCCTCCGAGATGGCCGGGTCCGTGGGGGAAGGTGAGGGTGCGGGTTCCTTGCGGGTCTCGGGGGAGGGACGTGAGGGAGATGAAGGGAACGTCACGCTTCGGTGACAGCCCCCCGGACGCCGGTGCGGTTGTGCCGCCTATGGGCGGCTTGAAAGCACCGGCGTCGACGCCGGTGCACTTATCCACACCAGGGTGTGGCCAAGTGCACCGCGTCCGGGGGGCGTCATCGGTCTGTGACGACTCCCCTGTGATCGTGCCGTCCCTGTGACGGCTCTCCCCCGAAAACCTCCCGACCCGGGCGGCTCGGAGGCGGCCTCGCCTCCGAGACGCCCGGGCCTGCCGTCCCCGGCCGCAGGGGCCCGAACCCTCACCCTCCCCGAGCAGCTAGACCGGGAAGCCTTCCGTAACGTCCTTGAGCGCCCAGTCGGCGCCCTCCTCCTCCAGCTCGGCGATCGAGTAGGCGCCGGTGGCGACGCCGACCACGCGGATGCCGGCGCCGTGGCCGGCGCTGACGTCGCGGGGGGTGTCGCCGACGGCGATCGTGGTGGCGCGGTCGAGCGGGGTGCCGATGACCTCTCCCCCGCGCTCGATCGCCCGTTCGGTGACCTTCACCCGGTCACGATCGTCGGAGCCGTAGCCGCCGAAGCTGAAGTACTTGTCGAGGTCGCCACGGGCGAGCTTGATCCGCGCCGCCGCCTCGACGTTGCCGGTGACGACCCCCTGGGCGATCCCGGCGTCGGCCAGCCGCGGCAGGATCTCGGCGATCCCCGGCATCACCCGGTAGCCGCTCGATTCGCCGACCGCGTCGGGCATGTAGGAGAGGTACTTGGCGACGACCTGGGCGCGCTCCTCCGGCGATCCCTCGCGCCCGACCACCTGATTGAAGATGATCTCGGTGATTTCCGGGTCGGTCATCCCCGCACGGGTGTGTTCGTCGATGTTCGCTTCCACCCCGTAGAGCTCCTCAAAGGCCCTCTGCCAGGCGACCGCCCCGGCCCCTCCGGTCGTGAGCAAGGTGCCGTCGATGTCCCAGAGGACGGCTTTGATCGCGTCTGACACGGCCCGGACGCTAACCGATGGAGTGTCTGGTCAATGCTCGTGTTCGAGCATGTCGCTCTGGGCGAGGAAATAAAGCAGGAAGAGGGCCGGAAGGACCAGGACGCAGGCGACTCCGAAGACGACGAAGATCGCGCTCAGGGTGGCGTCGGGAGCGGCCGCTTCGGAGATCTTCATCGTCGTCGGCAGCAGGTAGGGGAACATCGCCACGAAGGCGCCCCAGATCACCGCGACCACGGCCAGGGCGGCGAGCGGCCGCAACAGGAAGCGGCCACCGGTCAGCAGGACGCCCAGCATCCCCACCCCGCAGACCGCCGAGACGATCACCAGCGGCAGGCCCTCGTGCACGAGTCGGTCGTAGACGTAGTGGCCTTCGGAGTGCAGGGCGATCAGGCCGACCACGGCGAAGATCCCGGCCACGGCGCCCGCCGCCAGGGCCCGCTTCTCGAAGTAGACCTCCATCTCGCGGTCCTCCGCCCGGCGCGAGTCGCCGACCAGGAAGACGGCGGCGAGGTAGGCGCTGGTGGCGACGAACATCGCCCCGATGAAGAGCGGCAGCGGCGCCAGCCAGGTCGAGAAGGCGTCGCCGTCGCCCGCGGCGGGGACGTTGCCGGCGGCGATCGCCCCGACCACGGTGCCCATGAAGAACGGGGTGACGAGCGAGGAGAGGGCGAAGGTGGCGCCCGCGGCGCGGCGCTCCCGCAGCCCTTCGACCGACTTGCGGAAGGCGAAGCCCGAACCGCGCAGGACGATCCCCAGGACCGCCAGCAGCAACGGCACGTAGAGGGTGGTGAAGATCGCGCTGAAGGCGTCGGGGAACCCGGTCCAGAGGACGACCAGGATGAAGATCAGCCAGACGTGGTTGGCCTCCCAGACGGGCGTCAGCGAGCGCTGGATCGTCATCCGCGGCCGTTCGCCCTTGCCCGGGTCGCCGGCGAAGAGGTCCCAGAAGCCACCGCCGAAGTCGGCGCCGCCGAAGATCGCGTAGAAGGTCGCGCCGGTCCAGAGGATCACTGCCGCGGCGGTGCTCACACGCCCACCTCCTCGGGCGAGTACGGCGACGGTTCGTCCTCGGCGGTGCCCTCGCCGCCTTCGCGCCAGCGCCGCGACATCCGCCGCAGGACGAGGATCGCGACCGTCCCGATCGTCGCGTAGAGCAGCAGGGTGAAGATGAAGGCGCCCCAGATGCCGTTCGCGTCGGTCACCGCTTCCGAGGTTTTCATGTAGCCGTTGACGATCCATGGCTGGCGACCGACCTCGGTGACGATCCACCCCGACCACAGCGCCAGGATCGCGCCGATCCCGGAGACCGCGACCGCTTTCAGGAACCACGGCGTCTGCGGGATGTCGCGCTTTTTGAACCAGCTGTAGGCGAGCCAGAGGCCGAGCAGGAGCAGCGCCGAGCCGATCCCGACCATCGTGTCGAAGGCGAGGTGGAGGAGGGTGTTGACCGGCGGCCGTTCGTCGTCGGGGATGTCGTTCAGGCCGGTGACCTTGGAGTCGGGGCTGAAGCCGACCAGCAGCGAGTCGAGGTCCGGGATCGGGATCGCCAGCTTCACCCCGCTCGAGGTGCAGATGCCGCCGATGTACTCGGTCTGGTGCCCACCGGTGTCCTGGATGCACTCCATCGCCGCGAACTTGGCGGGCTGGTCCTTGGCCACTTCGCGCGCCGCGGTGTCGCCGACCAGCAGCTGCACCGGGGTGGCGATGCAGGCGATCGTCAGCGGGATCAGCAGACCGAGGCGGTGCAGCCGGTCGCGCCGGCCTTTCAGCATCCCGACCGCGTAGATCGAGGCGACCAGGAAACCGACCACCATGTAGGCGGCGAGGATCATGTGCGGGACCTCGTACGGGGTCGCCGGGTTGAAGATCACCCTGAGCGGTTCGACTTCGGTCACCTTGCCGGCGGCGTCGAGGGCGAAGCCCTGCGGCTGGTTCATCCACGAGTTGGCGGCGACCACCGAGAAGGCGCCGCCGATCCCGGTGATGAACATCGGCACGCCGGCCCAGAAGTGGGCCCAGGGCGGGAGGCGCTTCCAGCCGTAGATGTAGATCGCGAGGAAGATCGCCTCGAGGAAGAAGAAGAGGCCCTCGATCCCGAAGGCGATGCCGAAGGCGGCGCCGAAGCGTTCCATGAAGTGCGGCCAGAGCAGGCCGAACTCGAAGGAGAGGACGGTGCCGGTGACGGCGCCGACGGCGAAGGTGACCGCCATCGCCTTCGACCAGCGCTGGGCCAGCTCGATCGCGTCGTGGTCGTCTCGTTTGAGACCGATGTAATGGGCGACCAGGATCGTCGCCGGCAAGGCCACGCCGAGGCAGGCGAGCACGATGTGGAAGGCGAGCGTGAACGCCATCTGCTCGCGCGCCGCGAACAGGTTGCTGGTGGCCGAGGCAGCGAGCGGGATCGCGTCCAGGCCAGGCATGGGGGAAACGCTACTCCCCGAGTCGGCCCGCGTCTGTGACGGATTAAGGCCTGCCTCTAGACCCCGCGCCGCAGGTCGCGGTAGCGGCGGATCAGGGCGTTGGTGGAGCTGTCGTGGTGGAGCTTCGGCTCCTCGCCGGCCTCCAGCTCGGGGATGATCGCCTTCGCCAGTTCCTTGCCCAGCTCGACCCCCCACTGGTCGAAGCTGTCGATCCCCCAGACCGCCCCCTGGGTGAAGACGCTGTGCTCGTAGAGGGCGACCAGCGCGCCGAGGGTCTCCGGGTCGAGCCGCTCGGCGAGGATCGTGTTCGAGGGCCGGTTGCCCTCCATCACCCGGTGCGGCACGACCTCCGCCGGCGTCCCCTCTTCCGCCACCTCTTCGGCCGTCTTGCCGAAGGCCAGCGCCTGTCCCTGCGCGAAGACGTTCGACATCAGCTTGTCGTGGTGGTCGCCGAGCTCGTTCAGCGAATGGGCGAAGCCGATGAAGTCGGCCGGGATCAACCGCGTCCCCTGGTGGATCAGCTGGTAGAAGCTGTGCTGGCCGTTGGTTCCCGGCTCACCCCAGAAGATCGCCCCGGTGTCGTAGTCGACGTGCTCGCCGGCGAGCGTCACGTGCTTGCCGTTCGACTCCATCGTCAGCTGCTGCAGGTAGGCCGGGAAACGGTGCAGGTACTGGTCGTAGGGGAAGACGCCGCAGGTTTCGGCGCCGAAGAAGTCCGAGTACCAGACGCTCAGCAGGCCCATGATCATCGGCAGGTTGGAGCCCGAGTCGGCCTCCTGGAAGTGCTCGTCCATCGCGTGGAAGCCGGCCAGCAGCTCGGCGAAGCGGGCGGGGCCGATCGCCAGCATGGTCGAGAGGCCGATCGCAGAATCCATCGAGTAGCGCCCGCCGACCCACTCCCAGAAGCCGAACATGTTGTCGGTGTCGATGCCGAACCTGGTCACCTCGTCGGCGTTGGTGGAGACCGCGACGAAGTGCTTGGCCACCGCCTCCTCCTCGCCGCCGAGCCCGGCCAGCGCCCAGTCGCGGGCGGAGTGCGCGTTGGTCATCGTCTCCAGCGTGGTGAAGGTCTTCGAGGAGACGATGAAGAGGGTCTCCTGCGGGTCGAGGTCACGGGTCGCCTCGACGAAGTCGGTGCCGTCGATGTTGGAGACGAAGCGGAAGGTCATCTCCCGGTTCGAGTAGTGGCGGAGCGCCTCGTAGGCCATCACCGGGCCGAGGTCGGAGCCGCCGATGCCGATGTTGACGACGTTGCGGATCGCCTTGCCGGTGTGGCCG
>DATNAG010000118.1:0-12089 GCA_035572835.1 Solirubrobacterales bacterium
GTGCCGTTCTTCTCGATCTCCGGCTCGGACTTCGTCGAGATGTTCGTCGGCGTCGGCGCCAGCCGTGTCCGCGACCTCTTCGAGCAGGCGAAGCAGAACTCGCCCTGCATCATCTTCATGGACGAGATCGACGCCGTCGGCCGCCATCGTGGCGCCGGCATGGGCGGCGGTCACGACGAGCGCGAGCAGACGCTGAACCAGCTCCTGGTCGAGATGGACGGCTTCGAGATGAAGGACAACATCATCTTGATCGCCGCCACCAACCGACCCGACATCCTCGACCCGGCGCTGCTGCGGCCCGGCCGCTTCGACCGTCAGGTCGTCGTCGACCGACCGGACCGCAAAGGCCGCAAACACATCCTTGAAGTACACACCCGCGGCAAGCCGCTCGCCCGCCACATCGACCTCGACACGCTGGCCGGCCAGACCCCCGGCTTCACCGGTGCCGACCTCGCCAACCTGATCAACGAGGCCGCGCTGCTGACCGCCCGCACCGGCAACCGCGAGATCTCGATGAAGGAGCTCGAGGAGGGGATCATGCGCGTGATCGCCGGCCCCGAGAAGAAAACGCGGGTCATGTCGGAGAAGGAGCGCCTCGTCACCGCCTACCACGAGGTCGGCCACGCGATCGTCGGGCAACTGCTCGAGCACACCGACCCGGTCCACAAGATCTCGATCATCAGCCGCGGCCAGGCGCTCGGCTACACGATCAGCCTTCCCACCGAGGACAAGTTCCTCACCACCCGCATGGAGCTGACCGACACGATGGCGATGACCCTGGGTGGCCGCGCCGCCGAGGAGATCGTCTTCGGCGAAATCACCACCGGGGCCTCGAACGACCTCGAAAAGGTGACCGAGTCGGCGAAGCAGATGGTGATGCGGTTCGGGATGAGCGAGCGGCTCGGCCCGCGCGTCTTCGGGCATGACCGGGGGCAGCCGTTCCTCGGCCGCGAGTTCTCCTCCGAGCCCGACTACTCCGACGAGATCGCCCGCGAGATCGACGACGAGATCCGTCGCATCGTCGAGAGCGCCCACCAGACCGCGAAGAGCCTGCTGAACGAGAAATCCGAGCAGCTCGAGCGGATCTCGAAGCTGCTGCTGGAGCGGGAGACGATCGAGGCCGACGAGTTCGTCGCCTTGCTCGAAGGCAAGCCAGACCACGAGGTCTTCAAAGACGACGAGGAGTCGACCCCGCCTGCCGAGGCAACCCCGGCGGAGCCCGAAAAGGCTGCTCGCGAGGGTGCGCGTCCACTGCCACGACCCCGGCCTGGTTTTGCCGGGGGCGATGCCAGCTAGCCACTGGGTACGACCGTGAAATTGATGGGGGTGGTGAACGTCACCCCCGATTCGTTTTCGGACGGGGGCTTGTACCTGGACCCCGCAGCTGCGATTACGCACGGGAGGGAACTTGCTGCGGACGGGGCGGCGATCCTTGACGTCGGTGGGGAGTCGACCAGGCCCGGGGCTGACCAGGTCGCCGTGGAGGAGGAGCTGCGGCGGGCTGTACCGGTGGTGGCGGGGTTGGCAGAGGTTGGGGTCGAGATTTCCGTGGATACCTCGAAGGCTCCGGTTGCCGCGGCGGCGCTTGATGTGGGAGCGACGATCGTCAACGACGTGACCGCGCTGCGGGGGGACCCGGAGATGGCGGGGCTGGTCGCCGAGCGCGGTGCGGGGGTCGTCCTCATGCATATGGCCGGTGACCCGCGGACGATGCAGGTGAATCCGGAATACGGCGACGTCGTCACCGAGGTGAGGGATTTCCTCGCCGCTCGCCTGACGGCCGCGGTGGCGGCCGGGATCGACGAGTCGCGGATCTGGCTCGACCCCGGGATCGGCTTCGGCAAGACCGCCGAGCACAACTTCGAACTGCTGCGCGGGCTCGACCGGCTGGTCGCCCTGGGCCGGCCGATCCTGGTCGGCACCTCGCGCAAGAGCTTCCTCGGCCGCGCCGACGGCTCCGAGCCCGACGACCGCCTCGGCGGCACGATCGCGACCTCGATCCTCGCCGCCGCCGCGGGCGCCTCCGTCCTCCGCGTCCACGACGTGAGCGAGATGTCGCAGGCGCTGACCATGGCGAGCGCGGTGCTGGGATAGGCGCTTGGGTAGGTTGTCCCTGTGTCCGATCCCGATCCATCGCTGAATCCCGATGCGCCCAACGGCGGCATCGAGTCGAGCGCCGAAATCGAGCTGCGCGGCCTCTCGATCTACACCCACCACGGGGTGAGCGAAGCGGAGCAGGAGGTCGGGCAGCGGCTCGAGTTCGATGTCTCCTTCGACGTGCCCGACTGCGACGCGATGTTCACCGATCGACTCGAGGACACGGTCGACTACGCCGAGGTCTGCGACATCGTCGCCTTCGTCGCCACCGAGCGCAGCTACCGCACCCTGGAGCGCCTCGCCCACGTGGTCGGCGAACGGTTGCTCGAGCGCTACGGCTGCGAGTCGGTGCGCGTGCGCGCCGCCAAGCCGGAGCCGCCGCTGCCGCTGGCGATCCAGGAGGTCGCCGTCGAGATCACCCAGGAGCGGGCGATCGACGACGACGGCTCCGACGACTGAGGGCGCGCCCGTGCCCGAACGGGTCGGTTATCTGGGCCTCGGATCGAACGTCGGCGACTCCAAGGGGCACCTGCGGGCGGCGCTGCAACTGCTGCCCACCCACGATGTCGAGGTGCTCGCCGTCTCCTCGACCTACATCACCGAGCCGGTGGGGGAGATCCTCGACCAGCCCGACTTCTTGAACGCCGCGGTCCGGATCCGCACCGCGCTGGAGCCGGAGGAGCTGCTCGACGCCTGCAAGGCGGTCGAGGCCGAGCGCGGCCGGCGGTTCGACCTGCCCCGCCACAGCCCGCGTCCGCTCGACGTCGACCTGCTGCTGCTGGGCGAGATCGAGCTGCAGACCGACCGCCTCACCTTGCCCCATCCGCAGGTGCGCAACCGCCGCTTCGTCCTCGCCCCATTGCTCGAGCTGGACCCGGGCCTGACCTTGCCCGACGGGACGGTCCTCGCCGATGCCCTCGCCGCCCTCCCCGAGGACGAGCAGCGCGCCGAGCGCCGCGCCCCGCTCGCATAATCCGGCTTCTCGGCCGTAGCGTGATCGTCTGGGGTCACTGCCAGACTCGTTTGCGAGGTCTACGACCTTGAAAGGGGGGTCATGAGCAAGAGCGTCCATGTGGTTCCGAGTGGCGACGGCTGGATCGTCGAGATCGACGGCGAGGCCGCGTCGCACCTTTATCCGAGTCGACGAGAGGCCGCGCGGGTGGGCCAACAGCTGGCGCGCGCAAATCGGTCCGAGTTCGTTTTGCACGGGCCCGACGGTCGTGTGCGTCAGAGGGATAGCTTCCGGCGCGATCCTGTCGCGGCCGATCACTGAGCATCGTCGGGCGGTGCTAACTTGGAGTGGCTGGCTGAGAGCAGGTTTGCACCCGCGAGCTTCAGGATTCGTCCCTTGGTCGGCACAACTTCTGAGCAAGCCCCGCCTGGTGCGGGGTTTGCTCGTTTAGGGGCACCACACTTCGTTGGCGTGAACGAAGGGCTCGATCCGGCGCTCCCACAGACCTTCTATAGCTTCCGACGCCGGGCCGTCTTGGACGATGCCCGCCTGGATCCTGCGCATGCGCGAGGCGACGAAGGTCGCGCAGTCGGCGACCTGAATGCCGCCGTTGTGATGAGACGCGACAAAGTGAATCGTGTCGACGATGTGATCGATCTGCTCCGTGTAGATGCCCCAGGCCGTGCCCATCTCCTGGTAGGCGGCGAGGTCCCGGCGAGCCGAGTCTTCGATCTCTTTCGCCTCGTCGGCCACCAGTAGCACCTGGCAGTCCTCACTTCTCGCGAGCCGCTCGATCGACTCGATCGTGTACATCAGGGCGATGTCATGAGGGTGGTACGGATTTCCGTAGCGACGTGCCAAACCCGGCTTTTGGACCCCCCGGACGATGACGTCCGCCTCCGCCAGTTCGATGCCGGTCAGAACGTCATCGAAGATCTCGATCCGCTTCTGCGGCTCCATCTCTTCACAGAATCCACGGCCCGCATAGAGATGCTGACCGTGAAACTCGAACTTCGGATCGTCGAAGCAGTGCGCGAAATGCCGCCTCCCAGTTCCTCGGACGTGCTCGTGCAGCGTCGAAATCTTGGCCTCATCAACGACGAGCGAGAGGATCAGGTGGATCGGCTGGTCAGCATCGTCGAAACGACGCCCGGTGTTCCCCGCCTCATCCATGTAAGCGAACCGCATCCCGCCTCCCAGCCGGATCCCCTGACCTGCCCCCGCGCGGGAGCGGCGCTCAGATTAGCGATGTCCTGGGGCGAACTCAGGCCGCGGAGGATGCTGCTTCAAGCCAGGCCGGCGGCAGGATCGGCGGGGTGTGGCCGGGGTAATTCGGGACGATGCGGTGGGCCAGGGCGGCGGCCGGGCGCGGCTCGATCAACGGCTTCAGGTCGTCGAGGGTGAGCGCGAGGCCGATCGAGGTGGCGATCTGGAAGTCGGCGGCGTTCGGTTGCTCGCCACCGATCGTGCCGTCGGCGATGTAGGCGTCGACCCGGTCGAGCAGGTCGGGCAGCGCCGCCAGCGCGGCGCGGGCGGTGTCGTCGTTGGCTTCGTTGAAGCGGGCCGCGAGGGCGACCAGCGGGCCGCCGGTCTTGACCGCGAGGCCGACCGGGACGCCCAGCTTCGCCCCCTCGGAGTAGCTGCGCATGTACTCCCTGTCGCGCTTGAAGCCCCACCAGAGAAGTTGGCGGATCGGGTGCTGGAGCTCCTCATCGCCGAAGCGCTCGGCGTCTTCGACGGCGGCGCGCTTGTCCGGATCGGAGGGGAAGAGGGGTGGGTCGGGCTGGATCCGGTCGAGCGCCTGGGAGATCTCGCGCGAGCCCTGGATCTTCTCGCCGCCGATCTTCAGCGCCGGCACGGTGACGCGGGGGAAGCCCGCGGCGCGGAGGACGCCCTTTGAGACGACCGGGATCAGGTCGGTGCGCTTGTAGGCGATGCCCTTGAAGTCGAGCATCAACGCGGCGGTGGTGGCCGGGTGCGAACCCGGGATGACGAACAGACGCGCTCCCATGAAACGATCCTACGCGCACATGCTGCTCGCTGTCGACATCGGCAACACCCAAACTCACCTCGGGGCCTTCGAAGGGGAGGAGCTGGTCGAGCACTGGCGCTTCCAGACGCGCTCCGGGGCGACCGGCGACGAGCTGGGCGAGCGGATCGCCGGCTTCTTCAACCTCAGCGCGATGAACTTCGCCGAGATCGACGCGGTGGTCGTCTCCTCGGTGGTGCCGCCGCTCGGCAGCCAGTTCGAGCGGATGACCGAGCGCTATCTGGAGGCCGATTGCCTGACGATCGGGCCCGGCGTCAAGAGCGGCATGCCGATCCGGATCGACAACCCGCTCGAGGTCGGCGCCGACCGCCTGGTCAACGCGATCGCCGCCTACGAGCGCTTCGGCGACGCCTGCGTGGTGGTCGACTTCGGCACCGGGATCAACTTCGACGCGGTCTCCGCCGACGGCGCCTACCTGGGTGGGGCGATCGGCCCCGGCCTCGAGATCGCCCTGACCGCGCTGATCGACCGCGCCGCCCGGATCACCAGGCTCGACCTCGACGAACCGGAGACGGCGATCGGCCGCTCCACCCGCGCGGCGATCAACTCCGGCTTCATCTACGGCTTCGCCGGGATGATCGACGGGATCGTGAAGCGATTCGAAACCGAACTCCCCGATCCGAAGCTGCTGGCGACCGGCGGCCTGGCCTCGGCGATCGTCCCGTTCTGCGAGACGATCGACCTGGTCGACGATCTGCTCACCCTGAAAGGGCTGCGGCTGATCCATGAGCGCAACGCGTCCTGAGCTGACTGACCCGTTCGAGATCGGCGGTGTGCCGATCGCCAACCGGGTGCTGCTGGCGCCGCTGGCCGGGATCGGCAACTGGTTCGTCCGCCTGCAGGCGAAACGCCACGGCGCCGGGCTCGCGGTCTCGGAGATGGTCTCCAGCTTCGCCCTCCATTACCGCAACCAGCGCACCCTGCGCGAGCTGCTGGTCCTGCACCCCGACGAGCACCCGGTCTCGATCCAGCTCTTCGGCCATGACGCCGAGGTGATGCGCTCGGGCGCGGCGATCGCCGCCGCCGCGGGCGCCGACCTGATCGACATCAACATGGGCTGCCCGGTGCCGAAGGTGCGCAAGACCGGCGCGGGCGCCCAGCTGCTGCGCGACCCCGAGCTGGCCCTTGCCCTGGCCCGCGCCGCTCGCGAGGGCAGTGGTCTACCGGTCACGGTGAAGCTGCGTTCCGGGATCGAGGCCGGGGACCGATCCGGCTTCGATCTCGCGATCCGGCTCGCCGAGGAGGCCGGGGTGGCGGCGATCGGTTTCCACCCGCGCGCCGCCACCAAGGGCCACAAGGGGCAGCCTGACTACGCCCTGACCCGCGAGCTGACCGAGCGGATCGAGGTTCCGGTGATCGTCTCCGGCGGTCTCTCCAGCGCCGCGGCCGCCCGCCAGGCCTACGAGGAATCGGGTGCCGACGCGGTGATGATCGCTCGCGGCAGCCTTGGCAACCCATGGGTGTTCGAGGAGCTGACCGGCCGCCGAGCCGCGCCGCCGAGCCGCGCCGAGGTGGCCGACGAGCTGCTCTGGGTGCTCGACCGGGCCGAGGAACACATGGGCCCGGAGCGCGCCGAGCGCTATCTGCGCAAGTTCTACCCCTGGTACTTCGAAGGTATCGGTGCCTCCAAGGAGGTTCGCGACGAGTTGCAGCGGAGCGCCGACCTGGCCCGCGCCAGGCAGCTGATCGAGGCCGCGCGGACGCCTGTCGGGGTCGCTTAGCAGGCCGATTTTGCCGCTGTAACAGCCTCGCTATACTTCCGCGCTCCCTGATCCGGGGGTGACCAAGCCAGGAGGGTCGTTTCCGGGGGTTTCTTTGGTCTCAGAGCTCCTTCCCGGGGGCTCTTTCCACGCAAAGCGAGGTTGTAGAAGTGAGTCGTCAGGCTGTCATCACCCCCGAGGGGCTAGAGAAGCTGAAAGAGGAAATCGAGTTCCTCTCGACGACCAAACGCCGTGAGGTCGCGGCGCGCATCAAGGAGGCGCGCGAATTCGGCGATATCTCGGAGAACGCGGAATACGACGACGCGAAGAACGAACAGGCCCTGCTCGAGGGCCGGATCGCGACGCTCGAAGAGCGCCTCCGTCGCACCACGGTGATCGACGAGGACTCGATCTCCTCCGACGAGGTCGGCTTCGGCTCGATCGTGCACGTGAAAGACCAGAAGACGGGCGATTCGCAGAAATTCCAGATCGTCGGTTCGACCGAGGCCAACCCGGTGGAGCACAAACTCTCCAACGAGTCGCCGATCGGCAAGGCGCTGCTGGGCAAGAAGCGGAACGAAATCGTCACCGTCGAGCCGCCCCGTGGCGCGAAGAAAAAATTCAAAATCACGAAAATCGAGCAACCCTGAGAGCGCCTATAGGCGGCGCGTCTCGGGGTCCTCGCTCCTCGCCCTGAGGCCGCACGGCAGCGGCGCATCTCGGAGTCTTCGGTCCTCGCCGTTTCGCTCACGTACTGGGGTACGCTCGCTCACGCCTGCGGCCTGCATCCTCCGATCTGCTTGCTTCCGCGCACCCTCAGCAAATGACCGATCAATCTGAACTCTCCGACGTCTTAAAGGACCGGCGCGAGAAGCTCGGGCGGATCCGGGACGCCGGGATCGAGCCGTTCCCCCACGAGTTCTCCGACCGGGAGGAGATCGCGGCGGTGCGGGCCGAGCACGAGGGGCTGGCGCCGGGCGCCGAAACCGAGTCGCGGCACCGGATCGCGGGGCGGATCGCGGCGCGGCGCGGCCACGGCAAGAATGCCTTCATCGACCTTCGCGACGGCAGCGGGCAGATCCAGCTGCACGCGCGCGAGGACCTGCTCGGGCCGGAGGCCTATGCGCTCCTGATCGACCTCGACATCGGCGACATCATCGGGGTCGAGGGCACCGCGCTCGCGACCCGGCGGGGCGGCGAGCTGTCGCTGGCGATCGACCACTGGCGCCTCCTCGCGAAGAGTCTGCGCCCGCCGCCCGACAAGGTCCACGGCCTGCAGGACACCGAGACCCGCTTCCGCCGGCGCGAGCTCGACCTGCTGGGGAACGAGGAGAGCCGCCGCCTCTTCCAGATCCGCGCCCGGACGATCACCGAGATTCGCCGCTGGCTCGACGAGCATGGCTACGTGGAGGTCGAGACGCCGGTGCTGCAGCCTCTGTACGGCGGCGCGCTCGCCCGCCCCTTCACCACCCACCACAACCAGCTCGACCGCGACTTCTACCTGCGGATCGCCACCGAGCTCTACCTCAAGCGCCTGATCGTCGGCGGCATCGACCGGGTCTACGAGCTGGGCAAGGACTTCCGCAACGAGGGGGTCTCGCACAAGCACAACCCCGAGTTCACGATGCTGGAGTGGTACGAGGCCTATGGCGACTACGAGAAGACCGCCCACGACCTCGAGCGGATGGTCGCCGAGGTCGCCGAGCGGACCCTCGGCACCACCAAGGTCCAGCGCGGCGACACCGAGATCGACTTCGCCCCGCCGTGGCGGCGGATCACCCTGCGCCAGGCGATCCTCGAGCGCTCCGGCATCGACATCGCCGAACACCCCACCCGCGAGGCGCTGGCCAAGGCGATGGGAGCCGAGCCCGACCCCGGCGAGGGCTGGGGCAAGCTGGTCGACGGGCTGCTCTCCCGCGACGTCGAGCCCGGCCTGATCCAGCCGACCTTCGTCCTCGACTATCCGGTCGAGCTCTCGCCCTTCGCCAAGGCGCACCGGAGCGAGCCGGGCGTGGTCGAGCGCTGGGAGGCCTTCGTCGGCGGGATCGAGATCGCCAACTCGTTCTCGGAGCTGAACGACCCCGACGAGCAGCGCCGCCGCTTCGAGCAGCAGGCGGCTGAGATCGCCCGTGGCGACGAGGAGGCGCAGCCCTACGACGAGGCGTTCGTCGAGGCACTCGAACAGGGGATGCCGCCGACCGGCGGTGTCGGGCTCGGCATCGACCGCCTGGTGATGATGTTCACCGGCGCCCAGAGCCTGCGCGAGGTCCTGCTCTTCCCGGCCATGCGGACCTAGGTGTTGATGGGCCGAAAAGCGCTCTATATCAGCGCTTTTCGGCCCATCAACCTTTGATCGCGACGCGGTCCTCGCCTGCGAGCTGTTCGAGGTAGGTGTCGAGGTCCTTGGTCGTCAGGCCTTGCGGTTCGGCTTCCAGCTCCGATTCGGCGACCGGGCCGGCGGGCCCGGCGACCACGGCGACCCGGTCGGCGCGTTTGGAGCCGTCGCCGTAGACGCAGAACGAGCCTTCGCCGCCGCCCGGCAGCGGGCCGGTGAGGACCCGGTCGGGGCGGAACGGCAGCTTCGCGTCGGCGTGGGTGGCGGCGAAGCGCAGCGGTTCCTCGAGCCGCATCCCGCGCTTCTCGGCGTAGCTGCGCCAGAACGCCTCGGCCGCATACTTGCGCCCCGATTCGCGCAGGTCCTTGCGGAAGATGAAGAAGGCGAAGATGGCCACCAGGCCGAGCTCGATCGCGGCGAGGAGCGCGAATGCGCCTTGGACGGCGAGCACGATCGGGAGCGCCGCGCCGGGGATGTTCAGAATCAGGGTGATCGCGATCGCGTAGGAGAGGGCATGGATGAACGTCCGCGGCGAGCGGGCGAGATGGCGACGGTAGACGCTCTCGGCGGCGCCGATCGACGGCGGCGGGTCGACCGCGATTGCGCGCAGGGCTTCCTCCATCCGCGGGTCGTTCGCCTTCGGGTCCTTGGCGGCGTTGCCTGCGGCGGTGCCGGTCCCGGAGGACTCGTCGGACTCGGCGGCGATCACCCCGGTCAGGTGCGCCGCCTCTTCGCAGAGCGTGGTCAGCCGGGCCGCGTCGGTCAGGTGCCCCGTACGGCCGCTGGTGAGGACGCCGTCGGCGAGCTCGAACCCGAAGTCGGGCTCCGACCGGGCGAGCCAGTCGACGAAGGCGGGGGAGAAGAGCCGCTGCGTCCAGACCTCGCCCGCGCCCTTGTAGCGGTAGCAGCGGGCATGGTTCAGCCGCGAGTCGTCGCCGAGATCGACCTGGACGACTTCGTCGAGGCTGCCGCCGATCCCGGCCATCTCGCTCTCCGGTCCGCGGAAGCCGAGCGAGGGCATGAAGCCGATGCTCTGCGGCACCGAGGTGACGACGATCGTGAAGCGCCGGGTGTGCGTCTCCGAGTGCCCCTCGGAGTCGGTGGTCGTGTAGGTGTAGGTGTAATGGGCGAGCGTCCCCTCGACGCCCCCCGGCAGCATGCCCTCGACCAGGTTCTCGGCCCGACCGTCGCGGGTCAGTAGATTGCCGTGCGGAGGCAGCGATCCACCCCCGCGGTAGCGAAGATCACGCTCTTTGGCGAAGGTCTCCAGGGACCCGGACGAAGGCACGCGGGAATCTTAAACCGGCCGGTCAAGCCAATTCGTCCCAACTTTCGGTCGAATTCCCTCAGAAACCTCGCTAGTTACGTGCGACATGCGCACAAAGCCGGACTGGCGACCCCGGTAGAGTTAAGGAACGAAACGGCGTCATCCGATGAAGGACAAGGCGTCGCCGTCTTCAATCCGGGGTTCCCCGGGTGCGACCAAGAAGAGGTTTTCATTTGTTCGAGCGATTCACTGAGCGGGCTCGTCAGGTTGTCGTCCTAGCGCAGGAGGAGGCGCGGACGCTCAAGCACAACTACATCGGCACCGAGCACATCCTGCTCGGTCTCCTTCGCGAGGAGGAGGGTCTCGCCGCTCGTGTTCTCGAGTCCCTCGACATCACGGTCGAACGCGTGCGTTCGCAGGTCGTCCGCATCGTCGGCTCCGGCGAGGAGGTCACCTCGGGGCAGATTCCGTTCACCCCGCGCGCCAAGAAGGTGCTCGAGCTGGCGCTGCGCGAGGCGCTCAGCCTGGGTCACAACTACATCGGCACCGAGCACATCCTGCTCGGCCTGGTCCGCGAGAACGAGGGCGTCGCCGCGCGCATCCTGCTCGACTTCGACGCCGACTCCGACAAGATCCGCAACGAGGTCATCCGGATGCTCTCCGGCCCCGGCGGTCGTCGCCAGGGCAGCTCCGGCTCGGGCGGTTCGGGCGAGGGCAAAAAATCTTCCAAACTGCTCGACCAGTTCGGGCGCAACCTGACCCGCCTCGCCGAGGAGGGCAAGCTCGACCCGGTGATCGGTCGCGAAACCGAGATCGAGCGGATCATGCAGATCCTCTCCCGCCGCACCAAGAACAACCCGGTGCTGCTGGGTGAGCCGGGCGTCGGCAAGACCGCCGTCGTCGAGGGCCTCGCCGCGAAGATCAACTCGGGCGAGGTTCCGGAGCTGCTGAAGAACAAACAGATCTACACGCTCGACCTCGCCGCCCTGGTCGCCGGCTCGAAGTACCGCGGTGAGTTCGAGGAGCGCCTCAAGAAGGTGATGAAAGAGATCACCCAGCGCGGCGACATCATCCTCTTCATCGACGAGCTCCACAACCTGGTCGGCGCCGGCGCCGCCGAGGGGGCGATCGACGCCGCCTCGATCCTGAAGCCGGCCCTGGCCCGTGGCGAGCTGCAGACGATCGGCGCGACCACGCTCGACGAGTACCGCAAGTACCTCGAGCGCGACTCGGCGCTGGAGCGCCGCTTCGCCCAGATCCGGGTCGACCAGCCCTCGCCGGAGGACACGGTCCGCATCCTCGAAGGGCTGCGCGAGCGCTACGAACAGCACCACAAGGTCACGATCAACGACGAAGCGTTGGAAGCGGCCGCCGAACTGGCCGACCGCTACATCTCCGACCGCTTCCTCCCCGACAAGGCGATCGACCTGATCGACGAGGCGGGCTCGCGGCTGCGCATCAAGTCGATGTCGACGCCGCCGGTCTACCGCGACCTCGAGGAGGAAATCGAGGCGACGCGGCGCGACAAGGAGGCCGCGATCGAGGCCCAGGAGTTCGAAAAAGCCGCCAACCTGCGCGATCAGGAGCGTCAGCTGACCACCCGCAAGCGCCAGCTCGAAGACGAGTGGGCCGAGGGTGAGAACGGCGAACGGCCGGTCGTCGGCGAGGAGGAGATCGCCGACATCGTC
>DATNAG010000119.1:0-47771 GCA_035572835.1 Solirubrobacterales bacterium
CCGGCCCCCCTGTCCGACCGGCTACGTTGAGCAGATGCGAGTTCAGTGCGGGCGAGTCCGCCCATCGCGCAGGCTAAATCCAGTTCTCCGTCGAACTCGAAGATGATGATCGACCCGATGCCCCCGACAGCCAGCGAGACCCGCTCCGCCCTCTGATGCCGGACCGCAGCAAAACCAGCTCGCGGATGATCGGCACCGTGCTCTCGGGCCGCTACCGGCTGGAGGCGAAACTCGGCTCGGGCGGCATGTCGACGGTATATCTCGCCCGCGACACCACCCTCGACCGGCCGGTCGCGGTGAAGGTGATGCATCGCGAGATGTCGGAGCAGGCCGACCAGTTGGAGCGCTTCCGCCAAGAGGCGCGAGCGGTGGCGAAGCTCTCCCACCCGAACGTCGTCTCGGTGATCGACGCGGGCGAGGACGGCGGTTACCCCTACATCGTCTTCGAGTACGTCGAAGGAGAGACGCTGAAGGCGCGGATCAATCGGATCGGGGCGCTCGACGTGCAGGAGGCGCTCGCCTACGCGATCGAGATCGCCCGCGCCTTGACCGTCGCCCACGCCCGCAAGATGGTCCACCGCGACATCAAGCCGCAGAACGTGATGATCGACGCCGAGGGCCGCGCCAAGCTGACCGACTTCGGCATCTCCCGCCAGCTCGAGCAGGACGGGATGACCGCCACCGGCCGCGTCCTCGGGACCACCGACTACGTCGCCCCCGAGCAGGCGATGGGCCGCGGCACCGACCAGCGCTCCGACATCTACGCGCTCGGCGTCGTCCTCTACGAGATGTTCACCGGCGAAGTCCCCTTCGCCGCCGACAGCCAGGTCGGCGTGGCGATGAAACACGTCAACGAGGAGCTTCCCGACGTGCAGACGATGCGACCGGAACTCTCGGCCGCCTCGGCGCTGGTGGTCGAGCGGGCGACGGCCAAGGACCCGGCGAAACGCTACGCCGACATCGGCGAGATGATCGACGACCTCTCGACCGCGCTCGAGGTGGAGGCGGCGCGGGCGGGCTCGACCACCGGCGAGGCGACCAGCGTGCTGGAGGCGGTGCCGCCCGCCAAACGCAAGCTCTCCTCCCGGGCGCGCTGGTCGTGGGGCCTGGCGGGGCTGGTGGCGCTGGTGGCGCTGGTCGTCGTCGTCCTGCTCCTGATCGACTCCAGCGGCAACGCACCCGTCGTCGGCAATCACGAAAACGGCGGGCCGCAGAAGCCGAGCGGGTCTCCGGTGGCGCTCGAAGAGGCGACCGACTACGACCCCGAGGGCGACGGCCACGAGGCGCCGGAAACGGTCGGGCTGGCGGTCGACGGCAATCCGACCGGGACCTCCTGGACCACCGAGCACTACGACACCGACACCTTCGCCGGGACCAAGACCGGCCCCGACCCGGGCGTCGGGATCTACGTGACGACGCAGGCGGCCGCCTCGCCGAAGACGATGAAGATCCTCTCCCCCACGCCGGGCTGGGACGCGCAGATCTTCGCCGCTCCCGCCGGCCCGCCGGAAGCGATCGAAGAATGGGGCGAACAGGTAGGCGAAGTGACGGACGCCGGGAAGGAAGAGGAAGTCGACCTGCACCTCGGCGGCGCCGCGAAGTACTTCCTGATCTGGTTCACCAAGGCCTCGCCGGCGAGCGACCAGCAGGGTCGCTACCAAATCGAAATCTCCGACATCAAGTTGTTCGAATAACCCACTCCGTGGGTTATTCGACACAAACCCGCGAACCGGGCGGGCGAAGCGCCGCCTAGAACTCGTACGAGCGCACCCGCCGGTGGCGCTCGACCGCGAGGTCGACGAGGCGGTCGCAGAGGTCCGGATAGGAGAGCCCGCCGGCCTCGAGCAGCTTCGCGTAGACGCTGGTCTCGGTGAAGCCGGGCATCGTGTTGATCTCGTTGACCAGCACGGTGCCGTCGGGCTCGACGAAGAAGTCGCAGCGGGCGAGGCCGGAGCAGCCCGCAAGGTCGAAGACCCGGGCGGCGAGCTCGCGCACCCGGGCGGTCTCGAACTCCGAGATCGGCGCCGGGACCGCCAGGTCCATGCCGCCCTCGCCGTACTTGGCCTCGTAGTCGTACCACTCGGCGTTGACCATCAGCTCGCCCGGCATCGAGGTCTGCGGGTCCTCGTTGCCGAGCACCGAGCACTCGATCTCGCGGCCATGGGCCGATGCCTCGACGATCACCCGCGGGTCGTGCCGCAGTGCCGTCTCCACCGCCGCATCAAGGGCGCTCAAAGTCTCGATCCGGGTGATGCCGACGCTCGAGCCCATCCGCGAGGGCTTCACCCAGAGCGGCGCCCCCAGCTCGGCGCAGCGCTCCCGCCACCCCTCTTCGCCGACCGCGACGAAGTCGACCTGCGGGATCCCCTGCCCGGCGAGCAGGCGCTTCAGCGTCAGCTTGTCCATGCAGGTGGCCGAGGCGAGGACGTCGGAGCCGACGTAGGGCAGGTCGAGCATCTCCAGCAGGCCCTGCAGGCTGCCGTCCTCGCCGAAGGCCCCGTGGAGGACCGGGAAGGCGACGTCGGCCTCGAGCAGGCCGCCGCCGGGGACGAGGTCCACCGCGGCGCCGGCGGCGAGCCAGCGCCCGTCGCGGCCGATCCGCACCTCGACCACCTCGTGGCCCGCTTCTTCCAGCCCTTTGATCACCGAGGCGCCTGAGTTGACCGAGACGTCGTGCTCGGAGGAGCGCCCCCCTGAAAGGACTGCCACCCTCAAGGCGTCGTCCCTTCCGTTCCTTCTCCCTCCGGTTCCGATTCTTCCGGCACGGCGGCGGCGCGCTTGCCGACGATCAGCGTCACCTCGGTGCCCGGCGCCAGCTCGGTGCCGCCGCTGGGCGACTGACGGGTGACCAGCCCGATCTTTTCTTCGTTGCGGGTTTCTTCTTCCTGGACCACCGGGTCGAGGCCGGCCGCGCGCACCGTTTCCACAGCTTCACGGCGTTCGAGCCCGACCACGCCCGGCATCTTCTTCGTTTCCCTCCCGGAGGAGACGGTGATCTGCACGGTCGAGCCCGGTTCCAGTTCCTGGCCCGCGCTCGGCGACTGCCGCAGCACGCGGCCGACCGGCGCCCCCGATTCCTCTTCGCCGACTTCGGGGGTGAGGCCCCGGGCGCGGATTTCCTGCACCGCGAGGCGCCGCTGCTTGTCGACCAGGACCGGCACCTTGACCAGCTTCGGCCCGCTGGAGACGAAGATCGTCACGGTCGAGCCGTGGGTGGCGCTGTTGCCGGAGCGCGGTTCGGTGTAGACCACGTTCCCTTCTTCGACCGACTGCGAGTTGACGCGTTCCGTCGCCACTTCGAATTCGGCCGCTTCGAGCTTCTTCGTCGCCTCTTCCTGGCTCAGTCCGGCGACGCCGGGGATCACCCCTTCGCCCGGCCCGATGCTGACCGTCAGGGTCACCCCCGGCTTCGAGCAGAAGAGGGTGAGGAAGGAGCAGTCTTCCTCGGCCTTGCGGCCGGGCGGCGAGGGGGTCGGATCCTGCTCGAGCACGGTCCCCGCCTCGATCGGCCGTTCGACCTGGATCGGCGGCTGGTTGACGCTGAAGCCGTGCTGTTCGAGGATTTCTTCCGCTCGCTGGAGGCTGCGGCCTTCGACGCTCGGCACGTCGGTGGTGGTGTCCTGGCTCAGCAGGATCCCGATCAGCGCGCCGATCAGGATCGCCACCAGGGCGCCGAGGATCCACCAGTTCCGCCGTCGCCTGCGGGCCGCCTCGGGGTCCTCCTCGTCCGCGTCGACCGGCACCGCGACGACCGGCGGCAGCGCCGCGAAGGAGGTCGTCCCCCGCCCCGCCCCGCCCGGGTCGCGCATCGCCTGGTCGAGCGCGGCGATGAACGCGTCGGCGCTCTGGAAGCGCTGCCCGGGGTCCTTCTCCAGCGCCCGCATCACCACCGCGTCGAGCGCCGGGCTCACCCGCGGCTGGATCGAGCTCGGCCGCTGGGGCATCTGCGAGACCTGTTTCATCGCCACCGCGACCGCCGATTCGCCCTCGAACGGGACCCGCCCGGTGAGCGCCTCGTAGAGCATCACGCCGATCGAATAGAGGTCGGAGACGGCGGTCACGTCGAAGCCCTGGGCCTGCTCCGGCGAGAGGTAGTGCGGGGTCCCCATCACCGAGCCGGTCTGGGTGATCTCGGAGACGCCGGCGCGGGCGATGCCGAAGTCGGTGACCACGGCTTTGCCCTCCGGGTCGACGATCACGTTCTGCGGCTTCAGGTCACGGTGGACGATCCCCTGGCGGTGCGCGTATCCGGCCGCCTGCAGCACCTGACGGATCACCGCCACGCCCTGCTCGACCGTGATCCCGGAGTCGATCAGCTGCTTCAGCGTCGGCCCCTCGATGTACTGCATGGCGATGTAGTAAGTGCCCTCCCACTCGCCGCGGTCGAAGACCGAGACGATGTTCGGGTGCTGCAGCCCGGCCGCCGACTCGGCCTCGCGCTGGAAGCGCATCACGAACTCGCGGTCCTGGGCGAAGCGCCGGTGCAGGACCTTCAGCGCGATCCGCCGCTGCAGGTGGGTGTCCTCGGCGAGCCAGACGTCGGCCATGCCGCCGCCGCCGAGCTTGGCCATCACTTTGTAGCGCCCGTCGACGACCGAGCCGACCTCGACCTCAGCCACGCCTCTCTCCCCTCGTGATCTCGATTTCTCCCCAGTTCATCCTTGCGCTCATCCGCCGTTCAAGATCGCTTCCGCGACGTCGCGGAAGATCGGCGCGGCGACGTCGTTGCCGAACTGTTCGGTGCACTCGACCGAAGCCGCGATCGCGATCTGGGGGTCGTTCGCCGGGGCGAACCCCATGAACCAGGCCTGGTTCTCTTCTTCGCCCCCACCACAGGCCTTGTTCCCCGGGGTTTCGGCGGTGCCGGTCTTGCCCGCCACCTGGACACCGGAGATCGCCGCGTTGGTCCCGGTGCCTTCCGCGACCACCCCTTCCATCGCCGTGGTCAGCTCTTCCGCCGTCTTCGCCGAGATCGGTTCGCTGTAGACCTCCGGGTTCAGGCGCTTGGTGACGCTGCCGTCGATGTTCACCACCCGGTTCCAGATCTGCGGCTTCATCAGCTTGCCGCCGTTGGCGACCGCGGCGGCGACCATCGCGATCTGGATCGGCGTCGCCAGCAGCCGCTCCTGACCGATCGCGACGCGGGCGAGGTCGACCGGGTCCTTGCGGCCGAGGATTTCCTGGTGTTCGCCGACCACGCCGCTGGGCACCATCTCGTCTTCGGGCAGGTCGACCGGCGGCAGCGAGCCGAAGCCGAACTTTTCCATCGTCGTGAAGAGCTTGTCCTGGCCGACTTTCTGGCCGAGCTGACCGAACCAGGTGTTGACCGAGTTGGTCAACGCGGTGTCCAGGGAGATTTCGCCCCAGTCTTTGTCGTAGTCGTTGGCGAGTTCGTGGCCTTCGTCGATGATCGAGCCGGGCGCGTCGATCGTCGATTCAGGGGTGATGACCCCCGATTCGAGACCCGCGGCGGCGGTCACCACCTTGAAGGTCGAGCCCGGTGGATAGCGGGAGAAGGTCGCCCGGTTGACCAGCGGCGTGTTGACGTTCTCCTGATTCAGCTTTTCGAGTTCGTCGGGGACCCGGTTCGGGTCGTAGGGCGCGTTGGAGGCCATCACCTTGACCGCGCCGGTGCTCGGTTCGATCGCGACGACGGCGCCGAAGCCCTCCGCTTCGAGGTCGGCGAGGGCGACTTCCTGCGCGTGCGGGTCGAGGTTGGTGACGATCTGTTCGCCTTCCTGCTTCTGGCCCGTCAGCTCGTCGAGGATCGACCCGAATTCCGATTCTTCGCCGGTCAGTTCTTCGTTGTGGAACTTCTCGAATTCCGACTGGCCGTATTCGATGAAGCTGTAGCCGATCGGGTGGCCGAAGAGCTTCCCGTACGGGTAGTGACGGGTGTATCGCCTACTGCTCCCGTGACCCTTGGCGAACGACTTGGCGATCACCGAGCCGTCGTCGGCGAGGATCCGACCGCGGGGGATCTGCTGCTGCTCGAGCAGCGGCCGTCGGTTGGCCGTCTTTTCCTTCAGTGCCTTCGCGTCGAAGACCGACCAGTAGGACGTGAAGCCGACCAGCACGCCGAAGAGGACGATGATGAAAGCGAAGAGTTTGACGATCTGGCGGTTCACGCCAGGGCCCCCAACGGTTCATCGCGGTCGCGGCGCTCCGGCTCCTCTTCGGCTTCGCGGCGGGCGCGGTCGGAGATCAGGAGGAGCAGCGCCAAGAGCACGAAGTTGGCGATGATCGAGCTGCCGCCGTAGGAGACGAAGGGCAAGGTGACGCCGGTCAGCGGGATCACCCTGGTGACGCCGCCGATGATCACGAACGCCTGGATCGCGAAGACCGCGGTCAGCCCGGTCGCCAGCAGCTTCGAGAAGCCGTCGTTGGCGAGCAGCGCGACCTTGAAGCCGCGCGCGGTGATCAGCAGGTAGGTGGCGATCAGGCCGCAGGCGCCGAACAGGCCGAGCTCGTTGACGATCAAGGAGTAGATCGTGTCGGTTTCGGCCGCGGGCAGCATCGTCAGCTTCGGGTGTCCCGGGACATGGATCAGCGCCTGGCCGAAGCCTTTGCCGAAGATCCCGCCGTCGGCCTGGGCGAAGATCGATTGCAGGATCTGGTAGCCGCTTTCCTGCGCTTCGTGGTAGGGGTGGAGCCAGATATCGACCCGCTCGTGGACGTGGGGGACGGTCGCGACGATGAACCAGGCGCCGAGCAGGAACAGGATCATCCCGATGACGACGAAGCTGAAGCGCCCGGTCGCGACGTAGAGCAGGGCGAGGAAGACGGCGAAGAACATCAGCGAGCTGCCGAGGTCGCGGATGAAGACGAGCATCAGCATCGAGGCGCCCCAGACGACGAGCATCGGGCCGAAATGTTTGATCGGCGGCAGGGTGACGCCGAGGATCCGCCGTGCTCCGACGATCAGCACCTCGCGGTTCTCGCGCAGGTAGGAGGCGAGGAAGACGACGATCGCGAGCTTCGCGAACTCGGTCGGCTGGAAGGAGATCGGGCCGATCTTCACCCCCAGGTAGGCGCCGTTCACCTGTTCGCCGATTCCCGGCACCCGCGGCGCCAGCAGGAGCAGCAGACCGGCGGTGGCGATGATGTACCGGTAGCGCTCGAGCACCTCGTATTCCCGCAGGAACTGGATCGTCAGCGCGAAGAGGATCAACCCGAAGACGAACCAGTTCGCCTGGTCGCGGGCGAGGCTTTCGTCGATCCGGTAGATCATCACCAGCCCGAACGCGGTCAACAGCGCCATCAGCGGGAAGAGGTAGGGATCGGCGTTCGGCAACCGGATCCGCAGGTAGATGTGGGTCGCCAGGCAGACGGCGAAGAAGTAGGCGCCGTAGGTGTAGCTGAGGTTGCCGAGTTTGGAGTGGTCCTGGGCGAAGACCGCGGCGAATCCGGCGGTCAGCAGGAGCGCCACCGGGATCAGCGCCAGCAACTCGCGGTTGCGGGCGCGCGTCATCCACCGCCTCCCGTGCCGGTGGTGTCGACGGGTTCGGTGATCCCCTGACCGCGTTCGATTTCTTCCAGCAGCTGGACCGCGT
This sequence comes from Solirubrobacterales bacterium, assembly GCA_035572835.1. GTDB lineage: Bacteria > Actinomycetota > Thermoleophilia > Solirubrobacterales > 70-9 > VAYN01. The sequence continues at coordinate 7,554 of DATNAG010000119.1, forward strand.
CGGCGTGCGAGCGGACCGAGTGGCCGGTCACCGCGTCCCTGCGCCGTTCCGGCAGCGCCTCGGTCTGGACCGGGGCGGAATAGCGTTCGGTGTAGAGCTTGATCCCGAAGGGCAGTTCGTAGGGGACGCCGCGGTAGAGGGTGACCCGTCCGGCGTCGTCGGTGCCGAGGAACCAGGTGTGGTGGAGCCCGTAGGTGGCACCGAAGACGATCGCCCCGACCACCGCCAGCGCGGCGATCGCGCTCGCCGCCCGTTTCAGCCGCTTGCGGCGCTTGCCGGGCTTCGCCGCGTCCTGCTCCTGGCGCCGTCTGCGCGCCGCGTCCGCGGCCGCGCGCCGGCGCACCTCGGTCGCGGTCAGGCCCGCCTCCTCGGCGGTGGTGCCGATCAGCGTCGCCCCCTCGGAGTCGAGCGACGGTTCGGCCGCGTCGACGACCTTGAAGGCGATCACGCTGATGTTGTCGCGGCCGCCGGCCCGGTTGGCTTCGTCGACCAACGCGCGGACCGCGTTCGGCATCGAGGTGGCGCGGGCGAGCAGCCGCTCGATGTGGTCGTCGTCGAGCATCGTCGTCAGCCCGTCGGAGCAGATCAGGAAGACGTCGCCCGCCTGCGCCGGGACCGTCTGCAGATCGACTTCGACCTCCGGTTCGGGGCCGAGCGCGCGGGTGATGATCGAGCGCTGCGGGTGGTCCTCGGCCTGCGCCTCGGTCAGCTGCCCTTTGCGCCGCATCTCCTCGACCAACGAGTGATCGCGGGTGAGGCGTTCCAGCTTGCCCCGCCGCAGACGGTAGGCGCGACTGTCGCCGACATGGCCGATCGCCACCTCCTCGGCCTCCTCGTCGAGGATCGCGGCGGTCGTCGTCGTTCCCATCCCGGCCAGGCTCGGGTCCTGGTGGGCGAGCTTATGGATGGTCCGATTGGCGCCCTCGATCGTCTGCTTCAGCACCCGCTCCGGCGGGCCCTCCGGCAGGTCGCGATCGAACGCCTCGGCCGAGGTCTTCGAGGCCACCTCGCCCGCCTGGGCGCCGCCCATGCCGTCGGCGATGACGAAGACCGGCGCGCGGACGAAGACCGAGTCCTCGTTGGCGCTGCGCTGCCTGCCGGTGTCGGTGGCATAGGCCTGGTCGGTGATCCGCAGCGTCATCTCTTCCTCAACCCGCCTCGCCTCACGAAGCCTCGAAGCGGAAGACGGTGTCGCCGATCTGGATCGTGTCGCCGTCGACCAGCTCGGCCTCGCCCTCCAGCTCGGACCCGTTCAAGGTCGTGCCGTTGGTCGACCTCATGTCCTCGACGAAATATCGCCCTTCGCGGGAGAAGAGGCGGATATGGATCCCCGACGCGTAGCGATCCTCGATCTGCACGTCGGAGTCCTTGGAGCGGCCGATCGAGAGGCCGCCGATCAGGTCGAAGCGCGAGTCGCGCTCGAGACCGCCGCCACGCTCCGCCACCAGCCAGGCGTCGACCCCCCGCTGCACCTCCCCGCCGTAGCCCGCCGGGGCGTGAAAGCCGGTCGCGTCGGGCGCCGGCGAGGCCGTCCGCCGCAGGTCGCGGAAAGCGCTCCGGGCGATCACCAGGAGGAAGACGAAGAGAACGGCCAGGAAGCCGAATTTCAGCGCGGTCGATAGGGGGTCGTAGGCCACTCGGTCGTCACCTTACGGTCCAGGCCCGAAGCCAGGCGGACATCGGCCTTACTGCTCGAGGTCGAACAGGAAGGTCGTGGTGCCGACGGTCACCTGATCGCCGGGACTGAGGCGGGTGGAGGCGACGCGGCGGCCGTTCACCTTGATCCCATTGGTCGAGCCGAGGTCGACGATCTGCCACTCGCCCGACTCGGCGCGGCGCAGCTCGGCGTGACGACGGGACACGTTGGGGTCGGAGAGCACGCACTCGGCCGACTTCGAGCGGCCGATCGTGGCGCGCGGGCCATCGAAGACGTAGCGGCGGTCGTCGAGCGAGATCACGGCGCGGGTGGAGACCAGCGCCCGCACGTCCTGCTCGGGTTCTTTCGGCCGCGAGCGGTCGCGCTCCCGCACCGCCGAGTAGACCATCGTGTGGCCCTCTTCGCCCTGGCGCGGGGCCTCGCCCTCGTGGACCGGCGCCTTCACCATCCGCGGCTGGATCCCGAACTCGCCGAGGCGCAGGCGCTCGTCGGTCTGGAATTCGACCGCCGGCCGGGTCAGCAGGTCGTAGCTGCGCCGACGGGCGTGCTCGAGCAGGTAACCGGAGAGCTCCTGCTCGAGCGAGCGCTCGTAGCCTTCGAGCTTCGAGCGATCCTGGCGCGAGAGGAAGACGGTGTACTCGTTGGGGACGTAGACCCGCTGCACCGACGCCGTCTTGTGGGCGTCCATTTCCTTTGCCAGTTTGCGGGCCAGTTCGACCGGCTGCACCTCGGAGCTGAAGGCGCGCGAGAACACGCCCTCGACAAGGCCTTCGATCCCGGACTCAAGTCTGCGGAGAAGGGCGATCGGAACTGCTCCTTTGGGTCAATCGTGCGGGCAGGGTCAAGTCTCCGCCTCGGCGAAGGAAGCGGGAATTCTAGGGCAGGACCAGCCCATGGCCGAGCACGACCAGGGCGCCGACGGCGACGGCGATCCCGATCGCGCCAAGCCTGAGGCCGATGTGAGAGGGGCCCGAGTGGGGGTGGTCGGCGAGCTGGTCGAGCGAGTCCTCGATCGCCGTCCCCAGTTCCTCGAGCGAGGGCCGGTGAGTCGGCCGGGCGTCGAGGCAGGCGTCGATCTCCTCGGTCAGCTCCCGCGGCAGGTCGGAACGCATACGTCGCAGCGGGCGGGCGCGGCGACCGATCGAACGGGCGGTGGCGGCGGCGTTGCCGCGCCGGTACGGGTTCTCGCCGCTCCAGCACTCGTACAGCGTGAGGGCGAGCGAGTAGACGTCGGCCTCGGGGCCGGCCTCGAGACCCTCGGCCTGCTCCGGGGACATGTAGGCGAGCGTGCCGACCACGTCGCCGGTCGCGGTCAGGCCCGCCGCGTCGGCGACCAGGGCGATGCCGAAGTCCATCAACTTCGCCCGCGGCTGGCCGTCGACCACCTGGACGTTCTGCGGCTTGATGTCGCGGTGGATGACGCCACGCGAGTGGGCATGGTCGAGCGCTTCGCAGAGATCGGCGCCGATCTCGCCGATCTCGCGGTCGGAGAGGACGTCCTCGGCCGCCAGGCGGGCGAGCGTGTCGCCCTCGACCAACTCGGAGACGAGCAGCGCGTTGCCGTCCTCCTCCCCCATCTCGTAGAGGGTGACGATGCCGGGATGGTTGAGGCGGGCGGCGGCCTGGGCCTCCCGCATCACCCGCTTGCCGGCCTCGCCGCGCTGCTCGATCGCCTTCACCGCGACCGGCCGCTCGAGCCTGCCGTCCCAGGCCTCGTAGACGACGCCGAACCCGCCGCTGCCGATGCGGCGCTCGATCAAGAAGCGATCCAATACAAGGGAGCCGACCAAAGCATCTTTCTCTTCGACGGGAATCCCCTCCCTCCTGCCGTGGCCGCCGCGCGTGGGAGGCACCACGTTTGCCCCCGCCGACCCGGCTATGGTTGGGAAAAAGGCACCGTTTGCGGGAAGGATCGGCGGTCGCGCATTGGCAGTCGCCATACTCCCCCGCCAGCCAACCAGCCCCTTGGGAGAGCCGTTTCTTGGAGTACTCGACTTCAAGCGGCGGGAGTCGGCGCCAGCGCCGGCCCAGCCGCCGCCCCGAACGCCAGCAGATCATGCTGCGGCGCCTGCTCGCCCTGGGCGGGGCGCTGGTGCTGCTGATCCTGATCGTGCTCGGGGTGAAGGGGTGCCTCGACGCGCGGGCCCGGGGAGCGCTCTCCGACTACGCGCGGAACGTCGAACAGATCGTCGCCGAGACGAACCAGACGAGCAAAGACTTCTTCAGCAAGCTGGAAGACCCCGGCAACCTCTCGGTGACCGAATTCACCAGCGAGGTCAACGCCGACCGCAGCGCGATGGTCAATTACGCCTCCCGGGTCGACGGCCTGAGCGCGCCGGGCGAACTGTCGGGCGCGCAGAAGTCGCTCGAACTCGTCTATGTCCTGCGCAGCTCGGCGATGGAACAGATCGCCAACAAGATGCGGACCGCGCTCGGGGAAGCGGGGGCGGCGAAGGCGACCGCCGCGATCGCCCGGCAGATGCAGAAACTGCTCGCCGCCGACGTGATCTACGAAACCGTGACGCGGCCGGAAATCAACGGCAAGCTCGCCGACAACGGGATCGAAGGCGACGACGTCCCGAAGAGCACCTTCCTCCCCGACGGGACCAAGTGGCTCGACGAAGGCGAAGTGCAAACCGCGCTCGGCAACGTGAACGGGTCGAGCGCGGGCAGCGAAACGGCCGGACCGGGCGTCCACGGGCTCGGCCTCCTCGGGGTGCGGATCGGCGAAACCGAACTGATCGCGGAAGCGCCGAACTCGGTGGTCACCGAAGGCACGCCGGAAGTCGAAGTCGAAGTCCAGAACCAGGGCGAATCGACCGAGAACGGCATCACCGTGGTGGTGATCGCCAACGGCAAAGAAACGACCCAGGAAATTCCGACCCTCGAAGCGGGTGCCACGGGCACGGCGGTCGTGCCGCTGACCCCGGCCCCGGAAGGCGAAACGACGCTCGAAGTCGAAGCCGAACCGGTGCCAGGCGAGGAATTCGCCACCAACAACGAAGCGACCTACACCGTCAACTTTGAATAGTTTGACTGGATGAGGATCGCCTACCTCGGACCGGCCGGGACCTTCACCGAAGACGCGCTCACCGAAGCGCTGGGGGGCGACGGCTTCGAGAGCATTCGCACCGACACCGTCTTCGACGCGATCAACGCCGTCATCGAGGGGAGCGCCGACCGGGCGCTCGCGCCATACGAGAACTCGATCGAGGGCTCGGTTCGCGGGACGCTCGACATCCTCGCCTTCGATGCGCCGAGCGTGTCGATCATCGGCGAGCACGACTACCCGGTCCGCCAGCACCTGATCGTCAAGGAGGGTGCCGAGCTCGGTGAGATCGAGGCCGTCCTCTCCCACCAGCAGGGACTGGCGCAGACCGCCCGCTTCCTGCGCGAGAACCTGCCGGGAGTCGAACTGCGGAGCGTCAGCTCGACCGCGGCGGCGGTACGGATGGTCGCCGAGTCGCCGCGGCCTTGGGCCGCGATCGGCTCGCGCGCGGCGGCGGCACTGTACGGCTGCGTGATCCTGCGCGAGGGGATCCAGGACGAGGCGAACAACGTGACCCGCTTCGTCTGGGTGGCGCCGGAGGGGACCGCGCCGGAGCCGGCGGCCGCCGGGGCGCAGTGGAAGACGGCGCTGATCTTCTCCGAGCTGGGCGAGGACCACCCCGGCGCGCTGGTCGCCGCGCTGAGCGAGTTCTCCTCCCGGGGGATCAACCTCTCGCGGATCGAGTCGCGTCCCCTCCGCTCCCAACTGGGCCGCTACATGTTCTTCGTCGACGTCGACGGGGGTCTCGACCTCGAGCCGGTCGCGGAGGCGATCGAGGCGCTTCGCGGCAAGGCCGAGTCGGTGCGGATCCTCGGCTCCTATCCCCTCGTCTGACCGGCCGCTCCCCCTCCCGCTTACAATCTGCGCACCATGGCCAGGGTGCTGGTGCTCAATGCGACGTATGAGCCGATCAACGTCTGCACTTTGCGACGTGCTGCTGTGCTGCTCCTGAAGGAAAAGGCGGAGCTGCTCGAGCAGCGGAACGGCGACGCCCTCCACTCCGAGCACATGACCCTGGAGCGCCCCGACGTGATCCGCCTCGTCAACTACGTCCGCATCCCGCGCGAGGCCCACCGCCGCAAGATCACCCGCCGCGCCGTCCTCGCCCGCGACTCCTGGACCTGCCAGTACTGCGGCTCGACCAAATCCGGCCTTACCGTCGACCACGTCATCCCCCGCTCCCGCGGCGGCGAATCGGTCTGGGAGAACATCGTCGCCGCCTGCGCCACCTGCAATCGCAAGAAGGGCAACCGCCTCCCTCGCGAGATCCACATGCATCCGAAGAACGCCCCCAAGGCGCCGGCGCCGACGGTGTTCATCCAGGTGGCGAGCCCGAAGATTCCGGCGAACTGGCAGCAGTATCTGCCGCAGGCTGCTTGAAACGGGACGGGTTTGCGAGGAAGGGAGTCCTGACCCTCTCCTCTCTCAAACTCGCGCTGAATTGATTGCGGCCGTTCCGAGGTCGCCGCAAGGCGCTCGTTACAAGCCGTTCGGAGAGGGTCAGGACTCCCTCTGTCAGGCAGCGCCCAGGGTTCGCAGCCAGCTCTCGACTTAGAGGGGACGGGACCCGGCCTTAGCTGGGGTACGCGAAGGGCCTGCCGCTTTACCTATGAAGCCCCGCGCGTGCATCTCTACGGTCGGCAGGAGGGGACTGGGACACCCTCCGAACGGCTTGTAACGAGGGCGGCAGGTAGCACCTCGATCGTCGGCAAAGATTCCCCGCCCGAGTTTGAGAGAGGAGGGTGTCCCAGTCCCCTCCCCTCAAGCCCAAGAGCTACTCCTCAGCTGCCCCGTCTGAGCTCGCCCCGTCGCTACTCGATGCATCGCCCTCGATCTCGATCTGATCGGACGGCTCGCCGTCGACCGCGGCGCCGGCGTCTTCGGACTCGACCACCAGGGCGACGGCGGAGACGCGGTCGTCGTCCTTGATGTTCATGACCTTCACGCCCTGGGTCGAGCGGCCCATCTGCGAGATGCCCTCGACGCCGGTCCGCTGGACCATCCCGTTCTGGGAGATGAAGAGAAGGTCCTGGTGCGGGTTGACGATCAGGGCGCCGGAGAGGCCACCCTTTTTCTCGGTCAGCCGGATCGTCAGCACGCCTTTCGTGCCGCGGCCCTTGACCGGGTACTCGGAGACCAGGGTGCGCTTGCCGTAGCCGTTCTCGGTGACGACGAACAGTTCGGTGTCGTTGCGGGCGATGTCCATCGCCAGGACCCGATTGTCTTTGCCGCTGACGTTCATGCCTTTGATCCCGCTGGTGTCGCGGCCCATCGGCCGGACCAGCTCCTCGGAGAAGCGCGAGGCGTGGCCCGAGTGGGACACCATCAAGATGTCGTCTTCACCCGAGGTCAGCCGCACCTGGACCAGCTCGTCACCCGGCCGGACCTTGATCGCGATGATCCCGTCGGCGCGGATCGGCGTGTTGTAGGCGAGGAATTCGGTCTTCTTGACCAGCCCGTCGCTGGTCGCGAAGACGAGGTAGCGGTTCTCCTTGAAGTCCCGCGTCGGGATCACCGCCATCACCCGCTCGTCCTCCTGCAAGGGCAGGAGGTTGCGCAGGTTGGAGCCTTTCGCGGTGCGCGAGCCCTCGGGCAGTTCGTACACCTTCAGGCGGTACACCTTGCCGCGATTGGTGAAGAACAAGAGGAAGTCATGGGTCGAGCTGATGTGGAGGTGGGCGATGTAGTCGTCCTCTTTGAGGTTCATCCCCATCACCCCGACGCCGCCGCGGTTCTGCTGGCGGTAGGTCGCCAGCGGCAGCCGCTTGACGTAGCCGGAGGCGGTCAGCGAGATCACCATCTGCTGGTCGGCGATCATGTCCTCGATCCCGACCTCGCCCTCGAAGGCGGCCAGTTCGGTCCGTCGTTCGTCGCCGTAGGCCTCGACGATTTCGGCGAGCTCCTCCTTCACCAGGCCCATCACCCGGGCCTCGTCGCCGAGGATCTCGCGCAGCTCGCCGATCCGCTCCATCAGGTCGGCGTGCTCGGCGCGGACTTTGTCGGCCTCCAGCGCGGTGAGGCGCTGGAGGCGCATGTCGAGGATCGCCTGCGACTGCTCGCGCGAGAGCTCGAACTGGTCGATCAAACCTTGGCGCGCCGCGTCCGGATCGGGCGAGGAACGGATCAGTTTGATCACCGCGTCGAGGTTGTCGAGCGCGACGAGGAGGCCCTCCAGGATGTGGGCCCGCGCCTCGGCACGACGCAGTTCGTACTGGGTGCGCCGGGTGACGACCTCGCGCTGATGCTCGACGTAGTGCTCGATCAGCTCGAGCAGGCTGAGGGTGCGCGGCACCCCGTCGACCAGCGCGACCATGTTGGCGCCGAAGGTCGACTGCATCGCGGTTTTTTTGTAGAGGTTGTTGAGGACCACTTTGGCCGGCGGCCCACCGCGTTTGAGCTCGATCACCAGGCGCATGCCGCGTTCGTCGGTCTCGTCACGGATGTCGGAGATGCCGTCGAGTTTTTTGTTGCGGACGAGATCGGCGATCTTGGCGACGAGGCCGTTTTCCCCGAGCTTCTTGACCGTGAACGGGAGCTCGGTGACGACGATCGCCTCCTTGCCCCCTTTCAGCGGCTCGACGTGGGCGCGGGCGCGAACTTTGATGCTGCCGCGGCCGGACGCGTAGGCGTCGCGGATGCCCTCGCGACTCATCAGGCCGCCGCCGGGGAAGTCGGGGCCCTTGATATGGGTCATCAGGCCCTCGAGGTCGATCGCCGGGTTGTCGATGTAGGCCATCACCGCGGCCGAGACCTCGCGCAGGTTGTGCGGCGGGATGTTCGTCGCCATGCCGACCGCGATGCCCGAGGTGCCGTTGACCAGCAGGTTCGGGAAGCGCGAGGGGAGGACCAACGGCTCCTGCGTCGATTCGTCGTAGTTCGGGCCGAAGTCGACGGTGTCGGCGTCGATGTCGCGCAGCATCTCGGTGGCGAGCCGCGCCATGCGCGCCTCCGTGTACCGCATCGCCGCGGCCGGGTCTTCGTCGATCGAGCCGAAGTTGCCCTGGCCGTCGACGAGCATGTAGCGCAGGGAGAAGTCCTGCGCCATCCGCACCAGGGTGTCGTAGATCGCCGAGTCGCCGTGCGGGTGGTACTTGCCCATGACCTCGCCGACGATGAAGGCGCACTTGCGGTACGCCCGCGTCGGCTGCAGGCCGAGGTCGTGCATCGAGTAGAGGACGCGGCGATGGACCGGCTTCAGCCCGTCGCGGACGTCGGGCAGCGCCCGCCCCACGATCACGCTCATCGCGTAATCGAGGTAGGACGCGCGCATCTCCTGCTCGAGCCCGCGCTCCTCGATGTTGCCACCGCTGAGCGTGTCGTAACCGGCCATCAATTCACCATCGCTTTCGTTCCATCAACCGACACCGTGAGACGCCGAAAACCAAGCAGGTCGGTGGACGCAGGGAGCGAGGTGAGGGGAGCGCACTTACAGTGCGTGACCCGAGCCGAGCCGACCGAGGACGCCGAGATGCGCCGGTTTGCAGGCGTCTCACACGTCAAGGAATTTGACCTCTTTCGCATGCGTCTCAATGAAGTCGCGCCGGGGTGCCACCTGGTCACCCATCAGCATCGAGAACAAGGTGTCGGCGGCGGTCGCGTCTTCCAGCGTCACCTGGGCCAGGGTCCGGCTCGAGGGGTCCATCGTCGTCTCGCGTAGCTGCTTGGCGTTCATCTCGCCGAGTCCCTTGAAGCGGGTCAGCTGCACACCCTGCCGGGCGAGCTCCATCACCGCGCCGCGCAGGGTCTGGAAGGAGAGCGCGACGTTGCTGCGCTCACCGCGGGTGACCGTGAACGGCGGCCGTCCCACCTGTTTCAGCAGGCTCGCGTGAACCTCGGCGAATTTGCGGTACTCACGACTCTCGAACAGCTCGCGCGGCAGGCGGTGGGTCCGGGCCAGGCCACTCTTCCTCTCGATCGCCTTGACGACGACCAGGTCGTCGGTGGCGCTGATCACCGCGGTCGACTCGAACGGCTCGGTCTCGAGGGTGTCCGCTTCGAGCAGCCCTTTTGCCGCCCCGAGCGTCGCCGCCTGCTCGTCGAGCAGGTTCGACTCCTCGAGAAAGCGGACCACCTCGTGGCCGAAGTCCGCCTGCAACGCCGAGCCCCAGCCCTCGTACTCTTTCGAGCGCCGGATGTAGGCCTGCCAACGGCTGGCGGTCAACTTGCGGCTCTCGCCCGATGCGTCGACCAGCTCGAACTGCTCGATCTTGTCGCGCAGAAGCAGCTCTTCCAGTTCGGACTCGCGCTCCAGGTAGGTCTCCTGGTTGCCCTGTTTCACGCGGTAGAGCGGCGGTTTGGCGATGTAGACGTAGCCGTGCTCGATCAGCTCCGGCATCTGCCGATAGAGGAAGGTGAGCACCAGGGTGCGGATGTGGGCGCCGTCGACGTCGGCATCGGTCGCCATCACGATCTTGTGGTACCTGGCGTCCTCGATGTTGAACTCGTCGTGGACCCCGGTCCCGATCGCGGTGATCAGCGCCTGAATCTCGTTGTTGGCGAGAACTTTGTCGATGCGGCTCTTCTCGACGTTGATGATCTTGCCGCGGAGCGGCAGGACCGCCTGGGTGTTGCGGTCGCGGGCCTGCTTCGCCGAGCCGCCGGCGGAGTCACCCTCGACCACGAAGATCTCGGCCAGGCTCGGGTCCTTCACCGTGCAGTCGGCGAGCTTGCCCGGCAGGGTCGAGTTCTCGAGCGCCGACTTGCGGGTCAGGTCGCGTGCTTTGCGCGCCGCCGAGCGGGCCCGGGCGGCGTCGATCGACTTGGAGATGATCCGTTTGGCCTCGGCGGGATTCTCCTCGAAGAACTCGGCCAGCTTGCGGTTGACCGTCTCCTCCACCAGGCTGCGGATCGGCGGGTTGCCGAGTTTGGTCTTCGTCTGTCCCTCGAACTGCGGGTCGTGCAGCTTCACCGAGATCACCGCGGTCAGCCCCTCACGAACGTCCTCGCCGGCGAGGTTGTCGTCTTTCTCTTTGAGCAACCCTTTGGCGCGCGCGTACGCGTTCAGGGTGCGGGTCAGCGCCGCGCGGAATCCCGACAGATGGGTTCCACCCTCGTGGGTGTTGATGTTGTTGGCGAAGCTGAAGATCGACTCCTGGTAGGAGTTGTTCCACTGCATCGCGACCTCGACCGCGCCATCCTCTTTCTCACCTTCGAAGAAGATCGGCTTTTTGTGCAGCACGTCCTTGTTCGCGTTGAGGTGGGTGACGAAGTCCTCGATCCCGCCGTCGTACTGGAAGGTGACGCTGTTGGTCTCGCCGCGCTCGTCGATCAGCTCGATCTTCAGGCCGCGGGTGAGGAACGCCGTCTCCCGCATCCGGTCGGCGAGGGTCTGGAAGTCGTACTCGATGTCTTCGAAGATCTCGAGGTCGGGCAGGAAGGTGATCGTCGTGCCGTGCTTGTCGGTGGCGGCGCCCTTCTCCAATTTCGTCATCGGTTTGCCGCGCTCGTAGTCCTGCTCCCAGACCGCGCCGTCGGTTTCGATCTTCAGGTGCAGACGCTCGGAGAGCGCGTTGACGACCGAGGAGCCGACGCCGTGCAGACCACCGGAGACTTTGTAGCCGCCACCGTCGCCGAACTTGCCGCCGGCGTGGAGGACGGTGAGGACGACTTCGGCGGCCGGCCTCCCCTCTTTCTCCATGATCCCGACCGGGATGCCACGGCCGTCGTCGGCGACGGTGACGCTGTTGTCCGGGTGGATGGTGATCCGGACCTCGTCGCAGTAGCCGGCGAGTGCCTCGTCGACCGAGTTGTCGACGATCTCGTAGACCAGGTGGTGAAGACCGCGCGGCCCGGTCGAGCCGATGTACATGCCGGGGCGCTTGCGAACGGCTTCCAGTCCCTCGAGGACGGTGATGTCCGCGGCGCCGTAGGAGGCGTCGGCTTTGGCTTTTTTCTCAGGCAAAGAGGTCCTTCCGGTTGATACAAAAAGCCCCGACGCCGGGGAGCCGAACTCCACGCATATCGGGGCTTGAGGCGAGTTGCCATAAGAATACCAGTTCGGAGCCCTGGACCCAAGCCCTCCGAGCCTCGATTTACCTGCAAATCGTGGAAAAAGAGTGCAGTGTTATGCATCTCTTGCAACGCGAAACTTGAGTGCTTGCGGGGCCCTCTCCCCCAGCACCTCCCGGAGCCGCCCCAGGAGCTGCTCCTGCATCAGGTCCAGCTCCTGCGCCCAGACGCCGTCGACGCACTCGATCGTCAGCGTTCCGGCTCGCTCGGAGATCGGGGTCGCGACCCCCGCGAGGCGCTCGCCGAGGGCCTCCGCCCAGGCAGCCTGCACGGAGGCCAGCCCGGTCTTCGGCGCCACCCGGTCGCGCGCCACGCGAAAGGCCTCGCCGGCCGGCCGGGGGGCGCGGCGGCGGGTCACGCGGCCTCCGCGCCGGGGCCGGTGGCATTCTCATCCGCGCCACCGTCGACCACGCCCGGGCCGGGCATGCGGACCATCGACTCGCGCGCCTGGGCCGGCAGCGACTCTTCGTCGGCGGCGGTGATCAGCGTCTGCCCGCCGCCGGCGAGACGGGCGACGAGCAGCTCGCGTCGACCCGGGTCGAGCTCGCTCATCACGTCGTCGAGGAGCAGGAGCGGCGTGACCCGGCGGGCGCTCAGGAGCGCTTCGCGCTCGGCGAACAGCAAGGCCAGGAGGGCGGCGCGCTGTTGTCCCTGCGAGCCGTATTTGCGCAGCGCCCGGCCCGCCGTGCCCAGCTTCAACTCGTCCAGGTGGGGACCCCAGGAGCTGCGCCCGAGTTTGAGATCGGCGTCGCGGCGCTCACGCAGCCCTTCGCGGATCGCCGTCGCGTCGCCTTCGGCGCGCGGGGCGTAGACCAGCTCGCCGTCCGCCAGCCCGAGCTCGGCCAGCGCCGTGGCGAAGGCGGGGGCCAGCTCCGCGACCGCCTCGGCCCGCGCCGCCACCAGGGGCGCGGCCGCCTCGGCGACGCCGGCGTCCCAGACGTCGAGCCCCTCCGGCGACCCGTAGCCGGCGGCGACGCGGGAGATCATCGCGTTGCGCTGGGCGAGCGCCTGGCCGAAGCGCTTGCGTAGCTCCCCGCGCGCCGGCCAGCGGGCGGCGACGAAGCCGTCGAGGTGGGCGCGGCGCTCGGTGGGCGGCCCCTTCACCAGGCTCAGCCGGTCCGGGGCGAAGACCGCCACCGGCGGCCGCGAGCGGGCGATCGTCGCCGGATCCGCGGGCTGGCCGTCGAGCAGATGGCGGCGTCCCTCGGCGCGGCTCACCGAGGCCAGGAGGCGGCGGTCGATCCCGTCGTCGTCTCGCACCGTCGCCTCGGCCCGCGCCAGGCTCTCGCCGAACGGGATCAGATCGCGCCGGTCCGAGGTCCGGAAGGAGCGGCCGGTGAGGGCGAAGTAGAGCGCCTCGACCAGGTTCGTCTTGCCGACTCCGTTGGGGCCGACGACGCTGGTGATCCCGGGCCCGAGCGGCACGCGGACGCGCTGCAGGCTGCGGAGCGGACGGGCCTCGATCGCGGTGACCAGCACCGGCGCCCCTCGCCCGACCTAGACGTTGAGGCGGATCGGCATCACGAGGTAGCGGAAGTCCTCGTTGTCGACCGGCTGCATCAGACCCGGCCGCAGCGGCGAGATCAGCCGCAGCAGCACCTCGTCGCCACCGACGCTTTCGATCCCCTCCCGCAGGTACTCGGGATTGAAGCCGATCTCCATCGGCTCGCCCTCGAAGGCGGCGGGCATCGTCTCGCGAGCGTCGCCGACGTCCGGCGTCTCCGCCGAGACGGTCAGCTCACCCGGCTCGAAGGAGAACCGCAGCGGCGCGTTGCGCTGGGCCAGCTGGCTGATCCGTCGCGCCACGTCGAGGAATTCACCGCGCGGCAGGCGCACGTCGTGCTCGTAGGACTCGGGGAGAAGCTGGCGGAAGTTCGGGAACTGGCCCTCGATCAGCCGCGTGGTCAAGGTGATCGAGCCGGCCTCGAAGATCGCCTGGTTCTGCTGCAGGGTGATCGCCGCCGCGTCGACGCCCTCGCCGGCGAGGATCCGGGCCAGCTCCCGCAGCGCCCGGGCCGGGATGTTGGCCTCGATCTCCCCGCTCAGCTCCGCCTCGAGCTCCGTGCGCTTGACCGCGAGCCGGTAGGAGTCGGTGGCGACCATCGTCATCTCGTTCCCCGACGCGGTGACGAAGACTCCGGTGAGAACCGGGCGCATGTCGTCGCGCGAGGCCGCCCGGGCGACCAGGTCGATGCTCTCGGCCAGTGCCGCGGCGGGGATCCGGATCGGCTCGCCGTCCGCGCTCGGCAGCGTCGGAAAGTCCTCGGCCGGCAGCACCCGCAGGTGGAAACTGGAGCTGCCACTCCGGATCTCGACGTCGCGCTCGGCCTCTCGCGTCTCGATCTCCACCGTGTCGTCGGCGAGCGAGCGGGCCACTTCGGCCAGCAGTTTCCCGGGCAGGAGAACCGAGCCGCCGCTCTCGACCGTCGCCTCGACCGCGGTGCGCAGTCCCAGGTCGAGGTCGGTGGCGGACAAGGTCACCGAGCCCTCGCCGGCCTCGAGCAGGACACCGGAGAGGGCCTGGGTCGCGGCACGGGTGGAGACCGCACGCGAGACGGTGGAGAGCTTGGCGACGAGTTCTTCGCGTTTGGTCGTGAGCTTCAAGAGATCGAGATTGCCTTGTGGAGTTGGTTTAGATCCTGTGGAAAGAAGACGGGAGGAAGACTATTCCGCCACGCAAGGCCGAATGTGGCCTGTGGACGCGGGTGTGGACGGGCGGGGATTCTTGCAGTGGCGGCGGCGGGCCGGGGCCAGGCCTGTGGTCAACCGACGGTGGGGTTGTGGATTGCGGCGCGTAACTCGTCGACCTTCTGGCTCAGCGCCTCGTCCTCACCGAGGCCGGCTTCGACCCGACGCAGGCTGTTCAGGACCGTGGTGTGGTCGCGGCCGCCGTAGAGCCGACCGATCTGCGGCAGGGAGAGATCGGTCAGCTCTCGAGTCAGGTAGATGGCCACCTGACGGGCGCGCAGCGGGGTGGCGGCGCGGCTCGAGCCGATCAGCTCGGCGCGGGAGATGCCGAAGCGTTCGGCGACCTGTTGTTGGATCTCCTCGACCGAGGTTGCCTGGGCGGAGCGGGCGCTGCGCGGGATGACCTCGGCGATCAACTCGGAGCTGAGCGGCTTGGCCAGGAGGGAGGCGTGGGCGATCACCCGGGTCAGCGCGCCGTGCAGCTGGCGGACGTTGGCGTCGATCCGGTTGGCGAGCTCGGTGAGGGCGCCGGAGTCGGCGATCTCGATCCCGGCCTCCTCGACCAGATGGCGGAGGACGGTGAGACGGGTCGCCAGGTTGGGCGGCTCGACCGGCACGGTCAGGCCCCACTCGAAACGGTCGCGGAGGCGCGAGGCGAGGGTCGAGAGCTCGCTCGGGATCCGATCGGCGCTGAGGACCAGTTGGCTGCCGGACTCATGGAGGGCGTTGAAGGTGTGGAAGAACTCCTCCTCGGTGGCGGGCTTGCCCTCGAGGAACTGGACGTCGTCGATCAGCAGCACGTCGATGTCGCGGTAGCGGGCCTTGAAGCCATCGGCGCCGGTCGATTTGAGCGCCCCGACGAACTCGTTGGTGAACGACTCGGCGGTCGTGTAGCGGACGCTGAGCCCCGGAGCGTTGTCGTGCAGGTAGTTGGCGATCGCCGCCAGCAGGTGGGTCTTGCCGAGCCCCGGCGGGCCGTGCAGGAAGAGCGGGTTGTAGGCCTCCGACGGCGCCTCGGCGACCGCCAGCGCGGCGCCGTGGGCCAGTCGGTTGCCGGGTCCGATGATGAAGCGGTCGAAGGTGTAGCTGGGATTCAGCTCGGGACCTGGCGAGGTCGGCTCGGCCTCGCGCGGGGCGGCGAAACTCACCCGGGTCAGGGAGGTCCCGCCGGCGTGGAGGGCTTGCGAGATCAACCCCGAGTAGCGTCGTTCGGCCCAGGCGCGGATGCCCTCCGGCGCTTCCAGGTAGAGGGTGTCGGCGTCGGCTCCGACCGCCTTCAGCGGCTCGAGCCAGAGGCGGTAGGTCGACTCCGGGACCGATCCTTCAAGGCGTTCCTGGGTGGTTCGCCAGAGGGCGTCGAGGTCTGTTGGGGAGGAGTCGTCAGGCACCGGGGGCGGCGACCATAGCGCTGCGTTTTGCTGGGGGATCCTGGCCAACCGCAAATGCCGGGGAAAAGATTTCTCGCGGGTCCCTATACTCCCGCCGGCAATGAAGCGCACTTATCAGCCAAAGAAGCGGAAGCGGGCCAAGACCCATGGTTTCCGCGCCCGCATGAGCACCCGCGGTGGCCGCGCCGTCCTGCAGCGCCGCCGACGCAAAGGTCGGAAGCGCCTCACCCCCTGAGCGCCGTGCCCGGTGACGCTCACCCTCTCTGGCTTGTCCTCGCCGCGCCCGCCTTTGTCCTCGACCGCTCGACGTGGCACCGCAACGTCTTCGGGTCTGCGTCCTCGTCGGACACGCCGATGCCTGCGCCGGAAACGGGCGGTCGTCACCGGGCACGGCGCTAGATGCCGTCGAAGCGCCGCCGGCTCTCGCGCAGCGGTGAGTTCGACCGCGTCTATCGCGACGGCTCATCGCATGCGACCCGCTATCTCGTCCTCTATTCGTTTCCGCGTCGCGACGAGGAGCGCGAAGAGGTGAGGCTCGGCGTATCGGTCTCTCGCAAGGTGGGCGGATCCGTGGATCGCAACAAGGTCAAGCGGACCCTGCGCGAAGCCTTCTGGTCGCTTTCGGAGCGGCTGCCGGACAAACATGACTTCGTAATCGTCGCTCGCGCCGACATCGGCGGGCTGATCGAGAAGGAAGGGACGGCTGGCGTGACCAAATCGCTCGAAGAGGCGATGGACGCCAGTTTCGGTGGGGGTCGTTCCACGTGAAACGGTCTGCCGAATCCCCCGATCGAGCGTTCCACGTGAAACGCGTGGCTCTCGCCCCGATCCGCGCCTACCAGCGCTGGATCTCCCCCTCCCTCGGCCGACGCTGCAAATTCGAGCCCACCTGTTCCTCCTACGCGGTCGAGTCCGTAGAACGTTTCGGCGTGATCCGCGGCTTCGTCCTCGCCTCCTGGCGCATCCTGCGCTGCAACCCGTTCAGCCACGGCGGCTTCGATCCGGTGCCGGACCGTTTCACCCTGCGCGGCCTCGGCCACGTCCATCCGGCCGATTACCACGGTGAGGCGCGCTCCTGATGTTCGTGGTCGACGCAAACATCCTGCAGCCCCTGATCGACGTCGCGAACGCGGTCCTCAAGTTCTTCCACGACAACGTCGGCCTCTCCTGGGGCATGTCGATCGTTGCCCTCACGGTCTGCACCCGCGCGCTGCTGATCCCGCTCACCTACAAACAGCTCAAAGGTATGCGGGCGATGCAGGCGCTCCAGCCGCAGATCAAGGAAATCCAGGAGAAATTCAAAAACGACAAACAGCGCATGCAGCAGGAAATGATGCGCTTTTACAAAGAGAACAAAGTCAACCCGCTCGCCTCCTGCATCCCGCTCATCGCGCAGCTGCCGGTCTTCATCACCCTCTTCTACACGCTGCGCCACGAGCTGCCGCCGGACATGGGGTGCGAAGCGGGCCACTGCTCCGCCTACGGCGCCGAATTCCTCTTCGTCAAGGACCTCACGGCTTCCGCGCACGGCGCCGAACTGATCGCGCTCCTGGTCCTCTATGTCGGGACCCAGCTGCTCTCCGGCTTCTTCATGTCGGTGACGGCGGATAAATCGCAGCGGACGATGATGTTCGTCCTGCCGCTGATCTTCGTCCCCTTCGTGATCAGCTTCCCGGCGGGGCTGATCGTCTACTGGATCACGACCAACATCTGGACCATCGGCCAGGGGCTGGTGATCAAAAGGATCATCCCGGCACCGGTGGTGGCGACGGTGGAGGAGAAGCGGGCGGCTAAACCGCCACCGAAACCACCCAAAAAAAAGAAGAGGCGTCGCTGAAAGGGCTCCCGGAGGGGGCCCTTTTTCGTGGGCTTGAGGGGAGGGAGTCGGGGCACCCTCCTCTCTCAAACTCGGGCGGGGTTGGCTTGAGGACGAGCGAGATTCTCCCGCCGCCCTCGTTACAAGCCGTTCGGAGGGTGCCCCGACTCCCTCTCACGGACGCTGGAGGGGACTCCGTCAGCGGCCCACATCGCAGGCTGTCAGCGCTGCGCGGTTGGGCGGCAGAGGCTCGCTAGCTGCGGGAGCTCGCAGGGCGTTCGTCCCTTGTCAGCTAGCCGCAAGCGCTTCGCCGGCAGGGGTTCCCACCCTCTCCGAACGGCTTGTAACGAGCGCCCTGCCGGCAACCTCGGACGGGCTTCCTCAATTCAGCGCGAGTTTGAGAGAGGAGAGGGTGGGAACCCCTGCCCTCGGATTACCCCCGCGGTCTCTTCTTGGCCATACCCGACTTGCGGGGAAGATCTGGGGGCGTGGGGCCGGACTTGCGGATCACGTGGAGGTGGCGATGCTCGGAGCCGGCTCGGTGGCCCACGTCGAGGATCTGCTCGGGGGTCATCGAAAGGGAGTCGGCGGCGCGGGACATCTGGGCCTCTTCGTCCTCGTCGCGCTTGCCCTTCCAGGCGACCAGGACGCCGCCTTCCTTCAGCAGGGGCGCGGCGAGCTCGGCCAGGGTCGAGAGGCGGCCGACGGCGCGGGCGGTGACGACGTCGTAGGAATCGCGGGCGGTCTCCTCGCGCGCCACGTCCTCGGCTCTGGCGGTCAGGGCGAAGGCGTTGGGGATGCCGGCAGCCTTCGCCGCGTGGGTGATGAAGGCCGTCTTCCTGCCGATCGACTCGATCATGTCGACCTGAGCCCGAGGCATGGCCGTCGCCAGCACGAGGCCCGGAAACCCTGCTCCAGAGCCGATATCGGCGATCCGGGAGGCCGTACGGAGCTCGGCGACCTCGAGGCCGGTGAGGCTGTCCTCGACATGCACCTTCCAGGCGCGGTCGTCGGTGACCGAGCTGACCGAGGCGCGCTCGGCGGCGAGGAGCTCGAGGACGGTCGCGAGCGCCCGGCGCTGGGCGTCGGAGAGGGGCGCGGAGGGATCGAGGCTCACTCGGAGACGAGCGGAGCGACGATCACGCAGCGGTGGGGCTCGTCGCCCTCGCTGTAGGTCTCGACCCCGGAGCGGCCTTTCAGCCGTTCGTGGACGACGCGGCGCTCCTGGGCGCTCATCGGATCCATCTCCACAACGCGGCCGTTGGTCAGCGCCTGCTCGGCGGCGCGGTCGGCGCGGCTCTCGAGCGTCTCCTTGCGCCGCCCACGGTAGCCCGCGGCATCGACGATCACCCGTTTGCGATCGCGCAGACCGCGGAAGGCGGCCTGGTAGCAGAGAAGCTGCAGAGCATCGATCGTCTGGCCCCGTTTGCCGATCAGGAGGCCGTAGTCGTCTTCGCCGATGACCGTGACGACGATCCGGTCGTCGTCCTCCTCGATCTCCACGTCGCCATCGAGATCGAGCTCGTCGAGCACTCCCTCGACCAGCTCGCGGGCGCGCTCGGCAGGCGAATCGGGCCAGTCGGCCAGGTCGGACACGCGCCCAGGCTATCCGACCTTTGGCCGGCGCGGGGGCAGATTGCCGCACCGGGGGCCGGATCTGGCCGCGCGCGCGGCGCGCAAGTCGACCATCTAGTCTGGGCGCCGATGGGCACCGTCTACGCGATCGCGAACCAGAAGGGGGGCGTCGGCAAGACGACGAGCGCCGTCAACCTCGCCTCCTGCACCGCCGCGGAAGGCGAGCAGACGCTCCTCGTCGACCTCGATCCGCAGTGCAACGCGACCGTCGCGCTGGGTGGCGGCCGCGATCTGCACCCCTCCTCCTACGACTGCCTGACCGGCGACACCGAGGTCGCGGCGGCGGCGCGCCCGGCCGGGCCCGACAACCTCTGGCTCGTCCCCGCCAACGTCGACCTGGCGGGCGCCGCGGTCGAGCTCCCCCGCGTCGACAACGCCGAGATCCGCCTGCGCGAACGGCTCGGCCCGGTGCGCGAGCGCTTCGCCCGCACCTTTCTCGATTGCCCACCCTCCCTGGGCCCGGTCTCGGTCAACGCGCTGGTCGCCGCCGACCGCGTCATAGTCCCGGTGCAGGCGGAGTACCTGGCGCTCGAGGGCCTGGTCCAGTTCCTGGAGACGTTGGGGCTGATCCGGCGCGAGCTGAACCCGCGCCTGGAGGTGTCTGGATTGCTGATAACCATGTACGACGAGCGCACCCGGTTGGCCCAGGACGTCGAGGCCGAGCTGCGCGGTCAATTCCCGGGGATGGTCTTCGACACGGTCATCCCACGCAGCGTCCGCGTTGCCGAGTCCCCTAGCTATGGTCTGCCGGTGACCGACCACGCCCCCAATTCGCGCGGCTCCGTGGCCTACAAAGCGCTCGCCAAGGAGCTTGCCGCCCGTGGCTAGCGGCACCAAACGGCGGGCCGGCCTCGGCCGTGGCCTCGCCGCGATCCTCCCCGAGACGCCGGCCGATGCCGCCGCCGGCGAGCTGCTCGAGCTGCCGGTCGCCCTGATCAAGCCGAACCCGAGCCAGCCCCGCACCACCTTCGACCCCGACGCGCTGACGGCGCTGGCCGCTTCGATCGAGGCCACCGGGGTGGTCCAGCCGCTGCTCGTTCGTCCCCTAGCCGACGGCAGCTACGAGCTGGTCGCCGGCGAGCGGCGTTGGCGCGCCGCCCAACAGGCGGGGCTGGAGAAGGTCCCGGCGGTGGTCCGCGACCAGGCCGAGCCGGAGCGCCTCCAGGCGGCGCTGATCGAGAACATGGTGCGCGAGGACCTGAACCCGGTCGAGGAGGCGAAGGCCTGCTCCGCCCTGGTCGAGGACCTCGGGTTGACCAAAGAGGAGCTGGCGCGGCGGGTCGGCCGCAGCCGCCCTGCCGTCTCCAACCTGATCCGGCTGCTGGAGCTGCCCGACGAGGCGCTCGAGATGCTCGAAAGCGGCGATCTCTCGGAGGCGCACGGGCGCACGATCCTCGGCGCTCCCGGCAACGACGTCCGCCGTCGCCTCGCGCGCGAGGCCGTGGCGGGGGGGTGGTCGGTCCGCGAGACCGAAAATCGGGTTCGGCTGGCCGGCCAGCCAAAAGCACGGCCTCGGAAAGCTCTCATCGACCCGGACCAGCGGGCCGCCTTCGAAGACGCCGGCGACGCGCTCGAGGCGGCACTCGGGCACGAGGTCAACGTCAAGGGGCGCCGCAACGGCATCGTCGTCGAGCTCCGCTTCGACGACCTGCGCGAAGCCCACGAGCTGGCGCGCGAGCTGCGCCGACGCGGCAAGTAACGACCCTCAGCGCGTCGCTATTATCGCCGTCCCCGGGCGATTAGCTCAGTTGGTTAGAGCGCGTCTCTGATAAGGACGAGGTCCCTGGTTCGAATCCAGGATCGCCCACTCGGCCCCGTACACTTTTTGGCCCAGACCCACGAGTGACGGCGGGAGCAACCTCTTGCAGCAGATGCAGATCTATGGCGTGAGCTTCGACATGGTCGGCAAGCAGCCGATCGTCTTGTTGAAGACCGTCGACGGAAATCGGTTCCTGCCGATCTGGATCGGCCATCCCGAGGCGGCGGCGATCCTGATGAAGCTGCAGGGCGCCTCGACGCCGCGGCCGATGACCCACGACCTGCTCTCCGACGTGCTCGAGAACCTCGACGCCAAATGCGAGCGCGTGTCGGTTACCGAGCTGCGCGACAACACCTTCTACGCCTCGATCACCGTCTCCGTCGGCGGCGCCGAGATCGAGATCGACTCGCGCCCCTCCGACGCCCTCGCCCTCGCGGTCCGGGTCGCCGCCCCGATCTTCGCCGCCGAGGAGGTCATCGAGGAGTCGGCGATCGAGTTCGAGCACGAGGTCGAGGACACCGAGGAAGTCGTCGACAAATTCAAGGACTTCTTGGACGAAGTCACTCCTGAGGATTTTGCGTCCGGAGATTCCTAGAGACGTCCAGACCAAGCAGGTCGTCGGTCGCAGGGACCGTCGAGAGGGGAGCGCACCTCAGTGCGTGACCCGATCAGAGGGACCGAGGCCGGCGAGATGCGCCGGTCGGGGCGTCTCTAGCGCCATGTCGAGGATGCGCGTGACGAGATCCTCGAAGGGCATGCCCGCCGCCTCGGCGGCCTGGGGGAGGAGGCTGGTGTCGGTGAGGCCGGGGATTGCGTTCGCCTCGAGGACCCAGGGACCGTCGGCGGCGAGGATCAGGTCGACCCGCGCGAAGGCCTCGCAGCCGAGCGCCCGGCAGGTGGCGAGGGCGGCGTCGGTGACGGCGGCGCGCTCGGTGGGGGAGAGATCGGCGGGGCAGACGAAGCGGGTGCGGCCGATCTCGTATCGGGCCTCGAAGTCGTAGCGGTCGCCACCGTCCGGGATCGCCTCGACGATCGGCAGCGGCTCGGTGCCGAGCACGCTCACCGCCAGCTCCCGTCCGTCGACGAAGCGCTCCAGCATCACCCGGTCGTCGTAGGAGAAGGCGGCGACGAGGGCGCCGGGGACCTCGGCGGGCGCGCCGGCGAACTTGATTCCGAGCGAGGAGCCGCCGCGGCTCGGCTTGACCACGAGCGGGAAGCCGAGGGTCCCCTCGAGGTCGGCGAGCGCGTCGGCGGCGCCGAGCTCGCGGAAGGCGGTCTGGGTGAAGGCGAAGGAATCCGGGGTCGGGATCCCGGCGGCGCGCATCGTCGCCTTTGCCAACACCTTGTCGATGCAGCGGGCGCAGGCCGCGGCGTCGGGGCCGGTGAAGGGGATGCCGAGGATCTCGAGCAACTCCTGCGCCGTCCCGTCCTCGCCGCCGACCCCGTGCATGGCGACGAAGGCGACATCCGGCTTCTCCGCCCGCAGTCGTTTCACGAGGTCGGAGCCGACGTCGATCGGGACGACTTCGTGACCGAGACGTTCGAGCGCATCCTCGACCCGGGCGGCGGAGCGGAGCGAGACCCCGCGCTCCAACGACCGCCCGCCTTTGAGGACGGCGACCTTCATTGGCGTCCGGTGCGCCGCAGGGGGACCACGACGGAATCCGCTTCCGAAGGATCAGACTGTGACGGGCGCGGCCCTCGGTCAGCCGGCACGTCCTCCGCTTCGCGTCCGGGCGTGCCGGAAGAGGACTCGGACGGCGCCAGGGTCTCGTAAAGCTCGACCTGTTCTTTGATCACGCGGCCGATCCGCGCGATCCCCTCCCGGATTTCGGCATCGTCCACACCGCTGAAGTTCAGCCGCATCGAGTTCTTCCCGCGCCCGTCCACGTACGCCGCCGCCCCCGGGACGAAGGCGACGTCGGAGCGCAGCGCCTTGGCCAGCAGGTCTTCGGTGTCGATGTACTCGGGCAGGGTCGCCCAGATGAAGAGGCCACCCTCGGGTTCGGTCCAGTGCGCCGCCGCCGGGAAGTGGTCGGCGAGCGCCGCCAGCATCGTGTCGCGTCGGTCCCGGTAGAGGCCGACCAGGTCCTCGACGTAGCTCTTCCAACCACCCTCGGCGAAGTACTGGCGGACGAAGAACTGGGTCAGGGTCGAGGTGCAGAGGTCGGCCGCGCCCTTGCCGAGCACGACTTTCTCCAACACCGGCGGCGGCGCCACCACCCAGCCGAGCCGGATCCCGGGGGAGAGGATCTTCGAGAACGTCCCCAGGTAGATGACGAAGTCGCCGCCGTCGAGCTGGTAGAGCGGCGGCAGCGCCTCGCCGCCGTAGCGGAGGAGGCCGTAGGGGTTGTCCTCGATCACGAGCAACTCGTGCTCCTGCGCCAGTTCGACCAGCCGCGCCCGCCGCTCGAGCGAGAGTGTCACCCCGCCGGGGTTCTGGAAGGTCGGCACGGAGTAGATGAACTTCGGCCGCCGGCCCTCTCCCCGCAGCTCCTCGAGCAGCGCTTCGAGCAGGTCGATCCGCATCCCGTCCTCGTCCATCTCGACCTGGCGCACGTCGGCCTGGTAGCTGCAGAAGACCGGCACCGCGCCGGGATAGGTGGGGGCCTCGCAGATCACCACGTCGCCGGGATCGACCAGGGTCTTGGTGACCAGGTCGATCGCCTGCTGGCCGCCGGTGGTGACGACGATGTCGTCGGGGTCGGGCAGCATCCCCTCGGCCGCCATCACCTCGACGATGCAGTCTTTGGTCTCGTCGAAGCCCTCGGTCGGCCCGTATTGCAGGGCCGCCGCCGCGGACTCCGCGGCGATCCGGCTCATCTGCGCGGCCAGCCTCTCCGGCGGGAAGGTGGAGGTGTCGGGCAGCCCGCCGGCCAGCGAGATCACTTCGGGGCGCGCGGTGACCGCCATCAGGTCGCGCATCGCCGAGGAACGCATCACCGTGGTGCGCTCGGCGAAGAGACCGGCGTAGCGCTCGAGGTCGCGCGTCGAGGTGTGGGCGCGACGTTTGTGCGGCGGCTGTGGGACCTCCGTCATGCACGGAAGTGTGGCGGATTGCAGCCCGCATGCCCACACCGTTAGGTTTCCGGCCGTGCAATTTCTCACCGACCTCGGCATCGGCTTCGCGATCGGCATGCTCGCCGGCACCACCGGAACCAGCGGCGGCGCCCGCGGGCGGATGGTCCTGCTGGCCGCGATCGTCGGCCTCATCGTCGGCTTCCTGGTCGACGGCGCGCTCGGCGCGGTGGTCGCCGCCGCTGGCGGCGCGGTCGCCTGCCTGGTGATCTCCGACCTCGTCTTCGGCGCCTCGAGACGCGAGGGATCGGGGGCGGGCGGGCTGGCCTTCATCGTCGCCCTGGCGGCGCTCGTGGTGCTGGCTGTCGCCTTGCTCTTCTCCTGGCTGGAGATCCTGGTCGCGATCGCCTTGGTCTGGCTCGGCGTCAGTCGCCGGCGGCGCGCACAGCGCAAACACGCCGGGCTCCGCGTCCTCCGTTAACCACGCGGCCACGGCCGGGGTCGGCGGTCCGCGATCATCAACCATCTAGCGATGCCCGGCGCACGCCGCAAGAAGCTGATCCTCACCTACGTCGACTCGCTGCGGACCGACATGCTGCGCCGCGCGATCGACGAGGGCCGCGCGCCCAGCTTCGGCGCGCTGGTCGAGCGGGGCGTGCTGATCGACGACTGCGTCTCGAGCTTCCCCTCGGTGACCCCGGTCGCCTGCTCGGAGATGGTCACCGGGGTGGGCGCCGACCAGCACTGGATCAGCGGCATGAACTGGTACCACCGACTCGAGCGGCGCTACGTCGATTACGGCTCCTCGCTGGAGGCGACGCGCGCGTTCGGCGTCTTCCGGGCGCTCTACGACCTCGTCTACAACATGAACCTCGCCCATCTGAGCCCGGAGATCGAGACGCTCTTCGAGCAGCTCGACGATGCCGGGGCGCGGACTGCCTGCACGCCCTACCTGATCTACCGCGGCCGGCATCGTCACGAGGTCTCGCTCGACGGCCTGCTGCGGATGGCCGTCGACGCGACCCGGCTGAAGTTCCGCCACCACACCTGGGGCCCGAAGGAGCTTTTCTACGGCGACCTCTACGCGAGCCAGGAGGTCCCCTGCAAGTCGACCTCGATCCCCGGCGTCCGCGACCCCTACGCCGCCTGCTGCGCGGTCGAGCTGATGAAGGAGGACGGCTTCGACTTCCTCCTCCTCTCGCTGCCCGACAACGACAACTATTCGCACCGCAACGGCCCGGAGGCCTCGGTCGAGTCGATCGCCAAGGCCGACGAATGCTTCGCCACGCTGATCGAGCAGGCGGGCGGGATCGACCCCTTCCTCGCCGAGCACGCGGTGATCCTGGTCGCCGACCATGCCCAGACCGAGGTCGACCGGGGCCTGCCCCTGGCCGACATCCTCGCCGCCGAGTGGTCGGTGCTGCAGCCCTCGGAGGAGAAACCGGAGCGCGCCCAGCTGGCGGTCAGCCCGACCGGGCGCGCCGCCCACGTCTACCTGCTCCCGGGCGAGGGCGAGCGGGCCGACCCGACCGCGGTGGGGGAGAGGCTGGCCGAGATCGAGGGGATCGACCTGGTCTGCCGGTTGCTCGACGCCGACGGCGCGCCGCTCTACCGGCCCGAGCCGGGGATGCCGGCCAGCGCCGACGAGTGGGCGACGGTGGAGCGGGCGGGATCGCGCATCCGCTTCCGGCCCGGCACCGAGGTCACCGACCTGCGCGGCGGACGCTGGGAGATCGAGGGGGAGCTCGGCGTGCTGGAGGCCGTGGTCGAGGACGGGAAGCTGCGCAGCGCGGCCTACCCCGACCCGTTGCAGCGGGTCTGGTCGGCGCTGACCGCACCGCACTCGGGCGACTTCGTGCTCTCGCTCGCCGCTGGCTTCGAGGCGGTCGACTGGGGCGGCACCAGCCACGCGGGGGGCGGCAGCCACGGCGCGCTGCACGCCGGCGACAGCCTCGGGCCGTTGCTCTTCGTCGGCTGCGGCCCGGAGTCGGAAGACGAGCGCGAGCAGTGGACCCTGCGCGACGTCGCTCCGGCGATCCGCGCCCACTTCGGTCTCGTATGACGCGTCGCTTCCTCGCGCCTCTGTTCGCCGCGCTCATCGTCTTCGCCCTGATCGCCCCGGCGCCCGCGGGCGCGACCGGGGAGGAAGAACCGGGGCCGAAGGACATCAGCTCCTCGGCGGCGACCGCCGCAGCGGAAAAGGACCCGAAGGTCGTCAAGGAGCGCGGGGAGCACCCGAACCTGCTCCCCAGCCCGACCTTCAAGGACGAAAAGTGGGAAGTCGGCTGGTTCGAAGGCGACCACGAGTACGCGCTGACGATGGTCGACCCGAAGACGGGGGAGGTGACCGAGTCCTGGACCGGCTACCAGGTGTCCTGGGAAATGGCCCGGGGCTACTCCGGCGAGTTCGCCCACTCGCTGAACTCGCCGTTCATCTGGATCCCGCTCTGCCTCTTCTTCCTCGTCGGCCTGTTCGACTGGCGCCGATGGCGGCGCATCGCCAACCTCGACCTGCTGGTGCTGCTCGGCTTCGGCGTCTCGCACTTCTTCTTCAACCAGGGGAACATCGGGGTGTCGGTGCCGCTCGCCTATCCGGTGCTCGTCTACCTGTCGGCGCGGTGCCTCTGGATCGGGTTCCGCGGGCGCGGTAAGGGGCTGCGCCCGATCTGGCCGACGATGTGGCTGCTGATCGCGGCGCTCTTCCTGATGGGCTTCCGGGTCGGGCTGAACATGGCCGACGCGGGGGCGATCGACGTCGGCTACGCCGGGGTCACCGGCGCCCACCGGATCATCCACGGCGAGCAGCTCTACGGCGACTGGCCGGAAGACATCCACTCCGGCGACACCTACGGGCCGGTCAACTACGCCGCCTACGTGCCGTTCGAGGTGATCTGGCCCTACACCGGCGAATGGGACGACCTGCCGGCCGCCCACGGCGCCTCGATCACCTTCGACATCCTCACCTTCATCCTGCTGATCGTCCTCGGCATGCGGATCCGCCCGGGACCCGCCGGCCGCCGTCTCGGCGCGATCCTCGCCTTCGGCTGGGCCGCCTTCCCCTACACCGCCTACGTCCTCGAGTCCGACTCGAACGATTCGCTGATCGCCGCCTTGCTGGTGGCGACGTTGGTGTTGCTGGCGAAGCCGCTATGGCGCGGGGTGACGCTGGCGCTCGCGACCTGGGCCAAGTTCATCCCGCTGATGCTGGCCCCGATGCTGCTCACCCTCGACGGGTGGAAGCCGCGCAGGATGGCGTTTTTCGCCGGCGGCTTCGCCGTGGTCACCGCGGCGGCGGTCACCTGGCCGCTCCTCGACCCCGGCTTCCACACCTTCTACGAGCGCACGATCGCCGCGCAGGCCGGCCGCAGCTCCCCCTTCAGCATCTGGGGCCAGGACGAATCGCTCGAGCCGCTGCGGGTCGCGATCCTCGCCGCGACCGGTGTCCTCGCGGTCGCGCTCGCCTTCGTCCCGCGCCAGAAGTCCCTGCTCCAGGTGGCGGCCTTCTCGGCGGCGCTGATGCTGGGTGTACAGATCACCCTGCACCATTGGTTCTACCTCTACATCGTCTGGTTCTTCCCGCTGCTGCTGATCACGCTGGCGCTGCTCGAGCCGAGCGAGGAGCCGGGCCCCGAGGAGGTCCCCGGCGTGGTGCGGTGGCTCAGGCGGCGACGGGAGCCGGAACCATCACCGGAGCGATCGAGTCCGCCAGTCCCGACCGGTTGACGTCGACCACCGCGCCCATCACCCAGACGTCCTGGTCGGCGGTCTCGAAGCGGGTCGGCATCTGGGTGATCAGTGCCCCGAGCGCGTCCTCGATCCGCACCCCGAGGATGCTCTCCCGCGACCCGGTCATGCCGACGTCGGAGATGAACGCGGTCCCTTTCGGCAGCACCCGCGCGTCGGCGGTGGGGACGTGGGTGTGGGTGCCGAGCACCGCGGCGACGCGACCGTCGAGGTGCCAGCCCATCGCCACCTTCTCGCTCGTCACCTCGGCATGGAAGTCGACGATCGTCGCGTCGGCGTCGCCCAGCTGATCGAGGATCGCGTCGACCGCGTCGAAGGGCGAGCGGGCGACCTTCAGCCCGACCCCGCCGCTGAGGTTGATCACCGCGACCCGCATCCCGCCCGCCTCGACCACGGTGTGGCCGCGGCCCGGGTTGGCGCTCGGATAGTTGGCCGGGCGGATCACCCGCTCGGTGCGTTCGAGGAAGGGGTAGGCGTCGCGGTGGCGGTAGACGTGGTTGCCGGTGGTGATGATCCCGGCGCCGGTGGCGAAGATGTCGTTCGCGGTGCGCTCGGTGATCCCCATGCCGCCGGCCGAGTTCTCGCCGTTGACGACGATCAGGTCAGGGGCGTACTCCTCGCGCAGCGCGGGCATCGTCTCGCGCAGCCCACGCCGGCCAGGTCCGCCGACCACGTCGCCGATGAAGAGGAGCCGCATGGCGGCGAGCCTAGTCCTTAGATTGGGGTGCGTGGCGGCGCGGCCCGACACGGAGGAGATGGTGCGGCGGGCGCTCGCCTATCCGTACGACCCGCCGGCGGGCTCGTTCGTGCAGCTCGGCGACCGCACGCTGCCGGTGCCGCCGGAGGAGATCGACGTCGAGGGCCGGCGGGCGCTGCTCGCCTACGGTGCCAACGCCTCGCCGGAGGCGCTGACCCGCAAGTTGGCCGCGCTGGAGCCCCGTCCGATCCCGGTGCTGCGCGTCTCGCTCAGCGGTTGGGACGTCGTCTACTCGGCCCACGTCACCCGTTACGGATCCGTGCCCGCCGCGGTCGTCGCCAGCCCCGGCACGGTGGCGAGCGTCCACCTCGTCTTCCCCGACGACGAGCAGCTCGCCGCCCTCGCCGCGACCGAGGGGCGGAACTACCGGCTCGAGCAGCTGGTCGACTTCACCGCCGAGCTCGCGATCGGCGGCCCGGGCCCGGCCGAGATCGACGCCTTCATCAGCATCCACGGCCCGGTGGTCCTCGACGGCTCGCCGGTCGCCCTCGCCGCGATCCCGGCCCGTGGCCGCGTCTTCCCCGAGCTGACGACGCCGGAGATGATCGACCGCGTCCGCGCCGCCCTGATGCCCGACCTCACCCGGCGCGAGTTCATCCTCCACCACGTGGAGCAAGGAGGCCGCTCCCCACTCCCCGAGCTCCGCAGTTGACGGGCCGAAAACTCAACTATGGCTTGAGTTTTCGGCCCATCGACATCAGACCCGGGCGAAGCGACGCAGGGCGAGGCGGGCGAGGACGGCGTAGGCGACGGTGAGGATCGCCAGGTGCAGCAGCGGCCGGCCGAGGCTGCCGTTGCCGGCTTCGAGCGCGGCGGTGATCGCTTCCAGCGCCGGCTTGAACGGGAAGAGCGCGGTGATCACCTTGATCACGTCGTAGAGGCCGGCGCCGACCGTGCCTGCCGGGACGAGCGAGAGGAAGGCGACCGGCAGGGTGACCATGAAGGCGAGCAGGGAGACGGCGCGGACCTCGCGCGCCGCCGCGCCGAGCGCCGCCCCGGAGGCGGCGAGGGCGGCAGCACCGACCACGATCGCGGCGAGCCAGAGGCCGAAGCGTCCCCATTCGAGCGGCACGAAGATCTGCAGCCCGGCCAGCATCAGGATCGTGACGACGAGGCCGACCGCGGCCCCGAGCAGGACCTTCTCGCCGAGCAGCGCCTCGCTCGAGACCAGCCCGCGGGTGAGCCGCGGGAAGGCGTTCTCCTCGCGCTCCAGCGCCAACGACCCCGCCACCAGGAGCACGGTGACGAAGGCCAGGGTGAGGGTCGCGGCGACCGCGATGGCGAAGGTTTCGAGCGGCGGCGAGGAGCCGCCGACGGCGACCTTGTGGACTTCGATCGGCTGCGCCAGGCGTTCGATCAGCGGCCCGGCGATATCGAGGTTTTCTCCCGCCTGGTTGGCGAACGCGGTCACCTGCCCGAGCGCCACCCGCAACGGTCCTTTCGGCAGCGCCGGTTCGATCGCTTCGAGGATCTGGGCGCTCGACTGCAGCCCGAGGATATGGACCGACCCGCCCAGCACCGGCAGGTCACCGCCTTTGATCACCAGGTCGAGGTATTTGCTGCCTTCGACCGCGATCCGTTTGGCGATCGCCAGGTTCGCCTGCGCCAGCAGCGCGGTGATCTTGTCGTCGACGCCGCTCGACTTCAGCGGGTTCGATTCGTTGACCAGCACTTCCACCTTCGGCGTGCCGGGGGAGAGGGTGGAGAGGGAGTTGATCTTGTTGACCAGGTCTTCGGGGAGGATCAGCGCCGCGAGCACCTCGCCCGACTCCACCTTCTTCTCCGCTTCCTGGCGGGAGTGGACCGGGACGCACTCGACTTTTTCGCAGATGCGGTGCTGGACGTTGGCGGAGGGGAGCTTCTGACCGCTGAGGCTGATGCGGGCGTTCTGCGGCACCTCGTTGAGGAAGGCGACCTTCGGCTTTTCCGGACCGCGCGACACCGCCAGTCCGACCAGGATCGCGATCAGCACCGGGTAGAGGACCAGGAGCACCGCCTGCAGCGGCGAGCGACGGAGGATCTGCAGGTCCTTGAGCAGCAGCCAACGCATTCGCTCAGTGCCCCCGGTGGTGGAGGTAGGCGACGAAGGCGGTCTCGAAATCGCGGTCGGCCGCAGCGGCGCCGGCGCCGTCGGCCTCGCGCCGGACCGTCTCGCGTAGCTCGTCGGGGGAGCCGTCGAAGAGGGCCTCGCCGTCGGCCAGCACCAGCAGCCGGCCGCCGTAGCGCTCCGCCTCCTGGATGTCGTGGGTGGAGAAGATCACCGTCGTCCCACGACCGGCGAGGCCGGAGACGAACTCCCAGAGCCGCGCCCGCTGGCGCGGGTCGAGGCCGACGCTCGGCTCGTCGAGCAGCAGCACGCTGGGGCGGGCGAGCAGTCCGATCGCGATGTTGATCCGCTGCTGGTTGCCGCCGGAGAGGCGGGCGACGATCTCCGCCCGGCGCTCGCCGAGGCCGGTCAGCTCGAGCATCTCGGCGACCGAGGCGCGCGGATCGGGATGCTTCTCCAGCCGGGCGAAGAGGAGGAGGTTCTCCTCCACGGTCAGGCGCCGGTAGAGCGCCGCCTGCTGGGGCACCCAGCCGACCGCCCCGGAGCCGACGAGCAACTCACCGCCGTCGGGGTCGAGGATCCCGGCGAGGATCGAGAGCAGGGTCGTCTTGCCGGCCCCGTTGGGCCCGATCACGGCGACAAGCTCACCCGGCGCGGCGGCGAAGCTGACCCCGCGCAACGCTTCCCGCTCGCCGAAGCGTTTGACCAGATCCCGGGCCTCCATCGCGGCGAGCCTAACCACCTATCTAGACTTGAGGGGATGCCCTTCCCCTCGACCCGCATGCGCCGCCTGCGGAGCACCGACACCTTCCGCTCCCTGGTCCGCGAGACCGAACTGTCCCCTGCCCACCTGATCATGCCCGCCTTCGTCATCGCCGGCGAGGACATCCAGGAGGAGATCCCCTCGATGCCCGGCATCGAGCGGTACTCGATCTCCAACCTGGTCGAGCACGCGGGCGAGGTCGCCGGGTCCGGGATCGGGACGATGCTCCTCTTCGGCATCCCCGCCGCCAAGGACGACTACGGCACCGGCGCCTACGACGACGAGGGGATCGTCCAGATGGCCGTACGGGCAATGAAGGAGGCCCACCCCGACCTCACCGTGATCACCGACGTCTGTCTCTGCGAGTACACCTCGCACGGCCACTGCGGCATCCCCGATGCCGACGGCAGGATCCAGAACGACCTCAGCGTCGAGCTGATCGCGAAAACCGCGATCTCCCACGCCGAGGCCGGGGCCGACGCGGTCGCGCCGAGCGACATGATGGACGGCCGGATCGGAGCGGTCCGCTTCCAGCTCGACGAGGAGGGCCACTCCGAGGTGCCGATCATCGCCTACAGCGCCAAGTACGCCTCCGCCTTCTACGGGCCGTTCCGCGACGCCGCCGAGTCGACCCCAGGCTTCGGCGACCGGCGCGGGTACCAGATGGACCCGTCCAACGCCGCCGAAGCGGTGCGCGAGGCCGAGCTCGACCTGGAAGAGGGCGCCGACATGCTGATGGTCAAGCCCGCCACCCCTTACATGGACGTCATCCGCCGGGTCAAGGAGGCGACCGGAGCCCCCGTCGCCGCCTACCATGTCTCGGGCGAGTACTCGGCGCTGAAGGCCGCCGCCCTGAACGGTTGGCTGGACGAGCGCCAGGCGGTGCTCGAGACGCTGACCGGGATCCGCCGCGCCGGTGCCGACGCGATCATCACCTACTACGCGAAGGAGGCCGCAGGTTGGCTTCAGTGAAAGTTCCCCAGTCGAAGGCGCGCTCGCGCAAGGGCGGCTCGGCGATCCCGCTCGACGAGACCGACAAGCGGCTGATGAACCTGCTGCAGTCGAACTTCCCGCTCGACCCGGAACCGTTCGCGCTGGTCGCCGGCGAGGCCGACCTCGAGCTGAGCGACGTCCTCGGGCGCACCCAGCGCCTGCTCGACGGCCGGATCATCCGGGAGATCACGCCGATCTTCGACACCCGGGCGCTGGGATACGAATCGATGCTGGTCGCCGCCAAAGTCGACTCGGAGAACCCGCAGCGGGCGGCCCGCATGGTCAATGCCCACCCGGGCGTCTCGCACAACTACCTGCGCACCCACGACTTCAACCTCTGGTTCACGATCGCCACCCCGCCCGACTCGAAGCTCGGGCTGAAGGGGTCGATCGAGGCGCTGATGGCGGAGACCGGCGCCGAGTCGATGCGCGAACTGCCGACCCTGACCCTGTTCAAGATCAACATGAACCTGGAGATGGAGGGGGACACCGACGCGCTCGCCGCCACGGTCGAGGCCGCGCCGCCGCGCGAGCTCGAACCGCAGCCCTACGACGAGGCCGACATCGCGATCATCAAGGCGCTGCAGGGTCCGATGAAGGCGACCGAGCGTCCCTACGACGAGGCCGCGGCCGAGGTCGGGCTCTCGACCGAGGAGCTGCTCGACCACCTCGGCAAGATGGTCGACCGCAAGATCCTCCGCCGCGTCGCCGCGATCCTCTACCACCGCCGCGCCGGGTTCTCGGCCAATGGGATGGGCGTCTGGAAGGTCCCCGAGGACCAGATCCTCGAGGTCGGCGGGATCATGGCGGCGACCCGCGGGATCAGCCACTGCTACCAGCGGCCGACCTACGACGACTGGCCCTACAGCGTCTTCACCATGGCCCACGGCCGCTCGAAGGAGGAGTGCGACGCGGTGCTCGACTCGATCGCCGAGAAGTGCGAGATGGGCCCCGACGACCGCTCCACCCTCTATTCGTCGACCGAGTACAAGAAGGTCCGCCTGCACTACTTCACGCCGGATTACGCCGAGTGGGAGGCGGCGCACTCCTGAACGTCTACGACCGCGCCCGGGCCGTGTTGCCGGGTGGGGTCAACTCCCCCGTCCGGGCGATGCGCCAGATCGGCCGCGAGCCGATCTTCATCGAGCGCGGCGAAGGCGCCGAACTGGTCGACGTCGAGGGCAACCGCTACATCGACTGGGTCTGTTCCTGGGGGCCGCTGATCCTCGGCCACGCCGACCCCGCCGTGGTCTCGGCGGTGATCGAGGCCGCCAAGCGCGGCACCTCATACGGCGCCGCGACGGCGATCGAGGTGCAGCTCGCCGAGCAGGTGGTCGCCCGCTTCCCCTCCGTCGAGATGGTGCGGATGACCAGTTCCGGCACCGAGGCGGCGATGAGCGCGGTGCGGCTGGCGCGGGCGATCACCGGCCGCGAGGTGGTGGTCAAGTTCGCGGGCGCCTACCACGGGCACTCCGACGGTCTGCTGGCCGAGGGCGGCTCGGGGATGGCGACGCTGTCGGTGCCCGGCAGTCCCGGGGTGCCCCCGGCGATGGCGGCGCTGACCGTGGTGGTGCCGTGGAACGACCGCGACGCGGTACATACGGCGCTGGCCGAGCACGAGGTCGCGGCGCTCCTGGCCGAGCCGGTGGCCGCCAACATGGGCGTCGTCCCCGCCGACGATGGCTTCCTCGAGTTCCTCCGCGAGGCGACGCGGGCGACGGGGACGCAGCTGATCTTCGACGAGGTGATCACCGGCTTCCGGGTGGCACGTGGCGGCGCCCAGGAACTCTTCGGGATCGAACCGGACCTGACCGTGATGGGCAAGATCATCGGCGGCGGCCTGCCCGCGGCGGCGTTCGCCGGGCCGCGCGAGTCGATGGAACGGATCGCCCCGGCGGGCGACGTCTACCAGGCGGGGACGCTGTCGGGCAACCCGCTGGCGGCGGCGGCCGGCCTGGCGACGTTGGACGGGCTCGACGCGCGCGCCTACGAGCGGCTCGGGACACTGACCGACCGACTCGCCGATGGCTTCGAGGCGCTGGCGAGCGGCCGGCCGCTCTACGTGTCGCGGGCCCCGGGCCTGGTCACGCTCTTCTTCAGCGAGAAGCCGGTGCGGAACTTCGACGATGCGATCGCCTGCGATACCGACGCCCATGCGCACTTCTGCCGGGCGATGTTGGACCGCGGGGTCTACCCGCCGCCGGCCCAGTTCGAGGCCTGGTTCGTCTCGCTGGCCCACTCCGAGTCGAGCGTGGACCGGACGCTCGAAGCGGCGGGCGAGGCGCTCGCCGAGGCGCTCGGATGAGCGACGCGCTGCAGGCCCTGGCCGAGCAGCTGCGGGCCGAGGACTCCCCGATCGCCCCACACGTGGTCGACGGCCCGTCCCCGGCCTTCGCCGAGGCACCCGAGGGCTACGCGCTGGTGATGGAGGCGGTGCGCGAGGGATACCTCCTGCACTACGGCGAGTCGAGGCTGCTCAGCGGCCACGACCCCGACCTCGCCCTGCTCGCCGGGGACTACCTGTACGCGCTCGGGCTCGATCGGCTCGCGGCGGCGGGGGACACCCGGGCGGTGGCCGTCCTCTCCGATCTGATCGCCCGCTGCGCGCAGCTGCACGCCGAGGGACGAGGAGATGAGGTCGAGGCGTTGTGGGTGGAGGCGGCGCGGGGCATCGCTGGGTAGTGGCTCAGCAGGGACGGTCAGGGACCGAGCCATCCCGTATGCGGCTCGGGCAGGCTGAAGCCGCATACGGAATGGCTCTGAGGCGGCGGAGGGTGTCGGTCACTTCGTCGGCTTCGTAGGCGATCTGCCAGTGGGTGAAGCGGAGGACCCGGAGGCCCGATGAGGTGTGGACCTGGTCGCGCTTCGCGGCGCGGGCCTGCTGCGCCGGGGTCCGGTGGTAGCGGAGGCCGTCGGTCTCGACGATCAGGGCGTGGTCGGGGAACCAGAAATCGACTTCGTAGCCGAGGACCCACTGTTTCGTCAGCGGCACCGGGAGGTGGGCGGCTAGGGCGAGAGGGCGGAACAGGACCTCGAGGTCGGAGTCGGAGAGCCGGAAGGTGTGGCGGTCGAGGAGGGTCCGCAGCGCCTTGACGCCCGGCTCGCCCGAGTGGCCATCGAGCTCCCTGCGCAGCGTCTCCGGGTCCACGAGGTCGAGCTTGTCGGCCTCGTTGACCGCGCGCTCGAGGTGCAGTGGCCTCAGTTCGGTGGCGAGGTCGATCAGCGTCTGGACTGGGTGGGTGACCGGGATGCCGTGACGGCGGGTGAGACTCGTGGCATCGAGGGAGGGGCGACTGCGGACCTTGAGCCCACGGCGCTCCAACCTGCTGCGGCGGCGGATCGTGACATCGGTCCGTCCCCTCTCCTCGTAGCCGATGCCCCAGAGCTCCGCTGCGCTCCGATGGCTGAGCATGGCGCCGTCCCCGCAGGCCAGGACCGCCGCCATCCAACGCCCGTGCGGCGTCAGCTCCCGTCTCCCCACCGCGTAGACCCCAGCCGCGATCGGATGCAACCGCCCCGTCGCAACGCGATGCTTGAGGCCCTTGGTGCTGAACCCGAGCCGCAGCAGATCCGCCCGCGTCAGCACCCCATGCTGCGCCCGCGCCAACCGCCAAGCCTCTCGGCTCTGCGCTGAGTGAATTTGGTCCCCCATGGGGGACCAAATCCGTGCAGCGCTGCGATCTCGTCCCCGCCGGGGCCGCGAGGTGGCGCTATGCGCGCGGAACTAAGCGTGCGTCAGCGGTTTGAAGCGGGTCTTTTCGACCCGTTCCAGCTTCTTTTTCAGCCGCACGAACTGGGCCTCTTGGGCGGCGGTCCGTTCGTAGCCTTCGAAGGCGAGGTTGACTTCCTCGTTGGGGTCGGTCTTCAGGTCGTACATCTCCCACTGGGGCGGTTTCGGACCCTTGATCTCGACCGGCTCGCCGTTTTTCACCACGGTCTTGATGTCGACGTATTTCGCCAATTTCCAGCGCTTTTCGCGGATGCTGCGCACGTGGTTCGGCTGTTTGGGATAAGGCCCGTGGGACTGGCCGGACTGGAAATCGTCGTAGCTGAAGGCGACGTAGTCCTGGGGCTCCTTACCGCGTCCGGGATTGAGCACGATGTCGGAGTAGTCGACCCCTTGCCAGTTGCGACGCGCCGACTTCGGTGCCCCGGCCAGGCTCGCCAGAGTGGGGAGGAGGTCGACGTGGGAGACCAGGGCGTCGGAGGTCTCCGGCCGCGGGAACATCTTCGGGTTCGAGTAGACCAGCGGGACTTTCAGCGACTCCTCGTAGAAGTTGAAGTTCTTCTGCCGCAGGCCGCCGTGGCTGAGGCCCATCTCACCGTGGTCGGAGGTGCGGATGATCAGCGTGTCTTCGTAGAGACCTTTCGCTTCCAGCTTGTTCAGCACTTCGACCAGGTAGTTGTCGGAAGAGCGCATCAGGTTGCCGTAGAAGTTCAGGTAAGCGCGTTTTTCGGCTTCCTTTTTCGGCTTCCCCGTGAGGTTGAAGATTTTGAGGAATTCTTCCTGCACCGAGGGCTTGGTGCTGAGGTCTTCTTCGTTGGTCGGCGGCACTTCGATATCGCCCGCCAGCCAGGAGGAGTCGTAGCCCGATTCTTCGAACGTCTTGCTCGGGTAGAAGAGGACGTCGTGCGGGTTGACCAGTGAGATGACCAGGAAGAACGGTTGCTGCGCCGAGGCGACGGACTCGATGTACTGCATCGCCCCCTCCTTGGCTTCCTGGTAGGGGCCTTTCGATTCGATGATGCGGCCGTCGTTGTTGGTGTAGCCGCCGCCCGCCTGTGGGATCGACTGGTTGGCTCCCGCGTCCGGTGGGTCCCAGCGGTTGAAGCCGTAGCGTTCGAGGTCTGACGGTTCGTCGGTCCCGTTGGCCGGTTTCGCACAGTGCCACTTGCCCTTGTAGACGACGTCGTAGCCCGACGCGGCCATCACCGTGCCGAGGTTCGGCAGTTCGGTCGGCAGGTTCACCTGCGGGTATTCGCTCGCTTCCATGTTCGACTCGAGCGTGTATTTGACCCCGTGCTGGGCGGGGAAGTAGCCGGTCATCAGGCTGGAGCGCGAGGGCGAGCACATGCAGGCCGCGGTGCAGGCCGTTTCGAAGCTCAGCCCGTGGCGGCGCAGACGCCGCATCCCCGGCAGGTTCTCCCGCATCCAGTCGGCGGGGAAGTGCTGGATCGCCCGCTCCTGGTCGGTGAGGAAGAGGATCACGTTCTTGCCGTTCAGCCCCTCTCCCTTGGGGGCGCCGAACGCCGCATCGACCCCGAGCCCGCGCGAGAGGAGCGCCGCCGCGGCGGCACCGGCCCCGGTGCCGAGCAGCTGTTTGCGGGTCAGGCCGCCTTCGCGGCGGTCAGCATCACTCATCGAATCCTCCTGAAGATGTCGACCGCGGAGCTCTCCTGCGAGGTCGAGTAGACGTTGCGGCCGTCGGGACTGACGACCACCGAGCCGGTAAGACCGACCGCGCGACCGGAGGCGCAACCGCCGACCTCAGGCGAGGCGAGGCAGCCACGTTCGCCGGGCTTCTGGTTGACGACGCCGGTCTGCAGGTTGCGATCGAGGACATCCATCGCTCCCGTTTCGAACGCGGTGACGTAGAGGTTGGTGCCGGCGGGTGCGAGGGCGAGCCCCTCGGGCGCCTTCATCGCGCGACCCAGAGAGCAGCCGGGCGCGCGCAGATAGACGAGGCATCCGCTCGGATCGCCAAGCCCTTCGGGGATGTTTTCGCCCTGCGGGCGTTCCGGCTGGGCGAGGCCACCGGCCGAGGTCGGGCGGAACATCGTCACGCTGTTGCTGGTCAGCGAGGTGGCGTAGACGTTGCCGCCCTTGGGCGAGACGACCAGCGCGTTGACGCCGGCGAACTGGTAGCCCTGGGCACAGCCGGAGACGGCTTCGACGGCGATGCAGCCGCTGCCACCGGTCGCCTGGGTCAGCGCCCCGGTCGCCGGTTCGCGCTGGAGGATGTCGATCGCGCTGGAGAAGGGGGCGGCGGCGTACACGGTCGAGCCGCTCGGGTCGATCGCCATCCCCTCGATGTGGTCCATCTGCACGCCCTTGGCGCAGCCTTCGGCCGCCGCTTCGGTGATGCAGCCGGCGGTGCCGGCAAGCTGGGTCAGCGCGCCCGAGCCGGCGGAGCGGGAGAACGAGATCACGCCGGAGCCGGCGAAGTCGCCGACGTAGACGTTCTTGCCGTCAGGCGAGACGACCACGACGTCGGGCCACTTCAGCCCCCGGCCGAGCGTGCAGGCCGGGATCGCCAGGCCGGAGATGCAGCCGGAAGCGCTCGGCGGCAGCTGCTTCAGCGCGCCGCTCTTACGGTTGCGGTGGAAGGCGGTGACCGAGGAGCCGGTGCGAGAGGTCGCGTAGACGGTGCGCCCGTCCGGGCTGACCGCCACCGAGTTCGGCGCGAGCAGGCCGATGGCGACGCCGCATCCGTCGCCTTTGCCCTTGTTGCCGATGACGGCGGCGACGCAGCCCCGTTTGCCTTGCGGCTGGGTGAGCGCCCCGGTGACCGGGTTGCGGTCGAAGACGGCGATCGCGTCGGCGCCCGAGGCGGCGACGTAGACGTTGCGGCCGTCGGGGCTGATCGCGATCGCTCGCGAGCCGACCCCCGGGCCGGCGCCTTTCAGCGCCCGCCCCTGGCCGCAGGTTTTCTTCGCGGCCTTGCCGGAGGAGAGGCAACCGAGTCTGCCGGGCAGCTGTTCGAGCGCGCCGGTGTTGGTTTCGGCCGGCGGCAGCGGCTTCGGTTCCCTCGCCGCCGAGGCGAAGGCCGGCAGGGCGAGCAGCGCAAGGAGCCCTAGGACGAAGAGGGACAGGCGCCGGGTTCCCATCGGTCGAGGATTCTTCACTTTGCGCCGGACTGATCGAGGAGCGACCCGATCACGCCGATCCGGAATCCGAGCCACGGATAGGTTTTGACGAAGAAGGTGTTCTTCTGCGGCTGCAGGCCGATCGCCGAGAGCCACAGCTGGTACACCGGCGCGTTGGGGACTCCGCCATGGAGGCGACGCCAGACGCGGTGGCCCTTCGCCCCGAATGGAGGCGCGGTGATCGTGTCGGTCCACTCGACCGCGTTACCGCCTTGTTCGAGCGTGCCCCAGGGTCCGTAGGTCCCCGCCTGGCCGACCGTGTTGAGGCTGCCCTGGAAGGCTTTCTTGTAGGCCTTCGCCGGCATGTGGAACGGGTTGACCGTTTCGCACGCTTCCATGGTCTGGTTCGACGGGCACCAGGACGGTGCCGCCTGGCCTTCGGCGTGGAAGTTGGCCAGCGGCTGGGTGCTCGCGTTGGTCACGTCGCCGGTCGACGGGTCGAGCTGCGTCACGTTCGGCACCGCGGGGTTCGTCGCGGTGATCTTGCCGAATTCGCCTTCGTTGGTCGGGTACTGCCAGTAGGAGTAGGTGCCGCCGCCGTTGCGGTCGAAGTAGGCGGCCTTGATCCACTCGTTCTGGCTCGGGATCACGAAGCCCGTTGCGGCGGTCCGGACCGGGGCGCGGGTGTGCATGTCGTACATCCCGGTCCCGCTCCTGCGCGAGAGCCGCACCTTGTAGGTCACGTACTCGAATTCGGTGCTGCCGGAGCCGCGGGTCGATTCGGTCTTCGACAGCACCTTGCCGTTGGCGACCGAGTTGTCGAAGCGGGCGGCGCGGAGGAAGTTGGCGAAGCCGTAGGGCTTGTCGTCCCATTCCGGCGCCGCGGCGCTGTAGTGCTTGCCGGCCCGGGCCAGCGCCGAATAGTTGATCTGCCCGTACTTCGGCCACGCGGTGCCGCTCTCGTTTTCGTAGTAGAGGCCCATCTGGTTGCGGCCGAACGGATCGACCGTGTTGAGGAAGGCGACGTACTGTTCGACCGTCACTTCGACTTCGCCGATCCCGTATTCGTAGCCGACGCTGCCGAGTTCC
>DATNAG010000120.1:0-68226 GCA_035572835.1 Solirubrobacterales bacterium
ATCATCAACATCGACCAGTCGCCGATCGGGCGCACGCCGCGCTCCAACCCGGCCACCTACACCGGCGTCTTCGACCACATCCGCCAGATCTTCACCCAGACCCAGGAGGCGCGGGCGCGCGGCTACAAGCCGGGTCGCTTCAGCTTCAACGTCAAGGGCGGCCGCTGCGAGGTCTGCAAGGGCGACGGTCAGATCAAGATCGAGATGCACTTCCTGCCCGACGTCTACGTGCCCTGCGAGCAATGCCACGGGGCTCGGTACAACCGCGAGACGCTCGAGGTCCGCTTCAAAGGCAAGAACATCGCCGACGTGCTGGCGATGTCGGTCGAGGAGGCGGTCGGATTCTTCGAGAACGTGCCGAAGATCGCCCGCCGGCTGCGCACCCTGCACGACGTCGGCCTCGACTACATCCGCCTCGGCCAGCCCGCGACCACGCTCTCCGGTGGTGAGGCGCAGCGGATCAAGCTCGCCACGGAGCTCTCCAAAGTGGCCACCGGGGACACGCTCTACATCCTCGACGAGCCGACCACCGGCCTCCACTTCGCCGACGTACAGCGGCTGCTGGACGTGCTCGGCCAACTGGTCGACCAAGGTAACTCCGTGGTCGTGATCGAGCACAACCTCGACGTGATCAAGACGGCGGATTGGCTGATCGACCTCGGTCCCGAGGGGGGCGAAATGGGGGGTCAGATCGTCGCCGTCGGCACACCGGAGGAGGTCGCCGCGGTGCCGGAGTCGCACACCGGTCGCTTCCTGGCCGATCTGGTCGAGCCGGCCAAGTCCCGCGGCAGCGGCAAAGTCCCGGTAGCAGCGTAGTTCTGTTGGACGTTTCGGCCCAACGGTTGACTCTCGATTGTCCTTTTCGGGAAAACGCCTGCACCGACGCATGGGCGTCTTCCCGCAGGGGTATGGTCGGCTGGAACGTTGGGGGGAGAACAAAGGAGGAGTGATGCCCCAAGCAACTTGGATGAAGAGGACCCTCTTCGCCGCCTTCGCGCTGGTCGTGATCGCCGCGGTCGTCGCCGGGTGCGGCGGTGGAGGCAGCAGCACGACCAACACGGGTGGAGAAACCAGTGAAAGCGGTGGCGGAGGCGAAGAAAGCTCCGGCGGCGGCGAAGGCGTGAAGATCGCCCTCCTCCTGCCGGAAAACGAAACGCCCCGTTACGAAACGAACGACAAACCGGCCTTCGAAAAAGCCGTTGAAGAACAGTGCCCTAATTGTGAAGTCACGTACTTCAACGCCGGCGGTGACGTCGAAAAGCAGGCGAGTCAGGGTGAAGCAGCACTGACCCAGGGCGCCGAAGTGATGGTCGTCGACCCGATGGATTCGAAAGCGGCCGCGGCGATCGTCGAAAAGGCGCACGCCCAGGACGTTCCGACGGTCAGCTACGACCGCCTGATCGAAAACAGCGAAGTCGCCGGCTACGTCTCATTCGACAACGAACGAGTCGGTGAACAGCAGGCCGAATCGCTGGTCGAAAGGCTGAAGGAAATCGGGAAACCGAAAGGTCCGATCATCAAGATCAACGGTGATCCCGCCGACCCGAACGCCGCGCTGTTCAAAAAAGGCTCGAACAGCGTGTTCGAAAAAGAAGGCGTCGAGATCGCCAAGGAATACGACACGCCCGGCTGGACCGCCGAAAACGCCCAGCGCGAGGCCCAGCAGGCGATCACGGCGATCGGCAAGAACGGATTCGCGGGCATCTACGCCGCGAACGACGACACCGCCGGCGGCGCGATCGCGGCGATGAAAGGTGTCGGGATCAATCCCGAAGACGTCCCGGTGACGGGTCAGGACTCCACCGTCGCGGGGCTGCAGCGCATCCTCAAAGGCGAACAGTTCATGACCATCTTCAAGCCGATCGTCCCGGAGGCGGAAATCGCCGCCGAAATGGCGATCTCGCTTGGCGAAACCGGTGAAGTCGAAACCAAAGAAGAAACCGAAGAAATCAACAACGGCAAGGCCGATGTGCCCTCGGTTCTCTTGACCTCGACCCCGGTCACGAAAGACAACATCAAGGAAACGGTCATCGCCGAAGAATTCGTCAGTCCTTCGGAACTGTGCGAAGGGGCATTCGCGGCGGCCTGCAAAGAAGCAGGGATCTCGGGCTGAACATGAGCCCCGATGCCCCCCTTCTCCAGCTGGAGGGGATCAGTAAGCATTTCGGCCCGGTCCACGCGTTGGACCGGGTCGATTTTGCCGTCA
The DNA here is from genome assembly GCA_035572835.1 of Solirubrobacterales bacterium. Classification (GTDB taxonomy): domain Bacteria; phylum Actinomycetota; class Thermoleophilia; order Solirubrobacterales; family 70-9; genus VAYN01. The sequence goes on from DATNAG010000120.1 coordinate 2,207, forward strand.
GCGCCGGCGAGGTCGTGGGCCTCGTCGGCGACAACGGCGCTGGCAAGTCGACCTTGGTCAAGGCCATCGCCGGGATCAACAGTCCCGACAGCGGCAAGATCCTGTTCGAAGGCCGGGAGGTGTCGATCAACAGACCCCAGGACGCGACGAGCCTGGGGATCGCGACCGTCTACCAGGACCTCGCGCTCTGCGACAACCTCGATGTCGTCGCCAACCTCTTCCTCGGCAGCGAGGAGACCCTCGGCGGAGTCGGCGTCGTCAGCCGTCAGCTGAACGAGGTCGCGATGGAGAATCGCGCCGGGGACCTGCTGTCGAACCTCGCGGTGACGATCCCGAGCCTCCGCAGCGAGGTCGGGACGCTCTCCGGCGGTCAGCGCCAGCAGGTCGCGGTCGCCCGGTCGTTGCTCGGCGAACCGAAAATCGTGATGCTCGACGAGCCGACCGCGGCTCTCGGCGTGCCGCAGACCAAGCAGGTGCTGGCGCTGATCAAACGTCTGCGCGAGCGCAACCTCGGCGTCGTCGTAATCAGCCACAACCTGGCCGACGTCTTCGAGGTCTGCGACCGGATCGTCGTCCTTCGCCTCGGCCGCTCGGCCGGTGACTTCAGCTCCACCGAAGTGACCGAGGAGCATGTCGTCGCCGCGATCACCGGGCTCGGCAACAACGCCGGCGCCCGGGCCGAGATCGCCGAGGACAAAGCGGAAGCCGTCGACGACGACTTCGAGGGGGGGAAAGCATGAGCACCACGCCGGCCCCGACCGCGCCGCAGGCGGGCGACACGGAGGAGGAAGCCAAAAAAATCAACCCGCGCGAGCAGTTGCGACGCGTGGTGCAAGGTGACCTTTCCTCGGTCCGGGTGATCCTCGGCCTGGTCCTGATCGCGGTCATCTTCCAGGTCCAGGAAAGCCGCTTCCTCTCGGCCGAGAACCTGACCAACCTGATGCTGCAGATCACCACGATCGGTCTGATCTCGGTCGGCATCGTCTACGTCCTGCTGCTCGGCGAGATCGACCTGTCGGTTGGCGCCGTGTCCGGATTGGCCGGGGCGGTGATGGTGGTGCTGAACGTCCAACACGGGTGGAACCCGTATCTGGCGATCGCCGCCGCGGTCGCGGTCGGCGCGGCGATCGGCACCGCCCAGGGATTCCTCTTCAGCCGCTTCGTGGTGCCGTCGTTCGTGGTCACCTTGGCGGGGTTGTTGACCTGGCAGGGAGCGCTCTTACAGGTGCTCGGCAAGACCGGGTCGCTGAACGTCACCGACCCGAAGATCACCGGGCTCGCCAACATCTTCTACGGCAAGACGACCGGATGGATCATCGCCGTCGTCTGCATCGTCGTCTACGGGCTGGTGCTGGCGATCGGTTACCGACGCCGGGTGGCGGCCGGTCTGGGCGACAAAAACCCACTGCCGCAGGTCGCCCGCCTGGTGCTGATGGCGGCGATCACGATCGGCGCGGTCGCGATCCTCAACTCCGATCGCGGTGTGCCGCTGGCCGTGCTGATCCTGCTCGGTTTCGTGATCGGGATGGAGTACGTGGTGCAGAAGACGACCTTCGGCCGTCACGTCTTCGCCGTCGGCGGCAACGACGAGGCGGCGCGACGGGCGGGCATCCGGGTCAACGGGGTGCGCGTCGCGGTCTTCGCGATCGCCGGCTCGATGGCCGCGGTAGGCGGGATCATGGCCGCCTCGCGCCTCTTTGCCGTCAACCAGAATTCCGGTGGCAACGAATTGCTGCTGCTGGCGATCGCCGGCCCGGTGATCGCGGGCACCAGCCTCTTCGGCGGCCGCGGCTCGGTCTGGACCGCCCTGCTCGGCGCCTTGGTGATCGGCTCGATCTCCAACGGCATGGACCTGCTCGGTCTCGCCTCGCCGATCAAATACATGGTCACCGGCGGCGTGCTGCTGCTCGCGGTCTTGGTCGACGCAGTCGCGAAACAGCAACGCCAGACCCGCGGCAGAGCCTAGGAACACCTGCGCGGTCGCTGCCTGGCGGAGGGCCGGTCGGCACCTGCCTGAGGGACGGGGCGCTGGCCGCCGACGGGGGACGGTGCGGCCGGCGGGACGGGCAAGGGACGCGGCCATCTCGGAGGCGACCCGGGCAGGCTGAGGCCGCCTCCGAGATGGCCGCGTCCGTGGGGGAGGCGGAGGGCGCGGGTCCCGCGCGGGTCCCGAGGAGAAGCGCGCGGAAGGAGTGCGGGGGACGTGCGGAACTCCACGTCTATTCAGGAGAGACGCGACGGGTGCGGTTGCGCCCCGGGCGGCGTCCGACTTTACCTGCCATATATGGCAGATAAAGTCGGACGCCGCCGGAGGGGTCATGGGGATGTGTGGCGTCTCCGTGCCCTTCCCGACATCTCCGTGCCGCCTTCCCCTGCAACGTGCCGTCCCTGCGACGTCTCCCCGCAGGGACACCGTCCCTGCGCCATCCCCGCCCGGCATCCGTCCCTGGGCCAGCTACCCCCGAAACCTCCCGACCCGGGCGTCTCGGAGGCGGCCTCAGCCTGCCCGGGTCGCCTCCGAGACGCCCGGGCCCGCCGTCCCCGGCGCAGGGGCTTGGACCCTCGCCTGTCCCCTGCCCGCCGAGCGCTCTAGCGGTTCGTGACCAGCAATGAAGCGCCGATGGCGCCGCCCAGGTCGCCCAGCGAGGCCATCTTCACCTCGGGCATCGTCTCGAAGAAGACGTGCTTGCGCATCTCCTCGAGCAGGTCGTCCATGTAGCGCTCGCCGAAGCGCAGGCCAAGCCCGCCGCCGATCACGATCAGCTGCGGATCGAGCAGGTTGATCGCCGAGGCGATCCCGGTGCCGAGCGCCTCGATGGCCCGGTCGATCAGCTCGGTCGCGACCTTGTCGCCGTTGTCGATCGCGCGACCCCAGATGCTCGAGGTCAGCCGTGGTTTTTCGTGCTTCTCCATCAGCTTGAAGAGGTCGGTCTTGTCGCCGTCCTCGCGACGGCGTCTCGCCTCGTCTTCCATCGCTTTGCGTCCGGCGTAGGCCTCCATGCAGCCGCGTCGTCCGCAGGGGCACTTGGCGCCGCCGCGCTTGATCACCATGTGGCCGATCTCCCCGGCCGCGCCGCGGCCGAGCCACGGCTTGTCGCCGAGGATCAGCCCACCGCCGACGCCGGTGCCCCAGAAGACGCCGATCAGGCTGTCATAGCCCTGGCCCGCGCCGAGGTGGAACTCGGCTTCGGTCGCGACCTGGACGTCGTTGCCGATCCGCACCGGGGTCCCAAGTTCCTTCTCCAGCGTCGGGCCGAGCGGGAAGCTGCCCTCCCAGCCGGGGAGGTTGCGGGCGCCGCTGACGACGCCGGTCTTCTCGTCGGCGTCGCCGGGCGAGCCGACCCCGACCCCTTGCAGGTCGGTGCTCTCGACCCCGGCGTCCTTGGCCGCCGCGGTCAGCGCGTCGGTCATCGCCGCGGCGACGTCGGCGGGCCCGCCTTCGGTCGGCGTCGGTCGCCGTGCTTCGCCCTTGACCGCCCCGTCAGGGTCGATCACAGCGGTCTGGATCTTGGTGCCGCCGAGGTCGATGCCGCCGCGCAGGTCGCTCATCGGCGCGAAGTCTATGTTGATGGGCCGAAAACCTGCCTATATGGCAGGTTTTCGGCCCATCAACACGAGGTACCGTGGGCGGATGACGCAGACGGGGTGGAGGATCTGGTGGGCGAAGCGGCGCTGGTACGAGCGCAACCAGCGGCTCTCGCGCCGGCTGCGGATCGATCGCCACGCCGCCCGCGGCGGCTTCTTCGTCCGCTATCCGGTCGAGGGGGAGATGCTCGAGGCGCTCGACGAGGGCCGGCTGCGGATCGGCGAAGGCACGCTGCTGGAGCCCGGCTGCTGGCTCACCCTCGCCGCCGACGCGGAGATCGAGATCGGCGCAGGCTGCTTCCTCAACCGTGGCACGATGATCGCCGCCCAGGGCCGGGTGACGATCGGCGACCACGTGATGTTCGCCAACGGCTGCTTCATCGGCGACGCCGAGCACCGCTTCGACGATCCCGAGATGCCGGTCACCTGGCAGGGCTTCACCTCGAAGGGCCCGGTCGAGATCGGCGCCAACAGCTGGTTCGGCGTCAACTGCGCGGTGACCAGCGGGGTGAGCGTGGGGGAGCGGTGCGTGATCGGCGCCAACTCCGTCGTCACCCGCGACCTGCCCGCCCGCCACATCTGCGCAGGCGCCCCGGCGAAGCCGCTCCGCCCGATCACCTACCGCGCTCCTGGCGTAGGCGAGGGCGAGAGCGATGCACACGCTCAGGAGCCCTGAGGCTGGCCTTCCAGCCGTTCGGCGGGCGTCCCGAACGCCTTGGCGAGGAGGATCGAGATCTCGTAGAGGACGACCAGGGGGGCCATCTCGAGCAGCATCGAGATCGGGTCGACGCCGGGCAGAGCCGCCGCGACGACCGCGCAGACCAGGTAGGCGTAGCGCCGGTTCTTGGTCAGCTGTTCGACCTTCACGATCCCGAGGCGGGTCACCGCGAGGATGCCGACCGGGACCTGGAAGACGATCCCGGTCGCCAGCAGCGTCATCGCGAAGAAGCCGTAGTACTCCTTCGCCTGCACCTGCACGTTGAACTGGGAGTCGTTGAAGTTGAGCAGGAACTTGGCCGCCGCCGGCAGGACGAGGAAGTAGCCGAAGGCGACGCCCGCGATGAAGAGCAGCGGGATCATCACCAGGAGCGGGATGATCGCCCGCTGCTGTTGCCTGCTGAAGGCGGGGAGAAGGTAGGCGTAGAGCTGGTACAGCACGAACGGCAGCGCCAGGATGATCGCCGCGTACGCGCTCACCGTCAGCGTCGTCGTGAACGGCTCGGTGACGCCGAAGGTGATCAGTTTCTCGTGGCCCGCGGGCAGCGGGGTGCTGGCGATTTCCAGCAGCAGATGGTTCTGCCAAAAACAAAGCGTGAGCGCCGCGCCGAACACGGCGATGCAGACGACCAGCCGTGCCCGCAACTCGTCGAGATGCTCGACGAGGCTCATCCGATCCTCGAATGACGCTGGTTTTATGCGGGGCACGGCTGGTCTCCTCGGGGTGGCGTCGGTGGACGCTTAGTTGCGGGTCGGGGTGGGGGTGGCGTCTTCGACCCGATGGGTCGTGACCGGACGGGCCTCGACCCGTGCCGCCTCGACCCTGGCGGGCTCGTCCGACTCACCCGTCACCGACCCTTTGAACTCACGGATCCCCTTGCCGAGCGAGTGCCCGAGGTCGGGCAGCTTTTTCGGCCCGAACACGACGAGCGCCACGATCAGGACGAGGATGATCTCCAGTGGTCCTACGTTGGGCATCATTTGATGTGCTCTCTTTCTTTCTCTGTCCCGGGGATCCGTCGTCCGGCTAGACGAGGAAGCCGGTGCCTTCGACGGCCTTCAGGATTTCGGCCGCGGTGGCGGTCGTCTGGAACGGGCCCTTTTCCGGCGAGATGCTTCCCGGGGCGGCCTTGACGAGCAGGCCGGCGACGGACGCGTGGCGCGCCTCGACGGCCCAGATCGACAGGGCGGCGCTGATGTACGCCGGGCTGCTGATGTTCAGCGCCTGGCCACCGTACGCCTTGACCCCGGTGTTCTCCAGGACCATCGCGGTCGGCAGCCATTTCGCCTTGCTGGTGGCGCTGCCAAAGTCGACCTTCGGGGCGGCGACGGCCTTCTTGCCGAGCGCCTTCTTCAGGAACGCGACGTGGGCGTTCTCGTCCACCGTCGTCGCCTTCAGGAACGCCGACTCCTGGGCACCGCTCGCGACCTTGTTCTTGGTCGCCTCGTTGTAGAAGGCGGCCTCCAGGTACTCGAGCGTCAGCGCGTAGTTGAGGATGCCGATGTCGCCCTTGCCGAATTTGGCGGGGGGACGGCCCTTGCCGCTCGCGGCGGCCGCGCCGGCCGGCGTGAGGGCGGCGAGCAGGGCACCTGAGCCCATCACGGCGGCGCCGCCGAGGCCCGCCTTCTTCAGGAAGGCGCGCCGGCTGTCGCCCTCGTCGAGCGACTCGACCGCCTCGTGGTGGGTTTCGGCCAGGGCTTCGTCCTGGTCGAACTGGGACAGCAACTTATGGGGGGAACTCATGCGCTTCCTCCTGATTGGAGTGGGTTTGGATGAGCGCGCGCTGTTGAGTCCTTGCGAGAAGTCGATAGGAACGGATCAAAATTCCTGTGACGGCGGTGTAACGAGAGCCGCGCAAGTGCTTATAATTCGGTCAACGGCCGTGACCCCCGAGGCATGGACCTGATCACCTTGAACCCCCTTTCCGGCGAAACCGTCACCACCAGGGCTGCCGCGCGCGTCGTGCGCTCGGTCGGCGAGCTGCGCTCCGCGCTGCTCCCGCACCGGCGCGAGGGCCGCACGATCGGCCTCGTCCCGACGATGGGCTTCCTCCACGCGGGCCACGTCTCGCTGCTCCAAGCCGCCCGCGCCGAGAACGATGTCGTCGTCATGAGCCTCTTCGTCAACCCGACCCAGTTCGGCCCGAACGAGGACCTGGATCGCTACCCGCGCGACGAGGAGCGCGATCTGCGCCTCGCCGGCGAGGCGGGCGTCGACCTCGTCTTCGCCCCCGCGGTCGCCGAGATCTACCCGGACGGCGCCGCCACCACGGTCGAGGTCGGCAGCGGCCTCACCTCGGTCCTCGACGGCGACCCCGCTCGCCGTGGCCCGGGCCACTTCCGCGGCGTCACCACGATCGTCGCCAAGCTCTTCAACATCGTCGGGCCCGACGTCGCCTACTTCGGCCAGAAGGACGCCCAGCAGGCCGCCGTGATCAAGCGGATGGTGCGCGACCTCGACTTCCCGCTGCGGGTCGAGGTGATGCCGATCGTGCGCGAGGAGGACGGCCTGGCGATGAGCTCCCGCAACGTCTACCTCGAGCCCGCCGACCGCGCCCGCGCCGTCGCCCTCTCGCGCGCCCTCGCCGCTGCCGAGCAGCAGGCGCTGGCCCTCGACTCGCTCGACGCCGGCCTCAGCGCCGCCCGGATCGAGCTCGCCGCGGCGGCGATCGAGCCCGAGTACCTCGAGGCCCGCGACGCCGAGACCCTGGAGCCGGTCGACCGGCTCGGGACCGGCCGCCCGATCTTGATCGCCGTAGCCGCCCAGGTCGGCGGCGCCCGTCTCATCGACAACGTCGTGATCGAGCCGCTCGTCGGCTGAACCCGGACCGAACAACACCCAAGGGAGACGAAACCGTGCAGAGGCAGATGCTGAAGTCGAAGATCCACCGGGCGACGGTGACCGACTGCGACGTCGACTACATCGGCTCGATCACGATCGACACCGAGCTGATGGCCGGCGCCGACCTGATGGTCAACGAGCAGGTCCACGTCTGGGACGTCGACAACGGCGAGCGCTTCGTCACCTACGTGATCGAGGGCGAGCCCGGCTCCGGCGCAATGCAGGTGAACGGCGCCGCCGCCCATCTGGTCGAGCCCGGCCACAAGATCATCGTCGCCTCTTTCGGCGCCTACGACGAGGCCGACCTGGAGCGCTACGCCCCGGTCGTCGTCCACGTCGACGACGCCAACAAGCCAATCGCAATCGACGACCGTCCGGAGGTGCTTGTCGCATGAGCTCTGGAGTCCTTTCCCACACCGTCCCCGCGGCCGACCGCGCCGTGATGAGCCTGCCCCGTCTCCAGGAGATGAAGGAGAACGGCGAACCGATCGTGATGGTCACCGCCTACGACTACCCCTCGGCGACGGTCGCCGAGGCGGCGGGCGTCGACCTCGTCCTGGTCGGCGACTCGGCCGCCAACGTGGTGCTCGGCTACGAGCGCACCGACCTCGTCTCGATGGAGGAGATGATCGTCCTCGGCAAGGCGGTGCGCCGTGGCCTGAAGACGCCGCTGATGATCGGCGACATGCCGATGGGCAGCTACGAGGCCTCCGACGAGCTGGCGATCCTCAGTGCTCAGCGGTTGGTCAAGGAAACCGGCTGCCAGGCGGTGAAGCTCGAGGCGGGCGGCGTCTCGGTGCAGCGCGCCCGGGCGATCGTCGCGGCCGGCATCCCGGTGATGGGACACCTCGGCCTCACCCCGCAGACCGCCACCGCGCTCGGCGGCTACAAAGCCCAGGGCAAGTCGGCGCGGGCGGCGATCCAGATGGCCGAGGATGCCCAGGCGCTGCAGGCGGCGGGCTGCTTCGCGGTCGTCTTCGAGGCGGTCCCGGCGGAGATCGCGACGACGATCGCCTCCCGCCTCGACATCGTCACGATCGGGATCGGCGCCGGCTCAGCGACCTCCGGCCAGGTGCTCGTCTTCCACGACCTGCTCGGCATCACCCAGGGCCACATGGCGAAATTCGTCAAGCGCTACGCCGACGTACACGAGAGCATGGTCGAGGCGGTCGGCCGTTACGCCGCCGAGGTCCGCGGCGGGTCGTTCCCCGGCCCCGAGCACGCCTACGCGATCGAGGAGGAGGAGCTGGCGGACTTCCATCGCCACGTCGACGACCACACCGCGCTCGCCTCGGCGAAGGCGTGGGAGTGGGAGCCGCTGGTCTAGGAAGGTCCCAGGGGTCGCCGCAGCGGAGGAGCTGGCCGACCCCGACGAAGCCGCGGCCTCCGAGCAGCGGCTGAATGGTCTTGGGCAGCGTCTTCGTGCAGACGGTCCGGCCTCTGCAGGCGCCGGTCGCCGTGGCGACCGTGATCGACGCGGCGATCGCCGCAAGTGCCTTGCCCTCGCAAGGCAGAGTGTTTGTTACTTCGCGGGCTGGCTGCGCGGCACCGGGGAGGCGGTGCGGGCGGGGGAGAGGCCGGCGACCTTCATCGCCGAGGGCTCGAAGAGGCGAAAGCGCAACGGAGCCGAGACACCGTCGGCCTCCTTGCATCGGGGGCAGTCACCTGAAGCTGCCGCGATCGTGGCGTTGTACCTGGATTCGCATCGCTCACAGAAGAACACGGGGACATCCTTTTTGGTCGGTGGCGAGACTGGCCGAGTCGTAGAACGAGCGTAGTCCCCCTGATCCGGTCTGTTCAAACCTTTATGCGGGGATCGGTTGCCGCAATCGGGCCGCCTGCAACGTCGGGGCCCTTCGTGATACGGCCATGTCCGGCCGGTGGGGACGCGCCGATCCCGAGGATGGAACGGGACCGGCGCGCCTGCCGATCAGGTTGCCTTGGAAATCGAAACCGCGGGCACCGTGCTGGCCTTGTGCGAGATACGCATATTTCACCCCCTCCCATTTGCGAACTGCGATGTGCACGGACCCGACCCCGGCGGGACACCCCGCGATTCCATTGCTGTAACGGATTCCTCCAAAAAGACGCTCCATCGGTCGGAATGCCGTTTACGATCTACTGGGTTCCACTAATCTGAGGAGGTAGAGCAAAAATGGAAACGGCACTGGGTCGCCGTAGCCCGGATTCGACGCTTGGTGCCGTGGTCGCACACCCGCTGAGATGCAGGTGTCTTGCGATTCTCGGTGAACGGGTCGCGAGTCCGGCGGAAATTGCGCGTGAGCTTCACGTCGAAGTCAGCAAGGTCGGCTACCACGTCACGGCGCTCACCAAAGCGGGTCTGCTCGAGGAAGTCGGACAGCGTCCCGTGCGCGGCGCCGTCGAGCATTTCTACCGGGCAGTGGTACGTCCGATCACGCTGACCGAGGACGAAGCGGAATTGTCCGTCGATGAGCGAGTCAGCTTCGCCCGGACCATCTGGTCGCTGATCACGGCAAATGCGACCACCGCGCTCGAGGCGGGCAAGTTGGTCGAGCGCGCCGATCACCACCTGACCCGCGTCCCGCTTCGCGTGGACGAGCAGGGCTGGTCGGAGATGGCCGAGGCCTACATGGAGCTGTACGAGCGTGTCTACGAGATCCAGACCGCGAGCGCCGAGCGCCTCGGGGCAGATTCCGGGGACCCCGGTATCTCCGTGCTCTCGGTGCTCGCCTTCTTCGAGACCGCGGAGACTGCTCCCTCGGTAGCGCTCGCGCCGACGGGCGTGGAGGAGGAGACCGCGGCCCCATAAGATCGGCGGCGATGTCGATCGACCCCGCCGACGCCGACCTGCTGCTCTCGACCACCCGGTCGGTGCGCAAGCGGCTCGACTTCGAGCGGCCGGTCGAGCGCGAGGTGCTGCTCGAATGCCTGCAGCTCGCGGTCCAGGCACCGACCGCGTCGAACAGCCAGACCTGGCGTTGGATGGTGGTCACCGACGCCGACCTGCGGCTGAAGGTCGCCGATTATTACCGCGCCGCGGCGCTCCCGTACCTGGGCGAATCGCTGGCGGCGGCGGAAGAGGGCGGCGACGCGACCCAGCGGCGCGTCTACGACAGTGCCGTGTACCTGGCGGAGAACATGGAGAAGGCGCCCGCCCTGGTCATCCCCTGCATCGCCGAAGACCTGAGCGACAAGGACCAGACCGGGACGATCGTCGCCCTCGGCTCGGTCGTCCAGGCGGCCTGGAGCTTCCAGCTCGCCCTCCGTGCCCGCGGCCTCGGCTCGACCTGGACCACCCTCCACCTGCGCCACGCCGCCGAGGTCGCGGAGTTGCTCGGCATCCCCGATGGCATCACCCAGGTCAGCCTGATCCCGGTCGCCTACACCAAGGGAACCGACTTCAAACCGGCGAAGCGCGGCCCCGTCTCCGAGATCACCCACTGGAACCACTGGGGCTCCTAGGCGTCGTCGTCGTCCTCCGCCCGGTGGCGAAACGGCCTCGGTCTCAGCCGAACGCCGCCGCCAATCCGGCGGCGATGGGCAGGGCGTCCGCGGCGCCACCGATCCGCAGGACGAGCTCTCCGTCGCGCTCGGTCAGGGCGAGATCGAGGAACGGACAGCACTCCGCCTCGGCGGCCACGATCGAGCGAAGACGATGCTCGTTCTCAGGTGAATGACGAAAGCGCAGTTCCTCGCCTTCGGAGTTCGTCGACCGGGCAATGAGGTTCGCCTCGCCGAAGCGGGCGAGATCCAGGTAGCGCCGGCGGAGATCCGAGCCGCCGAGAGCGCACGCCATGGGGAGGTCTTCGGCCATCTCAGGAAGTTTGACCCGCGGTGGTCGGCACCATGATCTCGCCGGCCTCCTCGGCCGAGAGATCCGGGTAGAGCGCCGCGATCAGCCCGAGGGCGACCAGGCCACCGAGGAGCTGCACGACCACGTAGGCGGGCACCGAGGCCGGGGCGATCCCGGCGAAGGTGTCGGAGAACATGCGGCCGACGTCGATCGCCGGGTTGGCGAAGCTGGTCGAGCTGGTGAAGAAGTAGGCGGCACCGATGTAGGCGCCGACCGCCGCCGGAGCGATGGAGCCGCGCCGGGTCCGGGCCAGCGAGAAGATCACGAGCAGGAGCCCGAGGGTCGCGACGACCTCGGCGAAGAGGTGCGAGGGGGAGGCCCGGTGGGTGGTCGAGATCGAGATCGCCGCGAGCCCGAACATCGCGTTCGCCACCACGGCGCCGACGATGCAACCGGCGACCTGAGCCGGCAGATAGACAAGGAGGTCGCGGCGTCGCAATCCGCCGAGGGCGGAGTCGGCGAGCGACACCACGGGGTTGAAGTGGGCGCCCGAGATCGGCCCGAACATGAGGATGAAGGTGAAGAGGCCGGCCGCAGTGGCGGCGGCGTTCTCGAAGAGCTGCAGGCCGGTGTCGCCGGGAGACAGCTGGGCGGCGGCGATCCCCGAGCCGATCACAGCTGCCGCCAGGAATGCGGAGCCGAGGAACTCGGCGAGGGCGCGGCGGACGAGCGGCGCGTCGATCACGGCACGATCCTAAGCATTGACAGAGATCAATTCAATAGATATACGTAGATAGATGTCCGTCGATCTGGAGATGGCCCCGAAGACCAAGCGCCCTGCCGGAGGCCCCTGTTGTGAGCCGGTCGTCTACCCGGACGTGGAGCGCGACCAGGCCGAGCGCATGGCCGCGATCGCCAAGGCACTGGGTGACCCGGTGCGCCTACAACTCGTCGACGTGCTCCGCAAGCACGCCGGCAAGGTGTGCGTCTGCGAGCTGGTGCCGCTCTTCGACCTCGCCCAGCCGACGGTGTCCCATCACCTCAAAGTGCTCCGCGAGGCCGGCATCGTCGGCTCCGAGCGGCGCGGCCTCTGGGCCTACTACTACGTGACCCCCGACGCCCTGGACGAGCTGTCCGGGTGGTTGAGCTAGACCGCCTTGGCCAACGCCCTCTTCGTCTGCCTCCAGAACGCGGGCCGCTCGCAGATGAGCCAGGCCCTCTTCGAACGCGCCGCCGAGGGCCGCCACGGCGCTCGCTCGGCCGGCACCACCCCCGCCGATCACCTCCATCCGGAGGTGGTCGAGGTGATGGCGGAGATCGGGATCGACTTCGCCGACCGGGTGCCCCATGGCCTCACCGAGGACGACGCCCGCTGGGCCGACGTGGTGGTGACGATGGGCTGCGGCGACAAATGCCCGTACATCCCCGGCCGCCGCTATCTCGACTGGGACCTTCCCGATCCGGCGGGTCGGCCGGTCGAGGACGTGCGCGCCACCCGCGAGGAGATCGACCGGCGGGTGCGTGAGCTGGTCGCCGAATTGAACTGACGCGCAGATTAGGCTGCGGTAGTGCCGATCTACGAGTTCGAGTGCGAGGGGTGCGGGGCGGTCTTCGAGGAGCTGGTGGCAGCCTCGGCCACGGGGGTGCCGTGCCCCGAGTGCGGGTCGGAGCGGACGCGGCGGCTGATGTCGACGGTGTCGCCGCCGGGGCGGCTGCCGCGGGGCGCCGGCGTGCGCTCCGATGAATCGCGGCGGGTGGAGCGCGAAGCGGCGCGCCAGGACCGGCTGAGCGAGTCGCGCAAGCGCCGCGCCGCGGGGGAGAAGCCGTGAGCGCCGGCGATGCGGCCGAGCGCCGCGAGCAGCTCGTCTCGCTCTACAAGGAGGTTTCGAGTTGCACCAAATGTCCGCTCTATGAGACGCGGACCAAGGCGGTCTTCGGGGCGGGCAACGCGGACGCCGACCTGATGTTCGTCGGCGAGGCGCCGGGCGCCGAAGAGGACCGGCAGGGGCTGCCCTTCGTCGGCCGCGCGGGGCAGCTGCTGAACCAGATGCTGGAAGAGATCGGGCTTTCGCGCGAGGACGTCTTCATCTGCAACGTGCTCAAGTCGCGCCCGCCGAACAACCGGGACCCGCTGCCGGCCGAGATCGCCGCCTGTGAGCCCTACCTCTGGGAGCAGGTGCGGCTGATCGAGCCGCGCGTCGTCTGCACCCTCGGCAACTTCGCCACCAAGCTCCTCACCGGCAGCCAGACCGGGATCACGCGGGTGCACGGGACCCCGCAGACCCACCAGCTCGGCGGCCGCACCGTGTTCATCCTGCCGATCTTCCACCCGGCCGCGGCATTGCGCACCCCGGCGGTGAAAGAGCAGCTGCGAGCCGACTTCGCGACGCTCCCGGCGCTGCTCGAACGGGCGCTCCCGGCGCCGATGCCGAGCGCCGAGGAACTGGCCGAGGCGCAGGCCGGGCCGGCGGTGGAGGAGCCGCCGCCGCCCGCCGATCAGCTCGGCTTCTTCGGGGAATCCGCCGGATGAGCGGCACCGCTTCCACCGATCCCCACCGCACCGAAACCCGCTCCGCGGTCGAGACCGAAGCGATCGGCGCCAGGCTCTCCGAACGGCTCGCCCCCGGCGACGTGGTGATCGTCTCCGGCGAGGTGGGGGCGGGGAAGACGACGCTGATCCGGGGCGCCGCCCGCGCCCTCGGCGTGACCGAGCCGGTGACCTCGCCGACCTTCACGATCGGCCAGCGCTACGCCGGCGGCCGGGTGCCGATCTCCCACCTCGATCTCTACCGGCTCGAAGACATGGAGGGCGAGGACCCGGCGCTGCTCGACGATTACCTCGGTCCCGACGGCGTCGCCTTCGTCGAGTGGCCGGCGGCGGGAGCCGGGCGGCTCGGCCGCCCCGCGCTCGAGGTGCGGATCGAGCATGCCGGCGAGGAGCGCCGCACGATCGAGGTCTCGGATCCGGGCGTCTGATCAGCCACGCCGCTCCCTTCGTATGCTGGAAGGGTTACTGGGGAGGCGTACCGAACACTGATGCGAACGAGAGACGATTCGCGCGATCGAGACTGGAGGGGTTCACGGATGAAGAAAGGAATGCTGTCGGCGTTGGCGCTGGCCGCCTTGGTGACCGGATTGCTGGCCGCAGTAGGTTCCTCGGCCGCCGTGACCCCGACCCCAGCCTTCAAGCACTACATCGCCTGTGGCCTCTCGCGGAAGGCGAAACCGGCGCACGTCTGCCCGGTCGGCAGCAAAAAGGGCGCCTTCTTCAAAAGCCTGAAGGGCGACGTCAAATACACGGTCTGCGTCAAGTTCCCGAAAGCTGAACATCTCTGCACCGAAAAACCGCAGGAAGCTGAACAGGGGACGCTCTACGTCAACAAGATCACCTCGACGAGCGTCGGCCGCCACCAGGTCACCTGGTTCGTCAAAGGCCAGAAAGTCGGGACCTCCGTCTTTCGTGTGAAGTAGGAGGCGATCTCGCTGGTCGTCGTCGGTTTCGACACCGCGACCCCCGACACCGCCGCCTGCGCCTGGCGCGACGGCGAGGTCCTGGCCGAGGCCCAGCTCGGGCTGAACGAGCGCGGCCGCCCGCGCCACGCGACCGGGCTGCTCGCCGAGATCGAGCGCTGCGCCGAGGCGGCGGGCGGCTGGCCTGCCGTCGACCTGGTCGCGGTCGGGCTCGGGCCGGGTTCGTTCACCGGCCTGCGGGTCGGGATCGCCACCGCCAAAGGGCTGGCGGTGAGCCTCGGGCTGCCGGGGCGTGGCGTCTCCACCCTCGACGCGCTCGGCGCCGGGATCGCCGCCGCCGGAGCCCCCGGCGAGCGCCTCGCCGTCCTCGACGGCTATCGCGGCGAGGTCTTCGTCGCCCTCTACGACGCCGCCGGAGCGACCCTCTGGGAGCCCGCCGTGATGGCGCCGGAGGAGCTGGCGAAGCGGCTCGCCCAGGTGTCGGAGGCCCCCTCGGTCGCCGGTTCCGGAGCGGTACGATTTCGACACGAGCTGGAAGGAGCAGGCGGGATCCGCATCCCGGACGACGCCGATCCCGTCCACCGCGTCGCCGCGCGCCACGTCTGCGCCCTGGCGGCCGCGGGGAAGGGCTCCGACTCGCTCGAACCGATCTACCTCAGACCTCCAGACGCGGAACGTTGGCGTGAGCGAGATTCTTTCCAGAGAGCAGACTGAGCGCCCGATCCGAGACCGGATCGAGGTGCGCCGCCTGGCCTACAGCGACCTGCCCGCGGTGATCTCGGTCGAGCGTCGTTCGTTCCCGACGCCGTGGTCGCTGGCGATGTTCGTGCTCGAGCTCTCGAAGCCCTCCGGCATCTGCCTCGCGGCTACCCGCGGCGAGGAGCTGGCGGGCTACCTGGTCTGCTCGCGCTATGACCAGGTCTGGCATCTGATGAACGTCGCCGTCTCGCCGGACCACCGCGACCAGGGTGTCGCCGGGGCACTCCTGCGCAAGCTCTTCGAGGACGGCCGCGGCAAGCTCCCCTTCACGCTCGAGGTCCGCGTCTCCAACCGGCGCGCGATCGGGATGTACGAATACTTCGGCTTCCGCTCGGCCGGCGTCCGTCCGCGCTACTACCACGACAACGGCGAGGACGCGCTGATCATGTGGCTGGACTGAGGGGCGGAAGCTTGCTCCTCGCCATCGAGACGTCCTGCGACGACACCTGCGCCGCCGTGCTCGACGGCGGGCGCATCCTCTCCAACGTGATCTCCTCGCAGGCCGCCGCCCACGCGGGCTTCGGCGGCGTCGTCCCCGAGGTCGCCGCCCGCCACCACCTGGAGCTGGCCGCCCCGGTGGTCGAGGCGGCGCTCGGCGAGGCCGGGGTGACTCTGGACGACATCGAGGCGGTCGCCGCCACCGCCGGGCCCGGGCTGATCGGCGCCCTCCTGGTCGGGGTCTCGACCGCGAAGGCGATCGCCGCCGCCCGCCGGCTGCCGCTGATCCCGGTCGATCACCTGCAGGGCCACGTCGCCGCCAACTTCCTCGAGCCCGAACCGCTGGAGCCGCCCTTCCTCTGCCTGGTCGCCTCCGGCGGCCACACCATGCTGGCGGCGGTGCGCGACCACGAGAGCCACGAGATCCTCGGCCAGACCCTCGACGACGCCGCCGGGGAGGCGTTCGACAAGTCGGCCCGGCTGCTCGGCCTCGGCTACCCGGGCGGTCCGCTGATCCAGAAGGAGGCCGAGCAGGGGGACCCGGAAGCGTTCGAGATGCCGGTCGCGATGCAGCGCGACCCGGGCCTCGACTTCTCCTTCAGCGGGCTGAAGACGGCGGTCCTCTACCGCTGCAAGGAACTCGGACCGGACGGGGTCCGGGAGCGCCGCGCCGACCTTGCCGCCTCGTTCCAGAAAGCCGTGGTCGACCAGCTGGTGGCGAAGCTGCGGCGCGCCCTGCGCAAGGGGGGCTGGGAGGCGGTGGCGCTGGGCGGCGGCGTGGCCGCCAACGGACCGCTGCGCACCGCCGTGGCCGAGCTCTGCGAGCGCGAAGGTGTCCGCCTGAAGCTCGTCCCGATCACCCTCTGCACCGACAACGCGGCGATGATCGGCTCCGCTGCCCGCTGGGCGCGGCCCGTCGCCTACCCCGACTACCTCGGCTACGACGCCTTCGCCACCGGCGAACGGATGGCTGCATGACCGAGGTCCTCGTCTACTCGCGGCCGGGGTGCCATCTGTGCGAGCAGGCGATCGAAGGTCTCTTCGCTCTTCACACCGAGGGGTACCGCTTCCAACTGCACGAGATCGACATCGAGAGCGACGACCTCCTGCTGCGCCGGCACCTGGAGAAGATCCCGGTGGTCGAGGTCGACGGGATCGTCGCCTCCGAGCTCCGCTTCGACGAGGCAGGCGTGCGGGCCAGGCTCGATACTGTGGGGGCATGGCCGACGTGATCGACGAGATCCAGGCAGCCGGGCTGCCGGTCGAAGGCGAGCGCCTCTCGCTCGGGGTCGCCGCGCGCCTCTCGCGCTACCTGCAGGTGCTGACCCAGGCGCGCAAGATGGGCCGTGAGACGATCTCCTCGCAGGAGCTCTCCGAGTACACCCACATCAACCCGACCCAGATCCGTCGCGACCTCTCGGGCTTCGGCAAGTTCGGCAAGCGCGGCGTCGGGTACAACGTCGACTCGCTGGTCTCGGAGATCCGCAAGATCCTGCGCACCGCGGGCCAGCACAACATCGCCCTCTTCGGTGCCGGCCACCTCGGCCAGGCGATCGCCTCCTCGGCGATCTTCGCCGACCACGGCTTCCAGGTGGTGGCGGTCTTCGACGTCGACGAGTCGAAGGTCGGGCAGGAGATCGGCGACGTCGTCGTGCGGCCGCTCAGCGACGACCTCGCCCAGGTGGTCGCCGACGAGGAGGTCGTGGTCGGGGTGCTGGCGGTGCCGGCGGACGCCGCCCAGGAGGTCGCCGACCGGCTGGTCGAGGCCGGGGTGAAAATCATCTTCAACTACTCCGAGCAGCTGCTGCAGGTGCCGCCGGAGGTCACCGTCCACACCTCCAGCCCGGCCGTCGACCTGCTCTACGCGCTGTACTTCTACCTGGCCTGAGGCCACTCCCTTGACGCTCGATCTCGACGGCGCTCGCGAGCGGTTCGAGGACTCGACCGATTTCACCGTCGGGCTGGAGGAGGAGTTCGCGATCCTCGATCCCGCGACCTTGGAGCTGGCGCACCGCTACGAGGACGTGAAGGCGGCCTGCGACGAAGACGAGGTGCTGGCCGAGTCGGCGGCGGGCGAGCTGATCGCCGCGGAGGTCGAGATCCGCTCGGGGCGGGGGGAGACCTTCGGCGAGGCGGTCGCCGCCCAGCAGGAGCGCCGCGACCGGCTCTTCGCCCTGGTCGATTCGATGGGCCTGGGGCTGGGGGCGATGGGAACCCATCCGTGGGCCGACTACCTCGACCAGCGGATCATCGACACGCCCCACTACAACCGGCTGCGCGAGGAACTGGGCTACGTCGCCCAGCGCAACAACACCTGGAGCCTCCACGTCCACGTCGGCGTGCGCGGGGCCGACCGGGCGATCGCGGTCTGCGACCGGCTGCGGGAGCTGCTGCCGGCGCTGCTGGCCGCCTCTGCCAATTCGCCCTTCCTCGATCGCCGCGACACCGGGCTGGCGACGGTCCGGTCGGAGATCTTCACCCGCACCTTCCCGCGCTGCGGGGTGCCCTCGCCGTTCGACGACTGGGACACGTACGCCCGTTTCGTCGGGCTGCTGGAGCGGACCGGCTCGGTGGTCGAGTCGACCCAGCTCTGGTGGAGCGTCCGGCCGCATCACAGCTTCGGCACGGTCGAGGTGCGGATCTGTGACGCGCAGACGCGGGGCGAGGAGGCCACGGCGCTCGCCGGGCTGATCGTCGCCTGCGTCGTCCAGACCGCCCAGGATCTGGACGAGCGCGGGGTGGAGGCTTGGACGCCACTGGCCGATCGGGAGATCGAGGAGAACCTCTGGCGGGCGATCCGTTACGGCGCCGGCGGCAAGATGGTCGACTTCCGCGCGGGGGAGGAGATCGAGACGCGGGTCGTCCTCGAGCGCCTCCTCGCCTGGACCGAGCCCGCCCGCGCCGACCTCGGGATCGACATCGACCTGCCGGAGCGCAACGGCGCCGAGCGGGCCCGCGCCGCTCTCCTCGACGGGGCCTCGTTGGAGGACGTCTACCGCGGCGCGGTCGCCGAGACCGCCGTCACCTACGGCCGCGCCGGCGACGCCGGAAAGCGCGTCTGAGCGCTCCGACCAGATAGGCGGAGCGCTCAGGCTCCGACCGCTCATATACGCTGCCGCCGGGAAAATTCCACCGGAGGAAAGTGACTTGACCAGCTTCTTGAGGGAATACGGCGTGGTCGTCGCACTTGTATGTGCCGGCGCCGCAGTCGCGTATGGACTTCTGATCACCCAACGACTGCTGGCGAAATCGCCCGGCAACGACCGAATGCAAGAAATCTCGGGCGCGGTGCAGGAAGGCGCACAGGCCTACCTGACCCGGCAGTACACGATCATCGCGGGTGTCGCGATCCCGATCGCCGTGCTGCTGCTCGTCCTGCAGGACTACAAGACCGCGATCGGCTTCCTGATCGGCGCGACGCTCTCGGGCGCCACCGGCTTCATCGGGATGAACGTCTCGGTCCGCGCCAACACCCGTGTCGCCGAGGCCGCCCGCGGCGGGGTCCCCCCGGCGCTCGACGTCGCCTTCAAAGGCGGCTCGGTCACCGGTCTCCTGGTGGTCGGTCTGGCGCTGCTCGGCGTCGCCGGCTACTACGGGATCCTGGTCGTCACCGGTTCCAGCGACAAGGAGGCGGTCGACGCCCTGATCGGGCTCGGCTTCGGCGGTTCGCTGATCTCCGTGTTCGCCCGACTGGGCGGCGGCATCTTCACCAAGGCGGCCGATGTCGGCGCCGACCTGGTGGGGAAGGTCGAGGCGGGGATCCCCGAGGACGATCCCCGCAACCCGGCGGTGATCGCCGACAACGTCGGTGACAACGTCGGCGACTGCGCCGGCATGGCCGCCGACCTGTTCGAGACCTACGCGGTCACCTCGGTCGCCGTGATGCTGCTCGGCGTCCTCACCTTCAACCCGGAATACGCCCGTGAGGTGGCGATCTACCCGCTGGTGCTCGGCGCGGTGGCGATCATCGCCTCGATCATCGGGGCGCTCTGCGTGCGGACCACGACCGACAAGGTCGAGGGTGCTCTGTACCGCGGCCTGCTGATCTCGGGGATCCTCTCGGTGGCGGCGTTCTACCCGATCACCGACTGGATGATGAGCGACCCGCTGCGGCTCGGCTTCGCCGAAGCGGCGGCCAAATCGGTCAGCGTCGGCGATCTCTGGCTCTGCGCCGTGATCGGCGTGGCGGTCACCGCGTTGCTCTTCGGGATCACCGAATTTTATACGGCGACCCGGTTCCGGCCGGTGAAGATGATCGCCGAGGCCTCGGAGACCGGGCACGCGACGAACATCATCGCCGGCCTCGCCCAGGGCTTCCAGTCGACCGCCGCACCGGCCCTCGTGATCGCCCTCGCGATCCTCGGTGCGAACGAGCTCGCGGGCATCTACGGCATCGGCATCGCCGTCGTCGCGCAGCTTTCGCTCTGCGGTCTGATCGTCGCCCTCGACGCTTTCGGTCCGATCACCGACAACGCCGGTGGGATCGCCGAGATGGCGGACCTGCCGGACGAGGTGCGCGCCGTCACCGACCCGCTCGACGCGGTCGGCAACACCACCAAGGCGGTGACCAAGGGTTACGCGATCGGCTCGGCCGCACTCGCCGCGCTGGTCCTCTTCGCCGCGTTCCGCAGCGAATTGGCCGACGAGGCGCCGGCCAACTTCGATCTGAACGGGTTGTTCCACCTGACCAGCCCCGACGTCCTGATCGGGCTGATCATCGGCGGGATGATGGTCTACCTGTTCCTGGCCCTCTCGATCGAGGCGGTCGGCCGGGCCGGCGGCCAGGTGGTCGAGCAGGTCCGAAAACAGTTCAAAGAGCACCCGGGGATCATGGAGGGGACCGAAAAACCGGATTACGCGGAGACGGTCAGCATCGTCACCCTGGCGGCGCAGAAAGAGATGATCGCGCCGGCCCTGATCCCGATCGTGGTGCCGGTGATCGTCGGCCTCCTCAGCGTCGACGCGCTGGGAGGGCTGCTGATCGGCGTGATCGTGGTCGGCCTCTTCCAGGCGGTCTCGATGACCGCCGGCGGCGGCGCCTGGGACAACGCGAAGAAGCTGATCGAGGACGGCGCCCACGGCGGCAAAGGTTCGCCCGCGCACGAAGCCTCGGTGACCGGCGACACGGTCGGCGATCCCTACAAGGACACGGCCGGGCCGGCGATCAACCCGATGATCAAGGTCGCCAACATCGTCGCGATCCTGATCATTCCGATTGTGAAGTTCTGAGGCTGACCGTGGTGGTGGGCGGGGGTGCGGACACCCCCGCCCGAAAGCCGTCGCGCAGCTGTGGCGGCCTCAAGGGCTCGGTTCGGGGAGCCTGAGCTTTCGTTCGGGGGTGTCCGCACCCCCGTTCGCAGTTCGGGGACGCTTCGGGGCCTGCTCCGGGGGGACTGATCCCTCTCGCTTCCTCAGCGCTCGGAGACGCGAACCCTCCTACAGCGTTCGAGCCGCTTTTCCAACGAGGTCGGGTCAGCGTGGGAATCGCCGGCCAGCAACCGATGGGCGGTGGGTGCCCCTTCAGCAGAAGCTCAAGAACGGAGAATCCGAGGTCCCGCAGGCGCCCCAGCTGCGCGACGGCTTCTGATGAAGGGGCACCCACCGCCCTTGCGCGAACCCTCCCGCACAATTCCGTCCCACTAGGACCCCCACCGAGCGCATTGCTAGCGTTTTCGACCATGAAGCAGGGGCTTCTGAGCGTTTGGCGGGCATTGACCTGGCCTTGGCGGCGGTTTCCCAAGACTGTCGGGGGACTGACCGGGCTGGCGGCGCTGCTGTGTCTGATCGTGGTCGGGTCGAACGCCTACATCCTGCTGACCACGGATGGGGAGGCGACTTCCGACGTGGCGGATGTGCCGCCCGCCGAAGTGGCGATCGTGCCGGGGGCATTGGTGAACGCCAACGGGAAGATGAGCGGGATGCTCGCCGACCGGGTCAAAGAGGCCTCGCTGCTCTGGCACGCGGGCAAGGTCTCGAAGATCCTCGTCTCCGGCGATCACGGCCAGTGGACCTACGACGAGCCCGACACGATGCGCAAGGCGCTGGTGCGGGACGGGGTGAGGCCGGAGGACATCTTCGAGGACCACGCCGGGTTCGACACCTGGGCGACGATGGTCCGGGCCCGCTCGATCTTCAACGTCACCGACGCGGTGGTGGTGACGCAGGGCTTCCACATGCCGCGCGCCCTCTTCCTTGCCGAAGAAGCCGGGATCCACGCCTCCGGCCTGCTCGCCGACCAGCACAAGTGGGGCTACCAGGGCAGGAAGAGCGAAATCCGCGAGGTCTTCTCCCGGGTGAAGGCGATCTGGGACACCACCGTCGACACGCCCGCGATGGCCGGCCCGCGGATCCCGATCCAGACCTCCGACGGTCGTGAAAGCTGGGGCCCGGCGCCGCCCCCCGGCACGCCCCCGGCGGGTTCACCCGACTCGAGCACCGCGGCCGCCCACCTGGACGCGGCCGCCGCCCGCTTCAAGCGTCACCACGCCTAGCGCTAAGAGGGACGGGAAAGGGACGCGGCCATCCTGGCGGGACGGGCAAGGGACCCGGCCATCTCGGAGGCGACCCGGGCAGGCTGAGGCCGCCTCCGAGATGGCCGCGTCCGTGGGGAGAGGTGGGGGTGCGGGTCCCGTGCGGGTCTCAGGGGAGGCGTGAGGGAGATGAAGGGAACGTCACGCTTTCGTGACAGCCCTCCGGACGCCGGTGCAGTTGTGCCGCCTATGGGCGGCCTAAAAGCACCGGCGTCGACGCCGGTGCAGTTATCCACACCAGGGTGTGGCCAAGTGCACGGGCGTCCGGCGGGCGTCATCGGTTTGTGACGACTCCCCTGAGATCGTGCCGTCCCTGTGACGGCTCTCCCCCACAAAACCTTCCGACCCGAGCGTCTCGGAGGCGGCCTCAGCCTGCCCGGGTCGCCTCCGAGACGCCCGGGCCCACCGTCCCCGGCCGCAAAGCCTTGGACCCTCGCCTAGCCGGGCTGGGCGGAGAGCTCGTGGGCTCGGATCGTCGCCCGGGGGCGCTGGCGCCAGGCCTCGACGGTGACCACCAGGGCGATGAGGATGATCGCGCTGCCGAAGATCTCGAAGGTCTCGCGGACGCCCAGCGGTTCGACTAGGAAGCCCGCGATCACCGCCGGGACCGATAGCGATCCGTAGGCGACCAGGTAGAAGGCCGACATCGTCGCCGCCCGGTGCTCCGGCGGGATCGCCGAGGAGAGCGACCGCAGACCGCCGAGGAAGGCGGTGCCGAAGCCGGCGCCGGTGACGATCGCCCCGATGGTGAAGAGGATGGCCGAGGTGGTCGCGGCGGCCGCGACGATCATGCCCATTCCGGCGGCTAGGGCCAGCGAGCCGACCGCGGCGCCGCGCCAGGGGGCCCAGCGGCCGAAGAGGAGCTGCGAGACGGCGCCCGAGATCGCCAGCATGAAGACAGCCAGGCCGCTGACCAGGTGGGCATCGGACCTGTAGACGATCGCCGAGAGCTCCGGGCCGAGCGAGAGGAAGAGCCCGCCGATCGACCAGGAGGAGAGGACCGCGAGCGCGGCGAGGACGAAGGGGCGGCGGGCCACCGCGGGCACGTAGGGCCGCTGTGGGGTGAGGCGGAAGCGGGCGTCCTCCGCCACCTCGACCGGCTCCTTCAGCCGCCAGGCGGCGACCAGGAAGCCGAGGAAGAGGATCGCCAGGAGGACGTAGGGGAGGACCCGAGGAGCGGGCAGGAACTGGACGATCGCGGCGGAGACCATCACCCCGGAGCCCAGCCCGATCGTCGAGGCGACCCCGTTGGCGAGGCTGACCGAGATCGGGTCGCGGCTCGGGTGGAGGTCGAGCAGCGCGGCGCTGGCGGCGCTCA
Source organism: Solirubrobacterales bacterium (assembly GCA_035572835.1). Lineage (GTDB taxonomy): Bacteria > Actinomycetota > Thermoleophilia > Solirubrobacterales > 70-9 > VAYN01. The sequence continues at coordinate 25,642 of DATNAG010000120.1, forward strand.
GGGCAAGGCCGGTCGCCAGCCCCTGGATGCCGCGGGCGACGAAGAGCCAGACGACCGAGTCGGCCAGCATGAAGGGGACGGTGACGATCGCCAACGTCGCCATCGCGACGATCAGGACCGGCCGCCGACCGACCTCGTCGGAGAGCCGCCCGGCGAGCAGCAGGGTGGTGAGGACGCCGAAGGCGTAGGTCGCATAGACGAGGGTCAGGACCACCGCGTCGAAGCCCCAGAGCCCGCTGTAGGTGCCGTAGAGGGGAGAGGGGGTGCCGGAGGCGAAGAGGGCGAGGCCGATCGTCGCCGCGGCGAGGAAATAGGCGACGTGCCTTGAGAGGGGGTGGCGGGCGCTGGGCAGGCTGGCTACGGACATCGGCGGCTCCGATATTTCCAAAGTTTTCGAACTAAGGAAGTTGTACCATGCCCGCATGACCGCAAACGCTTCTGTGACGAAGTCATCACGTAGGGAGCGGATCCGCCATCCCGAGGTCGGTTCGTTAGACCTGGCGACGATCATGCGGGCCCTCGGCGATCCGCTGCGGATCGACGTGGTGCGCCTCGTCGACCAGGAGGGCGAGATCCTCTGCACCGAGCTCTACGAACGCCTCGGCCTGCCGAATTCGACCGGCAGCTACCACCTGCGCCAGCTACGCGAGGCGGGCGTCACCCGGGCGCGCGCCAGCGGCACGAAGCGGATGATCAGCCTGCGCCGCGAGGACCTCGAGTCCCGCTTCCCGGGCCTGCTCGACCTCGTGCTCGGCAGCTGACGAGCTGCCTCACGTCCCACGTCGGTAGTCGGCAGCCGCCGACCGATCGACCACAAGGGGTTCCTCTGACCATTGTATGTTTCTGCCTACGTGAGACCTCGTCGCTCCAGCAAGCTCCGCTCACTCGGCATCGGCGCCGCGATCGCCGTCGGCGCCTCGCTCGGCGTCCTCGCCCCGGCAGCCGCCGCGGCGCCGCCGCCAAACGACAACTTCGCCGAACGGACGCCGCTCGGCGCCGAGCTGCCGGTTCATCTGAGCGAGTCGAACGTCGGCGCGACGAGGGAGACCGGCGAGGAAATCAACGGCTTCGCCAAGGGCCGCTCGATCTGGTGGGAATGGGAGGCCCCGGCCAGCGGCTGGATCACGGTCAGCGTCTGCGGCAGCGAAATGTTGAGCGTGGTCAACGTCTACGAAGGGACGGAACTCGCCCACCTCACCTCGCTGACCGCAAGGCGCGGCAACGGCGACGAAGGCCCGCAGTGCTGGGCGAGCCAGACCACCTACACCTTCGCCGCCACCGCGGGTCACCACTACGTGATCGGCGCCGACGGGAATGGCTTCTATGTGCCGGCCCCGGCCGAAGAAGCGCACATCCCATCCGGCGAAGGCACGATTAGCCTCTCGATCGAAGCGACCCCGCCGCCGCCGAACGACGCCTTCGCAACCCCGATCAGGCTCGGCGAACACTTCCAGGAAGTCGGCCAGAGCCCGTTCGAAGAACCGAACGAAGACGAATACTTCGTCGAACAGAAGCCCGGCTACAACTGGGGGGCGACCAAGGAGGCGGGCGAGCCCGATCACGCCGGCGACCCTGGGGGCGCCTCGGTCTGGTACGCGTGGACCCCACCGAGGTCGGGCGAAGCGTGGATCAGCCTGCAGGGCGCCGGTGGGCCGAAGCTGCTCGCCCTCTACGAAGGATCGGGGTTGGCCGCACTGGTGCCGCTGGCTTCCTCCTCGCCCGGCTGGTACTCCTCGCTGAGGGCGCCGGTGAGCGCCGGCAGGGAATACCGGATCGCGGTCGACGGCTCCCACATCGAAGGCCCCGGGGAACCGTTCCCTACGCCCCCGATGGGCGGGTTCAACATCTCGGTGCAGCTGAAAGCGCCGCCGCTGGGCTGTGCGTGTAGCGAGCCGGCGCGGCCCCCGGCTCCCCAGCCGCAGCTGTCGCCTTTCCCGACGATCCAGCTCGGTCCCCACCGGATCGATGCCACGGCGCGCAGCGCAACCTTCCGCTTCAGCTCGCCGATCGCCGGGGCGGCCTTCATGTGCAAGCTCGACGGCAAGCCTTACAAAGCCTGCGCCTCGCCGTTCAAGGTGAAGGGCCTGAGGCCCGGCAAACACGTTTTCCGGGTCCTCGCCACCGTCAACGGGACGGCCGGCGCCGGCCCCGGCGTCATCCACTTCACCGTGCGACCCTCGCACCGGCGACACCACCAGGCCGGCTGAGCGACTAGCTTCCCGGCCGTGCCGGAGGGCTGGGTCAATGTCTTCGATGTGCAGCGGGCGGCCGAGCGCGAGCTCGACCCCGGCCCGCTCGGCTACTTCTCCGGCGGCGCCGGTGACGAACTCACGCTGCGCGAGAACGTCGAGGCGTGGAAGGGCTGGCGGCTGCGCCCGCGGCAGCTGACCGGGATCGAGTCGGTCTCGACCGCGGTCGAGGTGCTCGGGGCCCCGGTCGCGGCACCGATCCTCGTCGCCCCGGTCGCCTACCAGCGAATGCTCCACCCGGAGGGCGAGCCGGCGACCGCCCGCGCCGCCGCCGCGGCGGGGACGGTGATGTGCCTCTCGACCCTCGCCACCGCGACCCCGACCGAGGTCGCGGCCGCCGCCCCGGACGGCCGGCGCTGGTTCCAGCTCTATCCCTTCAGCGACGCCGGCGTCACCCGGGCGCTGACGGCGGAGGCGGTCGCGGCCGGCTTCGAGGCCGTCGTCGTCACCGTCGACGCGCCACCCGGTGGCAAACGCGAGCAGGACCACCGCACGGGCTTCGCGATCCCGCCCGAGGTCGCGATCCCCAGCGTCACCGCGGCGCTCGGCGGCGGCCGGCCGTTCGACGTCACCCGGACCTTCGACCTGCTGACCCCGTCGCTCAGATGGGAGCACCTCGGCGAGATCGCCGCCGAGGCCGGTGTCCCGGTGCTGGTCAAGGGTCTGCTGACCGCCGAGGACGCGGAGCTCGCCATCGCCCACGGCGCCGCCGGCGTCGTCGTCTCCAACCACGGCGGTCGCCAGCTCGACCGCGCCGTGACGACCGCGGAAGCGCTGCCGGAGGTCGTCGCGGCGGTCGCCGGGCGCGCCACCGTCCTCGTCGACGGCGGGATCCGGCGCGGGGTCGACGTGGCGATCGCACTCGCCCTCGGCGCCGACGCGGTGCTCGTCGGCCGGCCCGCGATCTGGGGCCTCGCCGCGGCCGGCGCGGAGGGGGCCGAGTGGGTGCTGCGGACCCTGGCCGAGGAACTCGAGCTGGCCCTCGCCCTGCTCGGCGTCGCCGGCCCTCGTGATCTCTCGCACGAGCACCTGCGAGGCCCGCTCCCGACGTGCGTATATTCGGATTAGAGAGTGTCCGTTTCCTCCATTTCCTAGATGGCCCAGCGAATCCCAAGAGACGAATCGCTGAGTCGCGTCCACGGCGTCGGGGCCCTGTTCTCGGCCGCCTACGGCAACGTCGGCTCGTCGATCTATTACGCCCTCGGCGTCACCGCCGCGTTCGCCCTCGGGCTGACTCCGATCGCCTTCGTCATCTCCGGACTGATCTTCGCCGCCACCGCCGCCACCTACGCCGAGGCGACCGTGATGTTCCCCGAGGCCGGCGGCTCCTCCAGCTTCGCCCGCCACGCCTTCAACGAGTTCGTCAGCTTCGTCGCCGCCTGGGGACAGATGCTCAACTACACGATCACGGTCGCGATCTCGGCCTTCTTCGTGCCCCACTACCTGGCCGTCTTCTGGCCCGCCATCGGTCATAGCCCCGGCGACGTGATCGCCGGCGCCGCGCTCGTCGTCGGCCTCGCCGTGCTGAACATCCGCGGCACCGAGGAGTCCTCGAAACTGAACCTGATCCTCGCCGTCGCCGACCTCGCCACCCAGGTGGTGCTGGTCGGGATCGGGATCGTGCTGGTGCTCAGCCCGCACATCCTGGTCGACAACATCCACCTGGGGGTCGCCCCGACCTGGAGCGACTTCGCCCTCGGGATCGCGGTCGGGATGATCGCCTACACCGGGATCGAGACGATCTCCAACATGGCCGAGGAGGCCAAGGACGCGGCGCGGACGATCCCCAAGAGCGTCGGCTACGTGGTCGTCGCCGTGCTCGGCCTCTACCTCTTGATCCCGATCGTCGCCCTCTCGGCGATGCCGGTGGTGCACGACGCGGTCGGCGGCGGCTACCACACCGAACTAGGCACCAAATTCGCCGACGACCCGATCCTCGGCATCGTCGAGAACCTCGGGCTCTCCGACGGCCCCACCGAAATCCTTCGCTACTACGTCGGCGTCCTCGCCGCGGTGATCCTGCTGATCGCCACCAACGCGGGCCTGATCGGCGTCTCCCGGCTGACCTACTCGATGGGCCAGCACCGGCAGCTGCCCGAGGGCCTGCGCCAGGTCCACCCGAAGTACCGCACGCCCTACATCGCGATCATCATCTTCGCCGGCGTCGCGATCCTCACCATGGTGCCGGGGAAGACGAACTTCCTGGCGACGATGTACTCGTTCGGCGCAATGCTGTCGTTCACGATCGCCCACGTCGCGGTGATCCAGCTGCGCCGCACCCAGCGCGACGTGGAGCGGACCTGGAAGCCGCCGCTGAACTTCCGCGCCTTCGGCTTCGAGGTACCGCTGACCGCGGTGCTCGGCGGGCTCGGCACCTTCGCCGCCTGGATCGTGGTGATGGCGCTGAACCCCTCGACCCTCTTCGTCGGCACCGGCTGGATGCTGCTCGGGATCACCGTCTACGTCCTCTACCGCCGCAACCAGGGGCTGCCGTTGACCCGCACGGTGAAGGTGGTGACGCCCGAACCGCTGGGGGTCGAGGAGGTCGAGTACCGCTCGGTCCTGGTCGGCTTCGAGGACGACGAAGCGTTCTCACCCGAGATGGTCGCCACCGCGGTCAAACTCGCCTCCAAACGGCGGCGCGGGATCCACGTCCACTCGATGATGACCGTGCCCACCAACCTGCCGCTCGACGCCGAGCTGCCCGAGGCCGAATCCGAGGCGCAGCGCCGGGTCGAGGAGGCGAAGCTGATCGGCGGGGCACGGGTGACCGGGCACGTCGCCCGGGTGCGGCCGGGGCAGGCGGGCTACTCGGTGGCCGAGGAGGCGGCCGAGATCTCCGCCGCGGCGATCGTCGTCGGCCTCCGCTATCGCAACGGCGTGCCGCAGTACGACAAGACCCTGCAGACGATCCTCGGCGAGCGCCCCTGCCGGGTGATCGTCGTCTCCGAACCGCTCGAGAACCAGGCGCCCGCGGTTCCCGGCGCGGCGCTGCTCGAGGTGACCCCGTGAACCGTGATCGCGCCTACCACGGAGCGATCCGCGGCTTCTCGCTGGTGTTCGTCGTCATCGGCCTGCTGCTGCTCATCGTCACCCTGGCGAACGGCGGTGGCCCCGCCTCGATCGGCTTCCTGATGGGGGTCCTCTTCACCGCGGTCGGCATCGGCCGCTTCTGGATCGCGAGCAGGCAGAGCCGATGAGGGTTCCCCCGGCGGTCCGCAAGGGCAAACTGCGCCGCGGGCTCGGCGTCCCCTGGCTCTTCGCCGCCGCCTACTCGGCGGTCGGCTTCTCGATCTACTTCGCCCTCGGGGTGGTCGCCGAGCGCGGGCTCGGGCTGACCCCGCTGATCTTCCTCGTCGCCGGTCTGCTGTTCGGGTTGACGACGCTCACCTACGTCGAGGGCTCGGCGATGTTCCGCGAGCGCGGCGGCTCCTCGGCTTTCGCCCGCCACGCCTTCAACGAGCTGATCGCCTTCATCGCCGGCTGGGCGATCCTGCTCGACTACCTGATCGTGATCGCCCTGGCGGCGATCTCGGTGCCCCACTACCTGGTGCCGATCTGGGCCGGCTTCGACGACAAGGGGACCGAAATCCTGGTCGCCGCGGCGGTGATCGCCGGCGCCTGCCTGCTGAACATCATGAACGTGACCGGGCGCGGGCAACAACGCTCGCTGGCCTTCATCGCCCTCGCCGACCTGGCGCTGCAGCTGGCGGTGATCGGCGTCGGGATCTTCGTCGTCATGCACCCCGACCGGTTGACCGAGCAGATCCACCTGTTCAGCACCCCGAACCTGCGCGACATCATCTACGCGGCGGTGGTGGCGATGCTCGCCTACGCCGGGATCGAGGCCGCCTCCGACCTCGCCCCGGACATCGAGGTCGGCCGCCGCGACCTGAAGCGGATCGCCAGCCTCGGCGCGATCGCGGTGCCCCTGGTCTACGCCGGGATGGCGGCGATCGCCCTGATGGCGGTCCCCGTGGTCGCCGGCCCGCACGGGCCCGAAACCGCGCTCGGCGGCCAGTACATCCAGGACCCGGTGCTCGGCGTCGTCTCCTCCTTCCACCCGCACTGGCTGGCGGAGCTGATGCGCTGGGTCGTCGCCCTGGTCGCGGCGCCGGTCCTCTTCTGGGCGGCGACGACCTCGATGCTGGGCGTCTCCCGCCACACCTACACGTTGGCGATCAACCGCCAGATCCCCAGCTGGCTGGGCAAACTGGAGCGCAGGCGGGCGACGCCGTACGTGGCGATCACGATCTGCGGGCTGATCGCGCTCGGCCTCGTGATCCCCACCAACATCAAGGTGCTGGCCGGCCTCTATGCCTTCGGCGCGACGCTGGCGATCACGATCGCCCACCTCTCGATCATCCGCCTGCGGGTCACGATGCCCGACAAGCTGCGTCCGTTCCGCATCCCCTGGGGGATGGCCTGGGGACCCGCGCAGCTGCCGATCCCGGCCATCGTCGCGGCGCTCGCCAGCGGCCTCGCCTTCCTCAGCGTGCTCGCCTTCCACTCGACCGCCCGTTGGGTCGGGATCGGCTGGATGGCCTTCGGGCTCACCTTCTACGTCATCTACCGCAAGTACGTCGAGGGGACGTCGCTGACCAAGCGGGTCCAGGTCGGCGAGGCGGCTCTCACCAAGCAGATCCCCACGGTCGAGTTCTCGAACCTCCTGGTGCCGGTCTTCGGCACCGAGCTCGACGACGACATCGTCGCCACCGCCGGACGCCTCGCCGCCGCCGAGCAGGAGGACGGCGCCGTCGACGGCGAGTCGCACCTGGGGCTGGTCTACGTGATCGAGGTGCCGCTGAGCCTGCCACTCGACGCCGAGCTGCCGCCGGAGCGCGAGGCGCAGGCGCGCCGGGCGCTCGACCGCGCCCGCGAGGTGGGCGAGGAGTACGAGGACGTGGAGGTCTCGACCGAGGTGATCCGGGCGCGCAAAACCGGCGCCGGGATCGTCGAGGCGGCCCGCCGGGCGAACTCGGAAGCGATCGTGATCGGGGCCGAGCCGCCGACCAAGATCCGCGGCGGTGGGCGCTTCGGCGGGATCGGCGCGGCAAAGCCCGCCGAGATCGGCGCGGCGACCGAGTACGTATTGAAAAAAGCACCATGTCGGGTGCTGTTGACGGCACCTCCGGAGCCGGAATCGACCGCCGTGGTCCAGCCCGCCGAAGGCCGCGCACCGGTCCTCGAAGACGACGATGACGACTAGCCACGTGCCCTCCGTTCAGTCGTCATGGCACTAGTATCCGCCGCATGTTCATCCTGATCGTCGGCTGCGGGCGCGTCGGCAGCTCGGTCGCGCGAGCGATGCTCCGCGAGGGCCACACCGTCTCCGCGCTCGACGAGGACCCCGAGTCCCACGCCCGCCTCGAGGTGGGCCTGGAGAAGAGCTGGGAGGACCTCGGCGGCCAGTTCACCGTCGGCGCCGGGCTCGAGACCGAGGCGCTGGAGGCGGCCGGGATCGACGGCGCGGATGTCTTCATCGCCTCCACCGACGGCGACAACACGAACATCATCATCGCCCAGATCGCCAAGCGCCGATACGACGTGCCGACCGTGATCGCCCGCGTCCTCGACCCTTTGCGGGCCGAGTGGTACGCGCGTCAGGGTCTGCAGACGGTCTGCCCGACGCGGGTCGCGATCGACATGCTGGAGACCGCGGTGCGCGACTCGGCCGGCCGCGGTGACGGCGGTTCCGAGGGCGCGGCGGAAGCCGCGTAGGGGAGGGGAGAGCGCGTGTACATCATCGTCGTCGGAGCCGGGAAGGTCGGTTGGAACCTGGCCCGCGAGCTACTCGAGAAGGACCACGAGGTGACGCTGATCGAGAGCGATCGGCGCCGCTACCTGACGGTCGAGCAGGAGCTCGAGCACAACGTCTCCTACGGCGATGCCTCCGAGCTCTGGGTGCTCGAGCGGGCCGGGGTGCAGCGCGCCGACATGGTGATCGCGGTCACCGGCGACGACGAGGACAACATGTTGATCTGTCAGGTCGCGCGGGAGAAGTACCTGGTCGACCAGATCATCGCCCGGGTCAACAACCCGCGCAACCGCCAGCACTTCGATCTGCTCGGGATCAAACCGTCGGTCTCGGCTACCGACCTGATCCTGCGCCTGCTCGAGCACGAGGTGCCCGAGTACGGCCTGGTCCACCTGCTCGACCTGCAGGAGGAGCAGCTGGAGATCATCGAGATGCTGCTCGGCAAGGACTCCGGGGTGACCGGGCGGCGGGTCGGCGACCTGCACATGCCCGAGGGCAGCCTGCTGATCTCGGTGCTGCGGTCGGGCAAGGGCTTCGTCCCCACCGCCGACACGGTGCTGGAGGAGGGCGACGAGGTGTTGGCCGTGCTTGACCCGGGTAAAGAGGACGACTTGAAGGTGTTGTTCGGACCGGCAGGCGACGGCGGCATCGCCAGTGGCTGACCGCGAGGTCGATTTTCTCCTCGTCGGCGGTGGGATGGCCGCGGCCAGCTGTGCCTCCGAGCTGCGCAAGCGAAGCTCGGAGGGCTCGATCATCTTGGTCGGGCGGGAGCCCGAGCCGCCCTACGAACGGCCGCCGCTCTCGAAGGAGTATCTGCGCGGCGACGCCTCGCGGGCCGAGGCCTACGTCAACGAGCCCTCCTGGTACGAGGAGAACTCGGTCGAGCTGCTGACCGGCAAGAACGTGATGTCGATCGACGCCGAGGCGAAGACGGCGCAGATTCAGGGCGGCGAGGAGGTCGCCTTCGGTCGAGCGCTGCTGGCGACGGGGTCGAACGTGAACATCCTGCGGATCGAGGGCGCCGAGAACGAGGGCATCCACTATCTGCGCGCCTACGGCAACGCCGACGCGATCCGCGAGGACGCCAAGGCGGCGAGCCAGGTGGTGCTGGTCGGCGGCAGCTACATCGCCGCCGAGGTGGCCGCCTCGCTGGCGGCGGGCGGCACGCGGTGCACGATGGTCGCGGTCGAGGAGGTGGCGCTCTCGCGCACCTTCGGCGACGACGCCGGCCGTTTCTTCCAGCAGGGCCTGGAAGAGCACGGGGTGACCTTCGTCGGCGGCGAGTCGGTGAGCGCCTTCGAGGGCGACGGCCGGGTGAGCTCGGTGCTGACCGAGAGCGGGCAGAGCTTCGACTGCGACCTGGTCGTGGTCGGCGCCGGGGTGAAACCGGACGTGATGCTGGCGCAGCGGGCCGGGCTCGAGGTCGAGAACGGCGTCATCTGCGATTCGAAGCTTCAGACCTCGGTTCCGGGGATCTACGCGGCCGGCGATCTCTGCTCCTACGACAGCGTCGTCCACGGGCGGCGGATCCGGGTCGAGCACTGGGACGTGGCGATGCAGCAGGGCATGCACGCGGCGAAGAACATGCTCGGCGCGGACGAGGACTACGACGTCGTCCCCTACTTCTTCAGCGACCTCGCCGACTGGGCGAGCCTCGAGTACGTCGGCCCGGCGAATGACTGGGACCAGGAGGTCTGGCGGGGCTCCCGCGAGCAGGGCGAGTTCAGCGTCTGGTACCTGAAGAGGGGCAAGGTGGCGGGCTGCCTCAGCGTCGGCCGCTCCGAAGACCTCGCCGAGGCCCGCAGGCTGTTGGCGGAGGACGTCGACGTGAGTGGCTCGGTCGATGCGATCGCCGACGCTGACGCCGACCTGTCCAGCCTCTAGTTATCCTCCCTGGACGCATTGCGCCCTGGTGTAATGGCAGCACGCCTCGCTCTGGACGAGGTAGTCGGGGTTCGAGTCCCTGGGGCGCAGTAGTCCGATCCCGCTGCTAGCTTCGTTTTGATGCGTTTCCGGCTGATTCTCCTTGCCCTGCCGGCTTTCGTGCTCCTCGCCCTGCTGGCGAGCGGATGCGGCGGTGGCGGCAGCTCCAGCACCACCACGGCGAAGAAGCCGCAGGTCGAAGAAAAGCCGCAGCTGAGCAAGGCGGAATTCATCACCCAGGGCGATGGCATCTGCGGCGAGGTCAACACCGCGATCGGCTCGGTCGGCGAATCGGCGGCCGAATCGACCAGCCAGACGACCCAGGTCGCCAACCTCTACATCGGCATGGTGGAAGGCCTGCAGCGCCTCGGCCGGCCAAGCCCGGCGACCGGCTACTCCGAATTCATGGGCGCTGCCGAAAAACTGGCGATGGTCGAGGGCGAAATCAAAAAAGCCTCCGAAGCCGAAGAAGTCGCCACCCTCGAAACGGCATCGCAGGAAGCGGTCCCGGCGGTCGAAGAATTTCGGTCCGAGGCGGCGGTCTACGGCTTCGAAGACTGCTCCGAAGCTCCCCACGCCCCCGAAGCCGCGCCCGAATCGAGCGGCGGCACCGAAGAAGTCGCCCCCGAAGAATCGGGCGGCATCGAAGTGGCCCCGGAAGAAGTGGCCCCCGAAGAAGAATTCGTCCCCGAAGAAGAAGTGGCCCCGGAAGAAGAATTCGTCCCCGAAACGGGCGGCGCCGGCGGCGAAATCGAAGAAGTCGCCCCCGAAGAAACCGCCCCGGAATCCGAATCCGGCGGCATCGGCCCGGAATAGCGAGCCGGCGCCCGCCGGCTGTCGCCTCGACGAAGCTGGCGCGCGGTTGTGGCCCCGCCAGTCAAGTTCGCCTTACCGACTTTGACCCCACCCTGGTGTGGTCAAAGTCGAGAACGCGGTGGCTCACCGGCCCCGTGTTCCTACGCCGCCGCGTTCTCTTGCCAGGCGCCGTAGAGCTTCGCGTAGACGCCGTTCGCGGCGATCAGCTCTTCGTGGGTGCCCTGCTCGACGATCTCGCCGTGTTCGAGCACGACGATCTTGCCGGCGCGACGGATCGTGCTGAGGCGATGGGCGATCACGATCGCGGTGCGGCCGTGGAGTAGGCGCTCGAGGCCTTTCTCGATCGTTTTCTCGGTCCGCACGTCGACGTTGCTCGTCGCCTCGTCGAGGATCAGGATCCGTGGCTCGGCCAGGAGCGCCCGGGCGAAGGCCACCAGCTGCCGCTGCCCGGCCGAGAGCTGGACGCCGCGCTCGCCGACCTCGGTCTCGATCCCGTTCGGCAGTCCAGCGATGAAATCGGTCGCGCCGACGGTGGCGATCGCCTCCTCGATCTCCTCGAGGCTCGCCTCCGGCCGCCCGAAGGCGACGTTTTCCCTGACGCTGCCGCTGAACAGGAAGCCCTCCTGGGGCACGATCCCGAGCTGGCGCCGCAGCGCCTTCTGCTGCACCCCCTTGAGGTCGTGGCCGTCGACCAGCATCCGCCCTTTCTGCGGGTCGTAGAAGCGCGCCACCAGCTTGGCGAAGGTCGACTTGCCCGCCCCGGTCGCCCCGACCAGCGCCAGGGTCTGGCCCGGCGGCACGTGCAGGTCGACCCCTTCCAGCACCCAGGAGCTCCCCGGCACCTGCTCGGGGTCCTGCTCGTCGGAGTAGGAGAACCAGACGTCGTCGAGCTCGATCTCGCCGCGGATCGTCCCCGGGTCGATCGCCCCCGGCGCATCGACCATGTCGGGCTCGGTGTCGAGCAGGTCGAAGATCTTGTCGAGCGCCGCCATCCCCTGCTGGTAGGTCGTGTAGAGCTGGCTCAGTTCCTGGATCGGTTCGAAGAAGGTGGTCAGGTAGCCGACGAAGGAGACGACGATGCCGATTTCGATCGCCCCGTTGATCGCCTGCGAGCCGCCGTAGAGCAGGATCACCGAGGTCCCGATCGCGGCCAGCAGTTCGACCGCCGGGAAGTAGGAGGCGTTGAGGTAGACCGTCTTCATGTTGATCTGGCGGTTGGCCTCGTTCAGCTCCGTCATCTCGTCGACGTGCCGCGGCTCCTGGCCGAAGCTGCGCACCACCCGCACGCCGCTGAGGCTCTCCTGCAGGTAGGCGGTGACGGCGGCGATCCGCTCGCGCGTCGCCCGGTAGGCGCCCGCCGAGACGATCCGGAAGATCAGGCTGGCGATCGCCAGCAGGGGGAAGGTGATGAAGGTGATCAGCGCCAGCTTCAGGTCGAGCAGGAGCAGGATCACGACCACGCCGACCAGAGTCAGGGTGCTGGAGAAGATCGTCACCACGCCGGTGGTGACCAGCTGCTGCAGCGCTTCGACGTCGTTGGTCATCCGCGAGATCAGGACGCCCGGGTTGTTGCGGGTGAAGAAGCCGATCGACATCTTCTGGATGTGGGTGAAGATGCGCTCGCGCAGGTCCTGCAGGGCACGGGTGCCGACCCAGCCGACCAGGTAGGTCTCGGCGTAGGTGGCGACCGCGTAGACGATCGCGGTGACGACGAAGGCGGCGACGATCCAGTCGAGCGCGCTCAGGTCCTGGGTCCTGATCCCGGCGTCGATCGCCCGCCCGGCGAGGAACGGCGGCGCCAGCCCGGCACCGGTCTCGATCAGCAGCGCCACGAACATCAGCGCCATGCGGCCGCGGTAGGGGCGCAGCAGGCCGATCATCCAGCGCACCTTGCGACCGCGCTGGTCCTCGCCGCGGACGAGCCGCCAGAGCGCTCCGAAGAGCAGCCAGATGTTGCGCAGCGGGTTCTCCGCGCGCTCGGTCTCCCGGTTCTCGGCGCGCGCTTCCTCGCGTCGTCGCTCGCCGCGCCTCACAGCCGCGCCATCTCCTCGCGCTGCTCGAGGTCGCGCTGCAGGAAGACCGAGTCGGCCAACCCGTGCTCGGCGATCTCGCGGTAGAAGCCGCAGCCCTCCATCAGCTCCTCGTGGGTGCCGCGGTCGACGACCTCGCCCTTGTCGAGGACGATGATCTCGTCGGCGAGCGAGACGGTGGAGAGGCGGTGGGCGATGATGAACGTCGTCCGCCCGGCCATCGCCTCGCGCAGCCCCGCTTTGATCGCCGCCTCGGTGGTCGCGTCGACCGAGGAGGTGGCGTCGTCGAGGATCAGGATCCGCGGGTCGGCGAGCAGGGCGCGGGCGATCGCCACCCGCTGGCGCTGGCCGCCGGAGAGGGTGAGTCCGCGCTCGCCGACGCGGGTGTCGTACCCGTCCGGCAGTTCCCGGATGAAGCCGTCGGCCTGGGCGAGGCGCGCCGCCGTCTCGACCTCCTCGCGGGTGGCGCCGCCGCGGGCGTAGGCGATGTTGTCGGCGACCGAGGCGGTGAAGAGGAAGCTGTCGTCGGCGACGAAGGCGATCTCCGAGCGCAGCTGCGTCAGGTCGACGTCGCGGACGTCGATGCCGTCGATCGCGACGGTGCCCTCGCTCGGGTCATACAGGCGGGCGATCAGCGCGACCAGGCTCGTCTTGCCGGAGCCCGAAGGCCCGACCAGCGCCACCGTCTTCCCGGCGTCGACCGCGAGCGAGACGTCGTGCAGGGCCGGCACCGACTCGTGTTCGGAGCCCGGCGCGGCGGCGTAGCGCAGGGTCACGTCGCGCAGCTCCACCCGGCCGCCGCCGGCCGTCGGCAGCTCGACCGGGTCGGGCGGGCTCTGGATCGACGGTTCGCGGTCGATGATCTCGAACATCCGGTTGCCCGAGGCCACCGCCCGCTGGGCCATCCCCATCGTCACGCCGAGCATCCGCAGCGGCCCGGCCAGCATCACCAGGTAGGTGTAGAAGGCGGTGAAGTTGCCGAGGCTGAGGTTCCCTTCGATCACCATCCGGCCGCCGATCAGCAGCACCAGCGCGATCCCCATCTGCGGCAGGAGGCCGATCAGCGGGCTGAAGAAGGCCTGCAGGCGGGTCGAGTAGATCGACTGGTCGAAGACCCGTTTGACCACCCGCTCGAAGCGGTGGAGCTGGAACTCCTCGCGCGCGAAGGCCTTGACGATGCGGATCCCGGAGACGTTCTCCTCCGCCTCCGCGGTAAGTTCGGCGACCCGCTGGGAGACCTCCTGGACGGCGGGCCGGGAGATCCGGTTGTAGCGCGAGGCGATCCAGACGACGAACGGCGCCGGGATCAGCGCCAGCGCCGCCAGCAGCGGGTTGATGATGAACATCACCGTCGAGGCGAGGACGATCGTCAGCAGGTTCTGGGTGATGAAGACGAGCCCGTAGCCGAGGAAGAAGCGGATCGCCTGCAGGTCGACCGTCGCCCGCGACATCAGCTGGCCGGTCTGCTGGGTGTCGAAGAAACCGAGCTCGAGCTTCTGCAGGTGGGCGTAGAAGAGCTGGCGCAGGTCGAATTCCACCGCCAACGAGACTTTTCCGGCGACCAGTCGGCGGACCACGGTCAGGCCCATGCGCAGGATCGCCGCGCCGAGGATCGCCAGCGCGAGGGGTAGGAGGTCGGGCTTGTCGCCGTCCTCGATCGCGTTGACGGCCCGTCCGACCAGCCACGGGATCAGCACCGTCATCCCCATCGCCGCCCAGGCGAAGACCAGCGATCCCCACAGCTGAAGCCGGTAGGGACGCAGGAACCCCATCAGTCGGCGGTAAGTGCGCATCACTACCGACTATACAAAGTGAAGTATTGGACTATTCCAGCTTTTCGGCGGCTTTGGCGCTCGAGACGTAACCCGCCGGGCATTTTTTCTGATGGTGCCCGGGTTTCTGCAGGATCTGGAAGTTGGTGACGTCGTGGTAGGGCGTGACGGCGCCGTTGTTCTGGGCGAGGGTGACGGTCAGGCGGTAGAAGCCGGGCGGCAGCCGGTCGTAGAAGATCTCCGGCCGGGTGGCGGGGGAGTAGCTCCCGGCGGTCCCTTCGCGTTCGGCGAGGATCCCGTTCGGCCCGGCATGTTCCGGGTAGTCCATCGAGGCGCCCTTCAGGCGTTCGGTCCCGAGTGGGCTTTCGATCGCATTCTGCAGTTTTTCCGGGTCGACGCAGTTGGGCACCCGGTTGAGGCTGAAGCGGATGCTGCCCTCGCCCAGTTCCGGTTCCTGGCCGAACTTCCGCGGTGCCAACTGGAAGTTTTCGAGGTCGACCTTGACCACCACGGCGTGGTTCGGTTGCACCTCGCCGTTGCGAGGCGAGACGATCGAGACCAGGGGTTCGCCGGGGGCGGCTTCGACGGCCGCATCGGCGCGTTCGCTGTCCTTGCCGCCGCCGAACACGATCGCCGCCGCGACCGCCGCGGCGGTCAGCGCGAGCGCCACCAGGGTTGCTTTCCTCAGCCGCATCGGGTTGGAACGTTAACCTGCGCCCCCTCGTCCCGTCCGTCATGACCGATGCTCAGAACACCTTGGCGGTCCGCCTCGCCGGCGCCGCCCGCCGCCGCGACAGCTGGCTCCAGCTGCTCAAGTTCGGCGTCGTCGGCGGCTCCGGCTACCTGATCAACCTCGGCGTCTTCGCCTTCCTCTCCGGCAACCTCGGCGTCTACCACGCCGTCGCCGCGATCGGCGCCTTCTGCTTCGCCGTGACCAGCAACTTCCTCTGGAACCGCTACTGGACCTTCGGGCCGGGGGAGGGGCTGGCCCACATGCAGGCGGCCCGTTTCCTCGCCGTCTCGGTCGCCTGCCTGGTGATCAACCTGGTGGTGCTGGAGGCGATCGTCGCCTCCTCGCCGATCTCGGAACTTGCCGCCCAGGCGATCGCGGTCGCCGTCGCGATGCCGTTCAACTTTCTCGGCAACAAGCTCTGGACCTTCACCTGAGGCGGCGTGGGGGCGCCTGGCGGCGTCCTCGGGCGCTCGCCTTCGGGCCACGCACCTGAGTGCGCTCCCCTCGGCTCGCTTCCTGCGTCCTTGCGAGGCCGGCCCACGCCGCCTCAGGTCGGCTTGAGGCTTGGCTGCTCAGCTAACGTTGATGGCATGAGTGAGAACGTCCGCAAGCCGCCTTACGAGGCCAGTCTGATCGAGCCGGAGCGCCAGGCTGCCTGGGTCAAGCGCGGCGACTACGACGCGCCGACGCCGCCCGCCGACGGCGAGCGCGGGGTCTACGTCAAGTCCTCGAGCCCGTTCACCTCGGGCAACCTGCACATGGGCCACGTCCGCGACTACACGATCGGCGACGCCTACGCCCGCTTCCGGCGCGCCCAGGGCCGCGACGTGCTGATGGGCTTCGGCTTCGACGCCTTCGGGCTGCCCGCCGAGCTGGCGGCGATCGAGCGCCAGGTCCCCGCCGCGGAGTGGGTCGAGCTGTGCGGCGAGCGGATGCTCGGGCAGATGAAGCGGCTCGGCTACAGCTTCGACTACGACCGCGTCTTCTACAGCTCCGACGAGGGCCAGTACCGCTGGTCCCAGTGGCTCTTCCTGACCCTCCACGAGATGGGGCTGATCTACCTCGACGACGCCACCGTCGACTGGTGCGACACCTGCCAGACGACGCTGGCGACGATCCAGGTCGAGGAGGGCGGCACCTGCTGGCGGTGCCACAACGAGGTGCGGCTGATCCGCCGGCCGACCTGGTTCCTGAAGATCACCCCTTACCTGGAGGAGAACGACGCCAACATGGCGCTGCTCGAGCAGCAGCCCTGGGACGAGATGGCACTGGCGACCCAGCGCTACATCCTCGGCCGCGCCGACGGGGTCGAGGTCGACCTCTCCGGCCCCGACGGCGCGCTCACCGTCTTCACCCCGCACGCCGACGCCGCCGGGCTGGCGAGCTTCGTGCTGCTCTCGCCGCGCCACCCCGAGGTGGAGAGGTGGGCGGCCGACGAGGAGGTGCGGGCGGAGCTCGAGCAGCTGCGCTCCGGCGGCTGGGAGCGGAGCGCCCGCGACGCCAAAGCGGTGCCGGTGGTCGACACCGGCCGTTCGATCCCCGGCCCCGGCGGCACCGACCTGCCGGTGCTGGTCTCGCCGCTGGTCGACGCCCGCTTCGGGCCGACCGCGGCGCTCGGCATCCCGGCGGTCGACGAGGCCGACGCCGACATCGCCGCCCGCATCGAGCGCGTCGACGGTCCCGACCCCGATGTTGATGGGCCGAAAAGCGCTGATATAGAGGACTTTTCGGCCCATCGACATGAGGAGCCTGCGGCGGAGGCGCCTCGCGCGCCGGTCGAGGGGGCGCGCAAGACGAAGCGGTACCGGGCCAATGACTTCTCGATCTCCCGGCAGCGCTCCTGGGGGACGCCGATCCCGATCATCCACTGCCCCGAGCACGGCCCGGTGCCGGTCCCCGAGGCCGACCTGCCGGTCGTCCTGCCGCGCGACCTGGTCGCGACCGGCGAAGGGAATCCGCTCGCCGAGCGCCCCGACTTCGTCGACGTCGAGTGTCCCAAGTGCGGTACCGCGGCGAAACGGGAGACCGACACGCTCGACTGTCACTTCGACGCACTCTTCCTCTGGGTCCCGGCCACGGTGCCGCCGGCGGACCGGGAGACCCAGATGTTCACCCACCCCGAGTCGAAGAAGTGGCTGCCCGCCGAGCGGCTGGTCGCGGGCGGCGACTCGGGCGGCTTCGTCTTCGACCAGAGGGTCGTCACCAAGGCGCTGCGCGACCGCGGAGAGTTCGACTACATGAGCGACGGCGAGCCGTTCGAGGGCTGCCTCTTCCACGAGATGGTGATCGCCGACGGGCGCAAGATGAGCAAGCACCTCGGCAACGTGGTCGATCCCGACGCCCTGGTCGAGGAGTTCGGCGCCGACACCGTCCGCGTCGCCGTGCTCTGGGCGGCCGGCCCGGCGAAGACGCTGAACTGGTCCGACGCGGCGATCCGCTTCGCCAACAAGTTCCTCCGTGGCTTCTGGACCTACGCCCACGACCGCTTCGTCGAGCTGGAGGGTGCCAGGCACGATCCGCAGAAGGCGGCCGAGACCGAGCAGCAGCGGGAGAAGCTGCGTGGCTGGTGTGAGAACGGGCTGGCGCGCATCGCCGACGACACCGCCGACCTGCAGATGCACAAGTCGATCCGCAACCTGACCCGACTCTTCGAGCGGATCCAGCAGTACGAGAAGCAGCTGAAGAAGCGGGGTCAGCTCGACAAGGCCGACGCGGAGGCGCTGGTCGTCGCGATCCTGTTGCTGGCCCAGGCCCTGCAACCGTTCGCGCCGCATACGGCGGAGGCGATCCTGATCGACTCCGGCCGCTTCACCTCTGACGACCTGCCGGGCGTCTGGCCGGCCGCCGCAGCGATCCCGGTGGCGGTAGACGACGCGATGGCCGGCGCCGCGTCCTCCTGAGCATCACTTCCCGGCCTGCGGTCACGACTTCTTCTCAACTCCCCGGTACCGGGTTGGAAATCTGTCGGCGCGGGGTAAATTCCTCCCTAGGTCACCTCGTTTCCCCCGCCTCTGCCGTCCGTGGCCGAGGACGAAATCGGTCCCTCGCCCGTACCTAAGGGCAAGCAGATCTTTTTGTTCAGGTGGCCTTGATTGATATAACCGACTCTGTTATGAATGTCACCCTGTTGGCGCACGTGGGCCGACAGAGAGGCGGGGTTACTCAGACGGGGAAACCGCCTTGGGGTGGCAAAGGAGGACCTGGTGCTGAGCAGGGGTCGCGTTCGTCACGACCCGGCCCCACCAAAGTGCGCCGATGCGCAGTCGGTGCCGCCCCGCCTCAACTCTCTTCTCGTCACGGGACCGGGGCCCCCGTGACGAGAAGCATGCGCGACGGGGTGGACGCCCCGCCGCGCGTGGTGCCTCAGTCGCCGGTCGGGTCTTCGACCGTGAAGCGGCGTTGCTCGTGGTCCCACCCGGTGCCCGCGCAGAGCTCGTTCGGGGTCGCCCCCAGTGCGCCCGCCAGCTTCAGCAGGGTGGCGAACCGTGGTTCGCGCCCGGCCCGCTCCAGCAGCGAGATCTCGGTCCGGTGCAGCTCGGTGCGTTCGCCCAGCTCCTCCTGCGAGATCCCGACCGCGACGCGGCGGCGGCGAAGGTTGTGGGCGAAGCGCTCCTGCGGGGTCACCGACTTATCGTCCCCATCCGCAGACAACCGTTCCACAGACAAAAGGCCGCATCCCATTGCGTGCACCGCCGCGTCCGCTACCTTGGAGTCCGTGGTAATTGCGGGTTGACGGGATCTTTACGCGAAAAGCGTTGATCGTTGTCACCCTTCGTGTTATAGACGTACGACCTGATCAGCCGCCTTGCGGCACCAAACACCGCTTCGGCGGAGCGCAGAAAGGAACGCAATGGGTGACGACACGCAGCATCTGGGGGGGCCTATCGGCCGGCGAACCAGTTCCTGCGCGACGGAACTCGTCTGCCGTGACTGTGGCTACCGCACCTCGCTGTCCGAGCGGGCCTTCAAGTGCCCGGCCTGCGGCGACGGCCTCGACATCGATTACGACTACGAGAAGGCGACCGCCGCGATCGCCGAGCGCGGGGTCGAGGGGCGTCCCTGGAACATCTGGCGCTTCGAGGAGCTGCTGCCGATCACATCGGCGGATGCGCAGGCACGGGTCGGTCAGTTCGCCGGTCAGACGCCGCTGATCCATGCCGACCGGCTCGGTGCCGAGCTCGGGCTGAAGAAGCTCTACCTGAAGGACGACTCGACCAACCGGCCGTCGCTCTCCTACAAGGACCGCGTCGTCGGGATGGCGATCGCCCGCCTGCTCGAGCTGGGCAAAGACGAGGTCGGCTGCGTCTCGACCGGCAACGTCGGGACCGCGGTCGCGGCGCTCGCCGCCAAGGCCGGCGCCGCCGCCTACGTCTTCTATCCCGGCAACATGGAGAAGGGGAAGGCGAAAGCCTGTCGCGCGCTCGGCGCCCAGGTCTGCCAGCTCGACGGCAACTACGACCAGGCCAACCGCGCCTGTCGCGAGCTCGCGTTGGCGAGCGGGATGGAGTTCGCCAACATCACCCTGCGCCCGTTCTACGCCGAGGGGGCGAAGACGATGGCGTTCGAGGTGGTCGAGGAGCTCGGCTGGAACTCGCCCGACCACTTCGTCATCCCGGCCGCCGGCGGCACGCTCTCCTCGCGCGTCCACAAGGGGCTGAAAGAGCTGGAGACGGTCGGCCTCGCGGAGACCTCGGGGACGAAGATCAACATCGCCCAGGCGGGCGGTTGCGATCCGATCGCCACCGCGATCCTCGAGGGCGGTGAGATCGAGCCGCAGACCCCGGACACCGCCGCCCACTCATTGGCGATCGGCGCCCCCGGCGACGGCCCGCTGGTCGTCGATGCCGTCCGCAGCCGCGGTGGCTCGGCGGCGACCCCTACCGACCCGGAGATCTGGGAGGCGATCGACCTGCTCGGCGCCACCGAGGGGATCCTCACCGAGCCCGCCGGAGGCACCACGATCGCCACCGTCGCCCAGCTCGCCCAGCAGGGCAGGATCGGGCCCGACGAGACGGTGGTCGCGATCATCAGCGGCAACGGCCTGAAGACGATCCAGGACCACCCGGACAAGGCCTGGCCGGAAATGGTCGCCTGCAACCTCGAGGCGATGGGCGCGCAGCTCGACGACTTCCGCCGCACCGCGGCGACGGTCGCCTAGGAACCGAGCCCACTGCGAGCTGAGGCCCGGCGAGTGGCAGAGCCACCCGCAGTAGACGGCGTCCGCCATCGCTGGGTCGAGGCGCGCGGGCAGCGCTTCCACCTGGCCGAAGCGGGGGAGGGCGACGACGTCGTCCTCTGCCTGCACGGCTGGCCGCAGCACTGGTACGAGTGGCGCTTCCTGCTGCCGCGGCTGGCGGCGGCCGGCTACCGGGCGGTGGCGATGGACCTGCGCGGCTTCGGCTGGAGCGACGCGCCGCCCGACGGCTACGAGAAGGAGAACCTGGCGAGCGACGGGCTCGCGGTGCTCGATGCCGAGGGGATCGATCGGGTCCGCCTGGTCGGCCACGACTGGGGCGGTTGGGTCGGTTACCTGCTCTGCCTGCGCGCGCCGGAGCGCTTCCGCCAGTACCTGGCGCTGAACATCCTCCCGCCGTGGGTGAGCCCGCGGATGGTGTTCCCGGAGATGTGGCGGTTCACCTACCAGTTGGTGATCGCGGCGCCCTTCCTCGGCTACCGGCTGCACCGTCAAGGCACCTTCGTGCGGCAGATGCTGCGCGGCGCCTCGGAGGTTCCCGGTGCCTTCGACGCGGAGACGCTGGGCATCTTCGCCGACAACCTCGCCGAGCCCGCCCGCGCCCACGCCGGGGTGGAGATGTACCGGACGTTCCTGCTGCGCGAGCAGCCCGAGATCATCGGCGGCCGCTACGCCCACGCCCGCCTGTCCGTCCCCACCCTGCAGCTCCACGGCACCGAGGACCTCGCCCTGCGTCCGCAGATGCTCGCCGGCTGGCAGCGCCACGCCGACGACATGCGCCTCGAGCTGGTCGAGGGCTGCGGTCACTTCATCGCCGACGAGGCCCCCGACCTGGTCGCGGAGCGCGCCCTCTCGTTCTTCGGCGCACCGGATGAGAGCACCGCCGGCGCCACTGCGGCGCCCACCACTTGACATCGCCCATATACTGCCCGTTCTCTTGAGCTTTCGACGGAACCGGACCTTCGTCGTCGCCTGGCTGACCCCGCTGCTGGTCGCCTTGGCGGCGCTCGCGCTGCCCGCTTCGGGGATGGCGGCCGAACCCGGCGCGATCGCGGGCACGGTGACCGGGGAAGGCCACGGCGGGCTCTCCGGCGTCGAAGTCTGCGCCGAAGAAGAATTCCCGTGCGTCAAAACGAACGGCAGCGGCGAATACGAACTGACCGGACTCGAAGCTGGGCAGTACAAAATCCATTTCCGGCCGGGAGAACTGAGCAATTATGTGCCGCAGTACTACAGCGGCAAATCGAGCTGGCAGACCGCGGACCTGGTTACCGTCGTCTCCGGCGTCACCACCCCCGGCATCGATGCCACCCTTGAACAAGGCGCGATGATCAAAGGCGTCGTCACCGCGGCGGCCACCGGCCTACCGGTGGCAGGCGTGATCGTCTGCGCGTTCGGGGTCAGCGTCGAACTTGTCCGCTGTGCGGAAAGCAACGGTGCAGGGAGCTATTCGATCGTCGGTCTCGCCGGCGGCCAGTACGAAGTCGAATTCTTCCCCGAAGAAACCGGCAGGGATCTCGTCGCCGCGCCCTACTCGCTAGGTCTGGTGAATGTGCTGCCGAAATTCGAAACCAGCGAGATCAACCAGGCATTGGTGGCGGGTGGCCAGATCGCCGGCACCGTGCGCGTGGCAGCGACCGGGGCGCCGCTTGCCGGGGTCCGGGTCTGCATCTCCGAAGCGGAATTTCTCGAACGGCTCGGCTGCATCACCACCCCGGCCTCGGGTGGGTATCGGTTCACCGGCCTCTGGCGCGAAAGCTTCAAGGTGGTCTTCTCCGCCGCGCCGGGTGAATTCCCCGACCCAAAAGCGATCGCCGATCCTTACCCGACGCAATTTTGGAAGGGTGCAGCGACGTTTGCCACGGCGACGCCTATCGCGATCACCCCGCCGGCAATCGTCAGTGGCGTCGATGCGGCACTCGGCCCGCCGCCCGTCGTCTTGCCGCCGACGCCGCCCGTCGCGCCGGTGACGAAGGTCGTCAAGAAGCCGAAACCGCTCGTGTGCCGCAAGGGGTTTGTCAAGCGGAAGTTCCACCGCAAGGCCAGGTGCGTCCGCCGCCACAAAGCGGCGAAGCACAAGCGGCACCACAAGAAGCACGGCTAGACCGGCTCCTCGGGGCGTTCGGCCTTCTCGCGGACGAACCTCAAGTCTCGCCACGCGGCGAGGGTGTCCTTCGGCGTCTTCGCCGTGCGCTTGCTCCAACTACCGGCGCCGTCCGCGTGCCAATAACGCATTCGCCAGGGCGAGTCCGGGTTCACGTACCAGCCAGAAGGTCGGTCCGCGTCGCCCCAGCTCGCCGGGTCAAGCGGGTCGCCGGTGGGTGGGACATCTCGGCCCGAGACGGTGACGACCGGCTCGGGCTTGAGTGCCGGGGTCGCGGCGGCGGTCCGGAAGCGTGCTTTCAGGTCGTAGTAGAGAAAGGCGGTCGCGAGGGCCGTGAAGGAGCTGACCAGGACCGCGAACGCGGTGCCGACAAAGACAGAGCCGACGGTCGTCGAGGACCCGAAGACGGCGATATGGATGCCGGTCGGGACGGCGGTGATCAGCCAGGTTAGGAGGAAGAGCCCGAGGACGTGCTTTCTGTGCTTTTCGGTGAGCCCGGCGCTGCGATCGAGCGCCTTGCGCCAACTCGGCGCCTCCAGTGCCCCGGTTTGCGCCACGACCGCCCAACGGATCGCGAGCAGGACCCCGGGGACGATCAGCGCGATGAAGCCGGCCAAGATCCCGAGCCAGCTGAGAAGGACCGCCGGCGAGACCACCCGCAGGCTGGCGACGGCGCGGCGGGCGACCGAGGCGAGGACGGGCTCGCGCCCCTCCCGCACGTCCTCGAGGGCGTACAGATGAAGCGCTGAGATCAGGGGGAGGACCAAGGCGAAGTCGCCGATCGACAGCGCCAGTTCGACCAGTGCCAGTGCCACCCCATGCACGGGACCGTCTGGGCCGCCGATCAGTGAGATCAGCTCATAAGGGACGACCACCACCCCGGCGAGGATCAAGAAGAGCCAGGAGTAGCGACGATAGAGGGAGAAGGTGGCGCCAATCAGCGCGAAGGCCGAGCGCTCGCGTTCGATCTCCGGAATGGGTGGCGCATCCATGAGCGCGCAAAGATAATCGCCCAAGCGGTCATCCGGGGCGCGCCCTCGCTCTAGACTCTCGGCGCGATGCGGGCGCTCGTCCAACGGTGCAGCCAGGCGGCGGTCGACGTCGAGGGGACGCGGGTGGCCCAGATCAAGGCGGGGATGGTGGTGCTGCTCGGGGTCGGCGTGGGGGACACCGAGAAAGAGTGCGACCGGCTGGCCGAGAAGGTGCTGGCGCTGCGGATCTTCGACGACGCCGAGGGGCGGATGAACGAGCCGCTGGGCCCGGAGCGCGAGATCCTCTGCGTCAGCCAGTTCACCCTCTACGGCGATACCCGCAAGGGGACCCGGCCGAGTTACGTGAAGGCGGCGCGGCCGGAGGTCGCCGAGCCGCTGTACGACCGCTTCTGCGAGCGGACCGAGGCGAAGAAGGGAGTCTTCGGCGCCTGCATGGGGGTTGCGTTGATCAACGACGGGCCGGTCACGGTGATGGTCGAGGTCGAGCCGTGAGCGGGCCCGACCAGGGCGTGGTCGAGGTGCGGCCCGGACGCACCGTCGCCTGACCGCCCGGGAGCCTGAGCCGGTGGGCGAGGCGATCCTCGCCGCGACCGTCGCTAGTTGGGGCTCGGGGCGAGGGTCCAGCCGGCGACCAGCAGCAGGATCCCGACCGCCGAGATGCTGACCCCGGCGTACTGGAGGACGCCGACGATGCGTGGTGCTCGATCGGGGCGACTTCCTCGCCGCGCCGTTCGCGGACGTAGCGCTCGTCCCGGTGCTCCTCCTCGAGCCGCCTCCTGATCGCCAGCGACGCGAGCCCGGCGAGGGCCCCGACGATCAGCACGATCGTGCCGAGGAGGTAGAAGGTCTGTGAGGAGTCGACCGATTCCGGGATCACGGCGGCGACTCTAGTCGGCCTCGAACGTCAGGTCTTCACCGTACGTTTGAGGATCGCGTCGATCGTCCGGTAGCCGCTGCAGTTGGCGTGGGAGATCGACAGTTCGCCCTGGAAGCGGCCGGCGAAGATGCTGCCGCTCAGCGTCACCGTCCACACTTCCGGGCCTTTGGTTTCGCTGACGCCGAAGACGGTGCCGTCGGGGGCGATCTTCGCGTGGAGCAGGTGGGCGGGGATTTCGATCGTCACGTCCTGCGCCTTGGTCGGCCCCTTGCAGATCGTTTCGGCTTCCAGCTGGACGTTGCGAAGCACGGTGCCGCCGCCGCCCACGCCGAAGGTGATCGGCCATTCTTCGCGTTGCTTGGAGCTCGCGGCGACGTAGGCGCCGTCGTCGGCGGCGCTCGTGACCCGCTGTTTCGTCGGCTTGCGGATCACCTTGACCACCGGTTCGAGGCCCAGGTCCGGCTTGCCGCCGACCCCGAGGACCAGCACCCGGAAAAGGTGGTGGCCCGCTTCCTTCACCTTGAAGAAGAAGGCATTTTCCCCGCTGTTGCTACCGGGCGCTTCGGCGATCGTCTTCCAGGCGCTGCCTTCGAACATCTGAAGTTGGACCACGGCGCCGCCGAGTTCGGCTTCGTAGTAGAAGCCGACCTTGGTCAGGTAGCCGGCGAAGATCTGTTCGCGGAAGGTAAGTTCGGGTTCTTCGACATGGGGGAAGACGACGAACGAGCTGACCGAGCCCACTTCGACCCCGTCCGGGCTCACCGCCGATTCACGGAATGGCTGCCAGTAGATCGTCCCTTCGAAGAGCGTCGCGGGGTTCGGCGTCTTCGGCAGTTCGATTTCCGAGCTGCAGAGGCCGGCGCTGCCTTTGATCGGTTCCGCCGACCCTTCGCCCGCTTCGCCGAAGGGGGCGGTCGAGAGCTGTCCGGCGGCGTTCACGGTCGGCGCCGTGGAGAAATGGACGCCGTATTCTTCGCCGCCGCCGAGGACCGGCGGCCCGATCGACGGCGCTTCTTCGCCTTCTTCTTCTTCTTCCGGTTCGATCTCTTCGCCTTCTTCGTAGACGAAGCCCGGACAGGAGAAGACGACCGTCAGCGGTTCTTCGGTCGCCGGCACCGGTGCGCCTTTGGCCGGGCTCTGCGGCACGATCGCCGGGCCGACCGCGGGCGAGGCGCCGGCCCCACCCACCTCCAGGATCAGAACCACGATCGCCGCTGCCGCGGCGAGGAGAAGGGCAAGATGGCGGAGGAGCGGCCGAGGATTCTTCATTAAAAGAATGTAAATCGGCCCAGGCCAAGGTTCAATCCGAGGGCGCTGCTTTTAAGTTTCGGTCAGCCACCCTTTCGCGCCCTCGAGGTCGGCGTTCCGGAAGCCCTTCGCCTCCTCGGCGATCAGGTAACTCCCGCCCCCGCCTCGTTCCCTCGGTTTTCCCCGGTCGGCCGTCACAACTTCCGTCCCAGGCCTTTACGGCGGCCGGACACCGGTTTAGATTCATTTTGTGGAGGCCCACTAGGCGTCCATGTCTAGGGAAATCCCCCTGCGGGGCAGATCAAAGGAGTGAATGATGGAGGCTCACCAGGGCTCCAGGCCACCCAGAGGGGGGCAACGCTCGACCTGGATCGCGTTCGCCGGCGTGATGATGGTGATCCTCGGCTCTCTCGATGTGCTGTGGGGGATCGCGGCGATCGCGAACGACGAAGTCGTCGTCGTCGGCGGTCACGGGGTGCTCGTCCTCGACATCACCACCTGGGGCTGGGTGCAGCTGATCCTGGGCGCGGCGCTCGCGGTGATCGGGGTCGGCCTCTGCATCGGCAACACGGCGGCGCGCTGGGCAGGCGTATTCGTGCTCGCGGTCAACGCGGTGATGCAGATCGTCTGGTTCTCCGCCGCGCCACTGTGGGCGATCCTGATGATCGTCCTCGACATCGTCCTGATCTATCAGCTGATGATCAACTGGGAGGAGGAGCCGGATGCCCGTCGCTGACGTCAGCTTCGGCGAACTGCTCCTGGTCGTCTTCGAGTTCTTCCTGCTGTTCGCCTGGATCTGGATCCTGTTCACGATCTTCGCCGACCTCTTCCGCGATCACGAACTCTCCGGATGGTGGAAGGCCGTTTGGGTCTTCTTCCTCATCGTCCTGCCATGGCTCGGCGTGCTGATCTACCTGATCGCTCGCGGCGGTGGGATGCGAGACCGGACGATCAAAGCGCAAACCGACGCGAAAGCGCACTTCGACAAGTACGTGCGCGAACAGGCGCAATCCTCACCCGCGGACGAACTCCACAAATTGGCCGATCTGAAAGACAAAGGCGCAATCTCCGCCGAGGAGTTCGATCGCGCCAAGGCGAGGCTGCTCGCCTGAAACCGATGCCGGAGGAGGGACTCGAACCCCCGACACGCGGATTATGATTCCGCTGCTCTAACCAGCTGAGCTACTCCGGCGGGGATGGGCATGGTAGCGATGCCATGCTTGGAAGATGGTCGGCGGTGATCGAGGTGTGCAGCAGCTTGGCTTCGCGGCGCTGCGGCCGGTGCTGGTCGGGATCCTTCTGGTCGTCGATGCGGGGATCGTGCTGCTGCTCGGGATCGGGCGGCACAAGGGGTGGCTGCCGCCGTTCATCGGCTTCGGGATGGTGCTGCTCGGGCTGATCTGGTTCATGGGGTGGTCGATCCACCACCGTCATGACGACGAGCCGGAGAGTTAGGCTGGGCGGATGCCTGGCGCAGACCTCGACAGCGCGGTGCGGACGGTGGTCCGGCAGTGCATGGGCGTCGCCGCGGGCGAGGAGGTGCTGGTGGTCTGCAACCCGGTCACGGAAGAGATCGGGGCCTTGATGCGGATCGAGGCGCAGGGCGATGGCGCCGACGCGACGCTGGCGGTGATCTCCGAGCGCGAGAGCCACGCGGCCGAGCCGCCGCGCCCGGTCGCCGCGGCGATGGCGGCCGCCGACGTGGTGCTGGCGCCGACGATCCAGTCGCTCTCGCATACGGCGGCGCGGAAGACGGCGAGCGATGCCGGGGTGAGGATCGCGACGCTGCCGGGCGTCACCGAGGAGATGCTGGCGCGGCTGATGAACGGTGACCTCGACGAGATGCGGCGGCGCGGCTGGGCGATCGTCAACGCTCTCAATCAGGGCTCGCAGGTGCGGATCACCTGCCGCCACGGCAGCGACCTGACCTTCTCGATCGAGGGGCGCGAGGGGATCGTCGACGCGGGCGAACTCTCGGCCAGGGGCGCCTTCGGCAACCTGCCCTGCGGCGAGGGTTTCATCGCGCCGGTCGAAGGGACCGCCCAGGGGACGCTGGTGGTGGACGGCTCGATCGCCGCGGTCGGCCTGGTCGAGTCGCCGGTCCGGCTGACCGTCGAGGAGGGCCACCTGGTCGGCGCCACCGGGGACGAGGGCGCGAGGCTGATGGAGCTGCTGACCCCGCACGGGCCGGACGGGACGAACGTCGCCGAGCTCGGGATCGGCACCAACGAGGAGGCGATCCTGACCGGCAACATCCTCGAGGACGAGAAGATCTTCGGCACCGCCCACGTCGCCTTCGGCGCCTCGGCGGGGATCGGCGGCACCGTGCAGGTGCCGGTCCACCTCGACGTCGTGGTCAAGGAACCGACCGTCGAAATCGACGGCGAGGCGATCCTCGGCGGCGGCGAGCTCCTGATCTGAGCGGATGCCGATTCTGCTCGCCGTCCCCAATGTCTCGGTGGCCGGCGACGAGGAGGTGCTGGGACGGCTGGCCGAGGCGTTCGGACGCGGCGCCGCGGTGCTCGACTTCCATACCGACCCCGACCACGGGCGCAGCGTGTTCACCCTGGCGGGTGGGCCGGGCGGTCTGACCGAATCGCTGGTGGCCGGCGCCGAGGAGGCGTTGGAGTCGATCGACATGTCCTCTTACGTGGGGGCGCACCCGGCGATCGGGGCCCTCGACGTCTGCCCGATCGTCTGGCTGCGCGAGGAGGACCGTGAGGCGGCGCGCACCGAGGCGGTCGCGGTGGCGGCCCAGATCGGCGGGATCGGGGTGCCGGTCTTCCTCTATGGCGCGCTGGCCCGCGAGCCCGGCCACGTCGAGCGCGCCTATTTCCGCAACGGCGGCCTGGCGGAGCTGTGGCTGCGGATGGAGGGGGGAGAGCTCCGCCCCGATTTCGGCCCGCCGGTGCCGCATCCGCGCGCCGGCGCGACCCTCGCCACCGCACGGCCGCCGCTCGCCGCCTTCAACGTCGAGCTCGAGGGTGCCGACCTCGACACCGCTCGTGCCGTCGCGGCGGAGCTGCGCGAGGCAGGCGGCGGGCCACGCGGGGTGCGGGCGATCGGGCTGATGCTCGCGAACGGCCGCGCCCAGGTCTCGACCAACGTCCACGATCCGCTGACGACGACGCTCGGCACGGTGGTCGAGGAGGTCCGGCGCCTGGCGAGGCCGCTCGGCGCCCGTCCGGTGGAGGCCGAGCTGGTCGGGCTGATCCCGGCGGCGGCGGTCGTCGGTTACCCCGCCGACGTGCCGATCCGCGGTTTCGACCCCGAGCGCCACGTGATCGAGCGACGGCTGGCGGCACTCGGCGACCAAGAGATCATCTAACTCCATCATCTACATTTCTCCGATGGCCCAGCCGAAAAACAAACGCCGCCGCAAGCGCCGCGGGACCCAGGGCGGTCGCATCGACACCGCCGGCCGGCGCGCGCGTCCGCGCAACCGCGCGGAGGCCCGCAACCGCGCCCGCTCCAGCGGCAGCAAGACCGCCTCGAAAAAACGCGATCTGCCGCCGACCTGGAAAGGCTCCGCCTATCGCGGGGCGTTCGCCGCGGTGATCTTCGTCGTGATCCTGTTGGTGCTGTTCAAACGGCCCCTGCCGGTCTCGCTGATCTTCGGCGCCTTCATGCTCGCCTTCTACATCCCGACCGGCTACTACATCGACATGACCATGTGGCGCAAACGGGAGCGGCAGCGGATCCGCGACCGCGAAGGGACCTAGTCCGTGGCCCTCGACGTCGAGATGCTGACCGTCGGCCAGATCGCCGAGAACACCTTCCTGGTGCGGCCGGCCGGCGGTGACAAGCTGCTCGTCGTCGACCCGGGGGACGAGGCGGAGCGGATCCTGGCGGCGGTCGAGGGGACCGGCGCGGAGGTCGAGGCGATCATCCTCACCCACACGCATTTCGACCATATCGGCGCGGTCGCGCCCGTCGCCCGCGCCACGGGGGCGCCGGTCTACTGTCCCCAGATCGAGGTGCCGGTGCTCGCCGACATCATGGCCTACGTGCCGTGGGAGGGCTTCGGGCCGTACGAGAGCCACGACGCCGAGGAGACGGTCTCCGGCGGCGAGACGCTGGAGCTCGCCGGGCTGACGCTCGACGTCATCTTCACCCCGGGCCACAGCCCCGGCCACGTCACCTACTCGGTCCGCGGTGAGGATGCGATCTTCTCCGGCGACGTCCTCTTCCAGGGCTCGGTCGGCCGCGTCGACCTGCCCGGCGGCGACTGGCCGACGCTCGCCGACTCGATCGCCCGGCTGCTCGACTCGCACGGCGAGGAGACCGTCGTCCATCCCGGCCACATGGGGCTGACGACGCTGGGCGCCGAGCGGGCGACCAATCCGTTCCTCCAGGCCTCGGCCCGCTAGCCGCGCGGCCGCGCCACCCAGCTAAGGTCGCCACCGAGATGGCAAGCAAGTTCCAGGCACCCCGCGGGACCTTCGACGTGCTCCCGGCCCAGAGCCGCGCCCGCGCGCGGCTGCAGGCGATCGCGACCGGGATCTTCCAACGGGCCGGCTACGAGACGATCCAGACGCCGAGCTTCGAGGACACCGACCTCTTCGAACGGGGCGTCGGCAAATCGACCGACATCGTCCGCAAGGAGATGTTCACCTTCGAGGACAAGGGCGAACGCAGCCTCACCCTGCGCCCGGAGGGGACGGCGCCGATCTGCCGCGCCTACCTGGAGCACGGGATGCACAAACTCGCGCAGCCGGTGAAGCTCTCCTACGTCGGGCCGTTCTTCCGCCACGAGCGCCCGCAGGCGGGGCGCTACCGCCAGTTCCACCAGCTCGGGATCGAGGCGATCGGGACCGCCTCGCCGCTCGCCGACGCCGAGGTGATCATGCTGCTCTCCGACCTGCTCGGGGAGCTCGGCGTGCCGGGGGTGGTGCTGCGGCTGGGGAGCCTCGGCTCGCTCGACGCGCGGGCCGCCTACCTGGAGGAGCTGAAGGCACACCTGCATCGGCACGAGGGCGACCTCACCGCCGACGTGCGCGAGCGCATCGACATCAATCCGCTGCGGGCCTTCGACTCCGACGACGACGGCGTGCAGGGGGTGATGGCGAGCGCCCCGACGATGCTCGAGTCGCTCTCCGACGAGGACGCCGAGCACTTCGCCGAGGTGCGGGCGCTGCTCGACGCCGCCGGGATCGGCTACGAGCTCGACCCGACCCTGGTGCGGGGCATCGACTACTACACGCGGACGATCTTCTCCTTCGTCTGCGATACGCTCGGGGCGCAGTCGGAGATCGGCGGTGGCGGGCGCTATGACGGCCTGATCGAGCAGCTCGGCGGGCCCGCGACGCCGGCGGTCGGCTGGGCGGCGGGGATCGAGCGGATCCTGCTGGCCCTGGACGAGGAGGAGCCGGCGCTCGGGCGCGACGCGTTCGTCGCGATCGCCGACCCGGAGCAGCGCGGACGGGCGATGGCGCTGGTGACCGAGTTGCGGAACGCCGGGTTCTCGGCCGAGATGGACCTCGGGGGGCGCGGGCTGAAGGGACAGCTGAAACACGCCGACCGGATCGGCGCGGCGCGGGTGTTGATCCTGGAGGCGGACGGCAGCGCGCAACTGCGCGACATGACCAGCGGTGAGCAGCGCGCCGCCGACACCGGCAACCTTCTCGGTGAGATGACTGGAGGCGAAGCATGAGCGCGGACGAGCTACGGGTGGGCGAGCTGCCGGAACCGAGCGCGAACGGCTTTCGTGACACCTGGTGCGGGCGGGTCCTGCCGGACCGGGTCGACGGCGAGGTGCGGGTCGCCGGCTGGGTCAACCGGCGGCGCGACCACGGCGGCCTGATCTTCATCGACCTCCGCGACCGATCCGGCGTGGTGCAGCTCGTCTTCCACCCGGACACCTCTGGGGAGGCGTTCGAGCTGGCCCACAAACTGCGGGCGGAGGACGTCCTGAGCGTCCGCGGGAGTGTGGTGCGACGCGACGCCGAGACGATCAACCCGGCGCTGCCGACCGGCGAGGTCGAGGTCGCGGTCGCGACCGCCGAGCTGCTCGCCGATTCGGCGACGCCGCCCTTCCAGATCGAGGGCTACGCCGAGGACGTCGGCGAGGACACGCGACTGCGGTACCGCTACCTCGACCTGCGGCGGGCGCCGATGCGCGAGGCGTTGGTGCTGCGCCACCGGGTCACCGCGGCGATGCGCGAGTTCCTCGGCGCGGAGGGGTTCGTCGACGTCGAGACGCCGGTGCTGACCCGCTCCACGCCGGAGGGGGCGCGCGACTTCCTCGTCCCCAGCCGCCAGCAGCACGGCTCCTTCTACGCCCTGCCCCAGTCGCCGCAGCTGTTCAAGCAGTTGCTGATGGTGAGCGGGTTCGAACGCTACTTCCAGATCGCCCGCTGCTTCCGCGACGAGGCGACGCGGGCCGACCGGCAGGCCGAGTTCACCCAGCTCGACGTCGAGATGTCGTTCGTCGAGGTCGACGACGTGCTCGCGATCAACGAACGGATGCTCTCCCATGTCTTCCAAGCGGTGGGCGGGCCGCAGATCGACTCGCCGATGGAGCGGATGCCGTATGCCGAGTCGATGGAGCGCTTCGGCACCGACCGCCCGGACCTGCGCTTCGGGCTCGAGCTGGTCGACCTCGGCTCGGCGCTCGCCGGGACCGAGTTCAAGGTCTTCAAGTCGGTGCTCGAGTCGGGTGGCTCGATCCGCGGGATCAACGCGGGGAAGCGCGAGGTGCCGCGCAAAGAGCTCGACGGCTTCATCTCGCGCGCCCAGGAGCTGGGGGCGAAAGGCCTGGTCTGGGCGTTCCGCGAGGGTGACGGCTGGCGCTCGCCGACCGCCAAGTTCCTCAGCGAGGCCGAGCTGGCCGAGCTGAACCGGCTGCTCGGGGCGGAGGAGGGCGACCTGCTCCTGCTGGTCGCCGACAAGCGGTCGGTGACCGACGCCGTGCTCGGGCAGATGCGCCTCGACCTGGGCGAGCGCTTCGGGCTGATCGACGAGTCCGAGAACCGCCTGGTCTGGATCGTCGACTTCCCGCTCTTCCTCTACGACGAGGTCGAGAAGCGCTTCGATGCCGTGCACCATCCGTTCACCGCCCCCCAGGAGGGGTGGGACCCCGCCGATCCGGGCAGCGCCCTGTCGCAGGCCTACGACGTGGTCTGGAACGGGCAGGAGCTCGGCGGCGGCTCGATCCGTATCCACAGCGCCGAGGTCCAGGAGCAGGTGTTCGCCGCGCTCGGGATCGACAAGGAGACCGCGGAGGCCCGCTTCGGCTTCCTGCTCGAGGCGCTCCGCTTCGGGGCGCCCCCACACGGCGGGATCGCCTACGGGATCGACCGCTTCGTCCAGCGCCTCGCAGGCGCCGAGACGATCCGCGACGTGATCGCCTTCCCCAAGACCGCCTCCGGGTTCGACCTGCTCACCGGCGCGCCCGCCCCGGTCGACGAGCTGCAGCTGCGCGACGTCGGCGTCGCGATCCACAAACGGGGCAAAGCCGGTCATTGAGATGGGTCTGCGGGACTGGATGCCCCGCAGGTTGCGGCCCGGGCAGGGGCCGGGCCAGACGCCGGTCTACGTCGGCGACCCGCGCTTCGAACGCTGGGAGGTGGTGCGGGACTTCGGCGACGTGCGCACCGCGCGCGCCTGGCATCAGGCGTTGGTCGAGGCCGGCATCGAGGCGGCGCTCACCGCAGACTGGCCGCTCGATCGCTTCGGCCACGGCGAAATCTCACTGTGCGTGCCCGCTGACCAGTGGAGCGAGGCCGAGATGCATCTCTCGAACCTCGACGTCCCCGAGTACTGAACCTGCCTCCGGCCGGTGCCTCGGTGCTACGGTTGACGCAGGCTCGAGCCCGTTCGAGAGCCGTCTCACCGTTTGACCCAACACAAACGGCTCGGGAGCCGATTTCTTGGGATCCCTAGGGATCGCGAGTAGGCACCCACCTTCTTATGAAGGGATCAAAGCTAGAGGCGGTACCGGCGGGCTGGGGCCTCTTTTGTTGCGCCCGGGCCTCTGAAAAGGCACGAAGCGCGCACCACAGTCGCGCTCTCCCACAGCACCATCGGCGCCATGGAAGACGCGCGTCGACTTTCGGGTGCTGAGCACCCAAAACTCCGCACAGGGGTTCTTGAGCAGGACCGGGCGGTCGCTCGGTTAGCCGGACGACAGCACGGGGTGGTGGGGCGGTGGCAACTTCACCAGCTGGGCCTGAGCGACCAGATGATCAAGACGCGCGTCGCCCACGGCGGGCTGAGCCGTCTGCATCGAGGCGTCTATGCCGTGGGACACCGGGCGACCACGGTCGAGTCGCGGTGGATGGCGGCGGTGCTGGCGCATGGACCCGAGGCCGTCCTCAGCCATCGCTCGGCGGGACAGCTCTGGGGGCTCTATCCCCGCAGTCGTATCGCGCCGGAAGTGACCTGTCCGGGGTCGGGGAAGACCAAGCGAGGGATCGTCGCCCACCGCGGATCGCTGCCGGGGGATGAGGTGGTGCGGGTGCGGGGTATACCGGTGACCTCGGTGCCGCGGACGATGTTCGACCTCGCGGGGATGCTGAAGGAGCGGGAGGTCGAGCGGGCCTGGAATGAGATGGAGGTGAGGGAATACTCGGATCGACTTTCAGTGCCACACCTGCTGGAGCGCTATCCGCGACGCAAGGGGTCGGTGCTCCTGGCCCGCCTGGCGAACCGAAAGACGCTGCCGGTAGGGATCACCCGCAACGACTTCGAGGAGGCGTTCCTGGCCTTGATCGACCGCTCCGACCTGCCGCGCCCGCGGATGAACGCTCACCTGGCCCTCCGAGGGCGCTTCTACGAGATCGACTGCCTCTGGGAGCGCGAGCGCGTCGCGGTCGAGCTCGATGGCGGCCCAGCTCACATGACGAAGAAGGCCTTTCACGACAATCGCGAACGCGACCGGATCCTCACCGCCGAGGGCTACACCGCCACCCGGATCACCTGGCATCACCTCCACGACACGCCCACCGAGGTCGCCGACGACCTCCGCCAGATCCTCACCTCGTACTCTTTGACCAATGGATCGGGAGCTCTTCGACCACTTCCTTCGCGATGAGTCGCGCCGCGCCCCGGCGTCCGACGACGCCTTCACGGGCGCCGCGGGCGGCGCCGCCTGCGGCGATCTCTCCCGTTTGTCGCTGAACGTGGAGGGTGGCCGGATCGCATCGGTCACCTTCGACACCGAGGGATGTGGCGCCACCCGCGCGGCTACCGCCGCCCTCGCCGAAGCGATCGAGGGCGCGACCGTCCTCGAGGCAGCGAGCCAGTCGATCGACGGCACCGAAGCCCTCCTCGGCGGCCTCGACCTCTCCAAGCGCCACGCGGCGCAACTTGCCACCGACGCCCTCCATAGGGCCCTGAGCGCCGCAGCGGCCTCGAATCTGCCGCTGGACCCGGCGGTGACGGCCCGCGTGGGACCGGACTCGCCCACCTCAATCGCCAGTGAAGGTGGGCGAGTCCGGTCCCCTGGCGCCGGCCGTCCCGCCTCCTCCGAGCGCGTCGCCGTCGCCATCTCCGGCGGCGTCGACTCAGCCGTCGCCGCCCTGCTCGAACGCGAGCGGGGCGCCGATGTCATCGCGATCACGGTGAAGCTCTGGGCCGACCCGGAGACGGACGGCACCAAGGCCTGCTGCTCGCCGGAGGCGGTGCTCGGTGCACGCGCGGTCGCCCACTCGCTCGACATCCCGCACTTCACCCTCGACCTCGAGGCCGACTTCCGCCGCCGCGTCGTCGACCGCTTCGTCGCCGGCTACGCCGAAGGGCAGACGCCCAATCCCTGCATCCTCTGCAACGGCGAAGTGCGGCTCGCGGCGATGCTCGACCTGGCCCGGCGGCTGGGCGCCACGCGCCTGCTCACCGGACACTACGCCCGCATCGTCGAGGACGCCGAGGGGCCGCTGCTCGCCGCCGGCGCCGACGCGGCCAAGGACCAGAGCTACATGCTCGCCGCGCTGCCGCCCGATCTGCTGTCGCGGCTCGGCTTCCCGCTCACCGAGATGACCAAGGACGAGGTCCGCGCGGTCGCCGCCCGCCACGGTCTCGCGGTGGCGAAGAAGCCCGAGTCGCAGGACCTCTGCTTCCTCGCCGGGCAGGGCAAGCGCGGCTTCCTGCGCCGTCACGGCAACCTGGTCGACCGCGAGGGCGCCGTCGTCGACCGCTCCGGCCGCCCGCTCGGCCGCCACCGCGGGCACCACAACTTCACCGTCGGCCAGCGCCGCGGCATCGGCGTCTCGTTGAACGAGCCCGGCTACGTGATCGCCACCGACGCCGCCGCCAACACGGTGACCGTCGGCACCCGCGAGGACATCGAGACGCGCCACATCCGCGTCCGCGACGCGGTCCTCCACCGCGAGGGCGCCCGGGTCGACAACGTCCGCCTCCGCTACCACTCGGCCACCCTGCCCGCCAGCATCGGCGCGGCCGCGCCGGGACGCCACGAGGCGCTCGAGCTGGAGCTCGCCGAGCCCTTCGACGCCGCCGCGCCCGGCCAGACCGCGGTGCTGATGGACGGCGAGACGATCGTCGGCCACGGCACCATCGCCGCCGCGGTCTGAACTCCCGACCGCCCCGCGCGCCGTCCCTCTCCAAACCGTCCCGTCACATACGCCACACGAACTGTCAGCAAACCGTAGGCTCTCCCTCATGAAGGCCCAACAAATCCGCGACACCTACCTCTCGTTCTTCGCGGAGCGGGGACACAAGATCGTCCCCTCGGCCTCGCTCGTGCCCTCGGTGCTCGACCCGACGGTGCTGCTCACCACCGCCGGCATGCAGCCCTTCAAGCCCTACTTCCTGGGCCAGGAAACGCCACCCGCCTCGCGCCTGGCGGACGTGCAGAAATGCTTCCGCACGACCGACATCGAGGAGGTCGGCAACACCGCCCGCCACCTGACCTTCTTCGAGATGCTCGGCAACTGGAGCTTCGGCGACTACTTCAAGGCGGAGTCGATCCCCTGGGGCTGGGAGCTCGCCACCGAGGGCTTCGGCATGGACCCGGAGAAGATCTGGGTGACCGTCTTCGGCGGCGACGATGAGCTCGGGCTGGGCCCCGACACCGAGGCGATCGAGATCTGGGAAGCCACCGGCGTGCCGCGCGAGCGGATCGTCGAGCTCGGCCGCGAGGACAACTTCTGGCAGGGCGGGCCCACCGGCCCCTGCGGCCCCTGCTCGGAGCTCTACCTCGACCGCGGTCTCGAGTTCGGCGCCGAGGACGAACGCCCGGGGGACTCGGGGGAGCGCTTCCTCGAGTTCTGGAACCACGTCTTCATGTCCTATGACCTCGCCGAGGACGGGACGCTGACCGAGCTGCCGACGAAGAACATCGACACCGGGATGGGCCTCGACCGGATGGCGGCGATCCTCCAGGACGTCCCCTCGGTCTACGAGACCGATCACGTGCGGCCGTTGATCGACCTCGCCGAGGAGCTCTCCGGCCATACCTACGGCGAGTCCGAGGCGGTGACGCGGGCGATGCGGATCGTCGCCGACCACTCGCGCGGCGCCGCCTTCCTGATCGCCGACGGGGTCGTCCCCTCGAACGAGGACCGCGGCTACATCCTGCGCCGGATCATGCGGCGGGCGATCCAGCAGGGCAACGCGCTCGGGCTGGAGGCGCCCTGGCTCGGTCGCTTCGCCGGCCGGGTGATCGAGCTGATGGGCGACGTCTATCCGGAGTTGGTCGCCGCACGGGAGAACATCGCCCGCTGGGTCGGCGATGAGGAGGAGAGCTTCGGGCGGACGCTGGTGCGCGGCCAGGAGATGCTGGAGCGCCTGGTCGTCGAAGCGCGCGAATCCGGGACCTCGTGGATCGACGCGGCCGACGCCTTCAAACTGCACGACACCTACGGCTTCCCCTACGACCTGACCAAGGAGCTGCTCGCCGAGCAGGGGCTGGCGGTCGACGACCAGGGGTTCGCCGAGCTGATGGAGGAGCAGCGGGCCCGGGCGCGCACCGGGGCGGCGACCGCGCACGGTTCCGAGGACCGTCACGACAAGGTGCAGGCGTTCGCCGCCAAGACCCCGGCGAGCCGCTTCGTCGGCTACGAGACGCTGAGCGCGACGACCGGGGTCGCCGCGATCGAGGAGGACGGCCCGCGTGCCCTGCTGAAGCTCGAGGACAGCCCTTTCTACGCCGAGGGCGGCGGCCAGGTCGCCGACTCCGGCGTGCTGCGCTGGCCGAACGGCGACGAGCTGCGGGTCACCGACGTCTACCGGGT
Organism: Solirubrobacterales bacterium; assembly: GCA_035572835.1. GTDB lineage: Bacteria > Actinomycetota > Thermoleophilia > Solirubrobacterales > 70-9 > VAYN01. The sequence continues at coordinate 63,532 of DATNAG010000120.1, forward strand.
CGGCGGCGATCAGGTGGTCGAGATCGAGGCGCCCGAGTTGCTCGGGCCGGATGACGTCCCCGTCGAGGCCGTGGTGGACCGCGAGATCCGTCACGCGACGATGCGCAACCACACCGCCACGCACCTCCTGCACGCGGCGCTGCGCGAGCGGCTCGGCACCCACGTCCGTCAGGCGGGCTCGGCGGTGCGCCCCGACAAACTGCGCTTCGACTTCACCCACGGGCAGTCGCTCTCGCCCGATGAGCTGCGCGACGTCGAGGACCGGGTGAACGAGTGGATCAAGGCGAGCGCGCCGGTGCGCTGGCTGGAGATGGAGCGGGCCGAGGCGGAATCCCTCGGCGCGATGGCGCTGTTCGGCGAGAAATACGGCGAGTGGGTGCGGGTGGTCGAGATCGAAGGCGTCTCCCGCGAGCTCTGCGGCGGCACCCACGTCGCCAACACCGCCGAGATCGGGATCTTCAAGGTGAGCGCCGAGGGTTCGAGCGCCGCCAACGTGCGCCGGATCGAGGCGATCACCGGACCCGCCGCGATCGATTACTTCCGCGACCGCGACGCGGCCCTGCGCGAGGCGGGCGAGCTGCTCGGCAATCCGCAGGATCCGGTCGCCGGGGCGCGGCGCGCGGCGGAGCGGCTGAAGGAGGCGGGCGCGGGCGCCGAGGCGGCGCAGCGCCAGGCGCTCGGCGAGGAAGCCAAGCGGCTCGGCGAGGGGGCGGTCGAGATCGGCGGCGTCCGGGTGCTGGTCACCGCGACCGAGTTGGCCGACCAGAAGTCGTTGCTCGACGTCGCCAACCGGATCCAGTCCTCGCTCGGCGACCCGGTCGCCCAGGTGCTCGGCGGAGGCGACGGCGAGAAAGTCGCGCTGGTCGCGCTGGCGACGCCGGGGGCTATCGAGAAAGGTCTTTCCGCGGCGGAGCTGGTGCGCACCGCGGCGGGGGTCGTCGGCGGTGGCGGAGGCGGTCGCGACGACATGGCGCAGGCGGGGGGTCGCGATCCGTCGAAGCTCGACGAGGCCCTGGCCGCGGCGCGGGCTTTGATCGAGGAGAAACTGGGGTAGGACTTGCGCGTGCTCGCCCTCGACCACGGCACCGTGCGCATCGGCGCCGCGATCTGTGACCCCACCGGGACCCTCTGCACGCCGCTGCCGGTGATCGAACCACCCGAGCCGCGCTCGGTGGTCGAACTGGTGCGCGAGCGCGAGGTCGACCGCGTCGTCGTCGGCCTACCGCTGCACCTGAGCGGCGAGGAGGGTAGCCAGGCGGCGCTGGCGCGCACCTTCGCCGACGAATTGAGCTCCTTGCTCGACGTCCCGGTCGACACCTATGACGAGCGACTCACCAGCCGCATGGCCGACGCCACCAGGCGCGCCGGGGCGAAGGCGGCACGCGATTCGCTCGCCGCGGTGCACCTGCTCGAGGATTACCTGATCAGCCTGGCCCGCAAGGGGGGAGAGGCGTGAGCGACGACAGCGGCCGCCGCATCGGCGACGACCCGTTTGTCGACCCGAACGACCCGGAGGCGGTCGAGCGGGCGCAGCGGCGGCGCGAACGCGAAGAAAAGCGCGCCCAGAAGGCGGCGAAGAAGAAGAAGGACGCGCCGCCGCCTCCGCCGCCGCAAGAGGCACCACCGGCGGTGCCGCGCACCCCCGAGCAGGAGTTCTGGGACGAGCCCGCCGAGCCCGCCCCGCCGGTCCCGGGGCAGGAGCCGGGAGGCCTGCCCAAGGCCGACCCCGAGAAAGCCGAGCGTGGGCGAAAACGGCTCTTCGGACGGAGGAAAGACAAGGCGGCTGCTGCGGGCACTACTGCCGCGGGCGGAGCCGCGGCGGCGAGCGAGGTCGAGAGCGCGGCTGCTGCGCCGCCGCCCGCCCCAGACGCGACCCCGGGCGGCCAGACGCCGCCGACCGGCGAAGCGCCGGTGGAGAAAGCGCCGCCGCCACCGACGGGAGAATCGGCGCGGCCGAAACAGGCGGCTCCCGCGACGGGCGAACAGCCCGTCGCCGACGCCGGCCCGCCGACCGCCAAACAGCCGATGCCCAAACCGACCAAAGAAGAGCCGATCCCGCCGTTGACGGAAGCCCAGCACGGGCCGACCGCGGATGCGCCCCAGCCTGATCCAGGGCCCGGCACCGCGGCCGCGCCGCGTCGCGACCCCAACCAGCCGACCGCGAGCAGCGCCGTCGCCGGCGAGCCCGCCGGCAAACGCCGCGCGCTGCCGCCCCGGCCGCCGGAGGAGACCGGCGCCGGCGACTGGGAGCCGCCGCCCCCGCGCGACGACGACTGGTTCGACGACCATGACTTCCACGACGAGGGCGATCCGGAAATGGCCGGCGCGGCGCGCCAAGGCCGTCGCCACGGCGATGACGGCGGTCGGCGCGGCGGGATCTTCGGCGCGCTCCTGCGCCACCCGTTCCGGATCGTCGCCGTGATCGTCGCGATCCTCATCCTGCTCTTCCTCAACTCGCTCTTCCAGCCGTTCCACGGTGACGGGAGCGGGCACGTCGCGGTGAAGATCCCGAAGGGCTCGAGCGTCGGCGAAGTCGGCGACCTGCTGGAAAAGAAGGGCGTCATCTCCGGCGGCTTCATCGTCTCCGGCTCGACCCTGTTCCAGGCCCGCGTCACCCTGGCGGGCAAGCGCTCCGACCTCTTCGCGGGCAGCTTCCAGATGCAGAAGGACATGAGCTACGGCGACGCGATCGACGAGCTCTCCCAGGAACCGGAACCGAAGGAACAGTCGAAGCCCGGCATCGTCACGGTGACGATCCCCGAGGGCCAGAGCCGCCCGATCACCGCCGAGCTGGTCGCCGAAGACGGGATCAAGGGCAGCTACATGAAGGCGACGAAGAAGTCGAAGTACCTGGATCCCGCCGAATACGGCGGCAAGGGTGCCAAGGACCTCGAGGGCTTCCTCTTTCCCGACACCTGGGAGATCAAGACGAAGATGCCGGTCTCCTACCTCGTCCGCCTGCAGCTCGAAGACTTCAAGAAAAAGATCAAGAAGGTCAACATGAAGTACGCGAAGTCGAAAAATCTGACCGTCTTCGACGTGGTCACGATCGCCTCGATGGTCGAACGCGAGGCGGGCGTGCCGAAGCAGCGCAAGCTGGTCGCCTCGGTGATCTACAACCGGCTGCACGAAGGGATGACGCTGGGGATCGATTCGACGATCCGCTTCGCCACCGGCAACTACGAAAAGCCCCTCACCCAGTCCGAACTGGAAAGCGAATCGCCGTACAACACGCGCACCCATGCGGGGCTGCCGCCGGGCCCGATCAACAGCCCGGGCCTGGAAGCGCTGCAGGCCGCCGCGCATCCGGCGAAGACCGACTTCCTCTTCTACGTGACCGATCCCAACTCGTGCAACGAACTCACCTTCGCCAAGACCGAAGACGAATTCTTCGCCGACGCGGCCAGGTACGAAAAGGCGCGCGAAAAGAACGGCGGCAACCAGCCGAGCACCTGCAAGTGAGCCGGGTGTAGGGCGGTGCCGAACCTGGCGGTGATCGGGCACCCGGTGGCGCATTCGCGCTCGCCGGCGATGCAGACCGCGGCGCTGAGCGAGCTGGGGCTGGCGGGCGAGTGGACCTATGGGGCGCTCGACGTGGCGCCGCAGGACTTCGAGGCCGAAGTCGCCGAGCTGGCGGCCGCCGGGGAGTACGCCGGGGTCAACGTGACCGTGCCGCACAAGGAAGCGGCGCTGGCGATGGCCGACGAGGCGACCGCGGCGGCGCGGGCGATCGGCGCGGCGAACACGCTGACCTTCGGCGCGGGCCGGATCGCGGCCGCGAATACCGACGCCGGCGGATTGCTGCGGTCGCTACCGGGAGGCCTCGCGGCGCCGAGCGGACGGGCGCTCGTGCTCGGGGCCGGGGGGGCCGCGCGGGCGGCGATCTGGGCGTTGGGACACGGCGGCGAGGGCGCCCCCGGAGCCGACGGTGAGCCGACCGCGATCGAGGCCTTCCAGGTCGACGTCTGGAATCGGACCGCGGAGCGTGGGGAGGCGGTCGCGGCCGCGCTCGGGGCGCGGGCCGTCGCCGAGCCGGATGCTGCCGACTACGCCTTGATCGTCAACACCACCGCGGTCGGGCTGGCCGGGGAGGACCCCTTCGCGCACCTGCCGATCGCCGCCGACTCGTTCGTACCGGGGCAGGTCGTCGTCGACATGGTCTACGGCGAGGAGCCGAGTCCGCTGCTCGCCGCCGCCGCGGCCGCGGCGGCGACCGTGGTCGACGGGCTCGAGATGCTCGTCCAGCAGGGCGCGCTGTCGCTGCGGATCTGGACCGGGGAGGAGCCTGACATCGCAGCGATGCGGACCGCCGCGCGCCGATAGCCTGTGGCGCTCATGACCGCCTTCCGCTTCACCACCGCCGGAGAGTCCCACGGCCCCGGCCTGACCGCGATCGTCGAGGGCATGCCGGCGGGGCTCGAGCTCGACCGCGAGGCGCTCGACCGCGACATGGCCCGCCGCCAGCTCGGCCATGGGCGCGGCGGCCGCATGCGGATCGAGACCGACACGGTGGAGGTGCGCTCCGGCGTCCGCCACGGCCGCACGCTCGGCGGCCCGATCGCCCTGCTGGTCGCCAACCGCGACTACAAGAACTGGGAAGACCGGATGAACCCCTGGCCGGTCGAGGACTTCGAGCCCGAACAGGTCCACCTGCCGCGGCAGGGGCATGCCGACCTGGTCGGGGCGCAGAAGTAC
>DATNAG010000121.1:0-9714 GCA_035572835.1 Solirubrobacterales bacterium
GTACCCCGCCGCTTCGACCGCTTCGACCACCGTTTCGTCGAACTGCCCGGCCGGATAACAGAAGTTGTCGACCGGGACCTTGAATTCTTCCTGCAGGATCTCGCGCGAGCCCGCGACTTCCTCTTCCAGTTCTTCCGGTCCGAGTTCGGTCAGGTCGAGGTGGCGGATCGTGTGGGCAGCCAGCTCCCAGCCCGCCGCGATCATCGCTTCGACGTTCGATTCGTAGAGTTCCGACCCTTCCGCCTTCAGGTTGAGGACGCCCGCCCAGCCGTGTCTGCGCAGGGTCGGGAGGGCGAAGGTGTACTGGGGGCGGTAGCCGTCGTCGAAGGAGATGACGACCGGTTTGGACGGCAGTCTGCCGCTGTGGTACCAGGCTTCCTCGACCTGTTCCAGCGTCACCGCCTCGTATCCGCGTTCTTCCAGCCAGTCCATCTGCTTTTCGAAGTCGGTGCGGCCGACGTACAGTTCGGGATAGGGGGCGCCTTCCGGCGGGGCGCCGAGCACGTGGTACTCGAGGATCGGCACCGGGCCGGTGTAGGGCTTCCAGTCGGCCTGCGGGGTCGCGTTGGTGACCTCCTGGCTTTGCGGCTTCGATTTTTCCTTCGTCTGCTTCGTCGGACCGGCCGCCGTGGCGGCGCCCTCGTCCTCGGAGCCGCCGCCCGCGGAGGCGAGCACGACGACCACCGCGACCGCCATCACGACGATCGCCGCGACCGCGGTCAGTCGGCGACGGACGATCTGCGAGCGGGTGGGCGCCGAGCGCGGCGCCTCATCGTGGCTGCGCATCTCCCGCAGGCCCTCGTCGCCCTCGGGCAGCCCGTCCTCGTCTTCCCGGTCACTCACCATCCGCGTCCCCGATCATCGTAGGGGGGAACCGATGAGGAGCGCGGAGCGATGACCACCGGCCGAGGCCTCTCCGAGGCACTTGCCGCCGCCTACCCCGAGCTGGCCGCGGTCGCCGACGCGGCGCCGGATCCGGTGTACCTGGTCGGCGGCGCCGTGCGGGACCTGATCCTCGGACGCGGGAGGGCCGACATCGACCTCGTGGTCGAGGGCGAGCCGGCGGCGCTGGCGGCGGCGCTCGGGGCGGAGCCGGTGGTCTCCCACTCGCGCTTCGGGACGATGAAGGTCGACTGGAACGGGGAGGAGCTCGACCTCGCCGCCTCGCGGCGGGAGCGCTACGCCAGGCCGGGGGCGCTGCCGACGGTCGAGCTCGGCGCGCCGATCCGGACCGACCTGGCGCGCCGTGACTTCACGATCAACGCGATGGCGATCCCACTCGCCGACCCGGAGGACCTGCTCGACCCCTACGACGGCCGGCCGGACCTGCGCGCCGGCCTCCTGCGCGTGATCCACGACCAGGCCTTCGTCGACGACCCGACGCGGGCGATTCGTGCGGCGCGCTACGCGGCGCGGTTCGGCTTCGAGCTGGAGAAAGGGACGGAGGCGCTGCTGCGGGCGACGGACCTGGGATCGGTGACCGCCGAGCGGCAGGCCGAGGAGCTCCGTCGCCTGGCGGCGGAACCGACCGGCGTGAAGGGACTGGAGCTGCTCGCCGGCTGGGGCCTGGTCGAGCCGCGCGATGGCGGTCTGAAGTGGGCGAAGGCCGTCGATGGGGTTCTCGGTACCCCCTCCTGGGCGGGGGAGGTCGACCGCCCCGACGCGATCCTCGCCGCGGCCGGCGTCCTTGCGCCGCCGGACATCCCAGGTGGTCGGGATGCCGTGGAGCGGTCGGTCGCGCTCCCGAGCGCGTCTCCGTCCCGGCCCTCCGAGGCCGCGGCGCTGGCCCGGGGGGTCGATCCGCTGGTCCTCGTCCTCGCCCGGGCCAAAGGCGCCGCCTGGCTCGACGACTGGCTCCGCCGGCGCGAGGTGACGCTCGAGATCACCGGCGCCGACCTGATCGCCGCGGGCCTCTCCGGCCCCGCGATCGGCACCGCCCTCGACGCCGCCCTGGCGGCCAAGCTCGACGGCGAAGCCCCGACCCGTGCCGACGAGCTCCGCATCGCCCTCGAACGACCCCGTTGATGGGCCGAAAACTCAAGCCATCCTGGAGTTTTCGGCCCATCAACACGATGTGGTTGGCTGAGGGCTGACGATGGAGTGGCGGGAGACAAGCGGGGTGCGGTGGCTGCGGGCCGAGCTGGGGCCGGCGGCCGGTGGGACCGGGCGCGTCGGCTTCGGCTCGCGGATCGGAGGTGTGTCGGCGGCGCCCTACGACACGTTGAACGTCGGCGTGCTCACCGATGACTTCGAGGAGGCGGTGATCGAGAACCGCGGGCGGCTCGCGGCCGCGGTGGGAATCGAGCCGTCCAACGTCCCGATCGGGCTCCAGGTCCACAAGGCCGACATCGCCGTCCACGAGGACCCGCAGGTCCCGAGCCCGTTCGCCGAACCGGGTACCGCCCTGGAGGAGGTCGACGGCCACGTCGTCCACCGACCGGGCTTGGCGCCGCTCGTCCTCACCGCCGATTGCCTGCCGATCGCGCTCGCCGGGCCCGGCGGCGTGGCGATGCTCCACTGTGGCTGGCGCGGCCTGGCCGCCGGGATCGTCGCCCGCGGGACGGCCCTGGTCGAAGCCACCTCCGCCGCGATCGGACCCGGGATCGGGCCGTGCTGCTACGAAGTTGGGCCGGAGGTGCTGGACGCCTTCGCCGACCTCGGCGAGGAGGTCGCCGACGGCCGCATGCTCGACCTTCCCGAGGTCGCCCGTCGCACGCTCGCCCGTGCCGGGGTCGGGCGGGTCGAGTCCGCCGGCCTCTGCACCTCCTGCGAGGCCGAGCTCTTCTTCTCCCACCGCCGTGACCAGGGAAAGACCGGCAGGATGGGCAACCTCGCCTGGATCGAGGCCCCGGACCAGGAAGGCGCATAGTGCCCCGCACGCTCTTCCACGACATCGACCCCGCCCGGCTCCGCGCCCACCTCGAGGAGGTCGCCGACGTCGCCGCCGGCCGCGCCGAGATCCTCGTCGCCTGCAAGTACGTGCCGGTCGCGGAGATGGGCAGGTTGGTCGCCGCCGGGGTCACCCTGGTCGGCGAGAACCGCCAGCAGGACCTCGCCGCCAAGCACGAGCTCCACGCCGAGGACTTCACCTGGGATTTCATCGGCAACCTGCAGAGCCGCAAGGTCAAGCAGATCCTGCCGCTGGTGCGGCTGATCCACTCGGTCGCCACCGAGTCGGTGCTGGAGCAGCTGGGCCGGCATGGCACGGCCGAGACCGAGGTGCTGGTCGAGGTCAACATCGCCGAAGAGGAGGGGAAGGGGGGAGTCGTGCCCGCCGACCTCGCCGACTTCATCGCCCGCTGCCCGGTCCGGGTGTCCGGGCTGATGACGATGCCGCCCTTCGCCTCCGACCCGGAGGCCTCGCGGCCGTACTTCGCCCGCCTGGCCGAGCTGGCCGCCGCCAACGGTGTGGAGCGCCTCTCGATGGGTACCTCTCAGGACTGGCGCGTCGCGCTCGACGAGGGAGCGACGATCATCCGCCTCGGATCGGCGCTATTTGTGTGAATCGGCGCTAGGCTGGGAGCCGTAAGCCGCATCGAGAAAATTCGCTAAAGGAGTCGGCCCCGCGAAGCCGAAACAGCCTGCATGGCCCTTAGGGATACTTGGCATAGAGCACTTGTCTACTTCGGCCTCGCCGAGGATCACGACTACGGTCCGGAATACGAGGAAGACTTCGAACCGGAAACCGGCACGGAAGAAGCCTTCGGGGAGCCGTCGCGCCGCGAACGGGACCGCGAGGCGGCCTCGGTCCGCCGGCTGCCGACCTCACGTCGCGCCCGCCGCGACGAGATCGACGACATCTTCGCCGACGACGAGCCGATCGCCGCGAGCCGCACGCGCACGCTGCGCCCGGTCGACAACGGCGGCGGCGACCTCCAGGTCCACCTGGTCATCCCGCGCAACTTCAACGACGCCCAACAGGTCGCCGACCAGTTCAAACGGTCGGTGCCGGTGATCCTCAACCTGCAGACCGCCGACCACGAGCTCTCGAAGCGGATGATCGACTTCTGCTCCGGGCTCACCTACGCGCTGGACGGCGGGATGCAGCGGATCGCCGAGAAGATGTTCCTGCTGACGCCGCGCAACGTCGAGGTCTCGGCGGAGGAAAAAGCCCGCCTGATCGACAAAGGCTTCTTCAACCAGTCTTGACGTTGGGTAGGCTCGGGGCATGAGCTCCTGGCCGTCCATCTCCTATCCGGAGTGGAGCGCCACCTGCGACACCCTGCACGCCCACACCCAAGTGCTGGGCAAGCTGGCGGCCGAACTGGCGCCTCCCGAGCCGCAGCTCCAGCATGCCGCCCTGCGCCTCACCGCGCGCGGTTGGGAGACGCTGCCGCTGCCCTCGCCTGACGGGACCGGCGCCTTCGTCGTCGCCCTCGACCTCCACCGCCACGAGGCCTTGGTGGAAACCACCGACGGCGACCGCCGTGCGGTGCCCCTGATCCGCGACCGGTCGGTCGGCGAGGTCACCCGCGAACTTCTCTCCGTGGTGGCCGAAGTGGCGGGCGAGGCGAGGATCGATCCCGAACCGCAGGAGGTCGCCTGGACCGTCCCGCTCGACCAGGACACCGAGCACTCGACCTACGAAGAGCAGGCGGTCGGCGAATACTTTCGGATGGCGACCCGTGCCGCGCAGGTCCTGGCGGCCTTCCGGGCGCCGTTCCGGGGCCGCTCGACCCCGGTCAACGCCTGGTGGGGCTCCTTCGACCTCGCCGTCAGCCTCTTCTCCGGCGATCCGGCCGCTCCGCCCTCCGACGACTTCATCATGCGCAACGCGATGGATTCCCAGGAGGTCGCGGTCGGCTGGTGGCCGGGCGACCCCAACCACGGCGGCGCCGCCTTCTACGCCTACGCTCACCCGGCCCAGCCGGGCTTCGCCGAGGCCGATCTCAAGGTCGACGGAGCCCGCTGGGACGCCGACCTGGGCGAGTACGTGCTCGAGTGGGAGGACGTGGTGGCGGCGGAGGACCCGCACGGCCTCGCCGTCTCCTTCGCCCGCCAGGCCTTCCTGCACGCCTGCATGACCTGCGGTTGGGACGCCGAGCTGGCCGCCAGCGCCGAGGGAACCCCGCCGCCGGTCGCCTGAGCGCCGTAATCTGGACAGCGTGACCCTCGGTTTCATCGGTTCGGGCAGCATGGCGGCGGCGATCGCCCGTGGGCTCGCGGGGGAGGTCGAGACGATGCTCTTCGCCGACTCCGGCTCGGGCCGCGCGGCGCAGCTGGCCGCGGAGCTCGGTGGCGAAGCCCTCTCCGCCGAGGAGGTCGCCGACCGCGCCGACGCGATCGTCCTCGCGGTCAAGCCCGCCGCGCTCGACGCGGTCGCCCCCGAGCTTCAGGACGCCGACGAGATCGTCTCCGTCCTCGCCGCGACGCCGCTCTCGCGCCTGCGCGCGGCCTTCCCCGACGCGCGGGTCCTGCGGACGATGCCGAACGTCGGCGTCGAGGTCCGCCGGGGCGTCATCTGCGTCTGCGGCGACGCGCTCTCGCCCTGGGTCGGCGCCGCCCTCGAGCACATCGCCCACGTGGTCGAGATCGAGGAGGAGGACTTCGACGGGGCCACCGCGGTGATGGGCTGCGCGCCCGCCTACCTGGCGCTCGCGGTCGAAGCGATCGGCGACGCCGGCGCCGCGGACGGCCTCGACCCGGAGCTCGCCCGCGAGCTGATCGCCGAGACCACCGCCGGCACCGCCGAGCTGTTGCGCCTGCGCCACCCGGCCGACGTTCGCCGCGCGGTCGCCTCGCCCGGTGGCAGCACCGAGGCGGGCCTCGAGGCGCTCGACCGCGAGGGTGCCCGGGGCGCCTTCACCGCCGCCGTCGTCGCCTCGTTGGAGAGGATGCGGGGATGATCGCCGCTCTCGCATCCCTGCCCCTGGCGCTGACCAAGAACGACATCGCCACCTACATCAGCGCCCTTTTCGTCGTCTACACGATCCTGATCCTGCTGAACATCCTGATCTCGTTCGTGCCGCGCATGCCTTACTCGCCCTGGCTGCGGGCGGTGCTCGACTTCATCACCGAATCGACCGACCCCTACCTGAACATCTTCCGCAGCTTCATGCGGCCGATCGGCGGCGGCGGGTTCGCCCTCGACCTCAGCCCGATCCTCGCCTTGATCGTCCTCGGCATCGCCGAGGGGATCGTGGTCGGCGCCCTTTCGTGAGCAACCGCGTCGCGCGGGCCTGGGGGCTCGCGGCAGCGTTGGCGGTGGTCGTGGTCGTCCTCGACCAGATCGTCAAGAGCGTCGTCGAACACCACATCGTGCTGGGCGAAAAGGTCGACGTGCTGGGCCCGTTGAAGCTGACGCTCTCGCACAACGAAGGGGTCGCCTTCGGGCTCGCCGACGGGGGAGGGGCGCTGCTGGTCGCGATCACCGTGGCCGCCCTCGGGGTGGTCCTCTGGCTCTTCGCCCGCGACCCGGTGCGGCCGGGGATGTGGGTGGCGACCGGGCTGCTCGTCGGCGGCGCGTTCGGCAACCTGATCGACCGGCTCCGTCACGGCCACGTCACCGACTTCATCGAACTGCCGCACTGGCCGCCGTTCAACCTCGCCGACTGTGGGATCACCTGTGGGGTGATCATCCTGCTGGTGATCTACGTGCGCGAAGCGGAGCGCGCCGAGCGTGGCTCCTGAGCCTGGTGAGGGCGGCGCGCCGGGCGCGCCGGAGCTGCGCATCGTCCACCTCGACGACGACCTCGCGGTGATCGACAAGCCGGCGGGGCTGGTCGTCCACCCGGCCCCCTCGCACAGCGGCCCCACCCTGGTCTCCGAGCTCGGCGACCTGCTCGGCGGCGGCGACCCGGAGCGGCCGGGGATCGTCCACCGCCTCGACAAGGACACCAGCGGGCTGATGGTGGTGGCGCGCAACCCGGAGGCATTGGCGGCTCTGCAGGAGGCCGTGCGGGAGCGCCAGGTCGAGCGTCGTTACCTGGCCCTGGCGGGCGGGCGCCTCGCCTCCCGGACCGGGACGATCGACGCGCCGATCGGGCGCGCCGCCAGGCGCCGCACCCGGATGGCGGTCGCCGGTGCCGCCTCCCGCGCGGCGCGCACCCATTTCGAGGTGCTGGAGCTGCTGCCGCTGGAGAGCTACGTCGAAGCCCGGCTGGAGACCGGCCGCACCCATCAGATCCGCGCCCACTTCGCCGCCATCGGCCATCCGATCACCGGCGACCCGACCTATGGCGGCGCGGCCCGCTACGGCCTGCGACGCCAGTTCCTGCACGCCCACCGGCTCGCCTTCCGTCATCCGCGCACGGGCTCGGCGCTCGACTTCCGCTCGCCGCTGCCGACCGACCTCGAGGCGGCGCTCGAGGCGGCCCACGCCGAGTAGGGACGAGGAAGGGACGTGGCCGGCGTGGACCCCACCCGGCCACCTCTCCCGGCCGCCAAAGTCACAGTTCGACAACACGCCGCCGGTCGAGCGTGCAGTTGTGCACCCTATAGCGGGCCTAGATTTACACAGGGCGATTCGATTGCTCCCGGTACCCGGAACGCGCACCGAAGTGTGCCCTGCTTCGAAATCGCCCGGGCGCATCGTCCCAATCGACCAGGCCTGAACCCTTGCCGCCGGGGGCGCCGCCACCCACCGGCCTCCCGCTCTACAATCAAAGTTCGAAAAGTCACCTCTATCCCCGTCCAGTAGCGGACCGGATCCTGCCCAGGGCCAAGAACCTGGGTCCCGGCGAGCGGGGCGGGCGTACCGCAACCGAATCCAAGGAGAAAATGCATGCCTGAGGCAGGCCTGAAAGAACTGCTCGAGGCCGGAGTCCACTTCGGCCACCAGACGCGCCGCTGGAACCCGAACATGCGCCGTTTCATCCACGGCGAGCTCGACGGGATCCACATCATCGACCTTCTGCAGACCGAGGCGCTGCTGGAGAACGCCCGTCGCTTCGCCGGTGAGCTGGCGTCGGGGGGTGGCACCGTCCTCTTCGTCGGCACCAAGAAGCAGGCGCGCGACGTGGTCCAGGAATGGGCCGAACGCTGCAAGATGCCCTACGTCAACAAACGTTGGCTCGGCGGCCTGCTGACCAACTTCCAGACGATGTCGGGCCGGATCGCCCGCCTCCACGAGCTCAACGGTTGGAAAGAGGAGGGCAAACTCGACCTCCTGCCGACCAAGGAGCGGATGGGGATGGAGGCCGAACTCGCGAAGCTCGAGTTCAACCTCGGCGGCGTCCGCGACATGGACCGGCTACCCGACGCGGTCTTCGTCACCGACCTGAAAACCGAGGAGATCGCCGTCCACGAGGCGGCGCGCCTGCGGATCCCGATCATCGGCCTGGTCGACACCAACTGCGACCCGACGCCGGTCGACTACGTGATCCCCGGCAACGACGACGCGATCCGCTCCTGCCAGCTGATCATCGGGACGATCGGCAGCGCGGTCGAGGAGGGCTCCTCGACCTGGCGCGTGCAGGAGGAAAAGCGGATCGCCGAGGAGATGGAACGGCGCAAACGCGAGGAGGAAGAGCGGCGCAAACGCGAGGAGGAAGAGAAAGCCCGCCTCGAGGCGCAGCAGGCCAAAGAAGCCGAGGAAGAAGCGGCGAAACAGGCCGCCGCCAAAGCCGAGGCGGAGAAGCAGAAAGCCGCCGCCGCGGCAGCCGCGAAAGCGGCTCCGGCGCCCAAAGCCCAGCAGCCGGCGGAGGCTCCGAAAGCGGAAGCCGAGCCGACTCCCGCTCCCAAAGCCGAGCCGACTCCCGCTCCCAAAGCCGAGCCCACCCCGGCGCCTCAAGCCGAGCCGGGCCCGACCCCCAAAGCCGACCCCACGCCGGCGCCGACGGCCGAGCCCGGTCCTACCGCGGAGGCCGCCGAGACCACTACCGACACCCAGAAAGGGGATTCGTGATGGCGTCGATAACCGCCGCCGATGTGAAAGCGCTCCGGGATCGCACCGGGGCCGCGATGATGGACAGCAAAGCGGCGCTGGTCGAGGCCGACGGCGACGTCGACCGCGCGATCGAGCTGCTGCGGGTGAAGGGCCAGGCCTCCGCCGCCAAGCGGGAAGGCCGGGGCACCGAAGAGGGCGTCATCGCCTCCTACATCCACGCCAACAACAGCGTCGGCGCGATGGTCGAGGTGCAGTGCGAGACCGACTTCGTCTCCCGCAACGAGGACTTCCAGGTCTTCGCCTACCAGGTCGCCCTGCACATCGCCGCGACCGCGCCGCAGTACGTCTCCACCGACGAAATCGACCCGGAGGCCCGCGAGGCCGAAAAGCGGGTCTTCGAAGAGAAGGCGCGCGAAGAAGGCAAACCGGACAACATCGTCGAGAAGATCGTCGAGGGTCAGCTCGGCAAATGGGCCTCGGAAGTCGCGCTGCTCGACCAGCAGCACGTCAACGCCGAGAAACACGACTCGAAAACGATCGAGGAACTGCGCCAGGAGCTGGCGGCGAAAACCGGGGAGAACATCCGCATCGCTCGCTTCTCCTACTTCCGCGTCGGAGACGAGTAAGCGCACGATGGCCGGGGAGCGGTTCGGTCGCATTCTCCTGAAGCTCTCGGGGGAGGCCCTGATGGGCACCCAGTCCTACGGCACCGACGGTGCCGAGGTCGACCGGATCGCCGCCCAGGTCGCCGCCGTGCGCGAGCGCGGGGTGGAGGTGGCGATCGTGGTCGGAGCCGGGAACATCTACCGCGGCCTCGCCGGGGCCGCGGCCGGGATGGATCGGGCGACCGGCGACTACATGGGGATGCTGGCGACGGTGCTCAACGC
>DATNAG010000122.1:0-15940 GCA_035572835.1 Solirubrobacterales bacterium
TCGGTGTGGGCCCACTCGATCTCGCCGGTCCGCCCGTCGAGCGCGACGGTGGCGTCGGCGAGCGGGTTACAGCCGGGGCGTCGCACGTTGCTGTAGCCGGGGGTCGGGTTGCCGGTCGAGACGTAGGCGGTACCGCTCTCCGGGTCGACCACCGGAGGCATCCAGACATCGCCGCCGCCGTGGGACCCGCGGGCGCGATTCCACCCCTTGCCCGGCGGCGGGACCATGAAGGTGCGCCACAGCTGCTCACCGGTCTTGGCGTCGTAGGCCGCGACGAACCCGCGGAGGCCGGCATCGCCGGCCGGGCCGCCGACGATCAGCTCGCCCTCGAAGAACGTGCCGGGCGAGTTCATCGTGTTGCCTTTTTCCGGATCGAGCACCTGGGTCTTCCAGCGTGGCTTGCCGGTCTTGGCGTCGAGCGCGACCAGCTGGTCGTCGGCAGTCGTCAGGTAGATGCGACCGTCCCCGTAGGTGACGCCACGGCTGACCGGCTCGTTGGTCGCGATGCTCGGGCCGGCGATGAAGTCCACCGGTGGCCTGTAGGTCCAGCGGACCTTGCCGGTGGCGGCGTCGACGGCGAAGACCTGATCGGTGCCGGTGTCGTAGTACATGGTCCGCCCGACCACGATCGGGAAGGTCTCCCAGGCGACCTGCCCTTGGCCCTCGGCCCGGGCCCAGGCCACTTTCAGCTTGGCGACGTTGTCGCGATCGACCTGGTCGAGGTCGGCGTAGTGGGTGTTCTCGGCGACGTTCCCCCAATGCGGCCAGCCGACGTTCCCGGTGGCGCCTGAATCAGGTTCGGTTCCTCCCCCTCCCCCACAGCCCGCGAGCAGGAGTACGGTTGCGACAAGGGCAAAAAGGGAACGCAAAGCCCAAGGGAGAATAGATAGCGGACAACTGCCGCCCTGGAGGAGCCTCATGTCTGACGCGAAGACCCCGAAAGTTCTGTTCCTGCTGCTGATCCTCGCCTTGGCCGGCGCCGTGCTGGTGTCCGGATGCGGCGGCGGGAGCTCGACGACCACCTCATCGGCGACGACCGAAGAAGGCGCCGGGTCGCCGAGCGAAGAACAGGCCGAAGAAGAAGCCGAAGAAGGCGTGACCGAAGAAGAAGCCGGCGCCGAAGAAGAACCGGGCGAAAAAGAAGCGCGCAGCGGCGAAGGGTCCCTGGCCGAAGAAGGCAAGACCGTCTTCACCACCACCTGCGGCTCCTGTCACACGCTGAGCGCGGCGGGGACGAGCGGCGAAGTCGGCCCCGACCTCGACGAACTCGAACCGGACCTGGCGACGGTCGAACACCAGGTGGTGAACGGCGGCGGCGGGATGCCCGCCTTCGGCAAAGAAGGCACCCTCGACGCGAAAGAAATCAAAGCCGTCGCGACCTACGTCAGCTCGGTCGCCGGCCAGGGCTAGACCGCACCGACGAGAGAGCCTCGCCCCGGCGGCGCGTCAGGGTTCGATCACCCGGACCGGCGCGCCGTCCAGGTAGGCGAGCACGTCCTCGACGGCGTGGTCGAAGAAGAGGGTGTAGGTGTCCTCGGTGACATAGCCGAGGTGCGGGGTGAGGACGGTGTGCGGGGTCTTCCGCAAAGGGTGGTCGGGCGACAGCGGCTCGGAGTCGTAGACGTCGATGCCGGCGCCGGCGATCTCGCCGGCGTGGAGCGCCGCCACCAGCGCGTCGGTGTCGACCAGCGGGCCGCGCGAGGTGTTGACCAGGTAGGCGCTCGGCTTCATCGCCGCCAGCTCGGCGCTGCCGACCAGGCCGCGACTGCGGTCGCTCAGCTTGTAGTGGACCGAGACGATGTCGGAGCGCTCGAAGAGGGCTCCCTTCCCGACCGGCTCGACTCCCGCGTCGCGGGCCTCGTCGGGGTCGAGGTTCTGACTCCAGGCGAGCACCTCCATGCCGAAGGCCTGGGCGACCGGGGCCATCCGCCGGCCGAGCCGGCCGAAGCCGAGCAGGCCCAGGGTGGAGCCCTCGAGGTCGCCGCCGATCGTGCTCTGCCAACCGCCGAGCCGCATCGCCGCGTCCTCGGTGGGGATCTTGCGCAGCAGCGCCAGGATCAGCCCCCAGGTCAGCTCCGCCGTCGGCGCCACCTTGATCCCGGTGCCGCAGACGACGACCCCGTTGCGCCGGGCGGCGGCGACGTCGATCGCGACGTTGGCGAGCCCGGTGGTGATCAGCAGCCTCAGCTCCGGCAGGCGGTCGAGGATCGCCGCCGGGAGGGCGGTCCGCTCACGCATCGCGACGACGATCTCCGCCTCGGCGAGCGCCGCGACCAGTTCGTCGGGATCGGCGACGTGCTGCTCGAGCGCGACGATCTGCCACTCCTCCGGGACGCGGTCCCAGCCGCCGTAGTCGAGGGCGATGCCCTGGTAATCGTCGAGCAGGACGATCCGCTTCACACCCCGAGCCTTACACACGGTTAGATTGGCCGCCGTGCTCGTCACCCACGTCCTCGCCTCGCTGTTCGCCGCGCTGACCTTGACGGCGCCCCACGCGCGGCCCGTCGACGCCCCGGCGACCGCATCCGCCGCGGCCGCGAGGCCGCTGGCCGGCAAGGTCGTCGGGATCGACCCGGGGCACAACGGCGGCAACTTCTCCGATCCCGGCTTCATCGATCAGCCGGTCTGGAACGGCCGCGAAGAAGAGGCCTGCGACACCACCGGCACGGAGACCGACGGCGGCTACACCGAGGCCCGCTTCAACTTCAACGTGGCGAGCTACCTCCGCGCCGACCTCATCCGGGAGGGCGCCAAGGTGGTGATGACGCGGCGCACCAACGACGGGGTCGGCCCGTGCATCGACCGCCGCGCCCACATCCTCGACAAGGCCCGCGCCGACGTCGCGATCGACATCCATGCCGACGGCGGCCCACCGGGCGGCCGCGGCGTCGCGATCCTCACCCCCGTCCCCGACGGGCCCAACGACCATGTGATCGCCTCCTCGAAGCGCTTCGGCAGGATCCTCCTACGTCGCTACACGGAGGTGACCGGCATCCCGATCTCCGATTACGACGGCTCTGGCGGATTCGCCCCTCGCGACAACCTGGCCGGCCTCAACTTGACCACGGTCCCCAAGGTCCTGATCGAGTGCGTGAACATGCGCAACGCCGCCGACGCCGCCCGCCTCGTGAAGCCCTCCTTCCAGAAGCTGGCGGCGAAGTCGATGGCCGAGGCGATCACGGGCTTCCTCAGCTCCCGCTGAATACAAGGCCCCAACCGCCCTCAGGATTCGCCGCTGAAAGGGTTCCCGCGAGCACCGCTGAGCTTCAGTTTTCTTCCACCTTGAATTCTTCCCCCGAGGCAAGTTCCGTCACCGATTCGCCAGTGAGGGTTGCGGGTTTGCCAAAAAATGATAGTTCGGATGATTTGCTCGTGTTTGCGGTGAACCTCAGAGTCTGGGTTTTGCTAAGGGTCCCTGTCGCCGTCGTGGCTTCCCCGAGCACCCAGCCGCTCAGCGTGTAATTGCCTTCGAGCGGGCACCCGGTGATTTTGATCACGGCGAATTTCGTGCCGGTCTTCGGTTCGAAGCGGACGACCGGGATCGGTGTCTGTTCGCTCGACCCTCCGGGCGCGTGCATCTGGACCTTCGTCGACAGCGATTCGGTGGTCAGGGTAGAAGTGACTTCGCAGCCCGGGGGTTCGACCACGTTGACGCCGGTGAATTTGAGCTTGCCTTGGCCGGCCGCCATGTGAACAGTTTCGACTTCGATGTTTTCGATCGTAGCTTCTACGCATTCGAGGCCGGTGGCCGAGAGTTCGATCGGTGCTTCCAAGAAGGTGGTGGTGAGAGCAAAGTTGGCAGTTCCTAATTTCGCGCATTTGACAGCGCGTTTTTCGCCGGTGGGAAATCGGATTGAGCTTGAGTTGTTCCAGCTGCTTTTTTTTGTGAAGAGAGTTGTCGCTGGTTTGAGTTCTTCTTCTTTTTCTTCTTCGGTTTTGAAGGTTCCGCCCGAGGTGAGTTCGGTGGTCGCTTCGCCGGTGAACGTCGCGGGTTTGCCTGCGAACGTCAGCGCAGAGGCGGCGTTGGTGGTTTCGCCGAAAACCAGAGTCTGGGCTTTCGACGACGTCCCTGTCGCGGACGTCCCTTCGGCGAGGGTCCAGTCTTCGACGGGAAACGTGCCCGTTCCGCAGGTGGTGAGTTTGAGGTTGGCGAAGGTCGTGCCGGTGGTCGGTTCGAATCGGACCACCGGGATCGGTGTCGTTTCGCCGGAACCTTCAGGCGCGTGCATCTGGACCTTCGTCGTCAGGGGTTCGGTGGTCAAGGTAGCGCTTCCGTTGGCTTCACCGTTCAGTTGGCACCCGGTGGGTTTGACCACGCTGATGCCGGTGAATTTGAGTTTCCCGTGACCGACCGCCATCCGTATGCCTTCAGCTGCGGTGTCTTCGATCGAATATCCGAGGCATTCGACCCCGGTTGCGGTTATTTCGGCTTCGGAACCGAATACCGTCCCTTTGAGGACGAAGTTCCCGGCACCTGATTTCTTCGCGCAGTTGACCGACTGCGAGCTGCTTGTGGCGAGGCGCGTCGAGTTGACGAACCAGCTGCTTTTCTTTGTGAGGAGGGTTGTCGCAGCGGCGGCATCGCTGACGACGATCGCCACGAACAGCAGCGCCGCAACCACGGCAAGACTTGACTTGGCGCCTCTCATCACTACCCGCCCCCTCTGGTGTGTAGAAGTCCGTTCCCGAAAGGCTGCCGGAATCGCTCCAACCGCTCAAGAAACTTGAATACCTGTTTTCCATCAGGCGGCCAACGCGATTGCCGCCCTGTGAGGCCGGTTGCCGGCGTTCCCTAATCTGCCCGGCTCCCCCTGCCTCCCACAGATCGGAGTTCCCATGCCCCAGACCAGCGCCTTCGGTGCCTCGGCCGCCGACAAGCCCCTTGCCTCGCTCGCGATCGAGCGGCGCGAGCTCGGCCCCAGCGACGTCGCGATCGAGATCCTCTACTGCGGCGTCTGCCACTCCGACCTGCACTTCGTCCGTGGCGAGTGGGGCAACCAGACCTGGCCGATCGTCCCCGGGCACGAGATCGTCGGTCGGGTCAGCGCGGTCGGCGCCGAGGTCGAGGGCGTTGCGGTCGGCGACCTCGCCGGGGTCGGCTGCATGGTCGACTCCTGCCGCACCTGCTCGGCCTGCCGCTCCTCTGCGCCGGCATCACCACCTACTCGCCGCTGCGCCACTGGAACGTCGGGCCCGACTCGAAGGTCGGCGTCGTCGGCCTCGGCGGGCTCGGGCACGTGGCGGTGAAGATCGCCAAGGCGATGGGCGCCGAGGTGACCCTCTTCACCACCACGCCGGGAAAGGCCGAGGACGCGAAGGCGATGGGTGCCGACCACGTGGTGATCTCCAAGGAGCCCGAGCAGATGAAGGCCGTCGCCGGGACGCTCGACCTGGTCGTCGACTCGATTGCCGCCCCGCACGATCTCGACGCCTACCTGGCGACGGTGGGGCGCGAGGGCTCGCTGGTGCTGCTCGGCGTGCCGCCCGCACCGCATCCCTCGCCCGCCGTCCACAACTTCATCCGTGGCCGCCGCTCGCTCAGCGGCTCGCTGATCGGCGGCATCGCCGAGACCCAGCAGATGCTCGACTTCTGCGCCGAGCACGGGGTCACCGCCGAGGTCGAGATGATCGCGATGGACCAGATCGACGCGGCCTACGACCGGATGGAATCGAGCGACGTCAAGTTCCGGTTCGTGATCGACATGGAGTCGATGCCGGCCGCCGCGTAGGGCAGCGCGCAGGTCTTCCCATCGGAGAAGCCCTCGGCGCCGATGCCGAGGGCGACGTTCTGACGGGAGCGCGCGTTCTCCCAGGCGATCAGTTGGACGAGCTCCATCGTCCCCTTGACGCCGAAGCGTGCCTCGACCCGCTCCATCAGCTCGTCGTCGACCTGGCCCGGGGTGCTCGACATCCCGGTCGCCAGGTCGATGACCATCAGCTGGTCGGCGTCGAAGAGGCCGCAACCGTGGGCGTCGTTCAGGCTCAGCAGCTGCTCGTCGGTGAGCCCGGTGCGACGGCTGTACTCGGAGGCGATGTCGATGCAGAAGGGGCAGCCGACCATCGTCGCGGCCCGCAGTACGGCCAGTTCGGCAAGCGGCTTCGGCACCCGCGGGGTGTGCTCGGCGGCGCGGTTGAACCGCATGAACCCGACCATCATCCGCGGGTGGTTGGCGAAGACGCGCGAGGACTTCATCTCCCGGCCGAAGCTTTTCTTGGCGCCCGCGGCGACGATCCCGGCGAACAGTCCTTGGCGTGGCTCGATTCTCGGTTCCATGGGCCCTCCCGGCTCATATGTCTCGCGATTGCTCGGCCAGGCTAACGGCAATGTGGTGTCGCGATAAGGTCCAATCTCATGGAGGAATCGGGTACCACTTCACCAGCATCGCCGGAGTTGCTGCTGCCCGGCTGGGATCCGGCGGCGCCGCGGCGGGCCCAACTCGAGGCGGGACTGCGCGACTCGGTCCGCTCCGGCCGGCTGCGTCCCGGGGTGCGACTACCGTCCTCGCGGGCGCTCGGGCTCGAGCTCGGCGTCTCACGGCGGCTGGTGGTCGAAGCCTACGAACAGCTGACCGCCGAGGGCTACCTGGTCGCGGTGCGCGGCTCGGGGACCAGGGTGGTTCCGGGGATGGCGCGAGCGGCGGGGGCCGAGCCCACGGCGCCTGCCCCTCCCCCGGCCGCCGCGATCGACCTCTTTCCCGGCGCCCCCGACCTCTCGATCTTTCCTCGCCGGGCCTGGGGCCGGGCGCTGCGCCGGGCGCTCGCCGAGCTGCCCGACGCGCGGCTCGGCTACGGCGAGTTCGGCGGCGCGGTGGAGCTGCGCGACGCCCTCGCCGAGCACCTCGGCCGGGTGCGGGCCGCCGCCGCGGAGCCGGACACGATCGTGGTCACCGCCGGCTACCAGCAGGGGCTGCGCGTCTTCTGCCGGCTGGTGCGAGGGCGCGGGGCGCGCCGGGTGGCGGTCGAGGACCCTGGCTATCCGGTCGCCGCCTGGACGATCGAGGCCGAGGGCCTGGAGGTGGTGCCGGTCGGAGTCGACGATGACGGGATCGACGTCGAGGAGCTGGTCGCCGCCGACCCTGATGCGGTCGTCGTCACCCCCGCCCACTCGCTGCCGGTGGGCGCGGTGCTGGCGGCGGAGCGGCGCCTGGCGCTGGTCGAGTGGGCGCGCGAGCGCGGCGCCCTGGTGCTGGAGGACGACTACGACGCCGAGCTCCGCTACGACCGGCGCGGGCCGGCGGGGACGCTGCAGGGGTTGGCGCCCGACCTGGTGGTGCTCGCCGGATCGGTCTCCAAGACCCTCGCCCCGGCCCTGCGCCTCGCCTGGCTCTGCCTCCCCACCGACGCCGTCGCCGCGGCGACGATCGTTCGGGCCGGCCTCGACGGCGGCGGGCCGCGGATCGACGAGCTGGCGCTCGCCGACCTGATCGCGAGCGGGACCTTCGACCGCCACGTCCGTGCCGCCCGCGCTCACAACCGGGAGAAGCGCACCGCGCTGCTGGAGGCGCTCGCCGCATCCCTGCCCGGCGCCCGGGTGCGGGGGATCGACGCCGGCCTCCACGTCCTGCTCGAGCTGCCGCCCGGGGCGGTCGAGGCGAAGGTCGTCGAGGCGGCCGCGACGGCCGGGGTGAAGGTCCAGGGCCTCGCCGATTTCACCCGCGCCCATCCCGGGCCGCCGGCCCTCGTCCTCGGCTACGGCCTCCCCTCGATCCGCGAGCTGCGCGAGGCGGTCGAGGTGATCGCCGATGCCACCGCCGCGTCGCGGGCATAGGATCGCGGGCGTGCCTTCGGGAGAGCACGCCGACAAGGCTGTACGGGCGCGGTCGTTCGGGGTCGCCGCCGACGTCTACGAGCGGGCGCGACCGCTCTACCCCGACGAGGCGATCGACTGGCTGCTGCCGGAGGGCGCGCGGACCGTGCTCGACCTCGGCGCCGGGACCGGCAAATTGACCCGCGCCCTCGCGGCGCGGGGGCTGGACGTGGTCGCGGTCGAGCCGCTGGTCGAGATGCGGACGAGCCTCTCGTGGGCGGTTCCCGACGCGCGGGTGCTGGACGGAACCGCGGAGGCGATCCCGCTGGAGGACGACAGCGTCGACGCGATCACCGTCGCCCAGGCCTGGCATTGGGTCGATCCGGAGCGGGCGACGGCCGAGGCGGCGCGGGTCCTGCGACCGGGCGGGACGCTGGCGCTGATCTGGAACCGGCGCGACGAACGGGTCGACTGGGTCGCGCGCCTCGGCAAGGTGATGGGCGCGGGCGACGCCGAGCTGGTCGAGATGGAGGGGATCGAGATCGGACCGCCGTTCGGGCCGACCGAGACCTTCGTCACCGACTGGGAACGGCCGATGGACATCGACCTGCTGCTCGAGATGGCGGCCTCGCGCAGCTACATCATCACCGCGACGCCGCGACGTCGGAAGGAGATTCTCGACGGCATCCGGGTACTGGTCGAATCGGACCCGCACCTCGGGACCGAATTCAACTTTCCGTACCGCACCTACTGCTTCAAAGCCAGACGATGAAGAAGCTCGCCACCGCAGTGCTTGGGTTCCGGGTCGCCTACGGGCTCGCCCTGTTGGTCGCCCCGGGGAAGGTCGCCGGCAATCGCTGGCTCGGCCCGGGCGCGAGGCAGCCGGCGGCGACCGTTGCCTTGCGCGGCCTCGGCGCCCGCGAGGTGGCCCTCCATGGGACCGCCCTCACGATCCTGGCCCGCGGCGGCCCGGTGCGGCCGTGGCTGGCGGCAAGCATCGCCGGCGACCTCGCCGACGTCGGCGCCGCAGTCATCTCCCGCGAGGGCCTGCCCGAAGGCAGCGCACGAGCGACCGCCGCGGTCGCCGGCGGCTCCGCAGCTCTCACCGCAGTCGTCGCGGGCGCACTCGAGCCTTAGCGGGCGCCTCGCCCAGCCCTCAGGCCACGCCCTCCAAGGCCTCGAACTGCTCGTCGGTCAGCTCCAGCTCGGCGGCGCCGAGGTTCTGCTCCAGGTGGGCCACCGAGGAGGTGCCGGGGATCGGCAACATCACCGGCGAACGGCGCAACAGCCAGGCGAGCGCCAGCTGCGAGGGCTCGGCACCCGTCTCGGCGGCGATCTCGGCCAACGGCCCGCCGTCCTCCACGAGTTTGCCGGTGGCCAGCGGGAACCAGGGGATGAAGCCGATCCCGTTCTCCTCACAGTGGTCGAGCAGCGGCTCGGCGTCGCGCGCGGTCAGGTTGAAGAGGTTCTGGACGCTGGCGATCGTCGCGTGTTCCTGCGCCGCTTCGAGCTGATCGACGTCGACCTCGGAGAGCCCGATGTGGCGGATCTTGCCCTCGTCCTGGAGGTTCTTCAGTTCGCCGACCTGCTCCTCCAGCGCCACCTTGGCGTCGATCCGGTGGAGCTGGAAGAGGTCGATCGTCTCCAGGCCGAGTCGGCGCAGGCTCAGCTCGCACTGCTGGCGCAGGTACTCGGGACGGGCGAGCGGCCGCCAGTCCCCCGGCCCGGCGCGGGTCAGCCCCGCCTTGGTGGCAATCACCAGGTCGTCGCCGTACGGGTAGAGGGCCTCGTGGATCAGGCGTTCGGCCACTTCGGGCCCGTAGGAGTCGGCCGTGTCGATGAAGTTGACGCCCGCCTCGACCGCGCGCCGCAGGACGGCGAGCGCTTCGTCGTGGTCCGCGGGCTCTCCCCAGACCCCCTCGCCGGTCAGCTGCATGGTGCCGTAGCCGAGCCGGTTCACCTCGAGGTCGCCGCCCAGCTTGAAGGTGCCGGAGGCGGCCGCTATCTGCGTGCTCATGTAATCGAGCTCCTTTCTTCGAAGTCTTCCTCCCCAGTACCGCGAGAGGGCGATCCCGAATCAGGCCTCGGGCTTGAGACGGTCGCTCAGGCGGGGTCGACGGTGACCGGCGTGCCGATCGGCGTGTATGGCCAGACGGCGGCGGCGTCTTCGAGGGGCATCTCGACGCAGCCGAGGCTCTGCGGGCTGCCGTACGAGGCGCGGTCGAAGGCGTGCAGGGCGTCGCCACCGAAGAAGTAGGAGACCCACATGATCCCCGGATCCACGTATTTCGAGCCGTCCGGGTTTTCGCCGCTCATCGTCGTTTCTTCGTAGCGGAGGTAGACGTTGTGGGTGCCGAGCTCGGTTTCGGCGCCGGGGATGCCGGTGTTGGCCGCCAGGTCCTTGAGCACCCACTTGCCGTTGTGCCAGATGCCGACCGTCTCCGGCGACGCCTCGCTGACGTAGGACCAGCTGTAGCCGTTGCCGGCGCCCTTTTCCGGTTTCACGTCGCCGGCGATGACCGACTTCATGATCGCTTCCCAGACTTCCGGGCCGGCTACGCCGTCGACTTCGAGGCCGTTCCGTTCCTGGTAGGACATCAGCGCGCCTTCGACCAGGACACTCGTTTCGTTGGCCCAGATTTCCTTGAGGCGGGAAGGCGTGTTGCTCCAACGCGGCGTGAAGTGACCGTTCGGAGTCTCGGTGGTCGCGGCGGCGACCTGGGCTGCCGGCGTCTTGGCGACGATTTCGCCGGTGAACTTGTAGGGCAGGTAGCCGAGTTCGGCGAGCATCTGCCGCAGGCGCGTCTGCGAGCCGGCGGGAACTTCCCAGGCGATCTCGGAGGAGCTTTCGGTCGAGCCGTCGGCCTGGACGATTTCCATGGCTTCCGGAAGCTCGACCTTCAGGTCGGCGGCGAGGGGCACGCCGAAGCCGGCGGGCACGAAGCGCAGCGTGTGCGGGCTGGGCTGCGTCCACTTACCGTCGACTTCCGGCGAGAGCTTCGGCCTTTCGGAGCCGAGGATCTTCTTCACCGGCTTCGAGAAGGTGACTTCGATCGGGGTCGAGGCGGAGATCGTCGCGCCCGCGGTCGGGGTCGCGGCGACGGTCGGCACCCCGGTCGCGGGGAACCAGGTGACGGTCTTGGCCTTGCCCGGGTGCTCCCAGGACATGGCCGCCCAGGAGACCTGCAGCTGGCCGGCGGGCGGCTGCGGGCCGAGCGTGACCGAGCGGCGGGGCTGGTCGAAGCGGCGATGCTTCTTCTCGCCTTCGGTGCCGTAGACGATCTCGCTCACCGGGCGGCTGAAATGGAGGCGCGGGTTCTTGCCGTCCTTGACGTTCAGCCAGCGCGCTTCCAGGTTCGCGACCGGGGCGGTGACGGTGGCGGTGAGCGTCTTCTCGCCGCCGGCGAGCGTGCCGATCACGCTGGGGCGCTTCACCTTCACTTCGACCGCCACTTCCTCGCCCGGGTGGAGCTTCGTCGTCGGGACGATGCGATCGCCCTGCATCTTCACCGGGACGTCGGCACCGCTCTTCACCGCGGTCGCCGTGACGCTTTCGACGCTGCCCCCGAACGTGTCGGTGCTGACCTTGCCCAGCGAGGAGCCGTCTTCTTCGATCGTGGCGCCGGAGAGCGCGAAGGCGGAGACGATGAACGCGGCGACCGCGCCCAGCAGCAGGACCATGACGCCGCCGACCAGCAGTCGCTTCGGCCAGCGGCGCGGCGCCTCCGGCGGGAAGTCCGGCGTGGTCGAACGATCCTCGATCAGCATGGGACTACAGATGGTAGGCGCCTCCCCCGGTGAACGGGGAGATTCATAGACGGATGAATGTCTCGTGCCGCCGCGAGGCCCGTTGCGACGCGGATCGCGGCCCCGTGCCCAGCGTTACTCGGCCGAGCTTCGTTTCTCGGGGACCTCGAAGAAGAGCGAGGCGGAGATCGTCGAGATGCCGTCCTTACCGGACCCCGCCATCCGTTCGGCGCTGCGCGCCTGTACCTCCAAAGTCCGATCCATCATCTCGGTGTGGAGCTCGCTCATTTCCTGGAAGCCCTCCTCGTCGACCACCATCGGCGTTCGCACGATGATGTGGTTCGTCCGAGCGGCAAAGACTTCCTGGTCCATAGACCGGGCGACGTCGGCGACGAGTAGCTGCATGCCGTAGCGGTTGAAACCTTCGCGCTCGGGGATGCTCAGGGCCGCGAATTCCTCCTCGGTGACCATCGCCCTTTCGACTGCCCGGTAGAAATGCTCGACCGCGCCGCGGACGGGACGCTCGTCGACCAGCTCGATCAGGTCCAGCTGCAGCAGTTTGCGGACGTGGTAACCGACGTGCCCTACGTCTTTGCCGATCTCTTGGGCGATTTCCACAGGGCTGGCGGTCCGATCGTTGAGGATCGTGAAGGCCCGGGCGCGGGTCGGGTGGGCGACGATCGCGGCGAGGGTCGTCTCCATCCTCGGCGTGGTGGTCTTGGCGGGGGGCATGCGGACGGTCTCCTTCATTCAAGCGGGATAGCTCGTTCGATCGTAGAGCAATTTCTGACCAATTCGAGCGGTGTTTGCTGGAACCGCGTGTACTGCTGGAATCCGTTTCAGCGGTGCAACTGGTCACACCGGGTGAAAGCCAGGGTCCAACTACGACCGGTTCGGGAGGGGGTGAGCAGGGATATGAAGATGGAAGTCACGCACGTCGCTCCAGCAGTTTCGCTTTCGAAGACGTCCTAGCACCAAGGCTTCGCGGTGGCCGGCCTCGCCTGGGGGCCGGCCCCCGCATCGGCCACAATCGGTCGATGCGACACAACCCTGCCCACGCCGTCACCGACCCCGACGCCGTCCGTGATCTCGTCCGCGAGAACCCTTGGGCGACGATCGTCAGATCCAACGAAGGTGAGCTGGTCGCCTCCCACTATCCGGTCCTGCTCGACGAGGACGCCGAGGAACTGGCGCTGCTGACCCACGTCGGCCGCCCCGACGAGGAGGCCCACGGTTTCGGCGACCGCGAGGTGATGGTGATCGTCCAGGGCCGCCACGGCTACGTGTCGCCGAGCTGGTACGGGCCCGAGGCGACCCGGGCGCCGACCTGGAACTTCAGCGTCGCCCACATATACGGGGTGCCCGAGGTGCTCGGGCCGGAGGAGAACCTGGCGACGCTGACGCGGTTGGTCGAGCGCTTCGAGCGCGCCGTCGAGGAGCCGCTCTACCTGGACCAGGAGTGGGGGCGCGAGGTCGCCAAGGGGACCGTCGGCCTGCGGATCCCGGTCAGCCGCTTCGTCTGCAAGCGCAAGCTGAGCCAGGACAAGGACGACCTGAGTCGACGTCAGGTGATCGCAAAGCTGCGCGAGCCGGGTCCTTATATGGACCCGGAGCTGGCCGAGGAGATGGACCGGGAGTGGGAGGCCGAACGTGCCCGCTGACCCGGATGTCCTGGTCACCGACGCGACCGAGCGCAACCGCTTCATCGCCACCGTCGACGGCGAGCAGGCAGGCTTCATCGTCTACCGCCTGCGGCCCGGCCTGATCGCGCTGATCCACACCGAGGTCGACGAGCGCTTCGAAGGGCGCGGCGTCGGTGCCGCCCTCGCCCGCTTCGCGCTCGAGCAGGCCCGCGCCAAAGGGCTCGAAGTCCTTCCCTTCTGCCCCTTCGTCAACGAGTGGATGCGGCGGCACCCGGAGTTCAACGACCTCGTCCCGGCCGCCTACAGAGCGAATTTCAATCTTTAGTTCGGCGATGTCGCATTCGCGCGACCGGCTCCGACACACTTCCGAAGGCGCCGACCACCGAAGCGCCGCGAACGAGGAGGTACCGAGATGAAGTTCATGCTGCTGCAGTACTACGGCGGGGTCGAGGGACTGGTTCCGATGACGGAGTGGGCCCCCGAGGAGGCCCAGGCCCACATCGACTTCCAGTTGGACCTGAACGCGGAGCTGCGCGAGCGCGGCGAGCTGGTCGAGGCCCAGGCCCTGACCGCGCCCGAGCTGGCAAAGCGCGTGGTCTCCGACGGTGGTGCGCCGGTCGTCACCGACGGGCCTTTCCCGGAGTCGAAGGAGCTGCTCGCGGGCTACCGGATGATCGACGTCGAGTCCGAGGAGCGGGCGATCGAGATCGCCGCGCGCGGCTCGGCCGCTCCTGGCCCAGGCGGCGCGCCGATCCGCGACCGGATCGAGGTGCGCGAGGTCATGTGGATGAGCGAGGGCGGATGAGCGAGGGCTGAGCGTGCCCACCGGCCGACACCGCCGCGACGTCGAGGATCTGCTGCGCGAGTCAGCGCCGCGGGTCCTCGCCGCCGTGGTCCGGCGCTTCGGCGACTTCGCCGACTCCGAGGACGCGGTCCAGGAGGCGATGATCGACGCGGCGCGCCAGTGGCCCGTCGCGGGGATCCCGGAGAGCCCGGTCGGATGGCTGATCGCCGTGGCCTCGCGGCGGATGACCGACCGGATCCGTACCGACTCGGCCCGGCGGGCGCGCGAGGAGCGGCTGGCGGTGGAACCGAAGCCCGGGCCGGGCGCCGAGGCCGACGACACCTTGGCGCTGATCTTCATGTGCTGTCGGCCGGAGCTCTCCCCCGCCTCGGCGATCGCCCTCACCCTGCGCGCGGTCGGCGGATTGACGACCGCCGAGATCGCCGCCGCCTTCCTCGTCCCGGAGACGACGATGGGCCGGCGGATCGCGCGGGCGAAGAAGACCGTCGCCGAGGCCGGCGAGCCGTTCGGGCTGCCGGCCGTGGAGGAACGGGCGGAGCGGCTGCGGGCCGCGCTCGGCGTCCTCTACCTGATCTTCAACGAGGGCTACGCGGCCAGCGAAGGGCCCGACCTCGCCCGCACCGAGCTCTCCGGCGAGGCGATCCGGCTGACCCGGATCGCCCGGCTGGCGCTGCCCGAGGAGCCCGAGGTCGGCGGCCTCCTGGCGCTGATGCTGCTCACCGATGCGCGCCGACCGGCCCGCACCGACGGGCGCGGCGAACTGGTGCCGCTGGACGAGCAGGATCGCTCGCTCTGGGACGCGGCGGCGATCGCCGAGGGCGGCCGGATCGTCGCCGAGGAGATCGCCAAGGGCGCTGTCGGCCCCTACCAGCTGCAGGCGGCGATCGCCCTCGCCCACGACCGGGCGCGGCGCCCCGAAGACACCGACTGGAACGAGATCCTCGCCCTGTACGGGCTGCTCGAACAGGTCGCGCCGGGGCCGATGGTGGCTTTGAACCGGGCCGTCGCTGCGGCGATGGCCGAAGGTCCCGAGCGGGGGCTGGAGCTGCTCGCCGAGGTCGAGCCGAGGCTCGAAGGCCACCATCGCGTGCACGCGGTCCGCGCCCACCTGCTCGAGCTGGCGGGCGACGGGCGCGCCGCCCACGCCGAGTACAGCCGCGCCGCCGAACTGACCGCGAGCCTCCCCGAGCAGCGCTACCTGATCCACCGCGCGGCCCGCCTCTCTCCTGGTGGCGCTTGACGCGCGGGGCTCCACCGCTCAAGATTTCTCCTTCGTTGCTCTACTTCAGCGACCCCTCGAGCCTCGACCACGACCCCCGCGACCTGATGCCCGGGCATCCGGAGTCGCCGCCGCGCCTGGTCGCGATCGAACGCCGGCTCGAAGCCGAAGGCTGGCTCGGCTGGGAGCGCCGCGGCGCCCCTGTGGTCACCACCGCGGAGTTGGAGCTGGTCCACACCTCGCGCCACATCGCCGGGATCCGCGAGCTGAGCGAGGCCGGCGGCGGCGCGATCGACGTCGAGACCTACGACGGGCCGGAGTCCTTCCAGGCGGCGACACACGCCGTCGGCGGCGCCGCGGCACTGGCGCGGGCGCTCCTCGCGGGCGAGGCCCCCGTCGGCCTCAGCGCGCTGCGCCCGCCGGGCCACCACGCCGAACCGGAGCGGGCGATGGGCTTCTGCCTCTTCAATTCGGTCGCGGTCGCGGCGGCGCTGGCGATCGCCGAGCTCGGCGCCTCGCGGGTGCTGATCCTCGACTGGGACGTCCACCACGGCAACGGCACGGAAGCGATCTTCGGCGAGCGCGACGACGTCCTCCTGATCTCGATCCAGCAGGAGGGGATCTGGCCGGGGACGGGGCTGGCGGAGGACATCGGCGCCGGGGACGGGGCGGGCTGCACGATCAACCTGCCGGTGCCGGAAGGCTCGGGCCGGGACGTCTACCTCTCGCTGCTCGACCGGGTGGTGGCGCCCGTGGCGACCGAATACGAGCCCGACCTG